>NZ_FYEY01000001.1:3684075-4298088 GCF_900187385.1 Streptomyces sp. 2114.4
TCGCACATCCGCAGCGTCGGCCCCCGGTAGACGGTGATCCGGTCCGGCAGCACACCCGCGTACCACTCCCCGCGGTCGGTCAGCGGCGTCCCCTCGTACAGCCCGAGCAACTCGGGATCGCCGGCCGGGGGCTCGTCCTCGACGAAGACCGCCACGTTGTCCATCAGCCGGGTCAGCTCCGGCGGAATCCGGTCCAGCGCCTCGGCGACCAGTTCCTCGAACTCCTCGCGCGTCATTTCCAGCACACCACCATTCTCCGCCACCCGGACCCACCACCGATCGTCGCGTCCCGCCCGCCACTCCGCACCCCAACCGGAAGCGGCCGCTCCCCGCATGGCGGTGCCACCGGCCGGGCATACGGGACCAATGGCCCGCGCCGCGCGCTCCCGGACACCGCACCCCGACTCCCCGCGCACCCCGCCGCACCGGCTGCTGTTCACCTGGCTCCACGGCGTACCCGCACTGCCCACAGCCGTCCGCCGCGCCTACCGCTCCCGCCGTACGGCCCCGGGCGCTCCCGTCCTGGACTGGTCGCGCTCCTTAGCCCACCCGGCATCCGCCACCCCGCTCGGCGCCGCCCCGCGCCGCCCCCTGCGCTCCGCCCTCGGCCTGATATCCGTGGCCGTCCTCGGTGCCTGGCTGGGGCTGGTCCTGATCGGCGGCGTCCACGCCCCCGTCGGCCCGATGGACACCAGCATGGCGCTGCGCCCCTCGCTGACCGGCGGCACCCGGATCAACGTCCCGCCCCTCGGCGACCTGGAACTGAGCAGCCACTACGCACCCGTAGCGCTCGATGTCGATGTCGACCGGCTGGACCCGGCCCGCTCCCGGGCGCTGGTCGACCACCCCGAGCGGTTCGCCGGCCTGCAGGACGAGGTCACCCGTGACGTCACCCGCGGCGCCCTGGGGCTGGCGCTGCACTCCGCTGTCGCCGTGGCGTCCGGCGCGACCGCGCTGAGCCTGGCCGTCCACCGCCGCCCGCGCCGCGCGCTGGCCGCCGGCGGGCTGGCGCTCGCCCTGCTCGCCGCCTGTGCCGGCACCGCGTACGCCACCTGGAACCCGAAGTCCGTACTGGAGCCGAAGTTCTCCGGGCTGCTCTCCTCGGCCCCGTCCGTGGTCGGCAACGCCCGCAACATCGTCAGCGAATTCAACGTCTACCAGAAGGAGTTGGCGCGCCTGGTGACCAATGTGACCAAGCTCTACGACGCCACCTCGACGCTGCCGGTCTACCAGCCGGAACCCACCACCATCCGGGTGCTGCACGTCTCCGACATCCACCTCAACCCCGCCGGCTGGCGGATCATCGCCTCCCTGGTGAAGCAGTACCGGATCAGCGTGATCATCGACACCGGCGACACCATGGACCACGGCTCGGCCGCCGAGAACCACTTCCTGGACCCGGTCTCCACCCTCGGCGCCCCGTACGTCTGGGTGCGCGGCAACCACGACTCGCGCGGCACGCAGAAGTACCTGACCGGCCGCCCCCGCGTCACCGTCCTGGACCACGGCAAGGTCGCCCGGGTCGCCGGCCTGCGCCTCGCGGGCGTCGGCGACCCACAGTTCACCCCGGACCGCTCCGTGGTGGCGGCCGGCGAGCCCGCCGAGCGCACCGCCGGCGGCCGGCTCGCCGACTCGCTGCGCACCCAGCGGCTGGCCGGCACCCCCGTCGACATCGCACTGGCCCACAACCCCACCGCCGTGACCGAGGCGGACGGCCTGGCCCCGCTGGCGCTGGCCGGCCACCTTCACCACCGCGAGATCACCACGCTCCCCCAGGGCACCCGGCTGATGGTCGAGGGCTCCACGGGCGGCGGCGGGCTGCGCGCGGTGCAGAACAAGAAGCCCGCGCCGGTCGAGGCGTCGGTGCTCTATCTGGACCGGACGACGAAACGGCTGCAGGCCTGGGACGAGATCACCCTCGGCGGACTGGGCCTGTCGCGGGCCGAGGTCAGCCGCCACCTCCCCCGCGAGAACCAACCCGGCGCCACGCCCTCGCCGTCCGGCTCCCCTCACTCGTCCGGCCCACCGTCCGACCCGCTTCCGCGCCCGGCCAGGAGCCCTTCCGGCGGCCCCCGGTAAACCGTTTTGGCGAACGGTCCTCCCATCCCATATGCTTCTCACGTCCCCGACGGCGCCGGTAACGACGCCAAGGTGGCCACCAGCCCTCATCGTCTAGTGGCCCA
The DNA here is from genome assembly GCF_900187385.1 of Streptomyces sp. 2114.4. Taxonomy (NCBI): domain Bacteria; kingdom Bacillati; phylum Actinomycetota; class Actinomycetes; order Kitasatosporales; family Streptomycetaceae; genus Streptomyces; species Streptomyces sp. 2114.4. The sequence continues at coordinate 3,686,259 of NZ_FYEY01000001.1, forward strand.
GGACGCCGCCCTTTCAAGGCGGTAGCACGGGTTCGAATCCCGTTGGGGGCACGCATCACCGTGTGCGAGACTGGTTCACGCCGCTTTCGCACAATGCAAGGTCCTGTGGAGCAGTTTGGAGTGCTCGCCACCCTGTCAAGGTGGAGGCCGCGGGTTCAAATCCCGTCAGGACCGCTGCGGCTGGGTAGCTCAGTTGGTACGAGCGATCGCCTGAAAAGCGATAGGTCGCCGGTTCGACCCCGGCCCCAGCCACACCCATTGGGAGAAGGCCCCGATTCCTCGAATCGGGGCCTTTTTCGTGTGCGGTCGTTGTCGGGTCCGGGCGATGTCGATGACGGGCTTACGCCCGGTCGGTGACCGCTTTCACGTCCGGTCGGTGACCGCTGTCCCGGTCGGCGACCGTTTCCCCGAGGGCCCCGTCGCGCTCACTCTCCGGCTGACAGAAAAACAGCCGGGCGCCGCCGCTGACCACCCCCATCGCCGTCAGGCCCACTGCCATCCGCACCAGCCGCCACCAGCCGTCCTCCGCGGCCGGCGGCGCGCCGAAGACCAGCCAGGCGGCAATTCCGAAACCGGCGGCCATCACGGCGATACCCGCCGTCCGTCGTCATCCCTTGTCCATGCCGTCATCGTCACCGATGCGCGAAGGCCGCGTAATCCCTTTTTCCGCCCACCGCCCCTGCCGCCTCACCCGTCCGCGGCGGGCGCCACCGCCTCCTCGCGGCCACCCGGGTGGCGGTGCCGCCAGATCCAGAAGACCGTGCACGAGAGCACCGACCAGCCGGCCAGCACCAGGAAGGGGAAGGCGTGCTGGTGGCCGCCGAAGTAGACGGCGGTGTGCTGGGCGTTGACCGAGCCGCCCGGCGGCAGCCAGCGGCCGATGAGGCCGAGGGCGGAGGGGAGCAGCGGCCAGGAGACCGCGCCGCCCGAGGAAGGGTTGCCCAGCAGCACCATCAGTCCCCAGGTGGGGATCATCGCCCAGCGCCCCATGAGGGCGTTGAACATCGTGAAGACCATGCCGGACGTGAACATCGTCAGCGCCAGGATCAGCCAGGACTCCACGAACGGCAGCCGCAGCGCGCCCAGCCACCAGTCGACCACCGCCGCGATGCAGAAGCCCCCCAGCAGCGCATAGACCGCGGTGCAGGCGATCCGCTCGGCCGGATCCAGGCCGCGGGCGTGCACGCTGAGCTGGATCGCGCCGACGAAGCCGATGATCACCGCGGCCAGCGAGACGTAGAACAGCGCCAGACCGCGGGGATCGCCCTTCTGCAGCGGTTTGATGTCCCGGATCCGGACGTCCACGCCGATCGCCTTGCCGACCTTCGCGCCCGACTGGGCCAGCAGCTGCGCCACCGTGGCCCCCGAGGCGCCGGAGACGTCCAGCTCCACGCCCCTGCCACGGGCGCGCAGGATCGCGAACTCCTGCTGCTCGTCGACGGCCCGCCGGGCCTGGCCGTAGGTGCGGTACCCGGTCAGCCGGAGCGAAGCGTTCAGCGCCTTCTCCATCCCCTGGGTGAAGGCCTTCACCGGCGGGGTGTCGGGAGAGCCGACCACGGCGGTCGGGACGGACCGGGGCGTCGGATTGGCCATGGCGTACGTGTACGAGCCGGCGAACAGACCGGCCGCCGCGGCAACGATGAAGATCAGCACGACCGCGGGGAGGTAGGGCGACTTCTTGAAGGCCGCCCACGCGACGGCCGCCCACCTCTGAGCGCCGGTCCGCGACCTGCCGTGCACGCCGTGCGGAGCGGGTCCGCCGGGCGGGCCGGAAGCGCCACGATGATCAGCCATGGGGACACGCTAAAGCAACGACACGGGGCATACCCGGGCAGATGACCCGTATCGGCGGCCCGGAGGCCCGTGATCCGGCCGTACGGGCAAATGGTTCGCCAGTCGATTACGTGAGGTGAGATCCTGGGGGACGTATGTCCAGTCAGCCTGCCTCCGCCCTGCCCGACGGCGCTGTCTCCACCCCGCCCGGCACCCCCGCTCCCACCCTGTCCGCTCTGCTGGAGCGGCTGCCCGAGCTGATGCTGCGCGACCAGCAGCGGCTGGGGCGTCGGCTCGACGGCGCGCGCCGGATCCGTAAGCCCGAGGCCCGGGCCGCCGTGCTCGCCGAGATCTCCGCCGGCCTCGACGAGGCGGAGCTGCGGGTCGCCCAGCGGCAGGCCGCGGTGCCCCAGATCACCTATCCGGAAGAGCTGCCGGTCAGCCAGAAGAAGGACGAGATCCTCGCCGCGATCCGCGACCACCAGGTCGTGATCGTCGCCGGTGAGACCGGCTCCGGCAAGACGACCCAGATCCCCAAGATCTGCCTGGAGCTCGGCCGCGGCATCCGGGGCCTGATCGGGCACACTCAGCCCCGCCGGATCGCGGCCCGCACGGTCGCCGAGCGGGTGGCCGAGGAGCTGAAGACCCCGCTGGGCGAGGCGGTCGGCTGGAAGGTCCGCTTCACCGACCAGGTCGGCGGCGACACCCTCGTCAAGCTGATGACGGACGGCATCCTGCTCGCCGAGATCCAGACGGACCGCGAGCTGCGCCAGTACGACACGATCATCATCGACGAGGCACACGAACGCAGCCTCAACATCGACTTCATCCTCGGCTACCTGGCGCAGCTGCTGCCCCGCCGCCCGGACCTGAAGGTCGTGATCACGTCCGCGACCATCGACCCGGAACGGTTCGCGCGGCACTTCGGCAGTTTCGCGACCGTAGGGGCGGCGCCGGACCGCACCGGCATCTCCGGGAGCGACGAGCCGAAGCCGAGCGCCCCCATCGTCGAGGTTTCCGGCCGTACGTACCCGGTGGAGGTGCGTTACCGCCCGCTGCTGGAAGAGGGCGGCCAGGAGGCCGACCGCGACCAGATCACCGCGATCTGCGACGCCGTGGACGAGCTGCAGGCCGAGGGCCCCGGCGACATCCTGGTCTTCCTCTCCGGTGAACGGGAGATCCGCGACACCGCGGACGCGCTCAACAAGAAGGCCCTGCCGTCCACCGAGGTGCTCCCCCTCTACGCGCGGCTGTCGCACGCCGAGCAGCACCGCGTCTTCCAGCGGCACACGGGCAGACGGATCGTGCTGGCCACGAACGTCGCCGAGACCTCGCTGACCGTCCCGGGCATCCGGTACGTCATCGACCCGGGCATGGCCCGTATCTCGCGCTACAGCTACCGCACCAAGGTCCAGCGGCTGCCCATCGAGCCGGTCTCGCAGGCCAGCGCCAATCAGCGCAAGGGCCGCTGCGGCCGTACCAGCGACGGCATCTGCATCCGCCTCTACTCCGAGGACGACTTCCTCTCCCGTCCCGAGTTCACCGACGCCGAGATCCTCCGGACGAACCTCGCCTCCGTCATCCTGCAGATGACCGCGGCCGGCCTCGGCGACATCGAGAAGTTCCCGTTCATCGACCCGCCGGACCGCCGCAACATCAAGGACGGCGTCGATCTGCTGCGCGAGCTCGGGGCGCTCGACACCCAGCAGAAGCCCGCCAAGCCGGGGGAGAAGGGGCAGCGGCTGACCCCGCTCGGCCGCAAACTCTCCCAGCTGCCGGTCGACCCGCGGCTGGCGCGGATGGTGCTGGAGGCGGACCGCAACGGCTGTGTCCGCGAGGTCATGGTCATCGCGGCGGCGCTGTCCATCCAGGACCCGCGCGAGCGGCCCGCCGACAAACAGCAGCAGGCCGACCAGCAGCACGCCCGCTTCAAGGACGAGACCTCCGACTTCCTCGCCTTCCTCAACCTGTGGCGCTACGTCCGCGAGCAGCAGAAGGAGCTGTCCTCCTCGGCCTTCCGCCGGATGTGCCGCAGCGAGTTCCTGAACTACCTGCGGATACGCGAGTGGCAGGACATCTACTCCCAGCTGCGTTCGGTCGCCAAGACCATGGGCATCCACCTCAGCGAGGAGGATGCCGCGCCGGACCATATCCACACCTCGTTGCTCTCCGGTTTGCTCTCGCACATCGGCCTCAAGAACGCAGGGCTGGAGGGCGGGAAAGAAGGGGCCGGCAAGAACGAGTATCTGGGCGCCCGCAGCGCCAAGTTCGCGGTGTTCCCCGGTTCCGCGCTCTTCAAGAAGCCACCGCGCTGGGTGATGTCGGCCGAGCTGGTCGAGACGTCCCGCCTGTGGGCGCGGGTGAATGCGAAGATCGAGCCGGAGTGGATCGAACCGCTCGCCCAGCATCTGGTGAAGCGGACGTACAGCGAGCCGCACTGGGAACAGAAGATGGCCGCGGTGATGGCCTACGAGCGGGTGACGCTCTACGGCGTCCCGATCGTCGCCCAGCGCAAGATCGCCTACGGCCGGATCGACCCGGAGACCTCGCGGGACCTGTTCATCCGCAACGCCCTGGTCGAGGGCGACTGGCGCACCCACCACCAGTTCTTCCATGACAACCGCAAACTTCTCGGCGAGGTCGAGGAGTTGGAGCACCGGGCCCGGCGCCGCGACATCCTCGTGGACGACGAAACCCTCTTCGACTTCTACGACCAGCGCATTCCGGCCGATGTGGTCTCCGGCGCGCATTTCGACGCCTGGTGGAAGAAGCAGCACCGCGAAGAGCCGGAGCTGCTGAACTTCGAGCACTCGATGCTCATCAATGAGTCCGCCGAGGCCGTCACCAAGGACGACTACCCGGATTCCTGGCGGCAGGGAAAGCTGAAGCTCAAGGTCACCTACCAGTTCGAGCCGGGCGCGGACGCGGACGGCGTGACCGTCCACATCCCGCTCCAGGTCCTCAACCAGGTCTCCTCCGAGGGCTTCGACTGGCAGATCCCCGGCCTGCGCGAGCAGTTGGTGACCGAGCTGATCCGGTCACTCCCCAAGCCGATCCGCCGTAACTACGTCCCGGCGCCGAACTTCGCGGCCCGCTTCCTGGACTCCACGGTTCCCCTGCAGGGCGCCCTCGTGACCTCGCTGGCCGCGGGGCTGCAGCGGATGGTGGGCGTGCCCGTTGACGCCGCGGACTTCGCCCCGGACAAGATCCCCGACCATCTCAAGATCACCTTCCGGGTGGTGGACGAGCGCCGCCGCAAGCTCGCCGAGGACAAGGACCTGGAGGCGCTGCGGCTGAAGCTCAAGCCGAAGACCAGGGCGGCCATCTCCAAGGCCTTCGAGCAGGCCGCCGAGCGCCCCGCCGGGGACCGCAAGGGCGGCACGGGCGACGGGCGGACGCCGGCCGGCCCGGAGCAGCGGACCGGCCTGACGTCCTGGACGATCGGCACCCTGCCGCGCACCTTCGAGACCCGGCGCGGGGGCCAGCCGCTGAAGGCCTATCCGGCGCTGGTCGACGAGGGCAGCAGCGTCGCGGTCCGCCTCTTCGACACCGAGGCCGAACAGCTCACGGCGATGTGGGCGGGCACCCGCCGCCTCATCCTGCTCAACATTCCCACCAACCCCGCCAAGTTCGCCCAGGACAAGCTGAGCAATCAGCAGAAGCTGGCGCTGTCCCGTAATCCGCACGGCTCGATCGGGGCACTCTTCGACGACTGTGTCACCGCCGCGGCCGACCGGCTGATCGCGGCCCGGGGCGGCCCCGCGTGGGACGAGGAGTCCTTCCGCAAGCTCTTCGACGCCGTCCGCGCCGACCTGGTGGACATCACCCTCAAGACCATCCAGCAGGTCCAGGAGGTGCTGGCCGCCTGGCAGGCGTGCGAGCGCCGGCTGAAGGAGACCTCGTTCCCCTCCCTGCTCCCGTCGCTCACGGACGTCAAGGAGCAGCTGGCGGCGCTGATCAAGCCGGGCTTCGTCACGGCGCACGGCGCCAAACGGCTGCCGGACCTGATGCGTTACCTGGTGGCCGCCGACCGCCGGCTGCAGCAGCTGCCCACCCACGCCGAGCGGGACCGCACCCGGATGGCGAAGGTGAAGGAGATGCAGGACGAATACGCCTGGCTGCTGGAGCAGTTCCCGCAGGGCCGCCCGGTGCCCGCAGCGGCCCGGGAGATCCGCTGGATGATCGAGGAGTTGCGGGTGAGCTACTTCGCCCATGCCCTGGGCACGGCGTACCCGGTCTCCGACAAGCGGATCGTGAAGGCGGTGGACGCCGCCGCGCCGTAGGCGGCGTCTTTCCCCCGGGAATCAGGGCCGCCGGTAGCGAGTTCGACCGCACCCCCTGACCTGCTGTACAGTCTTGTTTCGCAGCCCGCCGCAAGCGGAAAGCGAAACGCAAGGTCCTGTGGAGCAGTTTGGAGTGCTCGCCACCCTGTCAAGGTGGAGGCCGCGGGTTCAAATCCCGTCAGGACCGCATGATGACGGCCCGCATCCTTCTCGGATGCGGGCCGTTCTGCTGTCCGGACCGTTCCGCTGTCGGAGTGATCCCGCGCCCGGTGGACGGCCGCCGCCGGGGGCCGGTCGCCGCACTCCCCGTCAGGACCCGCCCCTGCGGGCCGTATCGGGCCTTCAAGCGCCACTGACCGCGGGCCCGCGCCGCCGTTCGCCTCCGCCGCCGTCCGCCCCCCACCCCCGCCGGCCGAATGCGGTGCGTAGCCGGTTTGCTGCCCGCCGTATTGACTGCGGCACGTACCACCGGTACTCACTGAGGAAGGGCACGGGGGCCGGGGAGGTATGCGCAATGACGACTGCGGTACGGCACGAGACCAGAGCACTGTTGCGGGCCCATCTGTCGGCGGCCACGGCCTATCGCCACCTGATGCGGCACTGCCCCGTCTGCCACCAGCTGCTGCGGCTCGCCATGGAGCCGCACACGGCCCGCTCCGCGGCTCCGGCGCCCGCGGCCGCTCCCGCCCCGCCGCCGGCCCTCTGCGAGCCGCAGGCGGCTGAGGACGAAAATCCTGTGCGCGGATGACCAACGCCGCCTGCGCTCTCGTACGCGCGGTGACAGGCTGTTGGGCGCGGCGGGAGAAGTTCTCTACCGCAGCGGACGTATCGTCTTCAAGCGCCGCGCAGTGTGACGGGTGTCACCGAACCAGTTTGGCGCGATGCGGAACTTAAACCCCCCATACAACCGGTCAATTTAATATGTGCAATTGCACTGCCTGTGAACGACTCAGTAACGAGCCCGCCGGGTCCGTACACAGAGGCCCCCACAAGGCCCGTGAAGGCACCCTGACCGGCGTCCGGGATGGCGTCGGCGGCGTGCCGACCCGGCCGCCGTGAAGGGCCCTGGAGCGGGCGTACACAAAAAGATCGCGCTGGACCCGGCGGAGTCCAGCGCGATCGATGACGTACCCAAGATGCGGCGGGCGTGGGGCCTGTTGGGGCAGGCGCCGCGTCATATGAAGCTGTGTGAAGCAAGGTGAAGCAGGTCGAGCTAGGGGTGCAAAGCAGGCATTTTCGGGTTGGGGGCCCCGAAAACGACCTGGTTATGCGGTTGTTCAGGCCTCGCTGCGCTGCTGCGGAATGCCCGCGAGCAGTGCGCGGACCTCAGCCTCGCGGTAACGCCGATGCCCTCCGAGCGTGCGGATGGACGTGAGCTTGCCTGCCTTGGCCCAGCGGGTCACCGTCTTCGGGTCCACGCGGAACATCGTGGCGACCTCAGCAGGGGTAAGCAGCGGCTCGGCGTCAGGGGTGCGAGCGGTCATGAGCGGCCTCCTCGGGAGAACCGAACCATCACGGTTCTTTCCTCTAAATTCTGCACCTTGACCCACGTTGCCCGAAATGGCGGACGCGGGCCGAGTCGGTTATAGGACGAACGGCTTGTCCTCGGCACTACAACTACACCATCTGTCCAGCCACGTCGGCCAAACCGATGGAATTGCCCTCTCAGGTGTTCAACCTCGGCGGAAGCCGATGGACCGTGCCATAGCGGACAGTCACTCGTCCGTGACGATCAGTCACAACGTGAACAGACGCCACGAGACCCCTCAAGGAGCGCAATACCGATCTATCCGCCCTTAGTTGGACGGAAGGAGCCCGCGTCGGGCTCCTTGTCCTATTTTGGCACGAGGGTATGGCTTGAGAGCAAGACCCGAAGTCAGTGCTTTAGGTCACGCTTGAGGCAATCGCCCGGATAGGGACCTACGTCCTTTACCGTCCGGCCACCGAAAGCGAAGGAACCGATTCCGCATACCTACCATTGCACCGCACCGGCGCTCAGCTGGAGAACTGGCGTTCCCGCACCGCACGCCACCGCTGGGAAAGTTTCTCGTACGCGACCCCGGCCCGCTCGCCGTCGCCCTCGCGCAGCGCCGCCAGTCCCTCCGCCACCTCGGCGGCGGAACGGTCCTCGGCAAGCTGCTCCTCGGGCACCGCGTGCACCAGTCCGCCGTAGTCCAGCTCCACGAGCGAACGCGGATGGAATTCCTCGAGCCAACGCCCCACATCTACCAGGCCGTCGATCAGCGGCCCCTCCTCCAGGGCGTCGCGCAGCGTGCGCAGCCCCCGGGCGACCCGTCGCCGTGCCTCCACCATGGGCGTCCGGTAACGCATCACGGGCGCCTGGTCACCCTTCGTGTACTCCCGCTCGCCGTCGTCGAACAGCACGAACCAGCGGACCGGGACGTGCCAGGCAGCGCCGCGGATCCAGGGCCTCGCGTCCGGGTTGCGCTCCCGCCACCGCTCGTAGTCGCCGGCCGCCTGCAGCCGCACCACCGGGGGCAGCGCCGCGTCCAGCACCGACGCCGGCAGCAGCTCGTCCAGCGCCTCCAGGGCCTGCCAGCCGCGCAGCCGGGTCCGCCAGGGACAGACACACGTCACCTCGTCCACCACGGCGATGAAGGCGTCCGCGCTCTCGTGGACCGGCACCGGCACCGGCGGGGTCGCCAGCAGATCGGCCAGCGCCCGGCGCTGCTCGTCCTGGGCGGTGGGGGTGTCCTCCCGCTTGGCATAGCGCGCCCAGTGGGAGCGCTCCGGCTCGGGGAACGCAGCCAGCGGCTCGTAGACCCGTAGATATGCCATGTACGGGACTTTCACCGACGACGCCAGGGCCACGCCCGCTCCTTCAAAGGGGAAGTCGCCGCCGGGAGATCCCGAGGGTCCCCGCCGGCCTGCGATACGACCAGATCGTCCCATGCCCGTCCCCCGGGAGAGGGTGATCCTGGGCACCCGCCCGATCAACCGGTCCCGCAGGTCTTACGCTCTTTTCAACCGGCCCTCCCCACCCGTCGGAGGGCACCCTTCGCGACTTATGGGAGTCACCACCGTGACTGACGTACGTCCGGCCCACGCCGGCACCGACGGCGGCGTTCTGCACACCCTGTTCCGATCGGAGCAGGGGGGCCATGAGCAGGTCGTTCTCTGCCAGGACCGTGCCAGCGGCCTCAAGGCCGTGATCGCCATCCACAGCACCGCCCTGGGACCCGCCCTCGGTGGCACCCGCTTCCATGCCTACGCCTCCGAGGAGGAGGCCGTGCTGGACGCCCTCAACCTGTCGCGCGGCATGTCCTACAAGAACGCCCTCGCCGGGCTGGACCACGGCGGCGGCAAGGCCGTGATCATCGGTGACCCCGACCTGATCAAGACCGAGGAACTTCTGCTCGCCTACGGCCGGTTCGTGGCCTCCCTCGGCGGCCGCTACGTCACCGCCTGCGACGTCGGCACCTACGTGGCCGATATGGACGTCGTCTCCCGTACGAACAAGTGGACCACCGGCCGTTCCCCGGCGAACGGCGGCGCCGGTGACTCCTCCGTCCTGACCGCCTACGGCGTCTTCCAGGGCATGCGCGCCTCGGCCCAGCACGCCTGGGGCGACCCGACGCTGCGCGGCCGCACGGTGGGCATCGCGGGCGTCGGCAAGGTCGGCCACCTCCTCGTCGAGCACCTGCTCGAAGACGGCGCCGAGGTCGTGATCACGGATGTCCGCGCCGATTCGGTGGCGCGGGTGCGCGCCAAGTACCCGCAGGTCACGGCCGTGGCGGACACCGAGGCCCTGATCCGCACCGAGGGCCTGGACGTCTATGCCCCGTGTGCGCTGGGCGGCGCGCTGAGTGACGATTCGCTGCCGGTGCTGACCGCGAAGGTGGTGTGCGGCGCGGCCAACAACCAGCTCGCCCACCCCGGCGTCGAGAAGGACCTCTCCGACCGCGGCATCCTCTACGCCCCCGACTACGTCGTGAACGCCGGCGGTGTCATCCAGGTGGCCGACGAGCTGCACGGCTTCGACTTCGACCGCTGCAAGACCAAGGCGGCGAAGATCTTCGACACCACGCTGGCGATATTCGCTCGCGCGAAGGCCGACGGCATTCCGCCCGCCGCGGCCGCCGACCGCCTGGCCGAGCAGCGCATGGCGGAGGCGCAGCGCCCCTGACCCAGGCCGGAAATGCCCCCTTGCGGGCCGGAAAGGCAGCTCTGTACTGCCTGCCGCGGGTGGCCGGGGGAGACATCCCTCACCACCCGTCGGCGGGTCGCCGTACAAGACAGGTTAAAATCGCAGTTGACCAGCGGGGACGGGGCGCCTTGCCGGTCGTGCCGAGCGGCGGGTGATGCGGGCGACGTACCGTATGGCCGCGGAAGCAGGTACCGTTAAAGCCCTACGGGCCGGTCTCTCTGTCGAGAGCCCGCTCTGATCCATGAACGCGTGTCAAGACTCTGGGGCCACCGAGCCCCGTCATTGAGGGGGTCGACCCATGGGGCGCGGCCGGGCCAAGGCCAAGCAGACAAAGGTCGCCCGCCAGCTGAAGTACAGCAGCGGTGGGACGGATCTCTCACGACTGGCCGACGAGCTGGGTGCAACACCGTCGAACCAGCAGCCTCCGAACGCCGAGCCGTTCGAGGAGGACGAGGACGACGACCCGTACGCACGGTACGCAGATCTGTACAACAGCGACGACGAAGAAGAGGACGAGGGCGACTCGTCCCAGCAGCGTCGTCGCGCTTGACGCTCTGCGCGCTCGCGGCACCCATAACAGCATCACGGACCCGGTCCTGGGCATCGCCCGGACCGGGTTCTGTGCTGCGCGGATGACCGCTTCCCGGATAGCCGTGGGCGCGGTGGCCGCACCGAAGGCCGCCGGAGAGAGGGGCGCCCGTCCTGGCCCGGGTGGGGCCGAGGCGGGCGCCCGTCCGCTCAGCTCGCGTAGTCACCGGTCAGGGTCACTGCCTCGGCGCGGTCACCGCGGTCGGTGATCTCGCCGCTGACCCAGGCGTCCACGCCGCGGTCGGCCAGCGTGGTCAGGGCGGCCTCCACCGAACCCTGCGGCACGACGGCCATCATGCCGACGCCCATGTTCAGGGTCTTCTCCAGCTCCGGGCGGGCGACCGAGCCGGCCGTGCCGACCAGGTCGAAGACCGGGCCCGGCGTCCAGGTGGCGCGGTCGACGGTGGCGTGCAGACCGTCCGGGATCACCCGGGCGAGGTTGTTGGCCAGACCGCCGCCGGTGATGTGCGAGAAGGCGTGCACCTCGGTCGTACGGGTCAGCGCCAGGCAGTCCAGCGAGTAGATCTTGGTCGGCTCCAGGAGCTCTTCGCCGAGCGTGCGGCCGAACTCCGGGACCTCCCGGTCCAGGGCCATTCCGGCACGGTCGAACAGCACATGGCGGACCAGCGAGTACCCGTTCGAGTGAAGCCCGGAGGACGCCATGGCGATCACCGCGTCGCCCGTACGGATACGATCCGCGCCCAGCACCCGGTCCGCCTCGACGACGCCGGTGCCGGCACCCGCGACATCGAACTCGTCCGCGCCCAGCAGCCCCGGGTGTTCCGCGGTCTCGCCGCCGACCAGCGCACAGCCGGCCAGCACACAGCCCTCGGCGATGCCCTTGACGATCGCGGCGACCCGCTCGGGGTAGACCTTGCCGACGCAGATGTAGTCGGTCATGAACAGCGGCTCGGCGCCGCAGACGACCAGGTCGTCGACGACCATGCCGACGAGGTCGTGGCCGATGCTGTCGTAGACGCCCATCTTGCGGGCGATGTCGACCTTCGTGCCGACGCCGTCGGTCGCGGAGGCGAGCAGCGGACGCTCGTACCGCTTGAGGGCGGAGGCGTCGAAGAGGCCGGCGAAGCCGCCGAGCCCGCCGACGACCTCGGGGCGGGTGGCCTTCTTCACCCACTCCTTCATCAGGTCCACGGCGCGGTCGCCGGCTTCGATGTCAACGCCCGCGGCGGCGTAGCTGGCACCGGAGGATTCAGCGGACATGGCTGAGCACTTTCCTGTCGTGTGTGAACGAGCTCTACGGGCGACGCAGCGCGTCGGCCCCGCCGACCCCGGCGGTGAGCGTCTGGACGCCGTCCACATCGGACTTCGTCCGGCTCGCGGTCTCCGATTCCAGGAGGTGCTTGCCCAGCAGCCCCGGGTCGGGCAGCTCCATCGGGTACTCGCCGTCGAAGCAGGCGCGGCACAGATTCGGCTTGGCGATCGTGGTCGCCTCGATCATGCCGTCGATGGAGATGTACGCGAGGGAGTCGGCGCCCAGGGACTTGCCGATCTCCTCGACCGACAGCCCGTTGGCGATCAGCTCGGCGCGGGTGGCGAAGTCGATGCCGAAGAAGCACGGCCACTTGATCGGCGGGGAGGAGATCCGGATGTGGACCTCGGCCGCGCCGGCCTCGCGGAGCATCCGTACGAGCGCGCGCTGGGTGTTGCCGCGGACGATCGAGTCGTCGACGACCACCAGGCGCTTGCCGCGGATGACTTCCTTGAGCGGGTTGAGCTTGAGCCGGATACCGAGCTGGCGGATGGTCTGCGAGGGCTGGATGAAGGTCCGGCCTACGTAGGAGTTCTTGACCAGGCCGGAGCCGTAGGGGATGCCGCTGGCTTCGGCGTATCCGACGGCGGCGGGCGTGCCGGACTCCGGCGTCGCTATCACCAGGTCGGCATCGGCCGGCGCCTCGGCGGCCAGCTTGCGGCCCATCTCCACCCGGGAGAGGTACACATTGCGGCCGGCGATGTCGGTGTCCGGGCGGGCGAGGTAGACGTACTCGAAGACGCAGCCCTTGGGGCGGGCCTCGGCGAAGCGGCTGCTGCGCAGACCGTTCTCGTCGATGGCGACCATCTCGCCGGGCTCGATCTCCCGGATGAAGCTGGCGCCGCAGATGTCGAGGGCGGCGGTCTCGGAGGCGACCACCCAGCCGCGCTCCAGGCGGCCGAGGACCAGCGGGCGGATGCCCTGCGGGTCGCGGGCGGCGTAGAGCGTGTGCTCGTCCATGAAGCAGAGCGAGAAGGCGCCCTTGACCTTGGGCAGGACGCGCGGGGCGGCCTCCTCGACGGTCAGCGGCTTGCCGTCCTCGTCGACCTGGCCGGCCAGCAGCGCCGTCACCAGGTCGGTGTCGTTGGTGGCCGCGACCTGGGTCGCCCGGCCGCCCTCGCGGGGCAGCGCGGCGACCAGATCCGCCAGCTCGGCGGTGTTCACCAGGTTGCCGTTGTGGCCGAGCGCGATCGAGCCGTGCGCGGTCGCACGGAACGTCGGCTGGGCGTTCTCCCACACCGAGGCACCGGTGGTGGAGTAGCGGGCATGACCCACGGCGATATGGCCCTGGAGAGAGCCGAGCGAAGTCTCGTCGAAGACCTGGGAGACCAGGCCCATGTCCTTGAAGACGAGGATCTGGGAGCCGTTGCTCACCGCGATGCCCGCGGACTCCTGTCCACGGTGCTGCAGCGCATACAGCCCGAAATAGGTGAGTTTGGCGACCTCTTCACCCGGAGCCCAGACACCGAAGACGCCGCAAGCGTCCTGGGGGCCCTTCTCGCCGGGGAGCAGGTCGTGGTTGAGTCGTCCGTCACCACGTGGCACGGCACCGAGTCTAGGGCAGGTCGCGCATTCATCCGAACCGGGGAGGGCCGCGGAACTGGATGAGTGCATGAATGCGGGCCGCACGGCGTGACGTGCCCACGCCCCGCGACGGGCGGCTCAGCGCCCCGGGCGCACCGCGGATCCCTTGGCTCACCTGGTGCGGCGCCGGATGCGGGGCCCGCGGCGCGGACCGTGTGGATCTTGCGGTGCGGTGGCGCGTCCCGCTCCGTGTGAGATGCGCGACGCCGCCCGCGGCCGCGATCGGTACGGGCGCCGGGGGTGCCGCCCACGCCGGGGCGCGGGGCCCGGCCCACGTCCGGTGCGGGCGCCGGGCCCACGTCCGTTGCGGGCGCCGGGCCCACCGCCGCCGTCAGCTCAGCACGGGCAGATACCCGCTGATATCGGCCCGCTCGCCGCCGGCGCTGACCGTCGCCGCGTCCAGCGCCTCGGCCCAGGACGTACGGCCGGTGGCCAGCCGTATCCAGGTCAGCGGGTCGGTCTCGACGACATTCGGCGGGGTGCCGCGGGTGTGCTTGGGGCCCGCCACGCACTGCACCACGGCGAACGGCGGAATCCGCAGTTCCACCGAACCGCCGGGGGCCCGGTCCGCCAGGACGTCGGCCAGCAGGCGGGTGGTGGCGGCCAGGGCCTGGCGGTCGAAGGGGATCTCCAGGCCGGTCGCCGCCGCGAGGTCGTCGGTGTGCACGACGAGTTCGAGACAGCGGGTGACGAGGAAGTCGGCCAACGGCATCGCGCCGGGCAGGACCGGCACCAGCCGGTCGTCCGGCTCCGGCGCGACGACCTCGGCGAACTCGGCAGCGGTGCGTTCCAGCAGCTCCACGGGGTCGTGCGCGTCGGCCAGGGCGCGGGTGCGCGCATCGACATCAAAGGCACGCGGCGCGGCCGCCGACGGCCACTCCAGCAAGGTGGCCTCCGCCCGCGCCGGCACCGGCTTCTCAAGACTGCGCGCCACGCTCCCCGTGGCCATGGACAGATGCGCCACCAGCTCGCGCACCGTCCAGTCACCGAGCCGGGTCGGCAGCGCCAACTGGCCCGGCACAAGGGCGCGTACGGCCTCCTGGACGTGCGCGAGCTGGGCCGTGACGGCGCTGCGGGTCTTCTTCGGGTCGTACCGGCGGGGACGCGGCTTCCGGGCGGCAGGAGACATGTCCGTCAGCCTACGAGGCGGCACTGACAGGTGCTGCCGAATGCGCGAGACGGGTGCCGGGGCGGCCGGCAAGCGGGCGGCCGGCGGTCAGCTCGCCGGTGTCGTCCGCGGCTGGGCGGCCTCGAAGGTCTCGCCGTTGCGTGGGACGCCGACGCCCTGCCAGGTGAACGGGATGCCCTGGGCGGTGACCGGGTCGGCGGCGTCCATGAGCTGGAAGTGGACGTGCGGCTCGCTGCTGTTGCCGGAGTCGCCGCACTGGCCGAGGGTCTCCCCGGCCCGCACCCGGTCGCCCGTACGGACGGTGAGCGAACCGCGGCGGACATGGGCGTAGAGCGCGTGGACGCCGCCTCCCAGGTCGAGGATCACATGGTTGCCGAGCATCCAGCGGGCGCCGCCGAGCGTGCGGGCGGGGCCTTCCAGGGCGAGCAGGTAGACGGCCGCGGGCCAGGACGTGCGGCTGAGATGGTCGCGACTGCCGTCCTCGGCCCGGACGACGGTGGCGTCGGCGACGGCGAGCAGGGGCGCCCCGAAGGCCGGGAACTCCTCGTTGCGGCGGAACAGGGGCCACCAGCCGAAGCCGGGGCGGGAGTCCGGCTCCGGTTCCGCCACGATGTCGATCGCGTACGCCTGCCCGTAGGCCCGTGTGCCATGGCTGGGGACCTTGTCGGCGGGGCTGTTGAGGGCCTTCCAGCGGCCGGTGACCGGAGCGGCGACCGCCACCGGCTCGCGGGCCGGGCCCGTCATGGTGTCCCCCTCCTCGCGGGCCGCCCGGCGGTTCACCCCGAATCCGATCAGCATCCAGAGGCCCAGCGGAACCCAGCCCCACCCATACGGGATGTCGACGAAAAACCTCGCGACGACTATCGCGAGGAAGACGAGCAGGCAGGCGCGTGCGGCGTACCTGGAGAGCTTTCGCACAGTGGTGGACGTCATTTGTTCTCCCCCGTGAGGTCGGTGTGGCCGGGCGTCAGCACCCGGCGGCGGTCAGCATCACCAGCAGCGGCACGACGCGGCCGGCCGGAACCTCGTAGCGGCCGCGGGCGGCCGTCTGCAGCCAGCCGGCGGCGGTCAACTGCCGCAGGTGGTGGTAGATCTGCCCGGTCGTGCCCGTGCCGTCGAGCTCGGTGAGCTCGGCGGCGGTGCAGCGGCCGCCGAGGATCTCGCGCAGCAGCCGCAGCCGCAGGGGCTGGCCCAGTGCGGCGAACGACTCGGCGGCGGCCGCCCAGTCGTCGTCCAGCAGGGCATCGGTGGCCAGGCCGTACTGCCACTCGTAGCGCAGCCCGGCAGGCGTCCGTACGGCCCCGGTGAAGAGCACTCCACCGTTGTCGGCGCCGAGTTCGGCCCACTGCTCCTTGAGGCCGCGCAGCGCCCACAGCTCCTCGTCCGGCTCCCGCTCGGGCGTGGAGACCGGAGCGCGGGCGGCGGACCGTTCGAGCGCGGCCAGCCGGCGTTCCACTTCGGCCAGCCGCTGCTCCAGATCCATGCTCAGAGATTACGTAATAACGTAATTCATGGCAATGGCTGCCGGGCGGGTAGGTACGGGGAGGCGCCGGAAGGTGCGGGGAAAAATGGCGACGGCCCGTCCCCATGGCGGGAACGGGCCGTCGGTGGCGCGGCGCGGCGCCCGGGCTGCGTCTCAGACGGATCAGGCGATCAGGCGATCAGGCCCGGGATGGTCGCCTCGTGCGCGTCCTTCAGTTCGCTCAGCGGGATGCTGAACTGCCCCTGGACGTCGATCTCGGTGCCGTCGACCACACCGATCCGGGTGGCCGGCAGCCCCCGTGCACCGCACATGTCGGTGAAGCGAAGCTCCTCGCTGCGCGGCACGGCCACCACGGCCCGGCCCGCCGACTCGGAGAAGAGCAGCACGAAGGGGTCGAGACCGTCGGGAACGACGAGGCGGGCACCCTTGCCGCCGCGCAGGCAGGACTCCACCACGGCCTGGATCAGACCGCCGTCGGAGAGGTCGTGCGCGGCGTCGATCATGCCGTCGCGGGAGGCGGAGATCAGCACCTCGGCCAGCAGCCGCTCGCGCTCCAGGTCCACCTGCGGCGGCAGACCGCCGAGGTGGTCGTGCACCACCTGCGACCAGGCCGAACCACCCAGCTCCTCGCGGGTGTCACCCAGGAGGTAGAGCAGCTGGCCCTCGTCCGCGAAGGCGATCGGGGTACGGCGGTTCACATCGTCGATCACGCCGAGCACCGCGACGACCGGGGTCGGGTGGATCGCCACCTCGCCGGTCTGGTTGTAGAGCGACACATTGCCGCCGGTGACCGGGGTGCCGAGGGTCTGGCAGGCGTCGGCGAGACCACGGGTGGCCTCGGCGAACTGCCACATCACCGCCGGGTCCTCGGGCGAACCGAAGTTCAGGCAGTCGGAGACGGCCAGCGGCTTGGCACCGGACGCGGCGACATTGCGGTACGCCTCGGCCAGCGCCAGCTGCGCGCCGGTGTACGGGTCGAGCTTGGCGTAGCGCCCGTTGCCGTCCGTGGCGAGCGCGACACCGAGGTTGCTGTCCTCGTCGATCCGGACCATGCCGGCGTCCTCCGGCTGCGCGAGGACGGTGTTGCCCTGCACGAACCGGTCGTACTGGTCGGTGATCCACGCCTTGGAGGCCTGGTTGGGCGAGGCCACCAGCGCGAGGACCTGCGCGCGCAGCTCGTCCGCGTTCGCCGGGCGGGCCAGCTTGGCCGCGTCGTCGGCCTGGAGGGCGTCCTGCCAGTCGGGCCGGGCATACGGGCGCTGGTAGACCGGGCCCTCGTGGGCCACGGTGCGCGGCGGTACGTCCACGATCTGCTCGCCGTGCCAGAAGATCTCCAGCTGCGAGCCCTCCGTCACCTCACCGATGACGGTCGCGATGACGTCCCACTTCTCGCAGATCTCCAGGAAGCGGTCGACCTTCCCCGGCTCGACGATCGCGCACATCCGCTCCTGCGACTCGCTCATGAGGATTTCCTCGGGCGAGAGGGAGGAGTCACGCAGCGGCACGGTGTCCAGCTCGACGCGCATCCCGCCGGAGCCGGCCGAGGCCAGCTCGCTGGTGGCGCAGGACAGCCCGGCGCCGCCGAGGTCCTGGATGCCGTCGACCAGGTCTTCCTTGAAGATCTCCAGGGTGCACTCGATGAGCAGCTTCTCCTGGAAGGGGTCGCCGACCTGGACGGCGGGGCGCTTGGCGGGCTTGGAGTCGTCGAAGGTCTCCGAGGCCAGCACGGAGACACCGCCGATGCCGTCGCCGCCGGTGCGGGCGCCGTAGAGGATGACCTTGTTGCCGGCGCCGGACGCCTTGGCGAGGTGGATGTCCTCGTGCTTCATGACGCCGATGCAGCCGGCGTTGACCAGGGGGTTGCCCTGGTAGCAGGCGTCGAAGACGACCTCGCCGCCGATGTTGGGCAGGCCCAGACAGTTGCCGTACCCGCCGATGCCCGACACCACGCCCGGCAGGACGCGCTTGGTGTCGGGGTGGTCGGCGGCGCCGAACCGCAGCGGGTCCACGACGGCGACCGGGCGGGCACCCATGGCGAGGATGTCGCGGACGATGCCGCCGACGCCGGTGGCCGCGCCCTGGTAGGGCTCGATGTACGAGGGGTGGTTGTGGGACTCCACCTTGAAGGTGACGGCGTAGCCCTGGCCGACGTCGACGACACCGGCGTTCTCGCCGATGCCGACGAGCAGCGCGTCGTTCTCCGGGGCCTTCTCGCCGAACTGCTTGAGGTGGACCTTGCTGCTCTTGTAGGAGCAGTGCTCGGACCACATCACCGAGTACATGGCGAGTTCGGCGCCGGTGGGACGGCGGCCGAGGATCTCGCGGATGCGCTGGTACTCGTCCTGCTTCAGGCCGAGCTCGGCCCACGGCTGGTCGGTGTCCGGCGTCTCGGCTGCGTGCTTGACGGTGTCCAGAGTCATGCGTTGACCAGCTTCTTCAGGATCGAGGTGAAGAATCCGAGGCCATCGGTACGGCCCGTACCGATCAGCGGCTCCACGGCGTGCTCGGGGTGCGGCATGAGGCCGACGACATTGCCCGCCTCATTGGTGATGCCGGCGATGTCGCGGAGCGAGCCGTTGGGGTTGCCGTCCAGGTAGCGGAAGGCGACCCGGCCCTCGGCCTCGAGCATGTCGAGCGTGCGCTCGTCGGCGACGTACCGGCCGTCGATGTTCTTCAGCGGGATGCTGATCTCCTGGCCGGACGCGTAGTCCGACGTCCAGGAGGTCTCCGCGTTCTCCACCCGCAGCTTCTGGTCGCGGCAGATGAAGTGCAGATGGTTGTTGCGCAGCATGGCGCCGGGCAGCAGGTGGGTCTCGGTGAGCACCTGGAAGCCGTTGCAGATACCGAGGACCGGCATACCGGCCCTGGCCTGCTCGATCACGGTCTCCATCACCGGCGAGAACCGGGAAATCGCGCCGGCCCGCAGATAGTCGCCGTACGAGAAACCGCCGGGCAGCACCACGGCGTCGACCTGCTTGAGGTCCTTGTCGCGGTGCCACAGCGGCACCGCTTCGGCACCGGCGACCCGGACCGCGCGCTGGGTGTCGCGGTCGTCGAGCGTGCCGGGGAAGGTAATGACTCCGATCCGCGAGGTCATGAGTCGACCCGCACGGTGAAGTCTTCGATGACGGTGTTGGCGAGGAAGGTCTCGGCCATCTCTTGGATGCGAGCGAGGGCGGCGTCGTCGACCGGACCCTCCACCTCAAGTTCGAAACGCTTGCCCTGACGGACGTCGGCGATCCCCTCGAAGCCCAGGCGTGGCAGTGCGCGCTGCACCGCCTGCCCCTGCGGGTCGAGGATCTCCGGCTTGAGCATGACGTCGACTACGACGCGTGCCACTGGCACTCCCGGTGGTGTGGTGCGTAAGGCGGTGTCCTCACAGTACCGTGTTCGAAAATCTACGCGCATAGATATGCGGGCGGCCCGATCACGGTCCGGTATCGGAAGGAGTGCAGCTCAGGAAAAATTCTCGAAAAGATCCGGGGTCCGGATTGCGGGAAGACACGCTGACGAAATTAACTGGGCTTCACAATGCAATGCCCATCGCTGTACAAATGAAAAAGCATTGATCCCAATCAGCCGGATCCGGAGCATCACCCCATGTCAACAAGGGGTCGCTCCACGAAAGGACCGATATCCGTGGCGCAGCGCGTAGTAGTAACGCTCTCCGATGACATCGACGGAGGAGAAGCCGCAGAGACGGTCGCCTTCGGATTGGACGGGAAGTCGTACGAGATCGACCTCAATCCAGCCAATGCGAAGAAACTGCGCGGCGCTCTCGCCCCGTTCGTGGAGGCCGGCCGCAAGCGGGCCAAGTCCGGCAAGGCCTACCACCGGACCGCGGTGAACCCCGACCCCGCGGCCGTCCGCGCCTGGGCGCGGTCCCACCAGATGGACGTCCCCCCGCGCGGCCGGATCCCCAAGAAGGTCTACGAGGCCTTCAACGCCGCCAACCGCTAACCGACTTCAGCGCGTCCCCCGGGCCGGGCACAGCCGACTTGCACAGCACCCCTACTGATCAGCTAGAGTCTGGAACACGCCGAGGGGCGAGGCCGAAAGGCCGGACCTCACGGAGTCACGCGGGTGTAGCTCAGTAGTAGAGCGCCCTCTTTCCAAGAGGGAGGCGCAGTGTGCAATCCCTGTCACCCGCTCTGACAGCTCGACCGTTCCCGGTCACGGGATCAGGTACAGTAGCTGTCGCGCCGCTCGGTGAAAGCCGAGTGGATGCCTGCGGACGTAGCTCAGTTGGTAGAGCGCAACCTTGCCAAGGTTGAGGTCGCGAGTTCGAGCCTCGTCGTCCGCTCCGAAAGAGAAGGCCCCGGTCATTGCGACCGGGGCCTTCTTCCTTTTTCCGGCGGTCGTGTCGCACCCGCCTCCCTCCCTCTCCGTCGCACCGTCCCCCTGCCCTCTCTTCCGGCGTAGGCAACTGACATTTGTCATCGGCTGCGATGACAGGACGCACTGCCCGGAAACGCGATCCGGCGAAACGCTGGACTCATGAACATCGGGGAGAAAACCATCGCGGAGGCCGGCCGCGGCGGCGCCGGGGGCACCGGCTCCGGCGCCAGTGTGATCGAAGTCACCGAACTCCGCCGGCGCTACGGCGCGGCCGGAGGGCGCGGGAAGGAGACGCCCCGTCCGGGCGGGCGGAGCACGCCCGCAGGGCAGGCGGAGGGGCGCAGCCGGCCGGGCGGGCGGAGCCGGTCCGGCGCGCAGGAGAGCTATGAGGCCGTGAAGGGCATCGACTTCACCGTCGACCGGGGCGAGCTGTTCGCGCTGCTCGGCACCAACGGTGCGGGCAAGACCTCCACCCTCGAACTGCTGGAGGGCCTGGCCGCGCCCACGTCCGGGCGGATCCGGGTCCTCGGCCATGATCCGTTCCGGGAGCGGGACAAGGTGCGGCCCCGTATCGGCGTCATGCTGCAGGAGGGCGGCTTCCCCGCCGAGCTGACGCCGGCGGAGACCCTGCGGATGTGGGCGGGGTGCACCACCGGGGCGCGCCCGGTCGAGGAAGCCCTCGGCTCCGTGGGACTGGACCGGCGCAAGGACGTCCGGGTCAAGCAGCTGTCCGGCGGCGAGCGGCGGCGACTGGATTTCGCCCTCGCGCTGCTGGGGCGGCCCGAGGTGCTGTTCCTGGACGAGCCGACAACCGGGCTGGACACCGAGGCGCGGCATGTCACCTGGGAGCTGGTGCGCGAGCTGCGGGACGCCGGCACCACGATCGTGCTGACCACGCACTATCTCGAGGAAGCCGAGGAGCTGGCGGACCGGCTGGCGATTTTGCACGGCGGGCGGATAGCGGCGGCGGGATATGTCGCGGACGTGGTCGCCGCGCATCCCTCGCACCTCTCCTTCGAGCTGCCCGAGGGATTCCACCTCGGCGATCTCCCGCCGCTGGGGGAACTGGGAGTCATCGGCCATGAGACGACCGGGCGCACGGTCCGGCTGCGGACGGACGAACTGCAGCGGACCGCGACGGCGGTGCTGGTCTGGGCGCAGGACAAGGGGATCACGCTGCACGGACTGGACGTCAGATCCGCGTCGCTGGAAGAGGCATTTCTGCACATCGCAAAGGGGCTGGAGAACACATGAGTGCAGGTACAAGCCAAGCTGTCGGCGATGAGCGGGGCGGAATTCCCGCCGAAACCCGCGCTTCCGGCCGTCTGCAGGCCCTGGGGCGGGCCGAGTTGACGCTTCTCGTCCGCAACAAGTCCGCGCTGTACACGTCGTTGTTCCTGCCGATTGTGATGGCCATCGCCATGCGGCAGGGGGTCGGTTCGATGAATCTGGCCGGCACGGGGTTGTCGGTCGGAACAGTGCTGTTGCCCGGCACCCTCGGCTGCGTTCTGGTCTTTGCCGTCTACTCCAACGTCACCGCCGCCTATGTCGCCCGGCGCGAGGAACTGGTGCTCAAGCGCCTGCGCACCGGAGAACTGCGGGATCTGGAAATACTGACCGGCACCGCGCTCCCTTCGGTACTGATAGGGCTGGCGCAGTGCGTGCTCCTCGCCGTCCTCGGTGCGCTGGTGCTGGACACCGACCTGCCCACCGCACCGCACCTCCTGATCGCAGGAGTGTTGCTGGGCATGGTCACGGTCCTCGGCCTCGCAGCGGCGACCTCCGCCTTCGCGAGGTCGACCGAGTCCGCTCAGCTGATCGTGATGCCCTTCATCATGCTGTCGCTGGCCGGGTCCGGGGTGATGGTGCCCCTGGATATCTTTCCGGAGCGGATCGCCACCGTCCTCGGATTCCTGCCGCTGTCTCCTGCGATGGAGCTGATACGCGGCGGCTGGACCGGCGGCGGGGACCTCAAGGAGACGGTGGGGCAACTGATCACCGGCTTGGCCTGGGCCGGGCTCGCGCTGTTTGCTGTGCAGCGGTGGTTCCGCTGGGAGCCGCGGCGCTAACGGCGCAGGAGATCGGGCAACGGGGGCGGGCAGCGCATGATCGGGCGGCTACGGGCGATGTGGCGACGGCGGAGCCAGGTGGGCATGGTCGAGGCGTACTTCCGCTGGACGCTGTACGCCCTTCCCTGGCTTCCTGCGATCGGCGGGGTGATGCCCGTCGTGGGCATGACGAGCGGCAGCGCATTGCCGGTCACTTTGGCGGTGGCCGTCGCCGGACTGAATGTGGTGCAGGCCGTGCTGGCCGTGCCGCTGTTCAACCGGGCGTTGAACAGCTATCTGAAACTGGGGGCGACACCGCGCGGCCTGCTGCTCGTCTCGGGTGTGCTGACGCTCGCCGCCGAGATCGCGTTGGTCGCGCTGATCGCGGTCAACGGCATCGGCTACGGCCACACTCGCGACGAAAACCTGGCCACGGTGTTCATCGCGGTCGCCGCCAGCCTCACACCGTTCTTCATGGCACACAGCCTGCTGGTGTCGAAGCGGGGGTTCCTGGCGGCGCTGGCCGCCGCCGCGACGGGGCTCATCCTGGTGCTCGGGGTGCTCAAGGGCTCCTGGCTGGGGGCACTGGCCGTGGCGAGTCTGCTGGTCTTCGCCGGTCTGTGGAGCTTCGTGATAGCGCGGCCCACGGGATGGCTGCTCGGTGTGGTCCGCAAGCTGGACGCGGCACGCGGTACCGAGGCACGGCTCGCGGTCGCCGAGGAACGGCTGCGGTTCGGCCGGGATCTGCACGACGTCATGGGCCGGAATCTGGCGGTGATCGCCCTCAAGAGCGAGCTGGCGGTCCAGCTCGCCCGGCGGGAGCGGCCGGAGGCCGTGGAGCAGATGGTGGAGGTGCAGCGGATCGCCCAGGATTCGCAGCGCGAGGTACGGGAGGTGGTGCGCGGCTACCGCAAGGCCGATCTCCGGGCGGAGTTGGCCGGGGCCCGCTCCATCCTGCGGGCGGCCGGGGTGGACTGCCGTATCGAGGGCGAGGACGAAACGCAGCTGCCGCCGGAGGTGGAGTCGGCGCTCGGCTGGGTCGTACGCGAAGGCACCACGAACGTCCTGCGGCACGCCGCCGCGGTGCGGCACTGTGCGGTGCGGACCCTGATCGATCCGCACCGCTCGGTACTCGTGATGACCATGGAGAACGACGGGGTCACCCACCGGCCGGACCCCACCGGGGCCGGCTCGCTGCCCGGCAGCGGCCTCAAGGGACTGCGGGAACGGCTGCAGCCCTTGGGCGGCACCCTGGCGTCGGGCCCGGTCCTGCCGGGCTCCTACCGTCTGACGGTCGAGCTGCCGATACCGAGGGGGGCGGTGACGGGGTAGGGAGGGGTGAGGGTGCGGATGGCGCGGGCGAACGGGGCGGGGGTTCGGCGCAAGGGCTCGGTGCGGGGATCTGGTGCGGCGCGGGGATCTGGTGCAGGGGTTCGGCGCAGGGACTCGGCACGGAGGTTCGGCACGAGATTCGGAACGGGGGTTCATGGCCGGCGGAGAGGTGGGGCGGCAGGTGAGTGACGGGGTGCGTGGCGAGGTGATCCGGGTGTTGCTCGCGGATGACGAGCATCTGATCCGGGGAGCACTGGCGGCGTTGCTGTCGCTGGAGGACGATCTGCTGGTCGTGGCCGAGGCGGCGTCGGGACCGGAGGCGCGGGCGATGGCACGGGCCCACGGGCCGGATGTGGCGGTGCTGGATCTGCAGATGCCGGGGGCGGACGGTGTGGCAGTGGCCACATCTCTGCGGGGTGAGGTGCCGGGGTGCCGGTGCATGATCGTGACGAGCCATGGCCGGCCGGGGCATCTGAAGCGGGCGCTGGAAGCCGGGGTGCGGGGGTTCGTTCCGAAGACGGTGTCGGCGCAGCGGCTGGCGGAGATCATACGCGCGGTCCATGCCGGAAACCGCTATGTGGACCCGGAGTTGGCGGCGGATGCGATCAGCGCCGGGGAGTCTCCGTTGTCAGCCAGGGAGGCGGAGGTGCTGGAATGCGCCGAGGACGGGGCGCCGGTCGCGGAGATCGCGGAGCGGGCCTCGCTGTCGCCCGGGACGGTGCGGAACTACCTCTCGTCGGCGACCGCGAAGCTGGGTGCGGAGAACCGTCACGCCGCGGCGCGCCTCGCCCGCGAGCGAGGTTGGCTATAGTGGTGCCCGCACCGCGCGGCGGCGACTGGTTTCAGGAGCTGTGCACGGAGCATGCGGACGTAGCTCAGTTGGTAGAGCGCAACCTTGCCAAGGTTGAGGTCGCGAGTTCGAGCCTCGTCGTCCGCTCAGAAGGAGAAGGCCCCGGCCGGCAGTGATGTCGGACGGGGCCTCTTCGTGTGCGCGGCACCTGTTCGCCGGCCGGGTACGGCCCGGGCCGGGTTGAGGCCCGGCCCGGACGAGGGCTCACGCCCAGCTGAGACCCGTAAGACGCTCGTAGGCCTCGACGTACTTGGCGCGGGTGCTCTCGACGATCTCGTGCGGGAGGGCAGGCGGCGGCAGCGTTCCCGTACGGTCCCAGGCCGCCGCGGGAGAAGTCAGCCAGTCCCGGACGAACTGCTTGTCGAAGGACGGCTGGGCGCGGCCCGGCTGCCACAGGTCGGCCGGCCAGAAGCGCGAGGAGTCGGGCGTCAGGACCTCGTCGGCCAGGGTCAGCTGCTCACCGTCGAAGCCGAACTCGAACTTGGTGTCGGCCAGGATGACGCCGCGCTCGCGGGCGATGTCGCGGGCCCGGCCGTAGACGGCGAGGGTCGTCTGCCGGAGCTGGGCGGCCACCTCGGCGCCGATCTGGTGGACGACCTCCTCGTAGGAGACGTTCTCGTCGTGGTCACCGACGGCGGCCTTGGTGGCCGGGGTGAAGATCGGCGCGGGGAGCTCGGAACCGTCGACGAGGCCTTCGGGGAGGGCCAGGCCGCAGACGGTACGGGTCTGCCGGTATTCGGCGAGGCCGGAGCCGGTGAGGTAGCCGCGGGCCACACACTCGACGGGGACCATCCGCAGCGACTTGCAGACCAGGGTGCGGCCCGCCCAGTCGGCGGGGGCGCCGGCCGGGACGTCGGTGGAGAGGACGTGGTGGGGGGCCAGGTCGGAGAGCTGCTCGAACCACCACAGGGACAGCTGGGTGAGGATGCGGCCCTTTTCGGGGATCTCGGTGGGCAGCACCCAGTCGTAGACGGAGGTGCGGTCGCTGGCGACCATGATCAGGTCGCCGGCGGCGTTCTGGTAGAGGTCGCGCACCTTGCCGGTGTGAAGGTGGGTGAGCCCGGGAACCTCCACCGGCTCAGGCTTTTCTACAAAACCGGGCACGCTTCCTCCGCGTAGGTTGATCCAGGAGTCATACCGATTCTCCCTCACGCGGGCCGGTGGTGGCGGACGGGGGCCGGGTATACCGGGGGGCCGGGCTCCAGTCGGCGCGAGCTGAGGTCGGGCAGCCGGGGGCTGGGCGTCATGCGGCAGGGCGGGCACCCCGGCGCGCGCCCCGGTGGGCGCCCCGGCGGGCGATCAGGGCGAGGGTGGCCGCGGCCGGGACGACCGCCGCGAGCAGCACCGTGGCCGGGGCGAACAGGCCGGTGAGCAGCGTGATCGCGTACGGGGTGCAGAAGCCCAGGTAGCACAGGGCCCAGAAGCGGGCGGTCAGGCGGGCCAGCCCCTCCGGGGGCGCAAGGGCGGCGACCTCGGTGAGACCGTACGCCACACACAGTCCGTATCCGGCGCCGAGTACGGCGGCGGCGAGCAGTGCGGCGTCGGGCCGGATGCGGGCGACCGCGAAGGCGGCGAGGAGCAGGCCGGCAATAACGGCGGCGAGTCCGGCCACGGCGGTGGCGATGCGGTGGCGGGCGGCGAGGCGTCGGGCGAAGGGTGCGACGAGCAGGCCGGCGCCGGGGGTGACGGCGGTGAGGATCCCGGCGTACACGGTCTGCCAGCCGGTGAGACCCGCATCGACGAGCCCGGGGAGGGTGGCGAGGGCGATGCTGGGGGCGACGAACACCCAGGGGGCGACGGGGGCGACCAGGCGGCGGAAGGCCGCGCCGGGGGCGGTGCCGTGCGGCGCGGGGGCCGGTGTCGTCGCGGGGGCCGGTGCCGTCGCGGGGGCGTCGGGCGTGCGGGCGGGCCCCCGGCCGCCGGTGCGGGCCGTTTCCGGTGCGCGGGACGCCAGGAGCGCGGCTGTCACGGAGAGGACGAGGTGGGGCAGGTATGCGGTGATCATGGGCGCCGGGGCCCACTGGGCTATCAGCGCCGCCACCAGCCCGCCGGTGGCGAAACCCGCGGAGAGGAAGAGTCCCGAACGGCGGGCCGCGGCGCCGGCCGTCGAGTGGGTGTCGTACGGGAGCGAGGACAGCTCCTTGATCCAGGCGCTGCCGGCGCTGAGCAGGGCGCCGGCCCCGATACCGGTCAGGAAGCGGCCGGGCCACAGCAGGCCGGTGGCCATCGAACCCGCCATCAGCAGCACGGTCGCGAGCGCGGAGAGCGTGAGAGCGGCGAAGACGACGGGGCGCCGGCCGCGGCGGTCGGCGGCCGGACCTCCCAGGAACAGACCAGGGATCAGGCCCAGGACATAGACGCCGAAGAGGGCGGTGGTCGTGGCCCCGGTCAGACCGAGCTCCGCATGGTAGGCGCCGAGGAGGGCGGAGAACTGGTTGGCGCTCCAGCCCGAGGCGGTCATCACCCAGCCCGTGCGCAGCCAGTGGCGGTGACGGATCGGACGGCCGGTGGTCCGGGAGGTGGCGGGGTGTGCCGTGGTCGTCATGGAACGTGTTGTACGGGCCGGGCGGGCCGCGGCGCCTCCCCCGTTCAGGAAAACTGAACGGCCCCCGGTGGCGGCGCGGGTCCGGAATTATCGTGGGCCGCATGGATCTGCGGCGGCTCTCCTCCTTTCTTGCCGTGGTCGAGGAGGGGCACTTCGGACGGGCGGCGGCCCGGTTGTTTCTGTCTCCCGCGGCGGTGACCGGCCATATACAGCAACTGGAGCGGGAGTTCGGCACCGTCCTGCTGGAGCGCAGCCCCGTGGTGCCGACCGCGGCGGGGCGGCGGCTGGTCTCCCACGCCCGTACGCTGCTCGCCGCCGCCAACGCCGCCATGGACGATGTGGCGGACGCGGCACAGGGGACGGCACCGGCCCGGCCGCTGCGGGTCGGCGTCATGGGGCACGGATCGGCCGAGGTGACCCCGGCCGCGATCAGCGCCTTCCGCCGGGCCCGGCCCGACGTCCCCGTGTCGCTGGTGCAGTTGACCTTTACCGAGCACTGCAGTGCGCTGCGCGAGGACCGGGTGGACGTGGCGTTCGTGCGGCCGCTGGTGCGGAGTGCGGAGATCGAGGCCGATGTGCTGACGAACGAGCAGCGGATCGTGGCGGTGCCGGCGGCGTCCTCGCTCGCGGACGCCGCGCACGAAGGGGTGCGGATGGCGGACGTCATCGACCTGCCGTATCTGCGGCTGCCCTCGCACACACCGCAGCCCTTCTCCGACTACCTGTACTTCCACGAGGGCCAACGGCGTGGCCTCGACTACGCGCTGACCCCGCAGGATGTGCTGACGAGCGTGGCGGCAGGGCGGGGAGCGGGCTCGGGACTGAAGTCGTTCGCGCGCTACTACCCGTGGCCGGGGGCGGTGTTCGTCCCGGTACTGGATGCGCCATGGGCGCAGAGTGTGCTCGCCACTCGTGCCGGGGACCCGAATCCGGAGGTGCGGATCTTCCGGGCCCTGACGGTCGCGCTGGCACGGGAGCTGGGGCCGGTCGCCGCGCGGTAGTGGGCGGTAACCGGTCGATCCCCGCCCGGTAGTCGGCGGGCCCCCGCACGGGCCGGGCGGGGCGGGGCCCCGCGCCCCGCCCGTGGGCTCAGTCGCGTTTGCAGATGCGGTCGAGGAGGTTGGCGGTGGCGCGTTGGATGCGTTCGTCGACGTGGCCGGGGCGGTCGAGGGCGGGGGACCAGGCGAAGGTCCCGGAGGCGAAGACCCAGGCGCCGCTGGGGGCACGGTAGAGGGAGGTCTCCTGATGGCGGCGGGCGCCTTCGCTGTCGCGGTAGGGGGAGTGGGCGAGCAGGATGCGTTCGGTGTGCTCGGGGAGATTGGTGCGCGGAAAGTAGCGGTCGGCCTCGCCGGCGACCAGCCCGGGGAGCTCGTCGCCTTCGTGCGCGCCGGTGGCATCCCACAGCCAGTGGCCGCCGTTGCGTACGACCATGGGGGCCGGCTCGGGGACCCGGCCGGCGTACTGGATGCCCATCAGCCGCTGTTCGGGGTTTCCCAGCTCCCGCCAGAGCGCGGGACGTCCGGGGCCCTGCCGCTTGCGGCAGTGCAGCAGCGCGTCCGGGCCCGAGGGCGAGGGGGAGAGATCGACCTGCCAGTACATGGTGTTGGCGGAGAGGAAGACGAGGGAGGTGCCGGTGTCGCGGGCGTGCTCGACCGTACGGCGCATCGGCACCGACCAGTACTCGTCGTGGCCGGGGAAGACCAGGCCGCGGTAGCGGGACGGGTCGACGCGGCCGGCGTGCAGATCGCGGGCGTCGGCGTAGGCGAGGTCGTAGCCGTAGCGCTCGGCCCAGCGGATGAAGTCGTAGGCATGGCCGACGTGGAGGGGCAGTCCCGCGCCGGCGTAGGGGCGGTCGAAGGAGACGGTGGTGGCGGCGTCCGCCTCGCCGAGCAGCGCACCCTCCTCGTCCCAGGCGTGGTAGAGGCTGGCGCCGGTCCGGCCGTCCTCCGGGTAGAGGTTGTAGGCCTGCCACGTGATGTCGGGCAGCAGCAGGAGGAGATCGGCGGGCTGATGGTCGCGGACCGTGAAGGGGATGTGGGAGCGGTAGCGGCCGTCGGCGGTGGTGAGCACGGCGACATAGGCGCCGAGCTGCCAGGACGTGGGGACCTGCAGGCGCCAGGAGAGCCACCAGTGGTGGCAGGAGGCCGTACGGTCCGCGGTCAGCGGGGGCGGCTGGACGATACCGGCCAGGCGGGGGCTGTTGGTGATCTTGGAGGCGCCGGCGCCCCGGTAATGGCCGATGCGGTAGATGTCGATGTTGAACGGCTGGGGCGGGTCCACCGAGACGCGGAAGTCGATGGCCTCGCCGGGGGCCACCGCGCCGGGGCCGGCGAAGCCCTTGATCTGGCGGTGGACGTCATCGGCGGTACGCGGCCCGTTGTGCTTGCCGGGGTCGGGCACCGGCAGGGCGCCCTGGGCGACGGCGGGGTCGACGTACCAGGGAATGATGCGGCCGGAGTCG
Source organism: Streptomyces sp. 2114.4 (assembly GCF_900187385.1). Classification (NCBI taxonomy): domain Bacteria; kingdom Bacillati; phylum Actinomycetota; class Actinomycetes; order Kitasatosporales; family Streptomycetaceae; genus Streptomyces; species Streptomyces sp. 2114.4. The sequence goes on from NZ_FYEY01000001.1 coordinate 3,716,111, forward strand.
AAGTAGTTCTCGCTGCCGCGCAGCCAGGGCAGCGGGCCCTGCCCGAACGGGTCCGTGACCGCGTGGGCGAGCGCACCCGACTCCCAGCGCCTGATCTGATCCGTCGCCACCTTCACTCCCCTCCCACATCCCCATCGGCCGCAGCCGATCGAGCCGCTACTGCGTCCGGCCGGGCAAACCCGGCCGGCCATCCCCTCAGCACATCACATTACGCACTCACTCCGTCACCCTTCGTCGTGAATTTAGAGGGTGCGGCCCCCGAAATGCGAACTGGAAGGGAACATTCAGCCGGTGGTGCGGGAGCCGCGGGGCGAGGCGCCCGGCCCCCGCCCGGCGGGTAAGTGCGGCCTTGAGCGCGACTTTCCGACGATTCCGGTTGCTCCGGCTGCTCCGGTCATTCCGGCTGTCCCGGCTGTCCCGGTCATACCAGCCGGACCGGCTTTTCGGGGCGTACGCCGACCGTCGTCAGCCAGCCGCGAAGCGGCTCCGCGTCGCCGTCGTCGACCAGGCTGAGGACCGGGCGGCCGAGGTCGGCGCGGCGGGCGCCGTCGACCAGCAGCGCCGGGCCGTCGAGCCAGTCCAGGCCGGGGGCGGCTCCCGCGGTGTCGACGGCGGCGCAGCAGACCATGGCGGTGACGTGGTCGGCGAGGAGTTCGCGGCCCGTACGGGGCGGCTGCAGCGGGAACAGCGGGAGGCCGCCCTCGGACACCATGCCGTCGCCCCAGGCCACACCGATGCCGGCGTCCTGCGCCGCGCCGCAGCGGGCGGCCTGGCGGGCCGCTTCCTCGCGCTCCTCGCGCTCGACCTCCGCGCCCAGCCGGGCGGCAACCAGATCGCCCGCCCGCTCGTCCTGGACGAGCCGGTCGATGACACGGGCCAGGGTGGGGCCCGGGGCCGGTGTGGCCGGCGGGTCGTCGCGACGGCCGGCGGACGACGGGGCGCCGGCGGGGTGGCCGGTGGGCGGCGAGCCGTCGGCGGGGCGGTCCGCCGGGTGGTGGCCCGCGGGCGTACGGGAGGAGGAGCGGGCGTACGAGAGGGGCGGGGCGCAGGCGGGGTCCGGGGCCGCCGGAGCGGGCGGGGCCGCCGGGAGCGGGGGCGCCGGGAGGTTGTCGAGGACGCGGTGGAGGCGGGCGGCCTCCAGGCGCCATTTGCGGTCCACGACCTCTTCCGGGTACTGGCTCCAGCCGACCGGCGACCAGTCGGGGCCGGGCTCGGCCGGGCCGCCGTGGAAGAGGCGGGCGGCCAGCAGGGAGGCGGCGCGGTCGATGGCGCCCGGCTCCTCCAGGAGGTCGCAGGCCGGGCGCTCGCCGAGCCGGGAGGCGAAGCCGTTGGCGAGGCGGTCGCGGCGGGAGAGTTCGGTGAGCGCGGAGACCACACCGGCGTCCAGCCGGGACGGCCAGCGGCCCATCCGCCAGGCGGGCAGCGCCACCCGGGTCAGCAGCCGGTCCCAGCCCGCGTAGGCGAGACCGACCTGCTCCTGGGCGACGATCCGCAGGCCGTAGTCGACGGTCTGTGCGCGCTCGGAGGCGGCGGCGGCGACGGCGCGCTCCATGATCGTGGCGTGTTCGCGGCCGGCCCGCAGCAGCAGTCGCGCCACCCGGCCCACGAAGCGGAGCGGGAGGGCGCGCAGCGGGCCCCGGGCGCGGGCCGATACGGCGACGGCGGCGTCCAGGCCGCGGATGAAGCGGCGGGCGGCCGCTATGTCGGGGTGGGCGGACGGGCCGGTGCCCGCGACGACCGGGGCCAGCAGGGCGCGCAGCTCGCCGACCCGCATCCACCACAGGAAGGGCGAGCCGATGACCAGGACCGGCGCCTCGGCGCTCCGGCGCCCTTCGCATGGTGCCGCTCCCCTGCCGCGGCGCGGCGGGCCGTGGGCGCGGTGCGTACGGTCCTCCAGCCAGCTGTCGCAGTCCGGGGTGAGCGCTATGGCCGAGGGCGCGGGGACCTCCAGGCGGTCGGCGAGATCGCGGACGAGGCGGTAGAGATCGGGCGCCGATTTCTCGGAGATCGGCACGGACGGGCTGAGCGCGGGTCTGGCGCGCGCCACGACGGCCGTGACCAGCGCCGCCAGGAGCAGGCTGAGCACCGCGAGACCGCCGGCGATCCAGCGGGCCAGATCCCAGCCGGCGCCCGCGCCGAGGTGGCCGGTCGCCCGGCCGGTGAACAGCACCACGGCCACGGCCGCCGGCAGCAGCGCGACGGCCAGCGCCGTGCTGCGGATCCGCAGCACGGCAAGGGCGCGGGCACGCGCCGCCAGGACGCCTGTTTCCGGACTTGCCACGAGCCTGTACACCCCCTGCTGTCCTGATGGAGCCGGACGGAGAGAACACGGGACGGACGTACGAGAATTGCGCGGTGAGTGGAGCGAGGGCACTCCACCACCACTGTGGCACCGGCCACTGACATCGCAATGCCGGTGAGCCACTTGCCGGACGCCGCCGGGGCAGCCGTGCCGGATTCCGGCCCGGTGACCACAGGACGCTTGCGCCGCACCCTAGTTGGGGGTGTGGGCCTCGTCAGCCGTATACCTGGTGCGGTCACTCGATGGAATGGCTTTGGGCAAAGCCGGGAACCCGTGCCTGGCGGGTATGGGCCGTGGACGCTTCGGCCCGGTCTCCAGCAAGAGGACTGGGGCATATGTCACGGTATGTGGCATATGCCCCAGGAGAAATGTCACCCAAGAGGCCCCCGAAGACGGGACCGGACACAGCGGTCGGGACGCCCGCGACGGGCGCGTCCGTGCGGCCTGCGTGCTCCCCGTCCGACCCGGCGGGTCGGGGACGGCGTCCTAGACGCCCTCTGCCCCCGCGTCCGCGACCTTGGCGGCGATGTCCGTGCGGTGCTGCGAGCCGTCGAGGGAGATCCGGCCGACGGCGCGGTAGGCGCGCTGCCGGGCGGCGGTCAGGTCGGAGCCGGTGGCGGTGACGGACAGCACCCGGCCGCCCGCGCTGAGCACCGCGCCGCTCTCGTCCCGCTTGGTGCCGGCGTGCAGGACGTACGCCTTGGGGCCGTCCTGCTCCGCGACGTCGGCGAGGCCGTCGATCGGGTCGCCGGTGCGCGGGGTGTCCGGGTAGTTGTGGGAGGCGATGACGACGGTGACCGCCGCGCCGTCGCTCCAGCGCAGCGGCGGGAGGGTGGCGAGGGTGCCGGTGGCCGCGGCGTGCAGCAGACCGGCGAGCGGAGTCTTGAGGCGGGCGAGGACGACCTGGGTCTCCGGGTCGCCGAAGCGCGCGTTGAACTCGATCACCCGCACCCCGCGGGAGGTGATCGCCAGGCCCGCGTAGAGCAGCCCGGAGAACGGGGTGCCGCGGCGGCGCAGCTCGTCGACGGTGGGCTGCAGGACGGTGGCCATGACCTCGTCGACCAGCTTGGGGTCGGCCCAGGGCAGCGGGCTGTACGCACCCATGCCGCCGGTGTTGGGGCCCTGGTCCCCGTCGTAGGCGCGCTTGAAGTCCTGGGCGGGCTGCAGCGGGACGACGGTCACGCCGTCGGTGACCGCGAAGAGCGAGACCTCGGGGCCGTCCAGGAACTCCTCGATGACCACGCGGTCGCAGGCCAGGGCGTGCGCCCGGGCCGCCTCGACGTCGTCGGTGACCACGACGCCCTTGCCGGCGGCCAGGCCGTCGTCCTTGACGACGTACGGGGCGCCGAAGGCGTCCAGGGCCGCGTCGATCTCTTCCCGGGTGGTGCACACATAGCTGCGGGCGGTGGGGACGGCCGCGGCGGCCATCACGTCCTTGGCGAAGGCCTTGGAGCCCTCCAGCTCGGCGGCCTGGGCCGAGGGGCCGAAGACCGGGATGCCGCGGTCGCGCACGGCGTCGGCGACGCCCGCCACCAAGGGGGCCTCGGGACCGACGATGACCAGGTCGGCCTGCAGACCGGCGGCGAGTTCGGCGACGGCCGCGCCGTCGAGGGCGTTGACCCCGTGCAATTCGGCCACCTCGGCGATACCGGCGTTGCCGGGAGCGCAGTGCAGCGCGGTGACGTCGGGGTCGAGGGACAGAGAGCGGCACAGGGCGTGTTCGCGGGCGCCGCCGCCGATGACGAGGACCTTCACGGTGGCAGCCTAGACGAGAGCGCCCGCCGCCCCGACGTCGGCCGGGCCGGGGCCGGCGCACCGGCCCGGGCGGCCGGAAACCGTGCGTCGTCGCGGTGGCAACTCTTTCGGGTGAGGCGGTCGGCCGCCTTATATCCGATCACGCACCACTTCCGGGCGGAAAGGGCGTGATCGTGGAGCCGACGCCAGCCGTTCGGCGGTAGGAAGGGGGCCGGGCCGGGCGCAACGGCTGTCTCGTATGTCACGCAGGCACCGCGCGTAGGTGTCACGGATGCGCCGCTACGCCACGGATGCGCCGCGCGTGGACGTCCTGCAGGCACCGCGCGTGTACGTCACGCACCGGACGTGTCCGTGGAGAGCTACAGAGGCTGTGGAGACAGAGAGGGAGTGCACGGGTGAGTCATCCGGAGATGCAGCCCGAGGGGCCCCCTCGGGAGGGCGGCAGCCCCACCCGGGAGAGCGGCAGCCGGGGCCGCGGCCGGAGGGATCTTGCGGGGCGGGCCTTTCCGCTCGGCGACTGGGGGGAGCCGGCCGACCGCCTGGACGCGCTCTATCTCTGGTGCGAGGAGGGCGCGCTGCGCAGCGCCGACTGGTATCTGCGCGGCCGGCGGGCCAAGCGCCACGGCGCGCGGATGCTGCGGGTGGGGGCCGCCGCCGGGGTGACGGCGGGCGGGGTGCTCCCGCTGCTGGAGCTGGCCGGGATCTGGCCGGGCGGGGCGCCCTGGGGCGCTCTGTCGCTGCTGCTGGCGGCGGTGTGTGTGGGCTGCGACCGGTATTTCGGGCTGACCGCAGGCTGGATGCGGGACCTGGCGACCGCCCAGGCGATTCACCGGCGGCTGGAGGCGCTGCAGTTCGACTGGGCGGTGGAGGGTGTGCGCGAGGTGCTGGGGCCGGCCGAGGGCACGGCGGGTGAGGCGGCCGAGCGCTGTCTGGGCGTGCTGCGGCGGTTCAACGAAGACCTCGGGGAGCTGGTACGGGCCGAGACGGCCGACTGGATGGCGGACTTCCGGGCCGATTCGCTGCGGTTCGCCGCGGCGCGCGGGGGCGGATTCGCCGCCGTGGACGCGCGTCGGGAGGAGCCGGGGGCGCCGGGGCGGTTCGCGGTGCCGGAGCGGGTGCGGCCGAATATGCCGCGGCAGCGGCCGCCGGAGGCGCGTTGAGCGCGCTTGCTTTTCCCACGTTTTTGCCTTTCCCGCCGTGGGGGTTGCTCGCCGTTTTTCGCCCGCTGCGCGGTGCGCCCGCCGTTGCTCCCCCACTGCCTGAAGGGCGTGGGAGGTACCCCTGCGGCGGGCCGGGTCCGCTGCGCGGGGCTTGTGGGTGCGGTGACGGGCCTCCGGGGCCTGGTGTGTGGACTGCTTCGCTTTACGCTCCGCTGCGCTCCGCCTTTGCTCTTTCTTGGAGCCTTCGGAAGCAAAGCCCACACACCAGGCCCCTCCGGCCCGTCCCCTCCCGTGGGTGGGTGGGTGGAGATCAGGTGGTGGGTGGGGACGGCCCGTGGGTGGGATGCCGGTGGTGCGGGTCAGCTGAAGACGATCATGGAGCCTTGGCCCAGGCTTCGGGTGGCGGCCGCGTGCAGGCCGAGCCATACATGCCGTTCCCGGGCGAACGGGCTGTCGTCCAGGGGGACCGCGCCCGCCCGCTCCTCCAGGGAGGTGGGGCCGGCCGGCGGGGCGGGGGCGGCCGGCGGATTGGCCGGATCGATGCCGAGGGATGGCGCAACGAGTTCGAGGTCGCGCAGCAGACCGTGCGAGGAGCCCAGCGGGCCGCCGCCCTCCAGCAGTTCGTCGTTGGCGAGCGGGTGCGGGAAGTCGACCGGGACGTAGGCGCCGGCGTGGTCGTAGTGCCACACGAGATGGGACTGCTGCGCGGTGGTCTCGAACATCTCCAGCAACTGCTCGTAGTCACCGCCCAGTTCGTCGACCGGGGTCACCTCCAGGTTGCACAGTCGCAGCAGGTAGGCGCGGCGCAGGAAGTGCAGTGCGTCGTAGTCGAAACCGGCGACCGGGGCGACGTCACCGGACAGGCCGGGCATATAGCTGAAGACCGGGACCGGTGGCAGACCCGCTTCCGTCAGGGCCTTGTCGTAGGCGGCGATCTCTTCGGAGAACGGGTTGTCGGGGCTGTGGCACAGCACATCGACGAGGGGTACCAGCCACAGGTCACATGCCACGAGTGTGGGCTCGCTTCCGGTCGGGGACGGGGACACCGGCGCACGTACAGCTACGGGTACGGCCCATTACGGCCGATGGTCGGGACAGCGTAGTGCTACCCGCGCGTTCCGACGAGAGTGAGGGAGTGCTCGTTGTACTCGGCGATCAGCCGCTGGGCCGCGGGCAGGTCGTGCCGCAGCAGGGCGTCGGCCAGCGCGCTGTGGCCCTGCCACAGATGCCCCTTGAGGTCGCCCTCGCGGCGCAGCAGCGGCACCGCGAACATCCAGGTCTGGACGCGGATCCGGTCCAGGAAGTCGCTGATGTAGGCGTTGTTCACGATGCTGCTCAGTTCGCGCCAGAACCGCAGGTCGTAGCCGATCAGGACGTCCAGGTCGCCGCCCCGCGCGGCCCGTTCGGCCTCGTCGGCGCGGCGCCGGACGGAGATCAGCACCTCGGCGGGGGTATCCCGCAGGGCCTGGTCGGCGCCGCTGCGGAAGATGCCCTCGATGATCAGGGTGCGGGCCTCGACCATGGCGCGGAAGTCATCGGCGGTGAAGGCGTGCACCTTGAAGCCGCGGTGCTGTTCGACGTCGAGCAGGCCCTGGGCGCAGAGGTCGAGCAGCGCCTCGCGCACGGGGGTGGCGGAGACGCCGTACTGCTCGGCGATCTCCTTGACGGTGAAGGGATGGCCGGACGGCAGCCGGCCGGCCAGGACCTCGTCGCGCAGCGCGTCGGCGATCTGCTGGCGCAGGGTGCTGCGTCGTATGACCGAGCTGTCTCCGGCGGCAGCCATCGTGTGCGTCTCCTTCGACGTCCCTGACCGCGCAGGTGGGAGCGGCCCCCGCCCACGATAGGCGAGGGCCGTACCGCGTTGCCGCCCGAGGTTACCGTCGGTCCGCCGGACGACACGTCCGTGACCTGCGGTTCCGCCTCCGGCGGCGTCGCCCGGGGGGCTCAGACGGTGTGGGCGTCGGCCGCCGTCAGGGCCTCGTCGAGGGCGGCCAGGCCCTGCTTGGCCTCGGCCTCGGTGATGGTGCAGGCCGGGACGACATGCGTCCGGTTCATGTTCACGAACGGCCACAGGCCGCCGCGCTTGCAGGCCGCGGCGAATTCGGCCATCGGGGCGCCCGCGGCACCGGCGGCGTTGTAGGGGACCAGCGGCTCGCGGGTCTCCTTGTTGCGGACCAGGTCGAGCGCCCAGAAGACGCCCAGGCCGCGGACCTCGCCGACGGACGGGTGGCGCTCGGCGATCTCGCGCAGCGCGGGGCCGATGACCTTCTCGCCGATCTCGGCGGCGTTCTCCACGATCCGCTCCTCGGCCATCGCGTTCATGGTGGCAACGGCGGAGGCGCAGGCCAGCGGGTGTCCTGAGTAGGTCAGACCGCCCGGGTAGGGGCGCTGGTCGAAGGTCGCGGCGATCTCGGCGCTGATCGCGACGCCGCCCAGCGGGACGTAGCCGGAGTTGACGCCCTTGGCGAAGGTCAGCAGGTCGGGGGTGACGCCGAAGTGGTCGGCGGCGAACCACTTGCCCGTACGGCCGAAGCCCGCCATCACCTCGTCGAGGATGAAGACGATGCCGTGGCGGTCGCAGATCTCCCGGACCCCGGCGAGGTAGCCGGCCGGCGGGACCATGATCCCGGCGGTGCCGGGGATGGTCTCCAGGACGATCGCCGCGATCGTCTGCGGCCCCTCGAAGGCGATGGTCTGCTCGAGGTGCGCGAGGGCGCGCTCGCACTCCTGCTCCTCCGTCTCGGCGTGGAAGGCCGAGCGGTAGAGGAACGGGCCCCAGAAGTGGACGACACCGGCCGAGGCGGTGTCGGAGGGCCAGCGGCGGGGGTCGCCGGTCAGGTTGATCGCGGTGGCGGTGGCGCCGTGGTACGAGCGGTAGGCGGAGAGCACCTTGGCGCGGCCGGTGTGCAGGCGGGCCATGCGGACCGCGTTCTCCACGGCCTCCGCGCCGCCGTTGGTGAAGAAGATCTTGTCGAGGTCGCCGGGGGTGCGCTCGGCGACCAGCCGCGCGGCCTCGGACCGTACGTCCACGGCGAATCCGGGCGCGATGGTGCACAGCTTGGCGGCCTGCTCCTGGATCGCCGCGACGACCTTGGGGTGCTGGTGGCCGATGTTGGTGTTGACCAGCTGCGAGGAGAAGTCGAGGTAGCGGTTGCCGTCGTAGTCCCAGAAGTACGCGCCCTCGGCGCCGGCGATCGGCAGCGGGTCGATCAGGCCCTGCGCGGACCAGGAGTGGAAGACGTGCGCGCGGTCGGCGGCCTTGACGGCCGCGCCGGTTGACGGGTCGGCGGAGGCGGAGGGCGTCGTGGTCACGGTCAGTACCTCGGATCGGGTCGCTCGGGTCCGCCGTGGAACGGTCGCGGCGAACGCCCTCAGCGTAGGGATCACGGTCCGCCGGGCGGTACCGACACTGTGTGTGACTCCACCCACGACGCGCGGACATTCTGTCCAGAATCGTGGGCTGCCGGCTGCCGTGGCCCGTGGCACGGACCGGGTGGTCAGGCGGCCGTGGGAAAAGCCGTCCGTACCGCCTGGCGCCAGTGGTCGGCGGCCAGGTCCGGGCGCAGGGCCGACAGTCCGCCGCAGTAGCGGGTGAAGGCGGCGGCCCGGACGCCGTGGCCGTGCAGCAGCCGGTCCGCGTCGGTCAGCCGGTCCGCGTCGGTCAGCCGGTCCGCGTCGGTCAGCCGGCCGGCGGTCCGGATCTCGACGAGGACCAGTCCGCCGTCGGCGCGTACCGTGCGGCCGGACTCCGGGTCCCGGCAGCGCAGCGCGGCGTCACAGGTGATGCGCCGGCCGTCCGCGACGAAGGTGGCGCGGGTGTAGTCGGTCTCCAGGGCGCCGTCGAGGTCGGTGGGGGCCGGGAGGCCGTAGGCGCGGTCCAGTACGGCGGTGAGGAAGCCGCGCGGGGCCGCGCCGAGTGCCGGGTCGCCCGGCAGCAGCGGCTGCCGGTGCTTGACCGTCTCGCCGCGCCGTCCCGTGAGCTTGACCTCGAACTGCCGCTGCCCGATGTCCTCGTAGTGCCGCTCGCGGATCGTGTAGCGCAGTGGCAGACCCTGCCGGTGGTCGTGGAAGGAACGCAGGTCAGGGGTGTCGTAGTGGAGGGAGCGGTAGCGGAACCAGCGGCGTCCGTTGATGCACAGCGCCGCGAACGGGCCGCCCGGCCTGCGGTGGTCGGTGAGTTCGGCCGCGAAGGCGGCGAAGACCTCGACCGGGACGAGGTAGCGGCGGTCGAAACGGGCGAGGAGTTCGGCCCGCGCCTGGACGTCGGCGAGCGGTACCGGGCGTGCGGCCATGGCGGCACGGGCGAGGGCGCGTACGGCGGGAATCACACGGTCTCCTTGGCGGTTGAAGGGCGAGAGAAGGGGCGTGCGGGGCCGGGGGGGCGCGCTGTTCCGTCGTTGTTCCGTATCGGTTCCCTTGCGGTCCCGATGTCCGGCTGTCGGCGTGGTGTCGCGGGCGGAGCCGAGGGCGGGCCGGGGTCGCGGTGGTCGTCGAGGTACGCGTACGACGATCCTCGTCTCCGGAAAGTTCCGGGAAAGTTCCGGGACGCGGAAAAAGACATCCGGGAACGTCGCATCCCGGCCACGGGCGGGCGGTTCATGGCGGTGCTGCCGGAACGCTGCGCGGCGCGGGACGAGTTGGCCGGGGCCCCGGGTGCCGCCGGCTGCGGAGGCATGACGGGCCCGCGGCCTGCCGGGGGCCGGGGGGCGCTCGATATCCTCACGCGGAGGAGGCGGCGCGGGCAGCACAGGCGGCCCGCCCACTCTCCCGGGGGGCGGATTCGGGGGGAAGGGGCGGAAGATCGTGGAACGGCCAGGACAAGCGGGGCGACTGGGGTGGCAGCGGCTGCTGGGGCGCGCGGACGGGCCGGCGGGGCTGATGCCGCTGGATGCACAGGATCCGCCGCGGATCGGGGACTACCGCCTGCTCGGGCGGCTCGGCGAGGGCGGCATGGGGCGGGTGTTCCTGGCCCGTTCGGACCGCGGCCGTACGGTCGCGGTCAAGCTGGTGCGGGCGGAGCTGGCCGGTGAGGAGGAGTTCCGGGCACGCTTCCGGCGGGAGGTGCGGGCGGCCCAGCAGGTCGCCGGGGAGTGGACCGCGCCCGTACTGGACGCGGACACCGAGGCCGAGACCCCCTGGCTCGCCACGGGCTATATCGCGGGGCCTTCCCTGCAGCAGGTCGTCGGCGGCAGCGGCACCCCGCTGCCCGAGCGGACGGTACGGATCCTGGCCGCCGGGCTGGCCCGCGCGCTGGGGTCGATCCACGCCGCCGGAATCATCCACCGCGACCTCAAGCCCTCCAACGTGCTGCTCACCATCGACGGGCCGCGGGTCATCGACTTCGGCATCGCGCGGGCCCTGGAGGCGGTGTCCGGCCACGGCGTGACGCATACCGGCGGGGCGATCGGCTCGCCGGGCTTCATGTCGCCGGAGCAGGTGCGCGGCGCGCCGCTGACCCCGGCCTGCGACGTCTTCAGCCTCGGTGCCGTGCTGGCGTACGCGGTGACCGGGCGAGCGCCGTTCGGGACGGCCGACAGCCTCGCGCACGCGGTGATGTTCCGCATCGCCCAGGAGGAGCCCGACCTCTCCGCGGTGCCCGAGGGACTGCGCGGGCTGATCGCCGGCGCGCTCGCCAAGGACCCCGCACAGCGGCCCACGCCCGCGCAGTTGGTGGCGCAGGCGGAGGGCGGCAGCGGTGGCGGGGGCCGGCCGGGAGCGGACGACGAGCCGTGGCTGCCGGGGGCGTTGACCGCCCGGCTGGGGCGGCACGCCGTGGAACTGCTGGCGGCGGAGAACCCGCAGAACCGGGACACCGCCCGGGACGGGGAGCCGCCCACCGCCGTCGTGCCCACCCCCTCGGCACCGGGCCGCGCCCCGGCCACGCCGCCACCGCCGTCCCGGGGCCCGGCGGCGTACTCACCCGCCGCCACGGCACCGCACCCTGACGCGGCGTCGGTCCCCGCCCCGGCCGGTAAGCCGTCGCGCCGCCGCGGGGCCGGTGCCGCCCTGGTCACCGCGGCCGCGCTGGTGCTCGCCGGGGCCGGTGCGGTCGCCGCGTACGCCCTGATGAGCGCGGACGGCAGCGGCCTGCGCTCGACGGACGCCGGCGACGCGGGCGGCAGCGGCGCCCGGAGGACGGCGGAGTCCGCGAAGGGCAGGCTTCCCGCCAACTACCTGGGCACGTGGGAGGCGAGGCTGGGCGACTCCCACGACGAGGTCCGGCGCTTCACCCTCGCGCAGGGCAAGCCCGGTGACATCGTGCTGACGATGACGGCGACCGGGGCGGACTACCGCTGTGAGTTCGCCGCCGCCCTGTCGAATACGGGGCCGCCGGTCCGCCTCGGCCCCTCCACCGTGGTCTCCGGGCCGGACGGCTGCTCCCCGGGCTCGGCGAGCACCCTGGAGATGGTGAACGGCAAGCTGCGCCGCACCTCCGACGACGGGAAGGCGCTGACGTACCGCAAGCTGCCGTCCGACAAGAGGAGCTGACGGCCCGTAGGAGCTGACGGCCGCGCTCCCCTTCCCGCGCCCCGTCACGCCCCTCGCTCCCGTCCGGGCACCGATTGTTCCCCCGTCGTGACGATCCCCCGGCCCTGGCGCGATCCCCGGCCGCCTACGCTCGGAGCACGCCTGCTGCCGGAACGCGCCTCAGGCACACCACGAGACGGGGGAGGGCGCCCGGATGGACGGCCTGCGGGGGCTGACGGCCGACGATCCGCAGTGGATCGGGGACTACCGGCTGCTCAGCCGTCTCGGCAGCGGCGGAATGGGGCGGGTCTACCTCGCCCGTTCCGAGGGCGGCAGGACCGTCGCCGTGAAGCTGGTGAAGGCCGAACTCGCCGTGGAGGAAGAGTTCCGGGACCGTTTCCGGGCCGAGGTCGCGGCCGCGCGGCGGGTCGGCGGCCGGTGGACCGCGCCGGTGCTGGACGCCGACACCGAGGCCGCGATCCCATGGGTCGCCACCGGCTATATCGCGGGCCCCACCCTGAGCGAGGTCGTCGGCGGCACCTACGGCCCCATCCGCAACCCGGGCCCCCTGCCGGAGTATTCGCTGCGGCGGCTGGCGTACGGGCTGTCCTGCGCGCTGCGCGACATCCACGGCGTCGGCCTGGTGCACCGCGACCTCAAACCGTCCAATGTGCTGCTGACCATCGACGGGCCGCGGGTCATCGACTTCGGCATCGCGCGGGCCCTGGACGCGGTCGGGGACCGGACCCGGACCCGCACCGGCACGGTGCTCGGCTCGCCCAGCTTCATGTCGCCCGAGCAGGTACGGGGGCTACGCGCCGGCCCGGCCAGCGACGTCTTCTGCGTGGGGTCGGTGCTGGCGTACGCGGCGACCGGGCGGCAGCCGTTCGGCAATATCCACTCGGGCTTCCACGCCGTGATGTTCAAGATCGCCCAGGAGGAGCCCGAGCTGACGGGGGCGCCGGACGGCATCCGCGGCCTGATCCAGGACTGCCTGGCCAAGGACCCGGCAGCGCGGCCCACCCCCGGGGAGATCGCCGACCGCATGGGGCCGGTGCCCGGCGGCCCCTCGGCCGCCCCCTGGCTGCCGGCCGACCTGCTCGCGCGCCTGGGACAGCACGCCGTACGCCTCCTGGACACCGACACCCCGCCCGGCGGCCAGCCGCCGACACTCTCGTCCACCAGGGTCACGCCCCCTCCCACGCCCGCTCCCCCGGCCGAGGCGGCACCGTCCCGGTCCCGCCGCCCCCGCTGGCTCCCCCTCCTCGCCACCGCCGTCGCCGCGGCCGCCGCCACCGCCGTCGCGGTCCCGCTGCTGAGCGGCGGCGCGGATGCCGGCGAGAGCCCGTCCGACATCCCCGCACGTTTCGTCGGCACCTGGTCGGGCCCGGTGCTGCGGGACGGGGAACCCACCGGGGGGCAGCGCCGGTTCGTGATCATCAACGGCAAGGCCGGCGAGGTGGTCGCCAACAGCACCAGCCTCGGCACGACCTATGAGTGCCGCAGCGACGCCAAGCTGGTGTCCGTCACGGCGCACCACGGGCATCCGGCGCTCCGGCTGGACACCACGGTCGTACGGTCCGTGCCCGAGGGCCGCTGTGCCGCGCTGGGCGAGCACACCCTCGAAGCCGGCGACGGCGGCACCCTGACCTGGGCGGCGGCCGGCCGCACCGCGACGCTGCACCGCACCGCCCCGGCCGAGGAGTCCGTCCCCGACGGCTACCTCGGCACCTGGCAGCAGCCGGACGCCGACGGCTACGGAAGCCGGCGGCTCACCCTCAAGCGGGCCCCGGTGGGCAGCACGGTCCTGACCCTCGTTGTCGCAGGCCGCGGCGGCCGCTGCACGGCGCATGCCGACCTCTACTCCGCAAAGGGCGGCCAACTGACCGTCGGCCCCTCGGTCGTCGACCGGCCCGCCCCCGGCTGCGCCCCGGGCAGCAGCTCCCTCCTCCGCCTGAACGGCGACGGCACCCTGCACCGCGAGTTCCTGGACGGCGACAAACAGCCGCGCACCTACTCCAGAGCGGAGTAGGTGCGCGGCTGTTTGTCGCCGTCCGCCGCCAGGTCCCCGGAGACCCCGCGGGGTGTGGCTAGGACAGGAACGAGTTGATCTCGATCGTCTCGTCGCGGCCGGGGCCGACGCCGATCGCGGAGATCGGGGCGCCGGACATCTCCTCCAGGGCCTTGACGTAGGCCTGGGCGTTCTTCGGCAGGTCGGAGAAGGACTTCGCCTTGGTGATGTCCTCGGACCAGCCCGGCAGCGTCTCGTAGACCGGCTTCGCGTGGTGGAAGTCGGACTGGCTGTAGGGCAGCTCCTCGACGCGCTTGCCGTCGATCTCGTAGGCCACGCAGACCGGGATCTGCTCCCAGCCGGTGAGCACGTCGAGCTTGGTGAGGAAGAAGTCGGTCAGGCCGTTGACGCGGGTGGCGTAGCGGGCGATGACCGCGTCGAACCAGCCGCAGCGGCGGTCGCGGCCGGTGGTGACCCCGCGCTCGCCGCCGATCCGGCGCAGCGCCTCGCCGTCCTCGTCGAACAGCTCGGTCGGGAACGGACCGGCGCCGACGCGCGTCGTATAGGCCTTGAGGATGCCGATGACGCGGTTGATCTTCGTGGGGCCGACGCCGGCGCCCGTGCAGGCGCCGCCCGCGGTCGGGTTCGAGGACGTGACGAAGGGGTACGTGCCGTGGTCGATGTCCAGCAGCGTGCCCTGGCCGCCCTCGAAGAGGACCACCTTGTCGTCGTCGAGCGCCTTGTTGAGGATCAGGGTGGTGTCGGCGACATAGCCCTTGATCTTGTCGGCGTAGCCCAGCAGCTCCTCGACGACCTGGCCGGCCTCGATGGCGCGGCGGTTGTAGAGCTTGGACAGGAGCTGGTTCTTGACCTCCAGGGCCGCCTCGACCTTCTGCATGAGGATCGACTCGTCGTAGAGGTCCTGCACCCGGATGCCCACGCGGTTGATCTTGTCGGCGTAGGTCGGGCCGATGCCGCGCCCGGTGGTGCCGATCTTCCGCTTGCCGAGGAACCGTTCCGTCACCTTGTCGACGGTGATGTTGTACGGCGTGATCAGGTGCGCGTTACCGCTGAGCAGCAGCTTGGACGTGTCGACGCCGCGCTCGTTGAGTCCGCTCAGCTCGGAGAGCAGGACCGCCGGGTCGACCACGACACCGTTGCCGATGACCGGGGTGCACCCCGGCGAGAGGATTCCGGAAGGGAGAAGGTGCAGCGCGTACTTCTGGTCGCCGACGACGACCGTGTGGCCGGCGTTGTTGCCGCCCTGGTAGCGCACCACATAGTCAACGGACCCACCGAGCAGGTCGGTGGCCTTTCCCTTGCCCTCATCACCCCACTGAGCACCGAGCAGCACAAGTGCGGGCACAGGCGTACACCCCTTCCGGGCGGGGCATGTCCAACGTGCGTGGATGCCGTGGCGTTGCGTGTTCACGCGCACGTCATCGCTGGAGACATCGGACCGGTGCCCCGGAATAGACGAAGCCCCTGGCGCAATAGCGCAAGGGGCTCTTGCACCGAGATGCTACCTGAGGAAGGACCGAGGTGTCGGCGCAGCCTTCTGGGCACTTTCCCGTGGACTCCGTCCGGGGGCACCCCCTGCTCGTGGTCATCGACCCGCTCGCCCGCAGTACGGACGGCGAGTCCGTGCGGATCGCGAAGGATGTCCTGTGTGCGGGCGCGGGGGCGAAAATCTGCCTTCCGGAAGGGCCGGAGGAATTCGCCCGGGTCCTGGCCCGGCGCGGCCACCGGCGGCCGGTGGTGATCGGTGACGACCGGGCGCTGCTGCGGGTGGTGGGCCTGCTGCACAAGGAACGCGAGCTGGCCGCGGTGCCGCTGTCGATGGTCCCGGTGGGCGCTCCGGCCGCCGTGGCGCTGAGCCGCGCGCTGGGCGTCCCCACGGACCCGGTGGCCGCCGCGCGCGCCGTCCTGGACGGCGGAGAGCGGGCGCGGGACCTGCTCACGGACGACAGCGACGGCATCGTGCTCGGCGGGCTGCGGATCCCCTGCGGGAGCGCGGCGGCCCGGCAGGGCGGCGGGGTGTATGTGCCGGCGGCGGCCTCCGCGGTGACCCCGGCGGATCCGCGGGAGGCCGTGGAGGCGCCGGACGGCCCGGCGGGCGGCCTCGACGGACACCGGCCGTGGTGGCAGCCGGCCGCGCGGACCGCCCGTACGGCGCTGTCGCTGCTGGCCGCGCCGGCCGCCGGGCTGGGCGGGCGGCGCGCACGGGTGCCGGGGCAGCGGCTGCGGATCGAGGCGGACGGGGTGCTGCTGGCGGATCTGGACCGGCCGGTGCGCGGGGTGTCGGTGGCGCCCGGCGGACGGGCGGGAGCGGACGGGCTGCGGCCCGGGGCCCAGGACGCGCTGGCCGAGGTGGTGGTGCACTGGCCGGACGGGGCCCGGCCGGTACGGACCCGGGCGCGGGCGGTGACGGTGTCCGGCGCGGACTTCCACTACCGGGCGGATGCGGTCGTCGGCGGGCCGGTCAGGACCCGTACCTGGACCCTGCAGCCGGGGGCCTGGCGGCTCCAGCTGCCCCGGGGGTGAGCGCGGGCTCGGGCTGAGCGCCGGGCCGGCGTTCTGCCGTACGGCGCCGGGCGGGCATACCGCTCGTACGACGCCGAGCCCGGGGTCCCGCTCGTACCGCACCGATCCCGGGATCTGGCTCGCACGGCCGGTCGGGCCAGGATTCCGCTCGCAGGGCGGGGCGGGCCGGCGGGCCTGTGCGGGTGCGGAGCCGGCGCGCTCTGCCCACAGGGTGTGGACAGAGCACAGAAATCCCCCGACGGCCAGTCACTCCTCGCGATTTCACCTGCCCGCGCGTTAACCCGTAGTAACTCTGGAGCAATGCGTGACGCTCCGGTTACTTTCCGTATGCACGGCCGTGACCACGGCCCGCGGCACCGGAGGGGTTCATGCCACGCATCACCACCAAGATCGGCATGCTGGCGGCGGCAGCACTGCTCGCCGTCGCGGCGGCCGGGCCCGCCCAGGGCAAGCAGGCGAGCGACGCCGCACACCGCACCGGGGACGCATCGGCGGCCTACTTCGTGATGACCGACGTCACCCGCGAGGAATTCGTCATCAAGCTCACCGACCCCCGCAAGATCCAGCACGCCCGGGACCTGCTGAGCGGCGCGTCCCACTCCGAGCCGCATGTCATCGGCAGGATCGAGAAGCGCCCCGCCCCGTACAACTGGCGCTGGAGCTTCCATCTCCGTCCGGAAACCATCGACTTCTTCGACTTCGCCATCGAGGTCTGTGACGCCACCACGCCCTATGTCGAAGAGCATCTGGACGAGGCCGGCGGGCCGTTCCTGCCCGGCCTGGTCTGGTGTCCCTGGACGTCGAGGCTGGTGCGGGAGGTCCCCCAGCCGTAGGGCCTGAGGTGACGGGCCGCCGGCCGGGCACCGCCCGCCGGCGGCCCGCGCCGTGCGCCCCGCCACTCGCCGCCGCGGGCCTCAGCCCCCCGGTGTCACCAGCCGCGCCTCGTACGCGAACACCGCCGCCTGAGTGCGGTCGCGCAGCCCCAGCTTCACCAATATCCGGCTGACATGCGTCTTCACCGTCGACTCGGCCACGACGAGGTGCTCGGCGATCTCGCCGTTCGACAGGCCCTGGGCCACCAGCACCAGGACCTCGGTCTCGCGCTCCGTGAGATCGGCGATGCGCTCCTGGGCGGGGGCGCGGGGGGTGCCGAGACGGGAGAACTCGGAGATCAGGCGCTTGGTGACGGTGGGGGCGAGCAGCGCCTCGCCGGAGGCGACGATGCGGACGCCGTCGGCGAGCTGGCCGGCCGAGGCGTCCTTGAGCAGGAAGCCACTGGCCCCGGAGCGCAGCGCCTGGTAGACGTACTCGTCCAGGTCGAAGGTGGTCAGCACCAGGACCTTGGCGTCCGCGTCGGCGGCCACGATCTCGCGGGTCGCCTCCAGACCGTTCATCTCCGGCATCCGGATGTCCATCAGGACGACATCGGGCTTGAGGACCGCGACCTTGTGCACCGCCTGCCGGCCGTCCACCGCCTCCCCGACGACCTCGATGTCCGGCATGGCGTTGAGCAGGACGGAGAAGCCCTCGCGGACCATCACCTGGTCATCGACGATCAGTACCCGGATCATGCCTTGCCCCCCACCGTGTTCTCGCCCGCCGTGCGCACCACCGGGAGGAACGCCGCGACCTCGAAGCCGCCGTCCTCGGTGTGATCGGCCGTCATCTCGCCGCCCAGCATCTGTACCCGCTCCCGCATGCCCAGCACCCCGTGGCCCGCGCCCGGCGAGGGCTTGGCGAGGCGGCTCGGCGGACCGTTGACGATCCGTACGCCCAGCCCGCCCAGCACATAGGAGATCTCCACCCGGGCCTCGGCGCCCGGCGAGTGCCGCAGCGCATTGCTCAGCCCCTCCTGCACGATCCGGTACGCGGACAGCTCCACGCCCTGCGGCAGCGGCCGGGGCGCACCGGTGGTCACCGCCTCGACGGTCAGCCCGGCGCTGCGGACGCTGGCGAGCAGCGCGTCGAGGCTGGCGAGCGTCGGCTGCGGGGCCTCCGGATCGTTCTCGGCGAAGGCGTCCGGGTCGGCGGAGCGGACCACACCGAGGATGCGGCGCAGCTCGGCGAGCGCGGCGACGGCGTTCTCCCGGATCGTCGCGAAGGACGTGGCGAGCTCGGGCGGGGTGTCCTTGACGCGGTAGGGCGCCGCCTCGGCCTGGATGGCGATCACGGACATGTGGTGGGCGACCACATCGTGCAGCTCACGGGCGATGAGGGCGCGCTCCTCCAGGAGCGTGCGCCGGGAGCGCTCCTCCGCGGTGGCGGTCAGCGTCTCGACGACCTGCCGGCGCTCCTCACGCCAGGCGCGGATCGCGGCGGCGCAGGCCAGCACCACCCCGCAGAACACCGCGATCGGCGGCACATCGCCCGGCTCCCTCCCGAGGGACGCCGTGATCACGGCCGCCGTGGCGAAGGTGACCAGCCACATCTCGATGGCCAGCCGGGGCCGGGTGCGCAGCACCACGAGGACCATCACGGCGAGGTGGGTGGGGAAGGACGACTGTCCGAAGACGCTGACGTACGGGGACGAGAAGCCCGCGTAGACGAGCACCGACAGCACGAACGCGCCCAGCGAAAGCCAGTAGGCGCCCACCGGGCGGAAGAGCGTGAGCAGCGGGCCCGCGGCGACCACGGCGCTGAAGCCGGTGACCAGGAGGCCGCGCAGCGAGCCGCCGCCGTCGGCGTCGGCGAGGGTCGCCAGGAAGACGCACACCGAGAAGAAGCCGACGGCGAAGTGCGGCAGCCAGCGCGCCCAGTGCCGCAGCCGCTGCGGCAGGAAGGGCAGCCACCGGGACACCTTGGCGTCCTCCAGCGGCGGCATCGGGCGGAAGGCGAAGGCGCCGACGAACAGGTCCTGGCGCAGCCGGTGCAGTGCCCCGTGGGCTATCCGGGCCTCGGAACGCAGGTGGCTCTGCGTCTGGGTGGTGTCGTTCACGCTGACAAAGGTAAGCAACGACGGGCCCCGGGGCGTCCCCACCAGTGGGGATCTGCCGAGGTCCGCCTCAAGTACTACAGGTCCGGCGCAGTTGGGCGAAGAGTGTGTGACAGCTGGGGCTGCCGGGGGTGACGGGGCCGTAGTGACCGACGCCGGGCAGCTCGCGCAGGTCCGTGGTGCCGGGGCTGTGTGCGGCGTAGCGGCGGGAGAGGTCGATCGGGACGTCCGGGTCATCGGTGCCGTGCAGGATCGTGACCGGGACGCCGGCGGGCGGGTGGCACACCGGGTCGGCAGCGGCGATCCGTTCCGCGAGGCCGGGCCCGTCGCCGAGCAGTTCGGCGACCGCGCCGTTGCTCAGGCCCAGCGCATGGGCGCGGGCGAGGTCGGCGACCGGTGCGACGGCGAGGACACGGGAGACGCGGGTGCCGGGGCGGGCGGCGGCGAGCAGCGCGAGCTGGCCGCCCGCGGAGTGGCCGGCCAGCACCGGGTACCCGCCCCCCGGCAGCTCGCGCACCGCCGCCGCGAGGCCCGCCGTCACATCGTCGAAGGTCTGCGGCGCCCCGCCGCCCGCACCGACCCTGCGGTACTCGGCGAGCGCGACCGGCAGTCCCTGCGTGGCCAGTGCGGCGGCGAGCGGCGACAGATGGCGGCGGTCGTAGGCGGCGCGCCAGAAGCCGCCGTGCAGGAGGACGACCAGCGGGGGCCCGGCCCCCTGCGCCGGTGCCCCGTCGGCCGCCCTCGCCTCGTCCGTCCTCCGCTCGCCGTCGGCCACCCGCTCGCCCACGGGCGCCCGCTCGCCCTCGGCCGCCCACGTGTCCTCGGCCGCCCACGTGTCCTCGGCCGCCCACGGCAGGTACAGGTCGACGATCTGGTCCGGATGCGGCCCGTACGCCACCGTCCGGTCCGGCGCCACCGGGGCCAGCCCCAGCAGCGCCGCCTCCTCGTCCGCCGCGCTCACCCGCCGGCCCCGGCCGCCCCGGACTCGACCTCGGGCAGCGCCCTCAGCACCTCGCCGAGCACCCACGCCGCCCGCTCGGCGTCCGCGAACGAGGTGTAGAGCGGGGTGAAGCCGAAGCGCAGCACGTCGGGCCGGCGGAAGTCGCCGACCACCCCGCGCCGGATCAGCTCGTCCATCACCTCTTCCGCCGCGGGGGAGCACTCCAGCGACACCTGGCTGCCGCGCCGCCGGTGGTCGTACGGCGTGACGGAGCGGGCCCGGCCCGGCGGTACGTAGGTGTTCACGCACTCCAGGAAGAAGTCGGTCAGGGCGAGGCTTTTGGTGCGTACGGCCTCGATGGACACCCCGTCCCAGACCTCCAGCGCCGCCTCCAGGGCGAGCAGCGACAGGATGTCGGGGGTGCCGACACGGCCGCGCGCGATGCCCTCGGCGGGGACGTACGCGGGGTCCATGGCGAACGGATCGCCGTGCGAATTCCAGCCCGGCAGCGGCGATTCGAACCGCTCCTGGAGGCTTTCGCGGATGTAGAGGTAGGCGGGCGCACCCGGGCCGCCGTTGAGGTACTTGTACGTGCAGCCCACGGCGAGGTCGACGTGGTGCGCATCGAGGCCGACCGGCAGCGCCCCGGCGCTGTGGCACAGGTCCCAGACGGCGAGCGCGCCCGCGGAGTGCAGCGCGCGGGTGATGCCGGGCAGGTCGTGGAGCCGTCCGGTGCGGTAGTCGACGTGGTTGACCAGCGCCAGCGCGGTCCGCTCGGTGACCTCGTCGGCGATCCGGGCGGGCTCGACCGGGCGCACCGCGAGACCGGTCATCCGGGCCGCTGACCGGGCGATATAGCCGTCGGTCGGGAAGGTCGTGGCATCGACGAGGATCTCCGTACAGCCCTTGCCGGCCATCCGGACGCCGCCCACCACGGCCTTGAAGAGGTTGACGCTGGTCGAGTCGCCGACCACCACCCGGCCCGGTGCCGCTCCGATCAGCGGCGCGATCTTGTCGCCGACCCGCTCGGGCGCGGTCCACCAGCCGGACTCGGTCCAGGACCGGATGCGCAGCTCGCCCCATTCGCGGGCGATGACATCGGCGATCCGGCCGGGCACCGTACGGGGCAGCGCGCCGAGGGAGTTGCCGTCCAGGTAGACCCCGGCGTCGCCGGAGGCGTGATCGGGTGCGGCGTCGAGGACGAAGCGGTCACGGATCGCGGCGAGCGGGTCGGCGGCGTCCCGCTCCGCGGCCCGCGCGGCATGCTCGCGGGCGCCGGACGGCTCCTGAAGGCCGGCGTGGTCGGGGAATTCCGGGGTCTCAGACATGGCTGC
The DNA here is from genome assembly GCF_900187385.1 of Streptomyces sp. 2114.4. Lineage (NCBI taxonomy): Bacteria > Bacillati > Actinomycetota > Actinomycetes > Kitasatosporales > Streptomycetaceae > Streptomyces > Streptomyces sp. 2114.4. The sequence goes on from NZ_FYEY01000001.1 coordinate 3,737,557, forward strand.
GCGCCGTCCACAGCTCCGGGAAGACATTCTTGCGGGCCCGCTTCTCCAGCCAGGCCACCCCCGCGGAACCACCGGTGCCCATCTTCGCCCCCATGGCCCGCCGGGTCGCGACCAGGTGGTCGTTACGCCAGCGCCAGACCAGCTCGGCCACATCGGTCAGCGCCTCGCCGAGCCGGACGAGGTCGGAATCCTGCGGCCCGGCGTAGATCTCGGCCCAGACGGCCTCGACGGCCGGGTCGGCCTCGTAGCGCAGCGCGGGGTCCCGCCGGAGGACGGCCTCGGGCACGGCATGGCCGCGGCGGGCGAGCAGCCGCAGCACCTCGTCCCACAGGCTCGGCTCCTGGAGGGCCTTCTCCAGTTCGGCGTGCTCCCGCGCGGCGCCGCGGTGCGGCACCAGCATCGACGCGGACTTCTCGCCGAGCAGGAACTCCATCCGCCGGTACATGGCGGACTGGAAGCCGGACCCGTCGCCGAGCGCGCTGCGGTAGGCGTTGAACTGCGCCGGGGTCAGCCGGGCGAGCGGTTTCCAGGCGGCGTTCAGCGCCTCCAGCTCGTAGGTGGAGCGGCGCAGCGCCTCCTTTGCCTCCGCCAGGTCGTCGCGGCGCAGCGCCGCGGCGGCGGTGCTCCACTCATGGACGATGACGGTGAACCACAGCTCCATGACCTGGGTGGTGACCAGGAAGACCATCTCGCCGGGGTCGTCGGAGAGCGGGTGCTGCAGGTGGGTGAGGACGTCCGCCTGGACGTAGTCCTCGTACGGGGTCGTACCGCTGCTGCCGATGCTGAGATCCGGGGCGAACGGCGGGTCGGGCTCGGCGGTGCCGGCCGGTGCGGGGCCCGCTGCGGGTGCGGTCGAGGCGCTGTCCACGGGGTCGGTGGGAGACGGCTGCGACATGAGGGACTCCTCAGGTGCGAACTACCGGGTAGCGGTCCGCCCCTTCCTCGTCGGCTCGGGAGCCCCGGTCCCCTCGGGCGCGGGATGACCCGGCCCACTGGAAATGATCCGTGCTGGGCAGCGACCGCGCAAGGGCCGACCGCGATCACGCGGCCGGCCCATTGATCTTGCCCGGCTCCCCGCGGGAGGGCGACGGCCCTTACTGCGGGGAGAACCGGTGGCAGCCCCTCAGCTGAGGGTGTCGGCCGCGGTCGGCGAGGAGTCCCGCAGGAAGGTCGAGCAGCGCTCGTACTCCTCCTGCTCACCGATCGCCTGGGCGGCGCGGGCAAGGGCGTGCAGCGCCCGCAGGAAGCCGCGGTTGGGCTCGTGCTCGAACGGCACCGGGCCGTGGCCCTTCCAGCCGGCCCGGCGCAGCGCGTCCAGGCCGCGGTGGTAACCGGTGCGGGCGTAGGCGTACGACTCCACGACCCGGCCTTGCTCGAAGGCGTCGTCCGCGAGCTGGGCCCAGGCCAGGGAGGAGGTGGGGTACTTCGCGGCGACGTCGGACGGCGCCGTGCCCGAGGCGAGCAGTTCGCGGGGTTCCGGGTCGTCGGGCAGATGGGTCGGGGGCGGTCCCCCGAGCAGGTTCTCGTGAATGGCCATGCTCCCCAGTCTGCCTGGTCGCCGGGGCGGGGCGGGCGGCAGCCGGGATCTTGCCCCTGGGAGTGCGGCGGACGGGGCGGGACGGAGCGGATATGGGCGTGCCGGCGGCCTGGGGAGAGGGGCGTGCCGGCGGCCCGGGTGGGTGCCGGCGGCTGGCGGCTGGGGCGCGGCTACGGGCCCGGAGGCCTGGTCCGGGCTCCTAAGGCGCGTCCCCCTCGGCCGGCCGGCCCGGCTGTCCCCCGCCGCGCGGCAGCCGCTGGACCCGCCGGACCGTGGTCTCGCCCGGATCCAGCGGCGGTGCGCTCACCCCGCAGTGGTAGGTCGTCTCCGCCCGGCACGGCTCCTCGGCACCCGGTGCGGCGCGCAGCACATTGGCGCGTACGGTCAGCACGGCGATCAGCGCGCCGAGCACCAGGATGCCCGCGCACAACGGCATGGCCCGCCGGAAGGCCGCGCCGAATGCGTCCGCCGAGCGGTAGGCCTCCGGGCCGATGCCCGCCAGCAGCGGCAGCGCGGCCACCGCCATCAGGCTCGCGGCCCGCGCCGCCGCGTTGTTGATGCCACTGGCCAGGCCCGCCCGGTCCACGTCCACCGACGCCAGCACGGTCGAGGTGAGCGGCGCGACCAGCGTCACCATGCCCGCGCCCAGCACCACCAGCGCGGGCAGCACATCGGCGAAGTACGAGGCGCCCCGGCCCACCCGCGTCATCAGCAGCATCCCCGCGGCGCACAGCAGCGGTCCGACGGTGAGCGGAATCCGCGGCCCGATGCGCTGCCCCAGCTGGCCCGAGCGGGCGGACAGCAGCAGCATCAGCACGGTGGTGGGCAGCAGCGCGGTACCGGCCTGCAGCGCCGAGTACCCCACCACGACCTGGAGCTGGAGCACGGCGAGGAAGAAGAAGCCGCCGAACGCGGCGTAGACGCACACCGTCACGGCGTTGACGGCCGAGAACAGCCGGATGCCGAAGATCGCCGGGGGCAGCATCGGATCCTTCCGCCGCCGCTCGGCATGGACGAAGAGCACCCCGAGCAGCACCCCGGCCGCCGCCGGGACGATCACGCCGGGCCCCGCGCCCCCGCCCGGGGCGGCGATCAGCGCATAGGTCACCCCGGCCAGCGCCAGCGCCCCCAGCACCGCGCCGGACACATCGAAGCCGCGGCGCTCGCGGGCGTCCCGCTCCCGGGTCTCGGGGACGTGCCGCAGCGCCACCGGTACGCACACCGCCGCCAGCGGCACGTTCAGGAAGAACACCCAGCGCCAGCCCGCCCCGTCCACCAGCCAGCCGCCGATGAACGGGCCGACCGCCGCGGCCACACCACCGAGCCCCGACCAGGCACCGACCGCCCGCGCCCGGTCCTCGGGGTGGAAGACGGCCTGGATCAGAGCCAGCGAGCCGGGGGTGAGCAGCGCCCCGCCGACGCCCTGCAGGGCCCGGGCCGCGACCAGCACCCCGGCGCCCGGCGCGAGCCCGCACAGCAGCGAGGCAGCGGCGAACCACACCACGCCGATCACGAACACCCGGCGCCGGCCGAAGCGGTCGCCGAGGGCGCCGCCCAGCAGGATCAGCGAGGAGAGGGTGAGCATGTAGGCGGTGACGGTCCACTGGAGGACCGCCAGGTCCGTGTTGAGGTCCTTGCCGATCCTGGGCAGGGCGACATTGACGACGGTGCTGTCCAGCATCGCCATGCCGGACCCCAGCACGGCCGTCGCCAGCACCCACCGGCCCTGTGCCGAGGCCAGCCGGACCCCGCCGGGCGCACTCGGTTCGCTCATACCGCGAGCATGCCCGTATCCGCGCCCGCTCGCCCGCCCTGAGCACACGGCAGGCACCGGGTCCGGGCACAGGCAGGCACCGAGTCGGGCGCACGGCGGGCACCGGGTTGGGCGCACGGCGGCCACCACCGGGTCCGGGCACGCCGAAGGCTCCGCATCACGGCGGATGCGGAGCCTCGGTGCGCAGCGGGACCGGCCGTGCGGCCGGCCGCGCTTACTTGATCTTGGTGCCGGTGGAGCGCAGGTTCTCGCAGGCCTGGGTGACGCGCTGGGCCATCCCTGCCTCGGCCAGCTTGCCCCAGCTGCGCGGGTCGTAGGCCTTCTTGTTGCCGACCTCGCCGTCGACCTTCAGCACGCCGTCGTAGTTACGGAACATGTGGTCCGCGACCGGGCGGGAGAAGGCGTACTGGGTGTCGGTGTCCAGGTTCATCTTGACCACGCCGTTCTCCAGCGCGGTGGCGATCTCCTCCGGGGTGGAGCCGGAGCCGCCGTGGAAGACGAAGTCGAACGGGGCGGCCTTGCCGTACTTGGCGCCCACGCCCTCCTGCAGGTCCTTCAGCAGCTCGGGGCGGAGCACGACGTTGCCCGGCTTGTAGACGCCGTGGACATTGCCGAAGGAGGCGGCGAGCAGGTAGCGGCCCTTGTCGCCCAGGCCCAGCGCCTCGGCGGTGCGCAGCGCGTCGTCGACCGTGGTGTAGAGCTCGTCGTTGATCTCGTGGGTGACGCCGTCCTCCTCGCCACCGGTCGGGGTGATCTCGACCTCAAGGATGATCTTGGCGGCGGCGGCCTTGGCGAGCAGTTCCTGGCCGATGGCCAGGTTGTCGGCCAGGTTCTCGGCCGAGCCGTCCCACATGTGGGACTGGAACAGCGGGTTCTGGCCCTTGGCCACGCGCTCCGCGGAGATGTCCAGCAGCGGGCGGACATAGCCGTCGAGCTTGTCCTTGGGGCAGTGGTCGGTGTGCAGCGCGACGGTGACGTCGTACTTCTCGGCCACGACGTGCGCGAACTCGGCGAGCGCGACCGCGCCGGTCACCATGTCCTTGTTGTACTGGCCGCCCAGGAACTCCGCACCACCGGTGGAGATCTGGATGATGCCGTCGCTCTGCGCCTCGGCGAACCCACGCAGCGCGGCGTGCAGCGTCTGCGTCGAGGTGACGTTGATGGCCGGGTAGGCGAACTTTCCTGCCTTCGCCCGGTCAAGCATCTCGTTGTAGACCTCGGGGGTTGCGATGGGCATCTGTCCGCTCCTTCAGGTGTGCGGGTGTGCTTTCTTGGCCCTGACCAGGGGGCGAGGACTTCGCCGAGCACATCTTCCCAGACTCGGCGGATTGCTCCACATCCCGCGCCCGGCCGTCCCGCAGTGTGGGCGGCCGGTTTCACGTGAAACCAGCCGCCCCTCGGTAAAGCCGCAGTTCAGCGCGGTTCTGCCGGATTTCCCGCGGTCCTCGGACCCGGTCAGCTCAGGCCGAGGTCGCCGAGCTGGTAGCCGGTGATATAGGGGACTCCGGCCTCCGCGATCGCGGACGCGGCGCCCCGGTCGACGATCGTTGCCACCGCAACGACCTCGGCGCCCGCCTCACGCGCCGCCTCGACGGCGGTCAGCGGGGAGCCGCCGGTGGTGGAGGTGTCCTCGACGACCAGCACCCGGCGGCCCTTGAGGTCCGGACCCTCGATACGGCGCTGCATACCGTGCGCCTTCTGCGCCTTGCGGACCACGAACGCGTCCAGCCGGCCGCCGCGCGCGGCGGAGGCGTGCAGCATCGAGGTCGCGACCGGGTCGGCACCGAGCGTCAGCCCGCCGACCGCGTCGTAGTCGAGGTCGGCGGTGATCTCCAGCATCAGCTGTCCGACCAGCGGCGCGGCCTCGCCGTCCAGGGTGATCCGGCGCAGGTCGATGTAGTAGTCGGCCTCCTTGCCGGAGGAAAGCGTCACCTTGCCGTGCACCACGGCCTTGTCCTTGATCTGCTGCAGCAGCTCGCCGCGCACGTCGTCACTCATGCGCACGAGCTTACGGGCTGCCCCGCCACCCCTGGCAGGCGCACAGGGCCCCGCGGCAGGCGCCCGCACCGCCGCGGCAGGCGCACGACGAGGGTCCTCAGACGGTCGTTCCGGGCCGGCCCTCAGGCGGTGCCCGGCGACAGGCTCCGCCAGCTCCAGGTCGTGGAGATCTCCAGCGGGTCGATGGGCGTGACCAGGCGCGGCAGGGTGTTGAGGCCGTTCGGCGGGCCGGACTGCGGCTCGACGCAGACCGCGGCCTCCTGCTCGTCGTAGACCACGACCCACTCGCCACGGCTGCTGACCGTCAGCTCCAGCCGGTCCGGCCAGGTGAGGGTGGCCTCGACCCCTTGCGGCATCCCGAAGCAGTCGTCCCAGGGCCCCGGCTGCGGCGGAATCCGCCGGCCGGTCGGGAGGTGGTCCGCGCCCCGCTCCTCCTGCCATTCGGCCGTGAAGTCGAGCCGTGCGTCCGCGCCGCCCTCGCCGAGGTTCCGCAGGAACCAGGGGTGCCATCCGGCCTGCGCGGGGAAGGAGTCGCCGGTCGCCTCGACGCACAGGGTGAGGGTGAGCGAGCCACCGTCCGCGGCCAGCTCGACGACCTGGGTCACCCGCCCCGGATACGGCCAGGGCGCCGCCGGATCGGCCAGGTCGTAGGTGAAGACCGCCTCCGTGGCGCTCGAACGCGCGGTCCGCCAGCGGACGTTGCGGCCGGTGCCGTGGATGGCGTGCGGCGCGGCGTTGAGGGGCATCTGGTGCAGCTCGCCCCCGTTGCGGAACCGGCCGTGCGCGATCCGGCCGCACCATGGAACCATCGGGAAACAGCCGTACCTGTCGCCCTGCCGCAGCAGCTCCGTACCGCCCACCCGCAGGCCGGCGATCCGGCAGCCGTGGTCCGGACGAACGGTCACTTCGGTCTCTCCGGCGGCCAGCCGTACGCCTGGTGACGCCTGGTCCGGCGCCGCGTTCCGCGTGGTGTTGTCGGTACTCACGGGACCGACCCTAACGGTGCGTCGGCCCCCGGCGCGGGACGCCGGGACGGGGCGCGGGGACGACGCGGAACGCCGGGACGGCGCGCGGCCGGCCGGTGAACGACGGGGTCAGCGCCGCCGGCGCAGCACCCGGCCGACGACCACGGCGGACGCCAGCACCACGGCGGCGGCGGGCGCCGCCCAGCGCAGGGCCACCGAGGGGCCGTGCGGTTCGGGCGCGGGCACCGGTGCGTACCGCCCGCGCGGCGGGGCGTGGTCGACTTCCTCCGCGCTGCGCCCGATCATCGTCCGGCGGGCGTGCGCGGCCTCGGCGGGGGCGAGGCCGTCCGGATCGTGACCGTAGGCGTGCTCGGGGTGCCCGTCGGGCGCCGCGCGGAAAACGTCCTCGGCGTCCCCCGCATCGAGATCCCCGACGTCCCCGGCCGCCTCACCGAGGCCCGCCGCCTCCCCGGCGCCTTCCTCACCGTCCGGGCCCTCGTCACTGCCCGGCTCCAGGGACGACGGCGGCACCTCCGTGCCGAAGACCCCCGGCCCGGCCGCATCGGCGGTGCCCCCGGCCGAAGGGCCGTCGCCGGTCCGCCCCGTCACCGGACGCTGCCGCAGATCGGCCGCCAGGTTCTCCGCGAAGCGGTCCAGCAGCCTGCGGCCGGCGGTCCGGGCCGCCTGGTCGGTGGCCTCGGCGAGCCGGCCGTCGCCATGGACCGTGCCCGAACAGGCCAGCGTCGTCCCGGGACCCGGTTCGGTGGCCGGCGAGAGCCGTACGGTCAGGGTCAGCGCGACCGACCCGTCGCCCCGTGTCTCGGTGCCCTTCGCCTCGACGGTGACCACGGCGGCCGCATCGCCCGCGGCATCGCCGCCCGTGCCGCGGTCGCCCGGACCGCCGTCGCCGGACCCGTCGTCCTCGGCGGCGGCACTGACCGTCAGCGTGCCGCGATAAGTGATGGTGGAGCTTCCGATACGCAGCCGCAGCCTGCCCACCGGGGTCCGGGGGGCGGCATCGGCGTCGAGCTGGACTCCCGGGACACAGCGCGCCACCCGCTCCGGCTCGGTGAGCGCCTGCCGCACGGTCCCGACGGGAAACGGAACGTACACCTCATGCTCCATGACATGGGAGCCTACCCAGCACCCCCGCACCCCGTGCCGCCCGGACAGAACTTTCTGCGCGGCGCCCCGGCTCCCGCGCCGCCCCCGTATCCGCGGCACCCTCCCCGTTCCCTCACGGGACCCTCACCAGCCCCTCCCCTGCTCGCACCTCCCCCGCCCGCTCAGTCGAGATACCGCGGATGCATCAGCGTCGACGCCGGCAGCCCGGACAGCCGGTCGTGGGCCTCGCCGCGCCGCCCGGCCTGCAGCTCCGCGCAGGTGAGCCCGGCCGGCAGCGGCGCATCGGGCGCCAGACCGAGCCGGGGCCGGTGCCGCGCGGCCAGCACGAAGCCCCAGTACCGGTCCGGGCCGGCCGACGGCGCGGCGGCGGGCACCTCCGCGTCCACCGACGCCACGGGGGAGGCCGCGCGGTCCGGGCCGCCGTAGAACGACGCGGGCCGGCCGGCCAGGCGGTACGGCACGGTCGCCAGGCCCACCGACCGGACCGTCGACTCCACCGTCCAGTACAGGCGCGCGCGCTCGACCGGCGGTCCGGCGTGCACCACCAGCCGCCCGTCGGGTGCCAGCAGCCGCGTCGCGAGACCGTAGAACTCCTGTGAGTAGAGCTTGGTGCTCGCCGCGATCCCCGGGTCGGGGAGGTCGGAGACGATGACGTCGAACGGCGCCTGCCGCCGGCCGCGCCCGCGCAGGCCCTGCTGCCGCAGCCACTCGAAGGCATCGGCGGTCACCACCCGCACCCGCGGATCGCTGAGCGAGTGATGGTTGAGGCGGGAGAGGCCGGGGTCGCGGCGCGCGAGCCGCAGCACACCGGGATCGAGTTCGACGACGGTGACCGAGCGCACCTGGCGGTGGCGAAGGATCTCGCGTACCGCGAGGCCGTCGCCGCCGCCGAGGACCAGCACCCGGCGGTGCGGGCCGGCCGCCATCGCCGGATGCACCAGCGCTTCGTGGTAGCGGTATTCGGTCTCCGCGCTGACCCGGAGCCGGCCGTCCAGATAGAGCGCCAGCGGCCCGCCTAAACCTTTCCTCCCCCGCCCCGCACCGGCTCCGTCCCCCGTACCGCCGGTCATCACCACTTCCTGGATGCCGGTCTGCACCGCGACCCGCGCCGAGGAGCCGTACACCGCCTGCCGGGCGGCCCGCTCGAACGGCGCGGCCAGCAGCACGCCCGCGGCCAGCAGCGCGAGGACCAGGGCATTGGCGGCGAGCAGGGTCCAGCGGGCGCGGGCGCTCAGATCGTCGCGGAAGAGCCACAGCACCAGCACGCCGCCGGCCACCGCGTTGACGCCGCCGGTGAGCAGGGCGCCGGTCAACTGGCCGAAGAGCGGCAGCAGCAGGAAGGGAAAGGCCAGGCCCCCGACGAGCGCACCGACGTAGTCCGCGGCGAAGAGGTCGGCGACCGCGCCGCCCGCGTCCTGCCGGCGCACCCGCTGGATCAGCGTCATCAGCAGCGGCACCTCGGCGCCGATCAGGATGCCGATGGCCAGGGAGAAGCTGACGAGCGCGGAGCGGGACTGGCCGAACCAGGCGAAGCAGGCGTAGAGCGCCATGGCGGAACTGCCGCCGACCAGCGCCAGGCCGGCCTCGACCGCGCCGAAACCGACCGCCGCCCGGCAGCGCAGCCGCTTGGCGAGCAGTGCGCCGACGCCCATCGCGAAGACCATGACGGACAGCACGATCGACGCCTGGGTGACGGAGTCGCCGACCAGGTACGTGGCCAGCGCGACCAGTTCGAGTTCGTAGACCAGGCCGCAGGCGGCGCAGACGAAGACGACGGCGAGGACGAGCAGCCGGCCGGGCCCGGCCGGCACGGGCAGTCGCGCCGGCGTCATGGCCTCCAGCGGCCCGGGGACGCCGGTGAGAACGGGCTCTGGCGGGTCGATCATAAAGTGAACGCTACGTGACGATTCCGTGCCTCTCCGTCACCCACACGGGTGCAGTCTGCGGGCCACACCCGCCGGGGGGACACCGTCCTCACACGGGGAGCGCGGTGCGCTTCCACACCACACCGGCCGGCCGGCCCGCGCACCCGGCACCGCCCGCGCCCCTCCAGGCACCGACACCCCCGGCGCACAGCTCGTACGCCCCTCGCGCCGCCCACGGCCGCACACCCTTCCGTCGGCCGGACCGGCCCCTTTCGCCCACTCCGGCTAGACCGCCGCGACCGCCGCCCGTACGCCCACCCGGGTACGCGTGGCCACCAAGCGGCCCTCCTGGGGATACGCGTGCCAGGTCCGCCAGCGCACCTGGCCCTGCTGGCACTGCGCCAGCATCGCCGTGAAGGCGTGCGGCGAGCCGGGGAACGTCCCGGCGAGGCCGTGCGGATGCTCGGCCACCAGCGCGAGCAATTCCTGTGCACGCCCGGCGAACGAGCCGCGCGACAGCGTCTCCACATGGGCGGCGAATTCGTACTCCCAGTCCCCGAGCCGCTTCGCCACCCCCAGCGGAAGCGGCGTGCTGCTGCCCGGCATACAGGCGACCGTTTCGGAACAGGTGCCGCGCTCCTCCTCGAGAAGCACCTGGTGAGAAGCGCCGAGCAGCCTCAACTGCAGCTGTGCGCCGTGAAGTTCGAGATCGAGTACGGCGAGGGCCGGCAGGGGTTCCCTGCCCAGCGCCCAGGCCAGGTCGGAGGCACGGGTATCGGTGTACGCCGTCTGCAAAGTGGTGAGCATGGGTCGGCTCCGCAAGCACGCAGTGGAATGGTGGGCCGGCCCGCCCGTTGAAGGCAGGGAATATCCGCATGCCTGCCGGCTCGTGCCCACGTGGGAACGGAGAACGTGGGGGATTCTCCAGGGAGAGGGAATCATGAAAGCCCTGTCGCCCACAGCGCTTTTACCCATCTTCTCCGGGTTTCCATCCGCCCGGGGGCCCTGCAGTTCACCTGTTCAACAACCAAGCGCCCAGCGGGTGTTGATGCCTTCATCAGAACCCGCCAGGCGCATATGCGGCAAGCAACAGCCCTTCCGCACAAGTGGAGTTGGAGAAAACGGGCATCCGGCGCAGAAGCAGCCGGATGTCGGCTCAGGGGCAACCGACGGCCGACTCAGGAGCCGCCGTCGGCCCAGGAACCCACCTCGGCGCAGGACCCCGCCTCGGCCCAGGAGCCCGCCATCGACTCAGGAGCCGCCGCCACCGCAGCCGCCACCGCCACCGCCGCCGCCACAGCCGCCACCACCGCAGGAGGAGCCACCGCCACAGCCCCCGCCACCGTGATGCCCGCCACCGCCGTGGTGGTGCCCACCACCCAGGCTCGACCCCCCGTCACCGCCGGCCCACCAGCTGCCGCCGCCCGCCGCGGACGAACCACCCCGGCCCCGTCCGCCCCATGATCCGGTCACGTTCCGCGAGACCAGGGCCAGCAGGCCGACCACCACCACGCAGACCACCAGGAAATACACGATCCCCATCTGCCTCACCTTCCTTTCGTTCCCCCGAAGCGAGGCACCCGCTCCGTCCGGCGCCCGGTGCGCCGCTCCGGCGCCGTCCCGCGCCGGGGCCGTCCTCGTCGACGGCCGTCGCTGCCTTCCGTACGGGCTGCTGCCCGGCCCCCGCGATCTCAAAGCACTGTTGAGGAATTCCAGAGGTTCGACGGAGGATGGCGCCCATGGACCGACCGCTGCTGAACCGCCGCCTCGCCGAATTCGGCACCACGATCTTTGCCGAAATGTCGGCACTCGCCGTACGGACCGGCTCCATCAACCTCGGCCAGGGCTTCCCCGATGCCGACGGCCCGGAAGAAGTCAGGGAGGCGGCGGTGCGTGCCCTGCGCGACGGCCGCGGCAACCAGTACCCGCCCGGCCCCGGCATCCCCGAGCTGCGCGCCGCCGTCGCCGCCCACCAACAGCGCTTCTACGGACACCTCGGCCTCTCCTGCGACCCCGACACCGAGGTCCTGGTCACCGCCGGCGCCACCGAAGCCATCGCCGCCTCGCTGCTGGCGCTGCTGGAGCCGGGCGACGAGGTCATCGCGCTGGAGCCGTACTACGACTCGTACGCGGCCGGCATCGCGCTGGCCGGCGGCCGTCGCGTCCCGGTCACCCTGCGCGCCGACCCCGCGTCCGGCTCCTACCGCCTCGACCTGGACGAACTGCGCGACGCCGTCACCGACCACACCCGCCTGATCCTCCTCAACACCCCGCACAACCCCACCGGCACCGTGCTCTCCCGCGAGGAGCTTGCCGAGATCGCCCGCCTCGCCTGCGAGCGCGACCTCCTCGTCATCACCGACGAGGTCTACGAACACCTCGTGTTCGAGGGCGAGCACCTTCCCCTCGCGTCGTTCCCCGGGATGCGCGAACGCACCGTCACCATCGGCTCGGCCGGCAAGACCTTCTCCTTCACCGGCTGGAAGGTCGGCTGGGTCACCGCACCCCCGGAGCTGGTCAGCGCCGTCCGCTCGGCCAAGCAGTTCCTCACCTATGTCTCCGCCGGGCCCTTCCAGTACGCCGTCGCCGAGGCGCTGGCCCTCCCCGACAGCTACTTCACCGCCCTGCGTGACGATCTGCGCGCCAAGCGCGACATCCTGGCCACCGGCCTCACGGAGGCGGGCTTCACGGTCTTCCGCCCCTCCGGCACCTACTTCATCACCACCGACATCCGCCCCCTCGGCCACGACGACGGCTTCGCCTTCTGCCGCGCCCTCCCCGAACGCGCCGGCGTCGTCGCCATCCCCAACGCCGTCTTCTACGACCACAAGGACCAGGGCGCCCCGTACGTCCGCTTCGCCTTCTGCAAGCAGGAGTCGGTCCTACGGGACGCGGCGGACCGTCTCCAGAAGCTCTGAAGCGAGGTGCCGCCGGTCGCTCTCAGGTTCCGTGGGTCCCGCCGTCACGTCCGGCACTTCTCGGGCGAGGGCCCCTCCGGGCCGGGGCAACCGGCGGCCCGTCCCGGTCACCACGGAAAGAGTCGTTGCGCTCTGCGGCATCCCCGCCCCCTGATACTGCACCGTTCCCCTCCGCATCCCGGACCGTGCTCCGTGCGTCACTGAGGAGCGACCGGCATGGCCTCGAAGTCGTCGAAGAGGTAGGCATAGACCTGCGCGAGATAGGCCCGCAGCTCCCGCTGGTCGGGGAATTGCACATAGGTCAGGTCGAACCACTGGCTCACCGTCAGCGGCTCGTTCGTCACCACATGCATGAGCCCCGCGCGAATCGTGTCCTGGTAATCGGGCCAGGCCAGATCGAACGTCTCCCGAAGCATGCCGAGATCATCGACCGCCTCGACCCCGAGAATTCCGGCGCAGAAATGCACGAAACGACGGTCGATCCCGGGTACGTCCAGCCCCAGGTCGGCCAGCGGTACGGAGACCGGGTCGATTTCCCGGTAGCCGCCCGGGTACGGGTAGAGCGTGGTGTTCCAGAGATCTGCCCCGGTCGTCGGCCCGTCGTCGCCCGCTGCGTCCCCCACCGGCTCGGCCGGGCGGTACACGCCGTACAGCAGGCCGCGCGTGGAGAAATCCGCGTAGACGTAATTGACTTCACCGTCGGAGTTGTAGGGCCGCCGCGGATCGATCGTGATCGCGGTGGCCTTCCCCAGGCAGCCCTCCCCCTCTCCGTAAACGGCCTCGAAGGGCAGAATCGGCGAGAGGTCGTGCTGGTTCAGGGCGGCCTCACGCAGGGCGTTGTCCGCCTCTACCATCGCCTCCTCGGAGTCGAAGCGGGTGGCCCACGGGCCGGTGCGGGGGGGCAGCTCGTCTCGGGTGGGCATGCGGGGCTCCGTACTGCGCGGTCGACGTGGTCCAGGCCGATGGCCGGGGGAGTGGCCAAGGAAGTAATGCGAGTTGATCGTACAGACAGTGACCTTCTCGAACATTCACCTCCATTCTGTCCAGAATTGATCCTGGTTGCCCGGTGGGGGGCGATCCGGATCGGGAGCCGACGGCGGCTCCGCCCTATCGCCGTAGAAGTAGTGGTAAACATCGAGAAGAAACCCGTAGAGCTCCCCCTCGGAAAAGAACTGGAATCCGGTGAGGCCCAGCCAGTCCTTCGTTGAGGCGGGCTGCTGCTCCAGCAGATATTCCAAGCTCACCTGGAGGCGGTGTGCGAATTCGCTGCCGTCGGACGCATACGGCTTGAATTCGCCGATCTCGTGGATCGTATCGCCCCGGAAGCAGGACTCGTAGAACCTCCTGAGCCTTTCGTCCTCTCCCCATCCGGGCACCTGCCGAAAACTCCAGCGAAGCGGAGGAATATTCACTTCACACCACCTCTCCAGACTCCACGAATCACAGCGACCCTTGGTGACGGCTGAAATTTTCCTTCATGGCCGGCTGCGGGAACATCGTATGGAGGTTGAACCCACCCTTGCCGTCCGGCTTGTAGACTGCAACGATCCCGGTATCCTTGAAGTCCACATCCCGGTAGTTGACCTTGCCGTTCGACATCGGATTATCAGGGTCGATATAGAAGCCGCGAAACTTGCCGTGGTGACTTCCGGGGCCCCACGCGTCACCCGGTGAGAACTTGACCTCGTACGGCGGACTGTCCGGAATTCGCTCGCGCGCATATCGTTCGGCATGCATGAATGACTCGTTGTCCTTGAATGCCGTTGAATACCTGTCGCACGTATGGTTCAGCGGGTTGCCGTCTGCGCCCCGCTTTTCCTTGTCATGGTAGAGCTGTGGTGGACCGAGGCGTTGTCGGGCGTCGGGCCCGTGCAACGGGTCGATCTTCTCGTTCGACCGGATGAACCCATACTCGTCCCTTGCCCACCGCGTGACGCGTTTCGGGGGTTGCTTCACCGGGAAGCCGCGGTCGTTGTAGACCGGCGGCTGTGCAACGTTCACCGTTTCCTCGATCGGGCGGCCGAGCCGATCCTTGAGCTGCTGGTCCGACACCTTGAGGTGCCGGCCCACGCCGTGTCCCTGGAGTTCCAGCTCGTCGACCCGCTCGTCCACCCGCCGGCGGTACAGCTCACGCAGCGACTTCTTGTCCGGCATGGACTGGCCGGGCTTGAGGTCAATGCCCTCTTCTTTGAGGGACTTGTGGTGCTTCTTGAAACTTTCCTCGACTGCCTTCTCGGCGTCGGCGATGTTCTTCCTGGTGATGTCGAGGCCCTGCCCGAGTGAGCGGTGCCCCTTGGCCATCGACTTCGACATATCGCCGATCATCGAATCGATGATCGGACGGACTGCATCCTGGATGATTTTGCCGAACTTGCCCCGCCCGAGCACCTTTCCGCGGGTCCGCGAATCCAGGTTCCGCGAGTGACTTTCCACCCGTACAGCGTGCTCGAGCTGCCGCCTGGACGCCCGGTCCAACGCATTGGTGTCGGCCCTGAAACCTTTGCTCATGCGGCACCCCCCGCAGCACCCACGGCAGCGTCAACGCCCTTGAAGACAAGGCCGGACACGGCCTTTTCGATCTCGGCCTGGAAGGGCTCGATCGCCATGGAGACCAATTCGGCGATGAGGACGTCCTCGATCTGCTGGATGATCTCCCTGACGATGCGTTTCCCGACCTCGATGGCTGCCGCCTCGGCCGCTGCGGCGATGCCCAGTGTCGCCACCGTCGCGGCAGCCGCAGCCGCCATCTCGACAGCGGTGATGACGAGTTGGGCGATGACCACCCCCTTGGCCGCCACCACGCCGGTGGCCGTCACCTCCAACGCCGTGGCCAGTACGTCGCAGCACGTGGTCAGGGTCGTCAGGTGCTCGCCGGATGCCTGGCCCCACCGGCTGAGCAAGGCGTCGTAGGACGCACCCTCATAGGCATCCGCGAGGCCCTTCAGAAGGGAATCCGTGTCGTCGTGCGACTCCTTCAGCCCCTGGCCGAACTCCCGTACATGCCCACCCCAGGCCCGCAGTTCGTCCTCGTCGATGTCGGGCCACTCCAGGCCCATCAACTCCATGATCCAGACGACTTCACCAGGCAGCTCGATGGACACCGCCGGCCTCCCCCCAGGTCCGCGTCCGCTCCCCACACCGTGGGCGGACGAACAATGCACGACGCAGATTTCCACAGGTGGCCGAAAATGTTAAGCCTGGCCGGAACGGCCGCCCTCGCGCTGCCGCCCCCTGCTCCGGAAACCGGCCGCTGCCGGCTCCGCCCCGGCGCAGACGGACGCGGGC
Source organism: Streptomyces sp. 2114.4 (assembly GCF_900187385.1). Classification (NCBI taxonomy): domain Bacteria; kingdom Bacillati; phylum Actinomycetota; class Actinomycetes; order Kitasatosporales; family Streptomycetaceae; genus Streptomyces; species Streptomyces sp. 2114.4. The sequence continues at coordinate 3,753,024 of NZ_FYEY01000001.1, forward strand.
CCCGGAGCGTCGCTCCGGGGCCCGCGCAGCCGGGGTGGGTGAGGCGAGGCTCAGGCCTCGTCGTCGCCCGGCTTCTCGTCGGAGTCGCCGTCGATCTCGGCCTCCAGGCCAAGCTGCTCGACGATCCACTTATCGAATTCGATCGAGGCGCGGACCCAGCTGACCGTGCTCGACACAAAGTGTTCGAGCGAGACACCGGTGCCGATCAGCATCGATGCCTCACCGATCAGACGGACCGTGCCGTCGTCATGGGTGTGGGTGTAGGCCTTGGGCCACAGCGTCCGGCGGTTCCAGTCGTCGATCGCCTCCAGCAGCTTCGACTTGTCGTCGATGCCGTGGGCACGGTCGTAGAACGTACGGACGGAGAAGATCTGCTGCTCCTCCTCGCCCCGGAACATGAAGTACGTGCGGAACTGCTCCCACGGAGCGGCGAGGTCACCCTCCTCGTCGACGACGTACTTCAGCTCCATCTGGTCGAGGAGCTGCTTGACCAGGTCCTGGTCAGGCACGACGGGACCCTCAGGCCCCGAGGGCTCGGGTTCGGGCTGGCCCCCGAAATTCGGAATCGAGGACGGGTCGATGCTCACCGTGGAATTCCCTTCGTCTGGTCCCTGCCATCCTCCCCCACATCCGCCCCGTCCTGGCAACCCGGGACGGAGCGGATGCGGGGAAGAGGCCGCTCAGCTGCCGGTCAAGGAAATGATCAGAGACACGACCGGGCGGCGCAGTCGTACCCCCGGATCGCGGTGGGCGGTCAGGCCACGGCCCGCCCGGCAGGCTCCACCGACAGCTGGTCGCCGTCCACGTCCACCCGCACGGTGTCCCCGTCCAGCACCTCGCCCGCCAGGATGGCGCGGGCGAGCGGGTCGCCGATGGCCGTCTGGACCAGCCGGCGCAGCGGCCGGGCGCCGTAGGACAGGTCCGGCGCGGGGGCGTCGCTCACCGGCTCCTGGCCCAGCCAGGCGAGCCAGGTCAGGGCGCGGTCGGTGACGTCCAGGGTCAGACGGCGGTCGCCGAGGCGGCGCTGCAGGTGGTCGAGCTGGATCCGGGCGATCCGCTGGAGCTGGTCGGTGCCGAGCGGGTGGAAGACCACCACGTCGTCGAGCCGGTTGAGGAATTCGGGCCGGAAGGCGACTCGGACCGTCTCCAGCACCTTCTCCTTCTTCTGCTCCTCCTTGAGCAGCGGGTCCATCAGGAAGTTGGAGCCGAGGTTGGAGGTCAGGATGAGGATGGTGTTGCGGAAGTCGACCGTGCGGCCCTGGCCGTCCGTGAGCCGGCCGTCATCGAGCACCTGCAGCAGGATGTCGAAGACGTCGTGGTGTGCCTTCTCGACCTCGTCCAGCAGGACGACGGAGTACGGCCGGCGGCGGACCGCCTCGGTGAGCTGGCCGCCCTCCTCGTAGCCGACGTAGCCGGGCGGCGCGCCGACCAGCCGCGCGACGCTGTGCTTCTCGCCGTACTCCGACATGTCGATCCGGACCATCGCCCGCTCGTCGTCGAAGAGGAAGTCCGCGAGCGCCTTGGCCAGCTCGGTCTTGCCGACACCGGTCGGGCCGAGGAAGAGAAAGGAGCCGGTGGGCCGGTCCGGATCGGCGATGCCGGCGCGGGTGCGGCGCACCGCGTCGGAGACCGACCGTACGGCCTCGGTCTGGCCGATCAGGCGCTTGCCGAGCTCTTCCTCCATGCGCAGGAGCTTCTGGGTCTCGCCCTCCAGCAGCCGGCCGGCCGGGATGCCGGTCCAAGCGCCGACCACATCGGCGATGTCGTCGGGACCGACCTCCTCCTTGACCATGGACTCCTTGGACGCCTCCTGCTCGGCCTCGGCGGCGGCCGCCTCCTCCAGCGCCTGCTCGACGCCCGGGATCTCGCCGTAGAGCAGCTTGGAAGCGGTGTCGAAGTCGCCGTCGCGCTGGGCCCGCTCGGCCTGGCCGCGCAGCTCGTCGAGCTTTTCCTTGAGCGCACCGACCCGGTTGAGGCTTTCCTTCTCCTTCTCCCAGCGGGCGGTCAGGCCTCGCAGCTCCTCCTCCTTGTCGGCGAGGTCCTTGCGCAGCTTCTCCAGCCGCTGGAGGGAGCCGGCGTCGGTCTCGTTGCGCAGCGCCAGCTCCTCCATCTTGAGCCGGTCCACGGCGCGCTGGAGCTCGTCGATCTCCACCGGGGAGGAGTCGATCTCCATACGGAGCCGGGAGGCGGCCTCGTCGACGAGGTCGATGGCCTTGTCGGGCAGGAAGCGGGAGGTGATGTAGCGGTCGGAGAGGGAGGCCGCGGCGACCAGGGCGGAGTCCGCGATCTGCACCTTGTGGTGCGCCTCGTAGCGGCCCTTGAGCCCGCGCAGGATCGCCACGGTGTCCTCGACCGTCGGCTCGGCGACCAGCACCTGCTGGAAGCGCCGCTCCAGCGCCGGGTCCTTCTCGATCCGCTCGCGGTACTCGTCCAGCGTCGTCGCGCCGACCATCCGCAGCTCACCGCGGGCGAGCATCGGCTTGAGCATGTTGCCGGCGTCCATCGAGGAGTCGCCGCCGGCGCCCGCGCCGACGACCGTGTGCAGCTCGTCGATGAAGGTGATGATCTGGCCCTCGCTGGACTTGATCTCCGCCAGGACGGTCTTCAGCCGCTCCTCGAACTCACCGCGGTACTTGGCGCCCGCGACCATCGCCCCCAGGTCGAGCGCGACCAGCCGCTTGTCGCGCAGCGACTCGGGCACATCGCCCTTGACGATCCGCTGCGCCAGGCCCTCGACGACGGCGGTCTTGCCGACGCCCGGCTCACCGATCAGCACGGGGTTGTTCTTCGTCCGGCGGGAGAGCACCTGCACCACGCGCCGGATCTCGTGGTCCCGGCCGATGACCGGGTCGAGCTTGCCCTCGCGAGCGGCCGCCGTGAAGTCCGTACCGAACTTCTCCAGCGCCTTGTACGTGCCCTCCGGGTCGGCGTTGGTCACCCGCTGGCCGCCCCGGCTCGCCTCGAAGGCGGCCAGCAGCTTCTTGGCGCTCGCGCCCTGGTCGGCCAGCAGCTCGCCGGTGCGCCCGCCCTTGGCGGCGAGGCCGATGAGCAGGTGCTCGGTGGAGACGTACGCGTCACCGAGCTCCTTGGCCCGCTGGGTGGCGTCCGCGATGGCGGCGAGCAGATCGCGGTCCGGCTGCGGCGGCGCGACCGTCGAGCCCTGCACGCTCGGCAGCCCGGCGAGCTGCCGCTCGGCGCCGTTGCGCAGCACGGCGGCGTCCGCCTCCACGGCGGACAGCAGGTCCATGATGTTCTCGTTGTCCTGCCCGGCCAGCAGCGCGAGCAGGAGATGCGCGGACGTCATGTCCGCATGCCCGGCGGTGACCGCCCGCTCATTGGCGGCGCTCAGCGCCTCCCGGCTCTTGTTGGTCAGCTCGGCGTCCACGTCCTCGCGATCCTCCTCGACTCGTCCTCAGCAGCGTCTGCGGGCCCGTCAGCCCCTGCGGGTCCGGCTCGGACCCCGTCCGTGCGCCCGTGCGGCACCCACCCTGCTCATGCCAACGTGCAATAAGTTGAGTCTATTCCACTCAAGGTTGTTCCGGGAGTGCCTCCCACCCCACCCTCGCTCACTCGTGCGAGGGAATCCCGCCCAACGCGCCGACCCGGCCCACGTCACCCGGCGACACTGGCCTTCGACCACAAGGAGGTGCAGCATGACGGCTATGGCACACGCGCCTATGCCCACCGACGAAGAAACCCTCCTGGATTACTTCCTCGCCTTGGAGACGCCCCTGGGCTTCCGAGCCGAGCTGATCGAGGGGGAGATCGTTGTGACGCCACCCACGGACGGCACGCATGAGCACTGCTTCAGCGGGGTCGTCTCGCAGATCATGCGAAAGTCCGCGGTAGACATGGATGTCTCCGGCTACAAAGGGCTCACCATGCCGCGCGGCGGCAGGTGTCCCAAGAATCATGTGATCCCGGATGCCACCATCGCCCCCCGTGAGATCCGCCTGTTCCGCGGCGCGGATCCCTGGATGCCGAGCGACGGAGTCGCCATGGTCGTGGAGGTGACATCGAGCAATCCGGAACGCGACCGGAAGGCCAAGCGGCACTGCTACGCCCGCGCCGGCATTCCGCTGTACCTGCTCGTGGACCGCGGCAAGTCCACCCTCACGCTATTCAGCGAGCCTTCCGGGGACGACTACGAAGGGCACAACACCGCCCCCATTGGCAAACCCCTCCCCCTCCCCGCCCCCTTCTCCTTCGACCTGGAAACCATCGACCTCCTCTGAATCCCGGCCCCCGAACTACGCTGGCCCCCATGCCCCATGACCTCAGCGCCCTCAGCCCCGAATACCTCGCCTTCTGGGGCGAGTACCTGATGCCGACGCTCACCACGCTGCGTACGGACGGGACCCCGCATGTCGTCCCGGTAGGCGTCACCTACGACGCCGGGCAGCGGATCGCGCGGATCATCACCCGCAAGGACAGCGCCAAGGTCAAGAACATCGTCGCCGCCGGCGCGGACGGCGCCACCGTTGCCGTGTGCCAGGTCGACAAGGGACGCTGGGCGACCCTGGAGGGCATCGCACGGGTGCGTACGGACGCCGAGTCGGTGGCCGACGCGGTGCGCCGGTACGCCGAGCGCTACGGCCGGACGCCGACGCCCAACCCCGATCGCGTCATGATCGAGATCGCGGTGACCAAGGCGATGGGGCGGGCCTGAGCGCCCTCCCGCCGCCCCGTGCCCCGCTGAGCCCCACGCCCTGCCGAGCCCCCGGCCCTGGCTCAAAACGGACCTTCCCACTCCACCCCCGGCCGTCCACCTGGTACTCAGGAGCGACGGGAACCGAACAGCTCCGTGCAACGACGGACGGCATCGGGCCTGCCCCAGGCAAAAGACGGCAGCTGGAGGCCGCATGGCGTCGGCAGTGCGCATCGTGACGACCGCTCCGCGCCGTCCACCCCCCGCCCGGCCGCACCCGCACGCCGAGCTCTGCCCACGCTGCGGCGGCCAACTGGCCGTCAGCCAGGACGGCTGGAAGATCTGTCACGCCTGCGGTTACGCTTCGCCGCCCGGTACAGCCCCTCCTCCACGGGCCACCCGCGGGGGTATCGTCGCCCCCACAGTCGCCACGCCCCGGAGGGCACGATGAACTCGGTCCGAGTCACGGCGATCGCCTGCCTGATGCCGCTGTCCGAGCTGGACGAGGATCCGTTCCTGGTCGACGACCGCGGCCAGCACGACATGTGCACCCAGTGGGCGGCAGCCCGTGACTACCACCTGACCTGCCGGCTCAGCCTGCACCACCTGCGCGCCGACCACGGCGCGCTGTGGCGCGATGTCGAAGCGGGCCTGGTGGATGTGTTCGTGGCGCCCAACCGCCGGGCATTGGAGAACGCCATCGACAACGCCGCCGAGTTCACCGCACGGTGCGCGGAGGCCGGGGTGCGCCTGGAGACCACCGACCTCGACGAGCCGGTCTACACCCTGGCGATGAAGTCGCAGGTGCACCGCCGGCTGTCGATGCCGACGGCCGGGTACAACGGCTGCTGAGCGGGCGCGGCCGTACGCCGACGGACACCGGCGGCACGGCACGACGCCGCACCCCGCGCACCACACGCGGCACGGCACGATGCCGCACCCCGCACCCCGCACCCCGCACCCCGCACCCCGCACCCCAAAACGCGACAAGGGCCGGGTTTCCCCGGCCCTTTGCCACCTCGTGTGCCGAGAGCTCACGCCCCGGCCGGCCGGATCACTCCGGCCGCTTGGGCCGCCACACCACCAGCGCGCTGGTCTGCTGCACGTCGTGATACGGCACCAGATCCCGCCGGTAGGAGGCGTGCACCGCCGCTTCCCGCTGCTGCATCGCGCTGGCCGCGCCCTCCAGGGCGCCCTGCAGCTCGACGACCCGCTGCTGCAGGGCCGCGACCTGGTTCTCCAGCTCGATGATGCGCTTGATGCCGGCCAGGTTGATGCCCTCGTCCTGGGACAACTGCTGCACCGTACGGAGCAGTTCGATGTCCCGGGCCGAATAGCGGCGGCCCCGCCCGGGTGTGCGGTCGGGCGAGACCAGCCCCAGCCGGTCGTACTGCCGAAGGGTCTGCGGATGCAGTCCGGAGAGCTGAGCCGCGACGGAGATGACGTACACCGGCGACTCTTCGGTCAGTTCATAGGGGTTACGACGCTGCCCGCCCCGGCTGTCCATCTCAAGCTCCCTTCGCGGCCTGGAACAGCTCTGCCCGCGGGTCCGGGCCCGCGGTCGCCTCGCGATAGGACTCCAGCGACTCCTTCGCCTTGCCGCTGAGGTCACTCGGGACCAGCACCTCTATGGTGACCAGCAGATCACCCCGTGTGCCGTCCTTACGGGTCGCACCCTTGCCCCGGGCGCGCATGGTGCGTCCGTTGGGGGTGCCGGCCGGCAGCTTCAGCGTCACCGGCGGGCCGCCCAGCGTCGGCACCTTGACCTCACCACCGAGCGCGGCCTCCGGGAAGGTGACCGGCACCGTGACGGTGAGGTTGTCGCCCTTGCGGCCGAAGACCGGGTGGGCGTCGACATGCACGACCACATACAGATCGCCCGCCGGGCCGCCCTGCTCGCCCGGAGCGCCCTTGCCGCGCAGCCGGATGCGCTGCCCGTCGGAGACGCCCGCGGGGATGCGGACCTGCATCGTGCGGGCACTGGTCGCCCGGCCGCTGCCCTTGCAGACCTCGCAGGGGTCCTGGGCGATCAGGCCCCGGCCCTTGCAGTCGGCGCACGGGTCGGTGAGCGAGAAGCCACCGCCCGCGCCCCGGCTGACCTGGCCGGTGCCGACACAGGTCGGACAGACCCGCGGCGTACCGTTTTTGTCGCCGGTGCCCGAACACGCCTTGCACGGCGCCTGGCTGGACATCCGCAGCGGGACCGTGGCCCCGTCGACCGCCTCGGTGAAGCTGAGCGTCACCTCGGACTCGATGTCCTGGCCGCGGCGCGCGTGGGTACGCGTACCGGCGCCGCCGCGGTTGAACAGGCCGCCGAAGACGTCCCCGAGCCCGCCGCCGAAGCCGCCGCCCCCGCCGCCCTGACCGGGCGTGCCCCCGAAGAGGTCGCCCAGGTCGAAGTTGAAGGAGCCGCCGCCCCCGCCGGGTCCCGGCCGGAACCCGCCGTTGCCGAACAGCGCCCGCGCCTCGTCGTACTCCTTGCGGCGCTTGCTGTCGCCCAGGATGTCGTGGGCCTCGGAGATCTCCTTGAAGCGCTCCTCGGCCTTGGCGTCGCCCTTGTTGGCGTCCGGGTGGAACTCCCGGGCGAGCTTGCGGTACGCCTTCTTGATCTCCGCTTCGGTGGCGTCCTTCGGGACGCCGAGGACCTTGTAGTAGTCCTTCTCGACGAAGTCCTTGGTGCTCATCCCCGACGTCCCTCCTCCCGCACGGATTTACTCTCTGTCCTCACGTCAGCCCTCGTCCGGGCCACCGCTCTCCTCGTCCGAAGCCTTGGGGTCCTCGTCGGAGGCGGACTTGGCGCCCTGGGCGCCCGGCTGCGGCTCGGCGACGGCGACCCGCGCGGGGCGGATCGTTCGTTCACCGATGCGATACCCGGGCTGCAGGATCGCCACGCACGTCGTCTCGGTGACATCCGGTGCGTACGAATGCATCAGTGCCTCGTGGATCGTCGGGTCGAAGGGCTCGCCCTCCTTGCCGAACTGCTGCAGACCCAGCTTGGCGACGACGGTCTCCATCGATTCGGCCACCGACTTGAAGCCGCCGACCAGTTCGCCGTGCTCTCGGGCACGGCCGATGTCGTCGAGGGTGGGAAGGAGCTCGGACAGGAGGTTCGCCGCGGCGATCTCCTTGACCGTGACCCGGTCCCGTTCCACCCGACGGCGGTAGTTCTGGTACTCCGCCTGGAGCCGCTGGAGGTCCGCCGTGCGCTCGTTGAGCGCCGTACGCACCTGGTCCAGCTGCGCCTGGAGCGCTATGTCCGTTACGTCCCCGGCCGGGGCCGAGCCCGCCTTGTCGGCGGACTCGGCCTGCGCCGCGTCTTCGGGAGCGGCGTCGGAAGGGACGTCGGGCTTCTCGTCGAAGCCCGGGGTCTCCTCCGTCACGCGGCACCATCCTTCTTGGGCTTCTCGTCGTCGACGATCTCGGCGTCGACGACATCGTCATCGGCCTTGGCCTGCTCGGCACCCTCGGCGCCGGCAGCGCCCTCGGCACCGGCCGCACCCTGGGCGTCGGCGTACATGGCCTGGCCCAGCTTCTGCGAGACGGCCGCGACCTTCTCGGTGGCCGTGCGGATCTCGGCGGTGTCCTCGCCCTTGAGCTTTTCCTTCAGCTCGGTGAGGGCTTCCTCGACCTCGGTCTTGACCTCGCCCGGGACCTTCTCCTCGTTGTCCTTGAGGAACTTCTCGGTCTGGTAGACGAGCTGTTCGGCCTGGTTGCGGGTCTCGGCGGCCTCGCGGCGCTTGGTGTCCTCGTCCGCGTACTGCTCGGCCTCCTGGCGCATCCGGTCGACCTCGTCCTTCGGCAGCGAGGAGCCGCCGGTGACGGTCATCTTCTGCTCCTTGCCCGTGCCCAGGTCCTTCGCGGTCACGTGCATGATGCCGTTGGCGTCGATGTCGAAGGAGACCTCGATCTGCGGGACCCCGCGGGGGGCCGGCGGCAGACCGGTCAGCTCGAACATCCCGAGCTTCTTGTTGTACGCCGCGATCTCGCGCTCGCCCTGGTAGACCTGGATCTGCACGGACGGCTGGTTGTCCTCGGCCGTCGTGAAGATCTCGGACCGCTTGGTCGGGATCGTGGTGTTGCGCTCGATGAGCTTGGTCATGATGCCGCCCTTGGTCTCGATACCGAGGGACAGCGGGGTGACGTCCAGCAGGAGGACGTCCTTGACCTCACCCTTGAGGACACCGGCCTGGAGGGTGGCGCCGATGGCGACGACCTCGTCCGGGTTGACGCCCTTGTTGGCGTCCTTGCCGCCGGTCAGCTCCTTGACGAGCTCGGCGACGGCGGGCATACGGGTGGAGCCGCCGACCAGGACCACGTGGTCGATCTCGGACAGGTTGATACCCGCGTCCTTGATGACGTTGTGGAACGGCGTCTTGCAGCGGTCCAGGAGGTCCGAGGTGAGCTGCTGGAACTGCGAGCGCGTGAGCTTCTCGTCCAGGTGCAGCGGGCCCTCGGCGGAGGCGGTGATGTAGGGAAGGTTGATCGTCGTCTCGGTGGAGGACGACAGCTCGATCTTCGCCTTCTCGGCGGCCTCGCGCAGACGCTGCAGCGCCATCTTGTCCTTGGACAGGTCGACGCCGTGGCCGTTCTGGAACTGCTTGACCAGGTAGTCGACGACGCGCTGGTCCCAGTCGTCACCACCGAGGTGGTTGTCACCGTTGGTGGCCTTCACCTCGACGACGCCGTCGCCGATCTCCAGCAGCGAGACGTCGAAGGTGCCGCCACCGAGGTCGAAGACCAGAATGGTCTGGTCGTCCTTCTCCAGGCCGTAGGCCAGGGCGGCCGCGGTGGGCTCGTTGACGATGCGCAGGACGTTGAGGCCCGCGATCTCACCGGCCTCCTTGGTGGCCTGGCGCTCGGAGTCGTTGAAGTAGGCCGGAACGGTGATGACCGCGTCGACGACCTTCTCGCCCAGATACGCCTCGGCGTCGCGCTTGAGCTTCTGCAGGATGAAGGCGCTCATCTGCTGCGGGTTGAAGCCCTTGCCGTCGATGTCGATCTTCCAGTCGGTGCCCATGTGGCGCTTGACCGACCGGATGGTCCTGTCGACGTTGGTGACCGCCTGACGCTTGGCGACCTCGCCGACCAGCACCTCGCCGTTCTTGGCGAAGGCGACAACGGACGGCGTGGTCCTGGCGCCCTCGGCGTTGGTGATGACGGTGGGCTCACCGCCTTCGAGAACACTGACGACGGAGTTCGTCGTGCCCAGGTCGATGCCGACCGCACGTGCCATTTCAATTCCTCCAGCTGACTTGAGTGGAACAGGCTCAAGAGTGCAGTACCGAAGAAAACCTGTCAACAGACCTGAGTCTTGTGGACTCAAGTTTTATGTCGCTCTTATCGTCACCAGGCTTCGGGGCCCAAGACGCCGGGGATGTACACAGGGTTGCCTTCGCGACGCAGATCACCGGCCGGGCGGCTTCATGGCGCGAGGGAGAATGGGTAACCTCAGCGACAGACCAAAAAAGTTACCGCTTAGTAGTTACTCCGTTTCCGCTCTCGCAGGTACGAGGAGCCTCCCATGCAACTCGCCGCGATCATCGTGTCGCTGGTGCTCATCGCGGTCGCCGTGGCGCTGTTCGGCCGCGCCCTCCTGCAGATCTACCGCCAGCTGCGACTGGGCGCTCCGGTGCCCGCCGGCACCCGGACCGACGCGCCCGTCCAGCGGACCGTGACGGTGGCCAGGGAGTTCGTCGGCCACACGCGCATGAACCGCTGGGGCGTCGTCGGCGTCGCGCACTGGTTCGTGGCGGTGGGCTTCCTCACCCTGCTGCTGACGATCGTCAACGCCATCGGCCAGCTCTTCCAGGCCGACTGGCTGATCCCGTTCATCGGCGACTGGCTGCCGTGGGAGATGTACGTCGAGGCGATGGGCACGCTGACGACCGTCGGCATCATCGTCCTGATCGTCATCCGCCAGCTGAGCCGCCCCGGCAACGCCGGCCGCAAGTCCCGCTTCGCGGGCTCCAACACCGGCCAGGCGTACTTCGTCGAGTCGGTCATCCTCATCGTCGGCATCTGCATCGTGACGCTGCACGCCCTGGAGGGCGCCCTGCACGGCGTCGACCACTACGAGGCGGCGTACTTCCTCTCGTACCCGCTGGTCGCGGCGTTCAAGGGGATGAGCCTCGGCACCCTGCAGAACCTCACCTACTTCTTCGCCGGCCTCAAGATCGCGACGTCCTTCATCTGGATGATCACGGTCTCGCTGAAGACGGACATGGGTGTCGCCTGGCACCGCTTCCTGGCCTTCCCCAACATCTGGTTCAAGCGCGAGGCGGACGGCTCCGTCGCGCTCGGCGCGCTGCAGCCGATGACCAGCGAGGGCAAGCCGATCGACTTCGAGGACCCGGGCGAGGACGACCAGTTCGGCGTCTCCCAGGTCGAGCACTTCTCCTGGAAGGGCCTGCTCGACTTCTCCACCTGCACCGAGTGCGGCCGCTGCCAGTCGCAGTGCCCCGCCTGGAACACCGGCAAGCCGCTCTCCCCCAAGCTCCTGATCATGTCGCTGCGCGACCACGCGCACGCCAAGGCGCCGTACCTGCTCGCGGGCGGCGGCAAGGACGAGGAGGGCAACGAGAAGGCGAGTGCCGAGCAGCTGGCCGGCGTGCCCGCGGCCGCGCTGGCCGAGGCCGAGCGCCCGCTGATCGGCACCCTCGAAGAGAACGGCGTCATCGACCCCGACGTCCTGTGGTCCTGCACCACCTGCGGCGCCTGTGTCGAGCAGTGCCCGGTCGACATCGAGCACATCGACCACATCGTCGACATGCGCCGCTACCAGGTCATGATCGAGTCCTCGTTCCCGTCCGAGGCGGGCACGATGCTCAAGAACCTGGAGAAGAAGGGCAACCCCTGGGGCCTGGCCAAGAAGCAGCGGCTGGCCTGGACCAAGGAGGTCGACTTCGAGGTCCCGATCGTCGGCCAGGACGTCGAGGACCTGACCGAGGTCGAATACCTCTACTGGGTCGGCTGCGCCGGCGCCCTGGAGGACCGCGCCAAGAAGACCACCAAGGCCTTCGCGGAGCTGCTGCACATCGCCGGCGTGAAGTTCGCGATCATGGGCGGCGACGAGAAGTGCACCGGTGACTCCCCGCGCCGCCTGGGCAACGAATTCCTCTTCCAGCAGCTCGGCGCGGAGAACGTCGCCACGCTGAACGCCGCCTTCGGTGAGGACGACGAGGATGAGTCGACCAAGAAGCCCAAGGCGTCGAAGAAGATCGTCGCGACCTGCCCGCACTGCTTCAACACCATCGCGAACGAGTACCCCCAGCTGGGCGGCGAGTACGAGGTCATCCACCACACCCAGTTGCTCCAGCACCTGGTGGACGAGGGCAAGCTCACCCCCGTCACCCCGGTCGAGGGTCTGATCACCTACCACGACCCCTGCTACCTGGGCCGCCACAACAAGGTCTACACCCCGCCGCGCGAGATCATCGCCAAGGTGCCGGGCCTGCGGAACGAGGAGATGCACCGCCACAAGGAGCGCGGCTTCTGCTGTGGCGCCGGCGGTGCCCGCATGTGGATGGAAGAGCGCATCGGCAAGCGCATCAACAACGAGCGCGTCGACGAGGCCCTGTCGCTCAACCCCGACATCGTCTCGACGGCCTGCCCGTTCTGCCTGGTCATGCTCACCGACTCGGTCAACGGCAAGAAGAACGACGGCAAGGCCAAGGAATCCATCCAGGTCGTCGACGTGGCCCAGCTGCTGCTGGACTCCGTCAAGACCCCCGTCGACCCGGCGGGCGACGAGGAGGCCGAGGACGCGCCGGAGCCGGAACCGGTGAAGTAACGGCGCGCACCAGCGCGCCCGCCGACGGCCGGTCCCCTGTTCGCACGGGGCCGGCCGTCGGCGGTTCCGTACCGCGGGCGCGGACGGGCAGGGCAGGACGGCGGCACCGGGCACCCCGGGCCGCGGACGACAACACGACCACAGCGGTACGGGCGGGGTGGGGACACGATGCGCAGACGGATCGCCACGGCAGCGGGGCTCGGGCTGGCCCTCCTCCTCGGCTCCTGCGGCCTGCTCTCCCCCTCCGGCGACCCGCACCGCACCGCCCCCCACCGCGCCTCGTCGCTGCCGGCCGCGCGCCCCGTCCCGGCCGGCCGGGGCAGCCAGGCCGCCGCCGACTTCAATGGCGACGGTCACCCCGATCTCGTCCTCGACAGCCTGCTCGCCCCCGCCCGCGGCCGCGACGACGACCCGGGCATCGGCATCCTCTACGGCTCCGCGCACGGACTCGCCCCGGCCACCCGGGAGTTGCTCACCCCGGCCCGCAACGCCGCCCGCACCGGCCCGGCCGTGCCCGCCGCCTTCGACGCCGAGACCGTCTGCGACCTCGACCGGGACGGCTTCAGCGATCTCGTCGTCACCACCGACCCGCCCTACGACGGCGTGGGCCGCCCGCCCGTCCCCGTCCAGCTGCTCTTCGGCTCGCCCCGGGGCCTCGGTGTCGCCCGCGCCGTGCGGCTCCGCATCCCCGACCGGGCGCGGTTCGGCAACGAATGGCCCGGCCGGCCGGTCTGCGGCGACTTCGACGGCGATGGCGCGAACGACCTGGCCGTCACCGCCTCCGGGCCCCGGATCAGCTACCTGAAGGGCCCCTTCACCCGCACCGGCGCCCCCGCGGCGGCCGGCGCCCCGCTCCCCGTCCCCGGCACCGCCCTGGCCGCCGCGGGGCCCCTCACGCCGGCCGCCGACATCGACCACGACGGCGCCGACGACCTCCTCGTACGCTCCGCCGCCCCCGGCCGCCGCGCCCGCAGCCGCCTCGCGCTCGGCGGCCCCAAGGGCCCCCTCAAGGCCGGCCCGGCCGCCTACCCGCCCGGCTACGCCACGGCCTTCGGGCGCTTCGCCGGGGCCGGGCGGGGGGTGACCTCCGTCACCGCCGACACCGGCGGTGAGCTGTCCGTCGGCGGCCGTCCCGGCCGGATCCGTACGGATACCGGCGGGGTGCCCACCCTCGCCGCCGCCGATGTGGACCACGACGGCCACCCGGATCTTGTGATCGGCGGCACCCGCCCCGCCCTGCTGAGCGGCACCGCGACCGGGCTCTCCGCCACCGTCCGCCGCCTGCCGGTGCCCCGGCTCCCCGGCGCCGGGCGCCCGTACTCCACGGTTCTCGCCCTCACCGACTTCGACGGCGACCACCGCGCCGACCTCGTCCTGTTCACCCGGCGCGGCCGCACCCACGACAGGGTCACGGTCCTCCCCGGCGGCCCGTCAGGCCTCACCGCGCGCCCCGTCCTCTCCTTCACCACAGCGGACTTCACGGCCTCCTGACGGACCGCCAGGAGATTGTGGCCGGTGGCTAATACACTTGCCCGGCGCCGGGACGCATCCGAGCATGACGCCATGAACACAGACACGGGCAGGGACACGGCTGACGACCCCGGCGCCTGGGCGCGCCCCGCACCGGGGGAGACGCCGGCCGCCCCGCCCGTCACGGTCCGGCTCGCCCTCCCGACCGACGCCCCCGCGATCGCCGCCGTCCACCAGGCGTCACGGCAGGCCACCATGCCCTACCTGCCGCCCCAGCGCCGTACCCACGACGAGGTCACCCGCTGGATCCGGGAGATCGTGCTGCCGCAGTGTCACACCTTCGTCGCCACCCGTGGCCCCGAGCTCCTGGGCTACGCGGCCGTACAGGGCGACCTGCTCGACCAGCTCTACCTCCGCCCGGACGTCCGCCGACGCGGCATCGGCACCCTCCTCCTCGACGCGGCGCGGCGGCACCGCCCCGGCGGCCTGTATCTGCACGTCTTCCAACTCAACACCGATGCAAGGGCGTTCTACGCCCACCACGGTTTCCGGGTGGTGAGCGCCGACGACGGCAGCGCCAACATGGAGAACCTTCCGGACCTCACCCTCCGCTGGACCCCGGTCCCCAGGCCGCGGTTCCCTCGGGTAAACCCGTAAGGGGCGTGCGGTGCCGGGCGCCGCGGCCTCCCGGAGACCGGGGGTGACGCCCCTTAGGGGATGTCACAGCTCAGATGCAAACCCGCGCCCGATCCCCCTGCCCGGCCACCCCGCCCGCGCAGACCAGGTACTTTCGACTATGTGGCTGGATTCAGGATGGGTCGCGGACGGGACACCCGTCCCGCGCAGAACGGACAGCAGGGGCACCAGGGGCAGCAGGCTCCGTACGGGCAGCAAGCGCCGTACGGGCAGCAGCCCCCGCCGCCGCACGGGCAGTGGCAGCAGCAGGCACCGCAGCAGTACGGCGGGCCGCAGGGGCAGCCACAGCCGCACGGGCGGCACGATGAGCCCGAGTACTTCGGCGACGGTGGCTACCAGCCCCCGCAGCAGGCCTACGCGCCCTACACGAACGACAACAACCCCGGCCACACCCAGCAGTTCAGCGTCGGTGACGCCCCGGACGCCTACGGCCCGCCCCAGGGCGGGTACGACAACGGCGCCGACGGCGGGTACGCGGACGGCGGCACCTACCGCGCCGGCCAGACCACCGCACCGCCGGCCGGCCCCCGGCTGCACTGGAAGCAGTTGCTCTCCGGCATCGTGCTGCGCCCCGATGCCACGTTCTGGCAGATGCGTGACCACGCGGTGTGGGCCCCGGCACTGATCGTCGCCTTCGTCTACGGCCTGCTCGCGGTCTTCGGCTTCGACAAGGCCCGCGAGGATGTGCTGAACGCCACCCTCTCCAACAGCATCCCGTGGGTGGCGATCACCGCCCTGATGTTCATCGTCGGCAGCCTGATCCTGGGCGCGGTCACCCACACCCTCGCCCGCCAGCTCGGCGGCGACGGCCCCTGGCAGCCGACCATCGGCCTGGCCATGCTGATCATGGCGATCTCGGACGCGCCCCGGCTGCTGTTCGCGATGTTCCTCGGCGGTGACAGCACCCTGGTCCAGGTCCTGGGCTGGCTGACCTGGCTCGCCGGCGGCTATCTGCTGACGTCCATGGTCAGCAAGACGCACGATCTGCCGTGGCCCAAGGCCCTCGGCGCCTCGTCGATCCAGCTGGTCGCGCTGCTCGCCCTGCTGAAGCTCGGCACCCTGTAAAGCCGTACCGGCCACGGCAAGGGGCCCGCCCCGGAGCACCAGACTCCGGAGCGGGCCCTTTGCCGTACGGGCAGCGACACGGTCAGGCGGCCTCGGGCCGGCTCGGGCCCCTCGGCGTTCCCTCCCGGTCCCTCAGGTCTCCTCCGGCCCTTTCAGGCCCTCTCAGTCCCCCTGTACGAACCGCTGCCCCGCCGACCCGTCGCACCCCTGCAACCGCAGTGCTTCCTTCGCCGCGCCCAGCGTCAGGCAGAGCGACGGCGCGGCGGCGGGCCGGATCGTGCCGCCACCATCCCGTACGAACTGCTGGTTGGCCGCGCCCGAGCAGTTCCACAGCACCAGCCCGGCCCCGGCCCGGTACTGCGCGCCCGGCACATCCAGGCACCGGTCCTGCGTCAGCCCCACATGCACCGACCGCTGCTCGCCGTCGTACCACCAGTCCTGGTTGCGCTGACCGTGGCAGTCCCAGCCGACGACCGCCGTCCCGTTACGGCTGGACCCGCCGGTCGCGTCCACACAACTCCCCGTACCGGCGTTCCGCAGCGGCCGGTACCTCTCGTCCCAGGCCCCCGCGTACAGCGTCGGCTGCCCGGTGCTCGCGGAGTCGGCGCAGGAGGCCTCGCGCAGTTTTGCGGCGTACAGCTGGGTCAGGCACGAGGCGAAGGCGCCGTGCCCGCGGGCGTTGGGGTGGAAGGACTGCCGCACGGAGTTCGAGTCCGGCGGAATCGGGTTGGTGAGGTTCACGTACAGCCCGCGGGCCCAGGTGTCCTCCATGCACACCTCGTGCCCGTGGAAGAGCCGCGAGGCGTCGAGGTAGGTGGCCCCCGCGTTCAGCGCGGCCCGGCGCATGCCCCGCTCGAAGGCCGGCACGGCGGTGTTGCGCCCCCAGCCCGCGTCGGAGGTGTAGCCCGTGCAGCCGCCCGGCAGCTTCCCCGGGTAGTGCGGGTTGTCCTCGACGTCCGGCCCGATCGGACTCGGATACGACATCACCACGAGCCGGTAGTCGCCGTCCGCGTACCCCGCGTCCCGCATCACGGTCCGCAGATCGCCGACGGTCCGCTCGACCTTCGGCACCAGCCCGTCGACCCGCGCCTGCCAGCCCGGCTGGTACTTCGGCTCGCAGGTGCCCTGCAGCGTGAACCAGCGCACCACGCAGTCCGTCATCACCGGCCCGAACTGCAGATCGTCATTGGCGCCGGCGACCAGCAGCACCATCTTCAGCCGGGTGTTACGGGCCGCGACGGCGAGCGCGTCGCTCTGCACCAGCTCATCGGCGTACTGCTTGCTGCCGCCGAGCACGATGTTGCCGGTGCCCGCGCCCGAGCAGGCGGCGTTGTACGTCACATCCGCCGCGATACCGGTCCGGTGGATCGCCGCGTCCGGCGACCGGTGACACCAGTTCGCCGGCCCGTCCGTGCCCGGCTCGTACGTCCCGACGCCCTCCCCCGAGATCTCGCTGTCCCCCAACGAGATCAACGAGGTCTTCCGCTCCCCGAGGGGCCGCACGGCCGGATCCCCGTAGAGCCGGGCCGCCTCCCGCGCCCGGACCTTCTCCAGCTCCGGCGCCAACGGCTTGCCGGCCGCGGCCCCGGCCCTGGCCGCCGTCGGACGTGCTGCGGTGCCGGTGCCGGTGGCCGTGCCGGTGGCGGCATTCGCCCCGCCCACGCCCCCGGAGAACACCACGGCCAGTGCCGCGGCCGAAACCACCACACCGCCCCTCAGCCGCCGCCCGCACCCCGCCCGCGCCCGGCCTCCCGTACGGGACCCTGCTCCCGTACGCCGGCCACGTAACGTCCACTGCCCGCGTAACGTCCATTGCCCGCGTAACGCCCGCCGCCCACGTCTCGCACGCACCATGGGGCCTCCCCTCCGGTCTGCTGTTACCGCGGGTTGTACGCGGAGGCAGCCGACAGCGGAACACCCGGAACGGAATTGGCCGGAACCGGCACCGGGCAGCGCACCGGGCCCCCGGACGCCAACTCCCTTACGCACGGCGGCAATCGGCGACCGGCCGGGGCGGCAACCGGCTGGGGCGGCACCCAGCGGCCGGCCGGGTCAGCGCCCGGCGATCGGCCGCGGCACCTCAGGCCGGACCGGGCCGGCCCGACGCCTCAGGCGTCGAGAACCTGCCCCTCACGCCGCACCACCGGCGGCTCCACGCTCCACGGGAAGTTGATCCAGTCGTCCGTGCGCTTCCACACGTACTCGCACTTCACCAGCGACTGCGACTTCTCATAGATCACCGCGCTGCGGACCTCCGCCACGGTCCCCTGGCAGAAGTCGTGCACCAGCTTCAGCGTCTTACCGGTGTCGGCGACGTCATCGGCGATCAGCACCTTCTTCTCCGAGAAGTCGATCGCGTTCGGCACCGGCGCCAGCATGACCGGCATCTCCAGCGTGGTCCCCACCCCGGTGTAGAACTCCACATTCACCAGGTGGATGTTCTTGCAGTCCAGCGCGTACGCCAGACCGCCCGCGACAAAGACCCCGCCACGGGCGATCGACAGCACGACATCGGGCTCGTACCCGTCATCGGCGATCGTCTGCGCCAGCTCGCGGATCGCCCCACCGAACCGCTCGTACGTCAGGTTCTCCCGCACGTCACTCACGTATCTCTCTCAGACCTTCTGTGTGCACACCCTCTGCCACGCGCCCGCCCTGTCGGGCGCGCCCCCCACACCGGAGCGGCTGTGTCATACCTGCGTCCGGTGAAAGTTCCTGAACGACCGGGACGGCGTCGGACCGCGCTGCCCCTGGTAGCGGGAGCCGTACTTCTCACTGCCGTACGGGTGCTCGGCCGGCGAGGTCAGCCGGAACATACACAGCTGCCCGATCTTCATCCCCGGCCACAGCTTGATCGGCAGCGTGGCGACATTGCTCAGCTCCAGCGTCACGTGCCCGCTGAACCCCGGGTCGATGAATCCGGCGGTCGAATGCGTCAGCAGCCCCAGCCGCCCCAGCGAGCTCTTGCCCTCGAGCCGGGAGGCCAGGTCGTCGGGCAGCGTGATGACCTCGTACGTCGAGGCCAGCACGAACTCACCCGGGTGCAGGATGAACGCCTCATCGCCCTCGGGCACGACCTCTCGTGTCAGGTCGGTCTGCTCGATGGCGGGGTCGATGTGCGGATAGCGGTGATTCTCGAACACCCGGAAATAGCGGTCGAGCCGCACGTCGATGCTGGACGGCTGCACCATCGACTCTTCATAGGGGTCGATGCGCACCCGACCAGCGTCGATCTCGGCCCGGATGTCCTTGTCTGAGAGAAGCACGCAGACGAGGATACGCGCCCGCCCGGCCGCCCTCGCACGACGAGGGCCCGGCTCCCCACCTGGGAAGCCGGGCCCTGCCCACTCCTCGTCGCGCTTGCTCTGCCGCCGCCCCGCTCACGGGGGCGGCGCAGCTCTGCCTGTCTCCTTGATCGCTACCGCTTGGCGTGCTCGACGGGCACCGCGTGCCGCAGCCGCGCACAGCGCGGGCAGCGCAACAGCCGTCCGGGACCGAGCCGGTCGGTGGTCTGCATCGGGAACGAAGCGGTGCTGAACACGTGGCCCTCGGCACAACGTACGACGGTGCGCTCCATCAAGTCCCTCTCCCAACTGCGTGGACAACAAAAGCCACATTAGGGGATGAACTGGGCGCCCTCACACGCGGCACTCCGAGCCCCCACCGTACGCCCCAACTCCCGCACCGAGCACCCGCATCCCACCCAGGAACCCCCCACCCCCGCACCCACCCCACCACCCCCAAAACCCCCACCGAACACCCGGCGCAAGCCCCCACCCACCACGTCCGGGCACGCCAAATGCACCGCGAGGCGGCAATGGGGTAGAGTGTGCGACGATGTTCCGCCCTCGATCCGAGGCGGAATTGCGCGGGTGTAGTTTAATGGTAGAACATGAGCTTCCCAAGCTCAGAGCGCGGGTTCGATTCCCGTCACCCGCTCCATAGTTGAGGCCCAGGTCAGCGACCTGGGCCTTGTTTGTTGTCTAGACCGGGCTAAGCGTCGCGCACCAGATCCGCACCAGAAGGCTCGCCAGGAGGCTTCTTGCGGGCCTTGCTGCGAGCGGCCCGCACCAGGTCGTCCAGCCCGCTCGCGACTTCCTGTTGCCGCTCCAGATCCGAGTGCTGGTAGATCAGCGCTGCCTTCTCCGACGACTGGCCGGCGCGGACCATCGTGTCCTTGAGCGTCGCCCCGGACCGCGTCGCCAGGGTGTGACCGGTGTGACGAAGGTCGTAGAAGCGGAAGCCCTCCGGCATGCCGACGATCGCCCGCGCCTTGCGCCATTTCCGCCCGAAGGTGGACCGCCGGAACGGCTTGCCCTTCTCCCCCACGAACAGCAGTCCGTCCGGGTCCTTCTCCGCGTACCAGTCGAGGTGCCGGCGGAGGTCGGTCCGAAGGAAGGCCGGAAGGACCACAAGTCGTTTGCCCGCGTCCGACTTGGTGTCGCCAGGCGCACGACGACCGGTCGTCAGCTCGGGGGCGGCCATGCGGACGCGAATGGTCATCTCGTCCAGGTCCACGTCCTTGCGGCGCAGCTCGGCCTGTTCCTCGGGCCGCATGGGACCGTACGCGCCGAGGAAGACCATCAGCCGCCAGCGAGGACCGAGGGCGTTGGCGAGCGCGTCGACCTGGTCGACGGTGGCGATCTGGCGTTCGGCGGAGGACTCCTTGCCGGCGCCCCTGATGCGGCAGGGGTTGCGGCGGATCAGCTCATCGTCGACCGCGGTTTCCAAGATGGCCTTGAGCAGCCGGTAGGACTTGGCGACGGTCGTAGCCGCACTCGTGGACGCCAGCCGCTCGGTACGCCACGTACGGACGCGTGGAGCCGTGATCTCGTCGAGGTCCAGGCCCTCGAAGGTGGGCAGGATGTGCAGGCGCAGAAGCCGCCGGTACAGCTCGTCCGTGGTGGCGGCGAGGCCGCGCTCGTCCACCCACTGGAGCGCGTACTCCTTGAAGTTCACCGCCCCGGCGTCCGGGTCCTGCCAGTTCCCACGCGTGAGATCGGCCTCGATCTGTGAGAGCCAGACTTCGGCGTCCTTCTTGGTCTCGAATGTCTCCGGTGCGCGGAACTCCTGGCCGTCCGGCCCCAGGTAGCTCGCGGTCCAGCGACCGGACCTGTACTGGCGCACCGAGCCGAAGCGCCGACGGCTGCCCTTCGCGTTCCCCATCAGGCGGCCCTCCCGAGACGTGAGCGGCGACGGATGGGCTGAACGGTGTGTCCCTCGAGTACGCCGCCAAGGCGCTTTCCTTGATGCGCACGTGGCTGCCGACCTTGACGAAGGCGATCCGGCGTTCGGCGATGAGGCGGCGCGGGAAGCGGGCGGTGGTGCCAAGGCGTTCGGCGGCTTGGTCGACCGTGAGCAGGGAGTCCGTCACGATCGCTCTCCTTCCTGAGCAAGGGCTTCTCGGGCGGTGTCGCGGTTGGTCTGGATGTCGCGGGCGATGGTGGCGGCGAGGGCGGATTCGCCGGGGGTGTGGCCGTGGCCGGCGTACTGCCAGTCGTTCAGGACCAGGACGGTGCCCGGCTCCGGGGGTTCGAGGCCGAGGGCTTCGCGTTCTTGGGCGGCGCGGAAGTCGGCGCGGGCCGCGCGCAGCGCGCCGAGGGTGACCGAGTAGCGGCGGGACTTGGAGGAGAAGTGGCCGCGGAAGCCGAGCATGTGAGCCCAGGCCCAGAGGCGACGGTCCGGATAGAGCGGATCCAGGGTTTTGCACGCGGTGATCAGACGGCGGGTGTGTTCGGGGACCTGGTGGCGGTCCAGCTCGGTGAGTTCGCCGATGCGGCGGTCGAGGGTGCCGGTGGTCTCGGCGGCTTTGGTCGCATACTTCGCGACGTAGGAGGCAACGGCCTGTTCGGTGATGTCGGAGCCGTCGCCGAATGCCTTGACCGGCAGGACGTCCAGTTGCGTGCCCCAGCGGAAGGTCCGGGTGGGCTGGTCCCCGGCGGCCGGGGCCGTGACCGAGGTGTAGGAGTGCGTGGCGGCGGCACGGATCGCGTCGGTCAGTAGGTCGACGCTCGCCCAGGACGGCGGCGGTGTTCCGGGGCCGTCCGGTCCGTCGATGCGGATCACCGCGTGGAAGTGGAGGGCGCCGCGCTTCTGGAACTCGGCGACCTTGCCGTAGGAGAGGCGGGCCGATTCCTTGAGGTCGCGTTGGGTGAGGCCGGCGCGGGCGGCCAGTTCGCGGCGGAGTCGGGTGGTGAAGCGTTGCCAGAGGTCGCCCGCGTGGTTGTTGAACAGGACGGCGGCGGCGTAGTCGTACCTCTCGGAGTCCAGGGCGGTGCCGAGCATCGGATCGTCGGTGTAGTGCTGGGTGCCGCAACGGCAGACACCTCGGTCGGGCCGGTTGTGCACGGGGCCGAAGGAGGGCGCGGTGAGGGTGGTGAAGACGCGGGGGTGGTCCCGGACGGCGGCGGGGATGTCGCGGCGGTCGTCTCCGGCCAGGCCGGCGCGGATGAGGCGGTAGGTGTCGCCGGCGTAGGTCCATGCGCAGGCGGGGCAGCGGGAGGCGCGGCGGTTGCCGCAGGCGAGGCGGAGGCGTCCGCCGGGTTCGGTAGCGGTCGAGTAGTGGTGCAGGGTCTCGCCCGACGTGCGGTCCTTGGTGAGGGTCCAGCCGGTGAGGTGGATCGGGTCGGAGCAGCCGCCGGTGCGGTGGATCTGGTCTGCCCAGCGGTCGTAGTCGGGGGCCGAAGCCACCCTCAGCAGGTCGCCGAGGGTGGTCGGGTCGAGGAGCGCGTCAGGCAGGGGCGACCTCCCGCGTACGCGGGTGTGGTCGGTCATGATGGGGGTTCCTTCCGGATCTGTGGTTCGGGCAGGAGCACGGCTCCCGGGCGGCGGAGACTTGGCGGTTGAGGCCGCCCGGGAGCCGGTCAGCGGTGCGTGCGCCCGGATGCGAGCAGCGAGCGGAGGACGACCGCGCAGACGGCGACGGACACCCCGCTGATGGCGACCGCCAGGAGCATCGAGACCAGGACGGCGCCGACGATCAGGACCACGGCCGTGCCGCCGCCGACGAGGGCGACCGCGGTACCGGGCGTGAGTTGAACCGCGGGGCGGGGCGAGGGTTGGGCGACCGGGGCCGGTGGCGGGGTGTGCCGCACGGTGGCGGTCGGTTCGATGGAGTACGGGATGACGAGTCCGGTGGGCGTCGGGTTGGTCGGGACCTTGGGGCGGAACATGGTGGATCTCCTTTCTGCGGGCGTTACTTGACGACCGTGTCGATGGCGGAGGCCAGGAAGCTGTCGGCGAGGAGGAAGCCGCCGAGGAGGAACACGGCCACGAGCCACCAGGGCGGGCGGATGAGCTTGATGCCGAGGTAGCCGACGGCAATCAGGGCGAGCCAGAGCGGTACGTGCACGTTGGTCTCCTCAGCCGGTCAGCGGACGGTGCAGCGGTGGGTGCGGGCGGCGAGCTGGGCGGCCGAGCGGCTGGAGAAGTCGGCGGACCAGCCGCAGCGGTCGGCAGTGCAGACGGCGGCGTGCTTGGTGCGTCCGTAGCGGTCGCGGTAGGTGCCGATCTGTACGGGGCCGATTCGCATGACGGAGTGGAAGTGGTCGCGGGCGGGCATGGTGGTTCTCCTTGCTGGTCAGGTGAGTTGGGCGGCGATGGGGTCGGCGAGCTGAAGCGGGACGCCGAGGCGGGCCCGCAGGGTGTCGGTGTCGATCTGGTCTCCGGTCCGGGCGTGGTGCTCGTCGGCGACCTTGCGGGCGTGGGCGACGAGCGCGGCCGGAACGGGCGCAGGTGCGGGCGCCGGCCGGGGCGGTTCGGCAGGTGGTTCAGCCGCAGGAAGGTCTGCGATGTCCAACTCAGGCGAGCTGTCCGCAGGTTCAGCGACAGCGACCGGAGCGGGGTCGGGTGCCGGAGCCAGATCAGCCGGCGGGGCGAGATCGGCAGCTTCAGCTGCACTCCGCGTATGGGCCAGCAGGGTCCCGCCGAGAAAGGCGAGTGCCGGCCATCCGGCGATGCCGAAGCGGAGCCAGGCGGGCGGGTGCCGGAGGTCGAGGAATCCGGCGGTCGCGACGTTGGCGCCGAGCGAGGCCACCAGAGCGATCACGAACCAGCACCAGGCGAGCCGGGACGAGCCGTCGTTGCGGAGTCGCCGCCAGGCCGCGACCAGCAGCAGGTCGACGCTGATCGGGTAGGCCCATGCCTTCCAGCCGTCCTGTCCGGCAGCGGCGGCCAGGTCGTGGAGGTGGGCGAAGGAAAGAGCTCCGGCGATGACGGCTTGTACGAGAACGGGGTCCGGGCGAATGCGTCCCATGACGGTTCTCCTTCCGGGATCTGGCATGGAGGGGGTAGGGACCTGGCGCGTCGAGGTGGCGCCGACCGTGGAGCGGGAGGGTCAGGCAGTCGTGGTGGACGCCTTGGTGAGCGATACGGCGGTGGAGGCCGGAGAGGCGACGGCAGGCCGGAAGGGCGCGAGCGCGGGCAGGTCCGGTGTGCGGTCGGCGTACTTGTTGCAGAGGTTCACTGCTTCGCGCAGCGAGGTGTGCGGGGCCCGGATGCGGGACCAGCCGCCAGTCGAGTCACCGACGATGGCGATGCCGGGGGCGTCTGCGGGTATCTGGATGGCGGCCAGTACGGCGTCCGGGGAGATGTCGCCGAAGGCCATGTTGGCGCTGGCCTCGTCGTTGACCCGGTGCGCGGTCCGGCCGGTGAGCTGGGCCCGGAGCATGGTGATGCCCTTGCCGAGTTCGGAGCCGAAGCGCTGGCCGCAGATCTCCAGATAGATGCCGGCGGCGCGGCCAAGCTGGGCGAGGCGGACGAGCGCGGTGATGATCCGGTCCCGGCGCCTCTCCTCCTCCTTGGAGGCGAAGAGCGCGAGTTCGGCCACCTCGTCCACCAGGACCACGACGGGCGTGGGACGCAGGTCATCAGCCAGATCCCAGATGTCGGCGGCGATCTCCGCGTCCGGGATGTTCACGCTGATGCGCTGTTCCTCGCGGACGAGTTGATAGACGGACTCCATGTGCGAGACCAGGGCTTCGAGCAGTTCGAGAGCGGTGTCCTGGTTGTCGGCGAGGGCGGAGAAGCGGCGAGCCAACGGGAACAGCTCGACGCCCTGCTTGCAGTCGATACCGACGAGCGCGACGTCCTGAGCGGCGAGGCCGGTCACCAGGTTGCGCTGGTAGACGGACTTGCCCGACTCGGTGGCCCCGAGTGTGAGCCCGTGCGGAACGGTCCGGTAGTCGCGGTAATGGACCGATCCGTCCTCGCGCAGTGCGACAGGCACGCGCATCGGAGCGCGGTCGATCTTGGCGGGCATCTGCACACGCCTGAGCACGTCGTAGCCCGTCATTCGCAGTTCGACGACCCCGGAGCGGATCTCCCGGGCGGTGACGCCGTACATCCCGAAGGAGTGCCGCAGCCGGTCGGTGGCGGACGAGACGTCGAAAACGTCCTGGCCGGGACGGAGCTTGAGCCGCAGGACGAGCCCGGTACGGGTCGGCCGGAGACGGAGGATGCGTGAGGCACGTGACTCGGGGGCCGGGCGATCTGCCATGTGGGCGAGCGCGAGCCGCCAGCGCGGAGGCGGGACCGTCAGGCCGCAGGCGTCCATGACAGAGGCGTACCGGACTAACACCCGCAGCGCGGCGAGGACGACCCCGAAGCTCATCCAGTACCAGGCGGGGCGCCGCCACCGCAGCACGAGAGCGGTGGCGACGACCAGCAGCAGTACGACCGAGAGCCGGGCCATGATCAGGCCGCCTCAGCCTGCGAGCCACCGGCGGCGAGCGAGGTGACGGCCACGGCGCGGAAGGCGATGCCGTGCCGCTTCTGCCCGTTGAACTCGTTCTCCCACGGCCGGGCGATCAAGCCGGTCAGCGCCACCGGCGTGCCCATGCCCAGCTCACCGGACACCCCGCCCTCGGGGACGGTGACGGACAGGATCTCCACCGCGTCGTTGGCGGCGAACATCACGTCCACGGTCATCAGCTTCGCCCCGGTCTCGACGTCGAGGGCGACCTCACCGGTACGGCGGTCCTTGACCTTGATCTGCGGCTGCTTCGCGACCATCACGGTCGCGGCGGAGGTGTCGACGGGGATCTGACGCACTAAGGATCACTCCTCTATAGGTGCTGAACTCCGTCACTCATGTACATGAGTGACATGAAGAAGAGTGCCCGACTCCTGTACATGAGTCAACCCGCCGCGACAAAGAAGTCGGGGCGGGTTGAGGAGAGTTGAGCGAGCGTCAGTCCATGGCAGGGATGCGGTAGCTAAAAACGAACTGGTCAGCGGCCATGAGGGTGTCGCAGACCTCCACCACGCGGCCCTCAGTCGTCAGCGCCTCACGGACGAGATGCACGACGGGGGAGCCAGGGCTGAGCGCCAGCTCCGACGCTTCGGCCTTGGAGGCCGACCGGGCCTGCAAGGTCTCGACGAACTCCGCGAACTCATGACCGTGGTCTTCGAGTCGGGCGTAGATGCCACCACCGCCGGGGTTCTCGGCGAAGAGCTCGGGGATGTCCTTCACGACGTCCCAAGGCAGGTACGAGCTGGCCGTCTCGACCGGAGTGCCGTTACGGAAGTAGAGCCGCCGGCGCGCGAGGACTTGAGTGCCGGGCTCGACCCCGAGGCGATCGGCTACGTCCTCCGGGGCCTCCATGGGGCCGATGTACAGAACGCTGACCTTGGCCGTGGCTCCGGACTGGGCGGACTCCGCCAGATACGCGGCCTTGCCGCCCTGCCGGTGTGAGCGACGGAAGCGGTCGGAGGAGCGGTGCCGTACCGGCGGCCGGTCCTTCACGATCGAGCCCTTGCCGTGGCGAGTCTCCACCAGGCCGCTCGCACGGACCTCCACCATCGCCTTACGGATCGTGCCGCCCGAGACGCCGTAGCGCTCGACCAGCTCAGATTCACTCGGCACCATCTCGCCAGGCTTAAGGACCCCAGCCCTGATCTGCTGCACGATCTCGTCGGCGATCTGCACGTATCGAGGTACGGCCCTACCCCCTCCTACCGCGGTTCCCATAGCTCTTCCCATCCTCCTATGCTCCTGTACATGAGTAACAGCGCCCCGGAAGCCCAGTCAACGCCACTGCACTCCGTGTCCGTGGCCGGAGTGGTGGTCCGCGAGGACGGCAAGCTCCTGACAATCCGGCGAGCCGACAACGGCGCTTGGGAACTCCCGGGCGGGGTGCTCGAACTCGAAGAGACCCCAGAGGCCGGCGTACGGCGCGAGGTCTGGGAAGAAACGGGCATCCACGTCGAGGTCGACGAGCTCACCGGGGTCTACAAGAACACGACGCGAGGCATCGTCGCCCTGGTCTTCCGCTGCAAGCCGGCCGGAGGCGAGGAGCGCACCTCCGGCGAGTCGACAGCCGTCACCTGGTTCACGCCCGAGGAGGTGGCGGAGTCCATGTCCGAGGTCTACTCGATCCGGCTCCTGGATGCCCTGGACGGGGCGGGCCCTCACGTGCGAAGCCACGACGGCAAGCAGCTGACACCGGCGCGATAGAACTTTCCCTACTTCATCAAGGCTCGCTCCGCTCGCTACCCGGCCCCGCGGTAGGGGCAGTTCAGGAGCACACCACACGTTGGCGCAGAAGCGCTGACCTTCCCGGCCTCCTGAAACTGCAAGCAGTCAGATCAGAGATCAGAGGTGCCGCGCACAGCGCGGCGGCGCCGGCCGTCGCCGCCGCACGGCTCCCTCCTCGTCTCCGCCGCCGGGGCCGCGCGCCGTCGACGCCCGCGCCCACAAGGGGCGAAAGACCAGGCCGGGGGTGGGGCGGCCGGCTCCACGGCTTTACCCACCTCCCCGGTCCGGGACCCGCGTCGAGCAAGACCAGGGGGCCACTCGTTCAAATTCCGGGCAGCCCACAAGCCTGCCCGAGTTGCCGGCCAGCGTACGGCCCCCTGATCATGCCCGACCCCAAACCGGGCAGGACACCGGCCAAAGCCGCTCCACCGACCTCTCGTGCGCTTTACCATCAGCTTAGTTCTCGCCGGGGAGGGACCGTGACAGACAGTAAAGGCCGCCGTGGGGTGCGACACGTCACCATCGAGGCATTCGGCAAGACGTTCAAAAACCTGCTCCCAGGGAAGGCAGAGGATCTGCGGACACTGGAACAGGAAGGGGTCATTTACGCCGAGTTTGGGGACCGCGGCGAGGAAGGTGAATTCCTTGGAACTTTCACTCGATATCGAATCCCACTCACCCCTGCAGAGATCTATGAGTACGTCGAAGCCAGTGTCGCGGAGCAGCAGTTCGCTAAAGCCTTCCGAGAAACAATGGACTTCACTGCAGCAGTCCTAGCGATCGAGGGTGAAAAATACCGAAAACGCGTCACCGAGTATGGCGAATACGGAAGTCGCCCGCTCAAAAACGGGTCCGTAATCGACAATCGGGGATGCTCGGCAAGTTTTTTGGGACCGCATCTTGAGAGTCTAGTATGCGGTAAACAAAGAGATCGCTACGAGCGCCTTCCTGCGCTCGGCAACCAGGGGAACCAAGAGGAACTTGTCCATCAAGCACTGAAATCAGTTGCGATCTCTGCGCGAAGAATGGCTTCTCGTTCACACGGCCGGCCAGCCCTCACGGTAGCTAATGAATATGACGTGCAGGATATTGTGGAGGTCGCCCTAAGCGCAGTGTTTCCGAAAGTCGAGCGAGAAGAATGGACCCCACAGAACGCCGGTTCGGCCAAGCGAGTCGACTTGATCGTGAAAGATGAGGGCATCCTCATCGAGTGCAAGTATGTCCGTGATGCGCGACACGCTAAGACGGTCGCATCTGAGCTGCAAATTGACTTCGAGAGCTATCACTGGCACCCGGACTGTCGTCGACTGTTCGCATACGTCTACGATCCAAATCACTATATCGCTGATCCCGAATCCTTCTCAAAGGATCTAAATGGATTGCGACGGAAGCAAGATCACGAATTTCTCGTCAGTGTCGTAATAGGCTAGATCTGGTTGGTGATGCACTATGGCGATCCCCATGCTGCAGGCCGTTCGATGTGATCAGCCTGCTGTACCTTACTGGCTCAAGCAACAGCGCCAGTCAGGAATCGTCCACTGACGTCCATTATTCAGCTTCCCGCCAGAGGGGGAGGAGTGCAGAATGGAAGAGAAGGACGAAAAGCTCCTAGCAGGCAGTCTGGGGCACTTCTGGGATAACGTAAAATTGGGGGAGTTCGCAACGGAAAGAGGGGGCGGGTACATCAACAAGTTGAGCGATGGGAACGTTCAACTCGAATACTTTCTTGACCCTGAGGTCGCCCCAGATGAGACCTATGCCCTGCCCCGATGCGTGTACGGTGCCACTGTTAACGGGCGTGTCCTCTTGGTGGACTTTCTCAGGTCAAACAGAACGCTACGTTCACACGGATTGCCCTCCGTGCGTACGCAGACTGCCGGTACCGCTATTTTCGGCGCGCTACCTGAGCACGTGAACCTGGATACTCTGAGATCTATCACTGCATTCTTCCCCGGCATCACGGAGTGGTCGGGAATGCGGACGATCACCGAGAAGGCGAGAACCGACGAAAGCAGCCGAGGAAAGAGCGTCGCGCTGCACGTTGAATCTGCGCCAAGGCAGCAGCATACCCTGCCTCACGGGCGCCAACTTGCGCTCTCTTCGCACTGGAGGCTAGAGGGCAATGCCGACAACAGATCCGTTTTTGCACCCGTATCCCTCACTTGCTCAGCTAAAAAGAATAGTGCATTTAGGGATCTACTTCGGCCCTTGATTCAGGTTCAAGATATCCTGAATATTGCTCACGGAGGATTTGTGCCCGCCCGGGGCGGGCGCGTCAAGTTTGCGACAGATGAGAATCCAGACACTCACCCGCGATTCTGGAGCACTCGAATCATGCAAGCCTCGACCGGCGTCCCAGCGCGTGAACCAATGACTAGAATCCCCTTGTTCGAGTTGGATGACATTGGAGGGATTTCTGGACTCGCCAGATGGGTTAAATTTTGCGAAACGGTACCTCGAGTGCATCGAGCTCTAACCCTTAGGTACCGAGTCGGCGCTGCTGGCGTAGAAGCCAGGTTCCTGGAAGTCGCTGCTGCAATTGAATATTGGGTCGCCTCTCAAGATCGGGGCGGGGTTAAATGGTCACAGGAAAAACGTCGTCCGCTGGCTCTGGCAAAACTGGTGGGAAAGGCGTTCTCAGACTGGGTTGGTGACGCCGAGGACTGGGACGACATATTCGCTGGCACATACAATGCGGTCAAACATGATCCAGCCTTTGTGCCTGACCCGTATGCAATCAGCTACCTGGCAGAATCTGGGTGGATCCTTCTGCTATCGGCAATACTGAATCGCATATCCGCTAATAAAGTTCCTGGACGCATCGTGATCGGCAATCATAGATATTCCAGCTTGGGGGGCGAGATTCGCGACCTTCTTGTTGATCCGAACGCACAGATTAAACGGCGTGAAAAGCCAAGGCGCAAAAGGAAGCGAGGCCGCTCACAGGGAAGCAGCACGTAACAGGAAGAGAAGAATTCGAGCTTGGAATATTGTGGCCACTTGTGGGCGCTTCCCTTTCAGCTTGACTGCTACCGTTATCCGCAACGCAGATAATTACAACGACTCTGAGAGTGCCTCAAGAAGACCGAAGGACGGGCATTCTATCTGCCGGCCTGATCGATGAGTCGATCGAACCTACAAGGCAGCAGACATAGGGGGATGTATGCCGTACACGCCGCCTGATGCCAGGCCGTGGAAGAGGAAGAACTGGGCAGATGTTAAGCGAGTTGCGGCGCTTAAAGCAGCTCACGAAGGAGCCACTTGGATGGGAATCGCGCAAGCGGCAGGAATGCCGTACGAAAGACTCAGAGAGTTGCGCACTGAAGATACGCTATTCAATCACCTGCTCCTGGCGGCACGAGATGCAGGGCAACGTGGCGAAGACTTCAGGTTGTAGGATCTACCCGCAGAGTCACAGGCGCCTGGGTCCGGAGTAACCGCAGAGTGCGTCGAATATCGCAGTCATGGCGGATCCCAGAGTTATCGGCAATGCAGCAAGAGTTGTTGAGGACATACGCCGATGCTTCGTGGTCGGCATGACCGGGCTCCGGTGGGCGAGATCGCGAGACATCACCGCGAGTTCAGGCGCTCGCTCATAGAAAAGCTGGCTGGTGCCGGAGAGCTAAGGCCTGTCCCATATTCCCTGGTGGATGAGCGCGCGGCATCAGATGCAGTGCACCGCAAGGCGGAGGGACGTCCGCATACTGGATGTACTGAACGTTCCGACAACGCGGCGAGGCCCCGGTCCCCTGTCGTCGCGCGCCCGGCGGGGATTACGAGACAGCTCTCAGATCGGACAGCAAGGGAGCCCAGACGCCAATTGGGGCTCCCCTGCCGTCGATGTGTCACTGCTAGCCGAAGGCCGCCGCCGGCAGCCGAGGGCCCTCGTCGCCTCCGTCGGAAGCGGGAGGACCCGCTAGCGGCAGGCGGTGACCGCGGCTGATCGCTACACGGCGCACGTCACGCAGGGCTTCAGTCATGTCCATCGCCAAGAGCCGGACCTCGTTTGGCTCCGCTTCCCCGTCGCCGAGGACTTCGAGCGCGTGATCCAGGAGTTCGCCTGACATTTCCAGCTGCACCGCTTCGGTGTTGTCAGCCAGGCGGGACAGGTAACTGCCGCTGTCCTCGGTGCTCAAATAGCAGGGGTTGCCCTGGGGCCCTGACCACGGGAGGAGCCGCAGCTCGTTATGGGTCGTCATCCTCCGTTTGTCCTCTCGTCGGTCATGCGGTGGGTGGTGAAGAGTGCGTCGGCTCGGTCGCCGGGAAGCACCAGGAGCGCCGCCTCGACCACGCGTCCCGTGCTGTCGGCCGCCACTCGTGTGATCGCGAGAACTGCCAGGGCCGAGCTGATTCGGAGGGTCGCCGATTCCTCTGGTGTCGGAGGACGAGCGCAGACTCGTTCCCGGACCTCGGCCAGGGGCGGGCGGAGCTCTGCCAGCTTTGCCTCAACGCTCTTGCAG
The DNA here is from genome assembly GCF_900187385.1 of Streptomyces sp. 2114.4. Taxonomy (NCBI): domain Bacteria; kingdom Bacillati; phylum Actinomycetota; class Actinomycetes; order Kitasatosporales; family Streptomycetaceae; genus Streptomyces; species Streptomyces sp. 2114.4. The sequence continues at coordinate 3,784,628 of NZ_FYEY01000001.1, forward strand.
CAGTGCGATTCGGTGGGGACGTCGGTCGGCGACAGGTCGCGAGGGACGTAGATGCGAGCGAGGCTGTGAGGTGACTTCCTCTCGTGGCTGAGGCAGAGGAATTCGGTAAGTGGGCTGTTTGCCGACACCCCTAGCAGGCCAATCAGTTGACCGTGCGCCTGGAGGTCGGTGGTGCGAATGCTGACGCGTAACGCCGACTCGGGCGAGGGCTCCGTCCTGAGCGTGCAAGCACCGCCGACGTACGTGCTTCTGCGGCGGGGGTAGCGGACGAAGTTGCCTTTGCCGTGGATCTTCTCGACGAGCCCTTCACCCTGGAGGACCGCGAGGGCGCTCCTTAGCGTCGGCGTGCTGACCGCGTAGCGGGACGCGAGCTGGGCCTCGGACGGGAGGCGTTCGCCGGCCTCGATCCGGCCGGTCGAGATCTTGTTCCGGATGTCATCGGCGATGACGTGACGGCGAGAGGGCACGGACTGCATCACCACCTTCTCAGCGTTCGCAGGGCCACGAGCCGAGTGCGCGAAGCATGGTGAGCAGTTCGCCCGACTCGAAGCACAGACGCTTCGCTCCACCGGACAGCTGGAGGAGGTCGGTCACGCGACACGGTTGACCGCCGATCTGGATGATGTCGCCGCGCTGCACGCTCGCGGAGGTGATGTCGACAGGACCGGCCATTGCATCGCCCGGTGTCCAGCCTTTCACTGGGGCGCCTCCGTCCGGCCATTACGGTTGGCGGCCACCGTGTGGCAGGCGCAAGCGCACGCCTCGTAGACGACGGGGACGCCGATCGGTGCGGCAGCGGGGGAAGACTGCGCGCACTCATAGTGCGTACCGATCCGGCAGGAACTCGACCGGTAGGGAACGGCCTTCGTGTGGGGCACGCGAAGCTGCTGGCGAGGAGGCATCAAAGGGCCTCCGCCATCGCGAGCCAGGTGTGCGCAAAGCGTTCGCGAGGCGCGATGGGCGGCCCCACGGGCATCGGGGAACGGTGGCGCCGGCTCATCGGGACGCACCGCCCATCGGTGGGCGAGACGGCACGGCAGATACGGTTGAACACGCTGATCAGCTCCTATCGCTGATGGCCAGGCCCCCGGACATCGCCCGTCGCGGGGGCCGTTGTGCGTACGGCGGCCCATAAGGTGCGGCTGTTCAAGCTGTTGGCGAGGAGCCCGAATCGGTCGGCCTCCGCTACGGCTTCCAAGACCTCCCGCCATGAGTCGGCGGAGAGCGATTCCGGTACCTCCGCTTCGATCGACGTGAGTTCGCGGTGCTGCTCCACGCGTGGGGTGAGGCCGGCGGCGGACAACCGGGCTGCGATGTCTCCGGCTCTTAACTCCGAAGCAGGCACAGGGCAGCCTCCGTCACTGGCGATCACTTGGAGTGAAGCTAGTTAACTAGATTAGAGCTAGTGGACTAGATTTTCCATATGCCTGAGCAGCCGCCGTATCTCCGCATCGCTGACGAGCTCCGGCGACGCATCGCGGAGCATGAGTGGACGCCGGGAGACCGGCTCCCGTCACGCGCCCAGATCGCCCAGGAAAGCGGCGTCGGCGAGAACGTGATCCGCCGGGCTCAAGAGCTACTGATCTCTCAGGGAGTGCTGGAAGGCCACGCAGGATCAGGCACGTACGTCGCCGCTCCTCGTCAGCGCGTACGCATGGTCCGCTCCTCGGCACGCGAGCAGCCCAACGGCTCCCCGTTCCGCGCGGACATGAAGGCCCTGGGCAAGCAAGGGGATTGGGAAAGTCGGACCGAGGCGAAGGTCCCGGCACCGGCTGAGATCGCGTCGCGCCTCGGTCTCGACGAGGGCGACCTGTGCGTTCGCACCGTGTACGAGTTCCTGGCCGACGGGAAGCCGGTGCAGCTGTCGACGAGCTGGGAGCCGTACGACCTCACGGGCGGCACGCTCGTCGTTCTCCCGGAGGGTGGGCCACACGCCGGGGCGGGCGTGGTGAACCGCATGGCCGAGATCGGCATCACGATCAGCCACGCCGTGGAGCAGCCGGAGCCCCGGCCGGCGAATGCCGAGGAGGCGTCGCTCCTCGGCATCCAGAAAGCCAGCCTCGTCACACACATCCGGCGGACGTATTACAGCGACGGGGGACGGCCCGTGGAGACAGCGGACATCGTCGTCCCCGCTGCTCTGTGCGAGATCGTCTACGAGATCCCTCTCAGTCGCTAGGGGGCTGGGCGCTCGGCGCCCGATATTGCCGCACGTCCAGGGGCCTGTCCGATGGGTCGCGCGACTTACGGGCGCCCCTCGGCGAAGCTGACCGTTGGGTGGTCGCCGGGATGACGCGGTAGCAGGGGCGCTCCGCGGCCCCTCCAAGTCGCGGCCCTGTTCGAGTCTCTGACTATGCTGACCGCTGCGCGGTGGGTGCGAGGCGGTTGCGCCACTCCGGTTGCTCTTGGGAGAGGTGTGGGTGTGGCCAAGCCGGTACGTGCGGCTGTCGGGAAGGTGTGGATCAAGTGCACTTTCTGTCAGGGCGATCTGTTTCGGGACCGTGAGGTGAAGCTCAACAGCTCCGGCATGGAGGTCATGGGCTTCGGCTGGGCGAACGAGTCGGCGACCGGGCTGATCTGCTGGAGCTGCGGCTATGTGCACCTGTTCGTGAACAGAGACCTCGAACTGTACAAAGTGAAGAAAGAAGACAAGGGCTGATGTAAGTCCCGCTCGCAGGTGGTCGGCGAGCGCAGGCCCTCCATAGGAGCTGTCCGGTGGGTCATGGGGTGACTCACCGGAGACGCCCCAGCGCACCAGAAGCGCACCAGTTGGGGCGGAGAACCACGGTCAACAGGGGTTCGACCCGAGGGTTCCCAGCAGTGCCGCAGCGAGCCCTTTCACCTGGTCAGCGCGCATAAGTGCGGCAAACGGCCGGTGATTCCCAAGCTCAGAGCGCGGGTTCGATTCCCGTCACCCGCTCCACAGACGAAGGCCCAGTTCAGGGAGGTAACTCCCCGACTGGGCCTCTGTGTTGTCTAGACCGGGCTGAGCGCTTCGTGCCCGCTACGTGCCCGATCGATCCTGATCCGGTCCAGCCTCCGGCTTCTGCCGCGCAGCCCGCACCATGGCGTCCAGGCCGCTGGCAACCTCCTTCTGCCGGTCCAGATTCGAGTGCTGATAGAAGAGCGCGGCCTTCTCGGAGGACTGCCCCGCCCGCACCATCGTGTCCTTGAGCGTCGCACCCGATCGCGTGGTCAGCGTGTGGCCGGTGTGACGGAGATCGTAGAAGCGGAAGTCCTCCGGCAGGGCCGAGCGCTCAGGGCATGCAGGCCGGCATGGGCGAGCCGGCGTACCGCCACCGCCACGGATGCGGACGCGTAAGCGGACCGGCCCCTGATTCGCGGCTGAGGAGGAGCTCTCTGCTGCCGCGATGTGGCCGAGCCCGTCATGGACGCTCCGCCAGGTCGCCCTCCGTCGTGGCAAACGCAGGATGTTCGCGCAGACGAAATGGCGGCAACGCCATGGCGAGCAATTTTCGGCCATCCTTTGGCACAAGGAGGCGCAAGTTCCTACGAGTTCCTGCAATTAACTGCTAGTTCCGCATGGAGTGTCGTACCAGACAGGTGAATTGATGAAGGTGTTCTTCTCACCTGCGCAGAGGACATGAGTGCAGGTGGAGGCCCTGATGCCATGTCCGCTTAACCTAGTGCCGCGACCCTCGAAAACTGTCACGCAAATGCGGTGAACGGATAGCACCTGAACCCTATCCGAATGCCACCCAAGGGCAATTGAGCATGGGCCACCCTTGCCTGAACAGAAAGAAGCCCACCATGCGGCACCGGCTTCCAGGCGAGGCGCGGCATGGTGGACGAACCTATGGAGGCTCAATCATGAGTGTGCTCTATGCTCTGGGCAGTCTGTCAAACCTTGGCTCCCGGCCTTGGGTCGTCGCAGTAATCCTGATCTTGGTGATCACCTGGAGCCCGGTCGCCCAGGTGGCCAACGCCTATGCAAACGCCGTAGCCCTGGCGACTCTGGTCGGTGCCGGTTGCGGTACAGCAGCGAAGTACCGCAGCAGCCGTGAATAACCCGCGGTCACCTACAAAGGCAGGCATCTAGCCTGTATGACCGCCGCTGACCGGTCCAGCTAGAGCTACGGATCCGAAGGTGCACACGTGCCCGTTGCGTGCCCGAACACCCGGTGACTCACGGGGAATTCGGGTACGTGACGGGACCGCCAAGCAGGCCACCCGAAGGGTCATCGCAGCAGGTCAGAGCCCAGATCGCCGTTCAATCACCCCGTGATTCCCAAGCTCAGAGCGCGGGTTCGATTCCCGTCACCCGCTCCATGCATGAGCCCCAGGTCAGCGGCCTGGGGCTTGGTTATTGCCCGACCATCTTTTGGGCCGCGTGCCATTCGTGGGCCATAACGGACCGATTAACGCGCGGAGTTGGCATCCACAAGACCCTCCTGAGCGATTCGATCGTCCGCCATCTCGAGTCGCGAGACGTAACTCTTGTGGCCCCTCGGGGACGGCATCCGCGGGCTTGCCCGGCGACTCCTCTTGCCCCTGCCGCCCAGTAGCCGGACGCCGTGGCGCAGCGGGCACCTATGGGTGGTAGGGGGCGCGGGCGCGCGTCAGGTCGGCATGCCCGGCCTCCGGGTGGGCGCGACGGGTGCCGGTGTCGATGAGGATCTGCTCCGCCTGGGTGACGTTGCCGGCCTCGACGGCTCTGGCCATCGCGGCGCGGGCTGCTTCAGGTGTCGTGTGCGGCGGGACCACCAGCAGGGAGAAGTAGTCCTGGTCGCCTCGGGTGATGAGGACGGTGTCGTCACCGATCGGGAAGGAATCGATGTGCACGACCCGGTCGTCGATGACCAGACATGTCGGCAGCTCTTCCCAGGCAGCGGTGTCCAGGCCGACGCGCAGGACGGGGCCGAGATGCGCGGTCAGCGCGGCGATCAGACCGGGGAGCTCGGCGCCGATGTCGCGAGAACGCGGCCACCACGCACCGTCGAGAACTTGCTCGCGGGTTTGCGTGGTCACCAGCCGCAAGAGGCCCGTCCCGGGCCTGACTGCCTGGTGGACGGCGTCCGGCAGAACCTGCGGGACGCGGGGAGTGTCGGAGTCGGCCATGTGTGTTCGCCCGCCTTCCGGGGCGGTGCGTCCGCCCGGCGACGTGACCTCGTCACTTCACCGTACTCCGCGTGCCGGGGCAAACGCGGGCGCGCCGCACGGCGGCGGAGCCAGACCCGCGTTCGCCAGGAAAGTTCCTGGTCACACGCGCCTTCACGGACGGCTGGCTGGAGTAGAGTGAAGAGACCGGGAGTACTTCGCACACCGACTCCCACGCCGGTGTCGTTCCCGGTGAGCAACAACACCGGGACGTCGACGACGAGCCCCGGGGACTGGTCCGCGCCATGACCGCCACCATCGACCGTACGATCACCAGCGAGCGCGTACCTTCGTCACAGGCCCGCCTCTCCTTCACTCCGGCAGGATCACCTCCGGGTCTCCTGGACGGCGCCTGGTGGCCCCGCTCTCGCGATCTCTTCCGAGAACTTCCCGCTCTGACCGACGTGCTGGACGCGCGCTGGGGCCGGATCACTCGTGTCACGGTGAACCCGACCCACTGGCCCGTGGTGCCGCGAAAGGTGCCGGTGAACGGGCACACGGTGCATGTGGGCTGGTTCGCCGAAGAGCAGGACCCGAACAAGCTGATCCTTCACTCCTACACCGCGGGCCGCTGGGACCTGCTGGTGATCCCGCCGGAGACCGACGCTGCTGCCGCCACCCGGCTGATGTCCGCCGCGGCCACCCCCGGCGGCCTCCACACCGCCAGCGCGCTGATGACGAGCGAGGACACCACCCGTCACGCGCAGGAGGAGCTGCAGGAGGAAGAAGAGTGGGAGACCGACGGCGGAGCTGCCCGAACCGACAGCCGACCGAGCCCACTGGACCGCCCGTAACTCCCCACCACGAGCACCACGCCGGGGGCTGCAGATGACACCGACCTTTTCCTGACCGGGGGCGGTGGGTGTGGCGCGACGGCATCACACCCATCGATACGTCATCCTGCCGTCCCTGAATGAACGAGGCCACCGTGAAGCCACCAGAACTCCCCTCGGCCGGGCGCGCCGACGTGCGCATCGTCGCCGCCTCACCCGAAGCCGCCCGTCAGGTCGCAGAAGTTCTCCGTCATCACTTCGCAGCCACCGAACAGCGCAGCTATCCCGTCGACGACTCAGGCGGAACCCGCCTCCACCTCACTGTCGACACCACCCACACGCCGGCGCCGGCGCAGCCCTGGCTGGTGACGAGTCGATCCTCCGGGGACGCCCGCACACAGACGGACGAGATCTGAAGCCAGAGCCGCCAACGGCGGCGGGGCGGGCATACTGCCTCGCCTGCCCCACAGGCTCCGAGTCGGCGCCGGCACGAGTGGAAGCGATCATGGCAACTCTGCAAGAGCGGAAGCACTACCGCAAGGCGATCATGAAAGCCCTGTACGAGACCACGGAAGGCAATCGCTTCCTCGGTGTCACCGGGGCAAAGCTGCGCGACGATCTTCAGATCCCCGAGCAGGATCTGGCTGCTGCCTGCGCATTTCTGGTGGGCGAAGGGCTCGTCACCGTCGACTGGGCACAAGGGAACACACCCGTGATGGTCACGCTGACGCACGAGGGAATCCGGCTCATGGAAGCCGAAGAGGAGGAGCGGGGCTGACGCGAAGCGAAGGCTGTTCACCCATCCGGCCGTCAGCGCTCAGGCTCCGCGACGGGTATAGGTGAACCATGGCTGGCCCCTTCACCACCCGTACGATCAACATCACAACCGGCTCCACTGAGACCCTGCACGACCTCACCAACGCATGCTCCGCGTTCCTCCGGGAGGCCGCTCACGGGCGAAACGGACTGCTGAACATCTTCACCCCCCACGCGACGTCCGGCCTGGCAATCATCGAGACCGGCGCGGGCAGCGACGATGACCTGTTGGCGGCCCTCCGCGACATTCTTCCGGCGGACGACCGCTGGCAAGACCGCCACGGCAGTCCAGGCCACGGCAGGGCCCACATGCTCCCGGCTCTGGTCCCACCGCACGCCACATTGCCCGTAGTCGACGGTGAGCTGGAGCTGGGGGCGTCACAGTCCGTCGTACTGGTGAACACCGACCGGGACAACTCGGAACGCCAAGTCCGGCTGTCTTTCCTCAGCTGACCACACGACCCTGACCTGGCCTTCACCCCCTTGACGAGGGCAGACTTGCCGGCCTCGTCGCCGACCTGCTGGTCACCAAGCACAGCTACCCGACCGGTTCTTCCTCGCCCGGCGCCGCGAACCGATGAGCTCGGCCGCGGAGATCCAGTGGTCCCTGCTACCGCCGCTGGCGATGTCCGTCCCGCAGGTCGCGGTGGCGGGAATCCTGGAGCCCGCCTACAACGTCGCCGGCGACAGCTCCGACTACGCCCTCAACGAGCACATCCTGCACGTGGCCACGATCGATGCGATGGGCCACCGGCCTGGATGCCGCCACCATGGCGACCGTCGCCATCGGCGCCTACCGGCACGCCAGACAACGCCGCAGTCGGCCTGTCCGAGATCTACGAGTTCATGGACCGGGCCATCGCCGAGCAATCGGGCCCGACGACTTCGTCACCGCGCAGATGATGCGCCTCAACATCGCAACGGGCCACCTGAGTCCGGGCGCGGTATCGCGCTGACCGACCGCCTGCCCCTCTGCCACGGGGCCGAGCACACCACCTGCGGCAAATGCGTCTGGGCCGAGGTGCCCTCCCAGCAGAGCGGTCTCATCGAATGCCGGTTAGCCCGCCACTGTCCGGAAGACCACTCGAAGGGCAACCGCTGTGACGACCGCCTTCTAGAAGCGCGACCTATTCGCCCGCTGTGCGGCGGAGGCGCTCGACTTCGGCACGGAGCGCGGAATTCTCCGCCTCCAGTTCGGCCTTCGTGCGGCGACCTACGCTGCCACGCCGTGACACCCCGCCTGCACCCCGGGAGCGAGCCCGCTCTCGGACCGCGCGACGCATTCTTCGTGGCCTGCACACCACACGCCTGCCGCCTGTGAGCGAATTCGCTTTCCCGAAGGGGGAGTTGCCCACCAGGCCGAACGCGTCGGCCACGGCACCACCACCCTGCTGGCCAGGGCCGCTGCGCAACGGGAACTGAACAACGGTGATCACGCTCGCCCCGACACCTCCGGAGCGAGCAGCTCCAACGCCTCCTCCCAGTGGAAACGGTCCGCTCCGCCACCGGCCGGCCGGTGCGGACCGTACGAGCCGATCAAGACGCCCATCTCGCACAACCGGTCCAGACTCTGCCGGTACGCGGGGTGGGCGGCCTGGACGGTCGCGCTGACGTCGTGCAGGGCCACGTGGGGGCTGCAATTCGCCCAGGTCTCGGGGCCCGCCGCCATCAGCACCAGCTCTGGCAGCCGGCTCGCCGCAGGACGAATGGTCCTGCGGCGAGCCTCGCCCGGACACGGGGCGGCCGGCCGGTGGCAAGGGGCCCGGGGCTTTCGAAGGGGCACCCGGGAACGGGGCGTGCGGACGCTACCGTCCGGTGTAGGTGAACTCGTCGTCCGGGCTGGTGGGAGAGGTGGCCTTGCCGACCGTCACGGTGATGTTCACCGTCTGGTGGACGTCCAGCTGATCGGGCGCGGTTGCGGTGAGCTGGCCGGTGGAGACGAACTTGACCGAGCCGGACGCCTTGTCCTTGAAGTGCACGGTGGCGCCGTTGGCGAAGCCGGAGCCGTTGATGGTGACCGGGGTGCCGGCCTTTCCGCCGGCCGGGTTGACCGAACGGACCACCACAGGTGCGGGTCCGCCATAGGCGAACTGCGCCATGTCAATAGCCGGGGAGGTGCCGAGGGTGTTGGTGACGCGGACGTGGACGACGCCCGTACCGGTGGGGACCTTGGCGGTGATCTTGAGGCCGGAGGGGTCGATGGTGACGTCGCGATCGGTGCAGGCGAAGTGGCCGAAGTCGACCTTGCTGTCCTGGCTGAAATACGTGCCGTTGATGGTCACCGTCTCGCCTGCGGCGCCGAAGGTGGGGCTGATGTCGGTCACCACCGGCGGGGAAGGCACGTCAGGCGCCCCCACCAGCTCCAGGTAGGTGGAGTTGGCGTGCTGGTAGGCGACCTGGCCGAGGAAGTCCTGGGTGGTCTTGTTGACCAGCTTCTCGGAAAGGCTCGTGTATCCGGTGTTCATCAGGCAGAGCGTGCCGGGCTGGACGTAGATGTTGCCGTTGGTGCGCTTGGCGATCGCCCCGATGAGCAGCTTCACTTCTTCGGTCGCCTGGGGTCCCGGGCTCGGGTACCAGCCGGTGGTGGTGTCGAGATCGGCCCACGCGTGCGGTACCAGGTCGTAGGCGTTGTTCTGGCGCTCGTCGATGACCCAGGGCAGGGAGTTGAAGTAGTCGACGAAGCTCTGCACGCCGGCGGTGGGAGCGGCATAGGTCATCACCGCGAACTTCGGCTGTTTCGGCCAGGTCTGTGCCTGAAGGTACGGCGCGAGCATGCTGGCGATGCAACCGCCCAGGCTGTGACCGGTCAGATAGACGGTCGGCTGCGGCGAGGAGGGCGCCGCCTTGAGCGCGACGGAGAGCGCCTGAGCGAGCGTGACGTTCGGGGAGGGAGAGGCGATCGAGCGGGTGGTGACCACTCGTGTGAACGCGTCCTTTGCCCCCTTGGAAACGTAGACGGGCTTCGGCGATCCGCTTTCGGGGAACGGGACGACCGTGCCGACCTCGAGGTCTTCGAGGATGTCGGTCCAGTCGGCGTCCGTTCCGCGCGCGACCACGGCGAACTCGTTCGAGCCGTTGGTGCTCCGTACGAGGTAGGCCATATTGGCGTTGGCCTCGCTCAGGGCGAGCCACACCAGCTCCCACTCGTCCTGGGTCGCCAGGGTGGGATCGTGCAGTTGCGCGTTGATGCCGGTGATGATGCGGTTGGTCTGCTGCTCCAGGGTTTCCCCGGAGGGACGCGGGGTGTTCCCGGTGGCTGCAAGGGCAGCCAGCGTCATGGTCACCTGGGCGATTGCCGGATCGGATGCCATCGTCGTTCCTGCTCCTCGGAGGTTTGCCGGTGCGGAGGCGCGACGGCCTTTCGGCAGCATCAGGGCAGGTCTGTGCCGAACCGACCGTCGGAGTGGATCGCCCACCATCAGAGCGCCCCTATCCGTTGCCCGGTGCTTTTCCTGCCTTGAGGTTGACCAGGTCCACCTTGCTGGCCGCCCGCCATACGTGTGTGCGGTTTGCCGCGCCCGTGCGCGGCGCGGTCGCCGGGGCTGCGGTGTTCACGGGCAGGCCCGGGGCGGCGGCCCGGGCAACGATGCCGTGGCGGCGGATGGGCGCGGCCGAGCGATCGCCGCGGTCGGCAGGGGCGGCCGTGAGTGGCAGACGCTCCGGCGTCAGCGGCCTCGCGGCCTGCTCATGTCCGTCCCTCAGGGGCGATCTCGTCGAGCAGTCCGCGAATCCGCTGCTCGATGTCGTCGCGGATGGGCCGTACGGCCTCGACACCCTGCCCGGCGGGATCGGGCAACTGCCAGTCGAGGTAACGCTTCCCGGGAAAGACCGGGCAGGCGTCGCCGCAGCCCATCGTGATCACGACGTCGGATGCCCGCACGGCCTCGACGGTGAGCACCTTGGGCGCCTCGGCCGAGATGTCGATACCCACCTCAGCCATTGCCGCGACCACGGCCGGGTTCACCGCATCCGCAGGGGCGGACCCGGCAGACCTCACCTGTACCCGTTCGCTTGCAAGGTGCGTCAGGAACGCGGCGGCCATCTGTGAACGGCCCGCGTTGTGGACGCAGACGAACAGCACGGCAGGAAGGACGACTTCAGACACGTGCGGGGCCTTCCTCGGCCAGAGGCGCAGGGGCGGTGAAGAAGCGGCGGGCGTACAGCGCTACGTAGACGAGGCCGATCAGTACCGGCACCTCGATGAGGGGGCCGACCACACCGGCCAGCGCCTGGCCGGAAGAGGCGCCGAACGTGGCGATGGCCACGGCGATAGCCAGCTCGAAGTTGTTGCCGGCGGCCGTGAACGCAAGCGTGGCCGCCCGCGGGTAGTCGAGGCCGACAGAGCGTCCGAGCGCCATGGAGCCCGCCCACATCAGGGCGAAGTACACGAGCAGTGGCAGCGCGATCCGGGCGACGTCGAGCGGCTGCGAGGTGATCGCACCGCCTTGCAGCGCGAAGAGAATGACGATCGTGAACAACAGGCCGTACAGCGCGAACGGACCGAGGCGCGGCAGCAGCTTCGCCTCGTACCAGCTGCGCCCCTTGGCCTTCTCCCCGATTCGGCGGGTGAAGTAGCCGGCGGCGAGCGGAATACCGAGGAAGATCAGCACGCTCCGTGCGATCTCCCACACGGACACGTCGAGGGCGGACTGTTCAAGGCCGAGCCATCCGGGCAGCACGGACAGGTAGAACCAGCCGAGTGCCGAGAACGCGATCACCTGGAACACCGAGTTCAGCGCGACCAGGACGGCTGCCGCCTCACGGTCGCCGCACGCAAGGTCGTTCCAGATGATGACCATGGCGATACAACGGGCCAGCCCCACGATGATCAGGCCCGTGCGGTACTCGGGCAGATCGGGAAGGAACAGCCACGCCAGCGCGAACATCAGCGCCGGAGCGACGAGCCAGTTCAGCAGCAGAGAGGGCAACAGCATCCGGCGGATGGGGGTCTCCCCTGCTCGACCGGAGTCGAGAGCCCTGGGACGGGTGACGGTGTCGAGGCGGTCGTAACGCACCTTGGCGAGGACCGGGTACATCATCACGAGCAGACCGAGCGCGATGGGCAAGGACACCCCGGTGACGGTGACTTCGGCGAGCGCATCCCCGAGACCGGGGACGACGCGGCCGAGACCGAGACCGAGGGCCATCGCAGCGAGAATCCACACGGCGAGGTACCGGTCGAGGAACGAGAGCCGGCCGGCGACCGCCGTCCCGGGCACGGCGCTCATGCGGTCCCTCCGGCGGCCTCGGCAGGAGCAGGCAGGGGCTCTCCGGCGGGGCGGGTGAGGATGCCCGCGAGGCGGTCCGTCATCTCGGGCAGCAGCCAGTAGTAGACCCATGTGCCGCGGCGCTCGCAGTCAATGAGACCGGCCTGCCTCAGCAGCTTGAGGTGGTGCGAGATCGTCGGCTGTGACAGGTCGAACGCGGGGGTCAGGTCACAGACACAGACCTCGCCGCCGGCCCGCGAGGCGATCATCGACAGCAGGCGCAGCCGTACCGGGTCGCCCAGGGCCTTGAACACCTTCGCCAGCTCTTCGGCCTGCCCCTCATCGACGGGAGCTGTCAGCAGCCCTGGGCAGCACCCGCCTGCTTCATCGGCCGGACCGAGCACCACCCGCTCTTGTTTCGACATTCTTCTATGTTGACGTTTTTCGATTCAGGGCGCAAGCTTGCATCGAAAGACATCAATGCAAGCCGTGGGGAGACCGCCATGTCCCGCGCACAGCTCGCCCTTCGCGTCAGCGACCTAGAAGCGTCGATCACGTTCTACTCGAAGCTGTTCGGCAGCGGACCGGCGAAGCGACGCGACGGCTACGCCCATTTCGCCCTCACCGAGCCACCCCTGAAGCTCGTACTGATCGAGGGCGAGCCCGGACAGGAGACCCGCCTCGACCACCTCGGCGTCGAGGTCGATTCCACGGACCTGGTGACGGCCGCGACGACCCGCCTCAAGGACGCCGGACTCGCCACGTTCGAGGAGACCGACACCTCGTGCTGCTACGCCCTGCAGGACAAGGTGTGGGTGCACGGCCCCGGCAAGGAGCCATGGGAGGTCTACGTGGTCAAGGCCGACGCCGGCACACTCGGCACGAGCGCCGGTCCGTCCGCAGGCACCGGCAGTGACGCCTGCTGTGCGCGCAAGACAGCGGACGCGGAGCCTGTCACGGGTTGCGCCCGCGGAAGCTGATACCCGGCACTTGCCCACAGCACCAGCTGGGCACAGGACGCACCGGACGGGAAGGACCCGGCCGGGAGAGCGGTCGCGACGTTCAGGCGGTGACGCCGCTCGGCCCTTCCGCCTGCCCGGCGCGTGCCCGCCGTCAGGCCACGCAACGGGCGAAAGCCTGCACCCTGCCGGATTGGTTCGCCTCGTTCTCGAAGCGAATCGTCCACCGTCTGTCGCCCGCCGCGCGGTTGCCCGTCACATCGATGCTGGCGGAGGAGACGAGCCAGCCACCGCTGACGGCAAAGGTGCCCCTGGGGCAGGTGACAGTGACGGTCTCGGTCTGGTTGGCCCCGATGGAATGAACCGGGCTCTCTGCGGTGAAGACGCGGGGGCGCGGGTTTTCGTCATCGGCCAGTGCGGGGGACGCCAGGCCGACGGCCAACGCGGGTGCAGCGGCCAGGGCGAGGAGCTTGGTGCGGGACATGCTGTGACCTCTCTGAGTGGTTCGTGCGTTCTCTGCGAATCGAACGCACCAGCCCAGGCTAGGAATGGGGCGGACGGAACCGCCATCCGATGCGCCCCATTGGAGTGACGGAATGCGCATCACCGGTGACTGATCGCGGTGGCGCCGCCCGGGGGGCCGACCTCCAACTGACCGACGCACGCTGCCCTGTTGAGCAGAGCTCAGCGACCGTCACGCTCCTAGCGTGTATCAAGGGGTGCAGTAGTTCCCCGTCGGGTCATCTGCGGGCCGCGTAGGGCGCTCAAGGCCACCGACACGCCGACCACCGATGCCAGCTTGGCTCGTCGGAAGCCGGGTGCCCCTTCCCACCGGTGAACAACGTCGCCCCGCCGGCCCGGCGTTCAGTCGATGGCGAGGCGTCGGCAGGTCCGGCTGTCACCGGTCCGGCAGGACGCATGTCCTGCGTGCACGTCACGTGCGGTCGCTTGCCCGCGTCCGACGTGGCGTCGCCAGGCGCACGACGACCGGGCGTCAGCTCGGGGGCGGCCATGCCCACGGCTCGGCCTCACCCGTTCGCGCGCGGTGTGTTAGCGGGACGTGAGTGAGGTGTTCACGGAACGTCAGTGCCCCCGGGAAGAGTGGTGTGCACACCGCGGGAACGGCCAAGGCGACTCCCGCACGAGATGCAGGGGGAACCCGATATGCGTACGTCCCGGATTCGTAGCGCCGCCCTGGCCGCCGTCACCGCCGCGCTGGCGCTGGGCCTGACCGCCTGCAACGGCGCCGACGGCGGCACGAAGGCGGCGGGTGGCGACAACGCCGCCGGCAGCGCGCAGAGCCAGTCCGCGTCCGGCGGGGGCGGCACGGGCGGCGCGGAGCAGGCCAACGGCGGCGGTGACACCAAGGGGAGCGCGCGCTCGACGACCGCCTCGGGCGGGACGGGCGAGGTCGCGGGCAAGGGCACCACGGCCGCCGCCGGGCAGTGCCGCGGCGACGAGATGCTGCTCACCGCGGTGCACCGGTTCGCCGGGCAGCAGGGCGACCACCTGCTGGTCACCGCGACGAACAAGGGCACCAAGCCCTGCTGGGTCACCTCCTACCCGGCCGTGAAGCTCGGCGAAGCCGAGGGCACCGCACTGCCGCACTCGAAGAAGGACAACCCCGGCGGCGGCAAGCACCTCACGCTCCAGCCCGGCGGCAAGGCATACACCGCGGTGAACCTCTTCGACTACGGCTCGAAGCACCAGACGGCACAGTCGTTCGCCCTCGCGCTGCGCGGCGCGGACGGCCACACCGGCCCCTCCTACTCCGTCGCCCTCAGCGGCGCCAAGCAGCAGTTCAGCTGGAACGAGGCCGATGTGCTGAACTGGAGCACCACGAAGCCGTACAACTTCTGAGGGCAGGGTTTCGCGTCAGGCGGTGGTGCGCGCCGCGGCGAGGTCGAGGGCGATGTCGGTGATCATGACTTCCGGCCGCCGATCAGCTTGCGGCGGGCCGACCGTACGGCTCCCGGGTTCCCGCCGGGAAGCCGCGGGCACCACCGGGCTTTCCCTGTCCCGGCGTGCCCCGACGTACGCGGCGCCCTGGGTAGAGCGCACACCTGCATGGCGAAGTCCGGCTTCGACTACCCGGACGCCCTGCAACGCCTCGAGGACAACCTCGCCCGCACGGCCGCACGTTCCCCGGAAGCCGCCCCGGCACCGACCCCGGACGCCGGCACGACGACCGGCTGACCACCGGCTGACCACCGGCTGCGACCGGCTGACCACCGGCTGCGACCGGCTGAGGCGGAGATCGCCCACGGAGGCGCACGCCGCCCGTCACGCTGTCGTCGGCGGCACGCACCCCGCGGCTGGTGCGCCGCGGTGTGCCATCGCGGCGCATTAGCCCCCCGTTAGCGAAACGCCAACAGGATCTCGAAAACTGATGGTGCTTCAGACGCAGGACGAGCGAACAGAGCAACAGGAGTCATGATGAACGCCGCCACCACCAACCGCTTCCGCGGCCGCGCCGGCCGCCGCATCGCCACCGCCATCGTCGTCGCGGCGGCGCTGGGCCTGGGGGCCACGGCGTGCGGGGAGGGCTCCAAGGCGGCGGGTGCCGCCGGGTCCTCGGGCTCTTCGGCCGCGGCCGGCTCGCAGCAGGCCTCGCCCCAGGCCTCGCCCCCGGCCGGGTCCACGGGCGGATCCTCCTCGGGCCAGTCCGGCTCGCAGGGGCAGAACGGCGGCACGTCCGCCACGGCGTCGTCCGCCGCGAAGGCGGGCAGCGGGTCCGGCTCAGGCGGGGGCGGCCATGCCCAGGCGGGTAACCGCCGCACGATCGTCGGCAAGCTGGAGTACCTTGCGCCCGGCAAGCTGATCGTCAAGCCGCAGAGCGGCGGCATGGACCAGGCGTTCTTCGTCGCCAACGCCACCACGGTCCTCGGCGCGGCCGCGATCTGCTCCGGCGACGGGGGCAGTGTGTCCATGGGCGGGGACGGCTACGGCACCGCGAAGTGCACCGTGGAGCAGCTGGAGAAGGCCGCGAAGACCGGCAGCGTGACCGTCCGCGTCACCATGGACCGCAAGTCCGGCGCCGCCGAGACGGTCGAGGAGAAGTACCACCCGTAAGCCCTGCACCGTGCGCCCCGTAGGCCCCTTCCCGGCCTACGGGGCGCACGGCCATGCCCGGCGGCCACAGGCAATCACCGGTCAAGGTGCGGAAAGGCGCACGTACGGCCCCCGCGGAGACACGTACGGCCCCCGCGGCGACACGTACGGCCCCCGCGGACATCTGCCAGGGCTCCGCACCCTCCCGCACCGCACTCCGGCACCGCCCGTTCCACTACCTTGCAGTGCATGACTCATGCTGTGTAAGGTACTGGCCATGGAGGAAGCACCCACCCCCCGCGCCCAGTGGCTACGCGGGGTGCTGGATATGTGCCTGTTGGCCTTGATGGCGGAGGCGCCGGTCTACGGCTACGAGATGACCGTCCGGCTCGCAGAGGCCGGGCTCGACGTCGCGGACGGCTCGATCTACCCGGCGCTGGCACGCCTGCGTAAACGCGAGCTGGTCGAGGTCGAACGCCGCAGCGGGGACGGGGGTCCTGCCCGTACCTACTACAGCCCCAGCCAGGCAGGCCTGCAGATGCTCCGGTCGTGGGGCCGCGACTGGAGCGAATTCGCCACGAGCATCGGCTCCATCATCAGCCAGACGACGCGGGAGGAATCATGACGCTGACGGTCGAGGACGCGATACACCAGGCCACGGAGACCTGGCGGCGCCTCGGAATCGAAAACGATGCGACGGACGAGATGGCCGAGGAGCTGGCAGCGGACCTGGCCGCCGCCGACTCCGACGGCCGGTCGGTCACCGACTACATCGGCGGTGACATCGACGCGCTGGCCACCTCCTGGGCGGTCGAACGCGGTCTGCTGCCCACCCGCCCGCGCCTGAAGGAGACCGCCGCGGCGGCGGCCAGGGGCGCCGCCGTACCTGCCGTTGTCGCCGTCATCCTCTGGTGGGCAGGGATGCCCGGTGGTCTCCTCGACCGCGACAGTGAAGCGATGACCACGCAGCTGCACGGGCCGCCGGTGTGGGAGGTGCACCACTACCCCAATCCCGGCACTCCGTTGATGTGGGTGGGCTGGGCCGTGTGCCTGCTTGCCGCTTTCTTCTGGGTCCGGTCCACCGTGGCCGCGGAGCTCCAGCGCCAGCACGACCCCGCACGCGAAGTGACCGTGCGGGCCCTGACCAAGGCCCTTCCCCTCATTCTCCTGGCAGCGGTCCTGCTGGGCACCGCGATCAACCTCCTCGGGGGTTACGCGTTTTCGTACTTCCAGGTCATCGTCACCGTCCTGGTCGCGCCGGTCGCCATGCTCGGCGCCGTCGCAGCCGGCGCCGCCTGGGTCCGGGACCGCACCTGCCCGCCGCTGAACGCTTCCCGGTTGAAGTATCGGCTGCCGGCTGCCTGAGCCGGTTCTCTTCGGCGGCCCGGTCTCGGCCCTGCCCGGAAGACGGAAAGCACCCCTCCCGCTCGATTTCCGATCCCGCCTGCGCATCCCGTTCCCCGCCCCCTAGTTGAGGCCCAGGTCAGCGACCTGGGCCTTGTTCGTTGGCCGGATCGGAACGTCATGCCCGGCGAGCGCACCCTGCCGGTCGGCACCTCGCCCGCGAAGGGCGCGCGCGACGGATGCAGCGCTCCCGCCGGCTTTCGTCACCGTTCCGCAACAGCCGTGAACCGCCCCGGAAGATGCCCCGTACAGCCACGTGTGTGCGGCCCCAGCGGGCCGCGGCGATACGCAGCGAGGGAAGGAATCGGCATGGCCGGCGGCAACATCAAGATCAGCCCGGACGAGATGCGGGAGGCGGCGACCTGGCTGCAGAACCAGAAGGAGCAGATGCAGCAGAGCCTCCACGAGGCCAACACCAAGATGGACGAGATGGTCGAGGCGGCCTACGCGACGCCGGGCTCGGAGACCAAGTTCCGTCCGTACTGGGAGGAGTACAAGAACGGCACCGAGAAGGCGATCGAGGGCCTGCAGGGCGTCAGCGAGTTCATCAAGCAGGTCGCCGACGCGTTCGTCGACACCGACGACCAGACGGCCGGCTCCATCGGCTGAAGCTCCCCCGCATCGTCCGGCCCCGCTCTCCCTGTGAGGGCGGGGCCGGGCGGCTGGGACAAGAGAGGAGACACCGATGGGCAACATCAGCGTGCCTGTGCAGGACCTGAAGGACACCGTCAAGGAGCTCCAGAACATCGGGGAACTGATCGGGAACTCCGCGACGCTCTACAACGCCACCGGCGGCGCGGGGGACTTCAAGAGCCTGGCCGGCGACAGCACGCTCGCGGACGCCCTCGACGCGTTCGACAAGGCGTGGGTGGCAGGTCACGAGCGGGTTCACGACAACGTGAAGACGTTCGCCGACAACACGGACACGATCGCCGAGAACTTCACGCAGACGGACGACGAGACCATCAAGTCGCTGGACGAAGACCAGCAGGACGCGTGACGGAGGAACGTCGCGCCGAAGGGAACAGCGCCATGTCGGAACCGACCACGGAGCAGCCGGAGGCGGCCGCGCCCGCGGAGTACAGCCTGAGGTTCCCCGATTCGTGGTGGCATCTCGACCTCGACCCGAGCACCCGGGACGCGTCGATCCGCCGCCGCATCGAGGCACAGGTGGAGAAGGCCCCCCAGCTCACCCGCGAACAGGTGGACGGGCTGATCCGCAACACCCGGCGCATCGCCCGCGAAGCGCACGCACAGGGTGCGCTGCGGGCATCGGGCATGCTCAGGATCCTGCGTGCGGGCAGCGGTCCACTGGTGCTCAGCGCCACGACGGTGGTGCTGCGGATCACCGTTCCCGAGGAGGAGTCGGAGGATCTGGCGGACCTCGTCATGGCCGCCGGCGTGCAGCTCGGCACCGACGCGGAGGGCAGCGGACTGCCGCCCGGCGAGGTGGAGTTGGTGGAACTGCCGCATGCCGGGGCGGCCGGGCGGATCTCCCGCATCGAGGACGTGGACTACCAGGGGAAGCGGGTTCCCACCGCGGTGCGGCACACCCTCGTCCCGGTGCCCCACACCCACGACTACCTGGTGATCGCCAGCTCCACTCCCAACGTGGATCTGGCGGAGCAGTTCTACGAGGTCTTCGACGCGATCGCGGAGTCGCTCCGCTTCGACGGCCAGGCCGACACGAGCGACGCAGAACAGGGAAAGTGAGGTCGCGGCCATGGCGCGTCCAGCGGTGTCCGATTGGGAAGACGTCTTCGGGTTCTCGGACGACCCGACCCCCGGCGATGCGGACATGCTCGGCGATCTAGCCCGCCAGTACCGCTCCGTCGCCGACAACGCGGGCGATGCCCTGCCCCTCGTCTCCGGCCTGGAGGGCAACCAGGTCGGCGAGGGCAAGACGATGGACAAACTCCGGGACAAGCTGGGCGACCTGGCCAACCAGGTCCGCAAGTTGCACAGTTCCTACGACCAGGCAGCCGGCGCCCTGGACACGTACGTGAACTCGCTGCGCGACCAGCAGCACAACGCCGACAAAGCCCTGGAGAAGGGCCGCGAGGCCAAGGACCGGCTCGAATCGGCCACCGACGTGGTCAAAGCGGCCGGCGCCGACATCAGCAGGCTCGACGGCGAGAAGCACCCGCCGGACGACAAGGAAGCACGCGCCAGCACCCGCCGCGCCCTCGAAGAGGCCCACAGCAAGCAGTCGGGAGCCCAGGCGCAGGCCGACGACGCCCAGGCCGACCTCGACGCGGCCCGCATGCTCGCCGAGGACGCCCGCCAGGTCCGCGAGGAGGACGCCGCCACCGCCGCCCAGAAACTGGACGACGCGAGGGACGAGTCGGTCGCGGGCTACAGCCTCTGGGACAAGATCAAGAAGGCGTTCAGCAAGGCCCTCGCCATCATCAGCGCCGTGCTGGGTGTGCTGGCGCTGCTGATACCCGGTCTGCAAGGACTCGGGATCGCGCTCACCATCGGGGCCGTCGTCGCCGGCGCGGCATCACTGGGCATCAATATGTCGATCATGGCCGAGACCGGCGACTGGGACATCGGCGAGATCGTCCTCGGCGTCGTCGGCCTGGTCGCGGGCGGCGGCGCGCTCCTCAAGGGGCTCGGAAGCGTCGGC
This sequence comes from Streptomyces sp. 2114.4, assembly GCF_900187385.1. Lineage (NCBI taxonomy): Bacteria > Bacillati > Actinomycetota > Actinomycetes > Kitasatosporales > Streptomycetaceae > Streptomyces > Streptomyces sp. 2114.4. The sequence continues at coordinate 3,804,585 of NZ_FYEY01000001.1, forward strand.
TCGGCGCTCAAGGGCATCAAGCCCGGCGCGATGAAGAACATCGGGTCCAGCGCGATGAAGAACCTCGGGTCCGGCTCCACCCGTTCCGTCAGCCGGGAGGCGGTCGGCAAGAAGTGCGCGACCGACCCGGTCGACGTGGCCACCGGCGAAATGCTGCTGATGCAGACCGACCTGGAACTGCCGGGCGTGCTGCCGCTGGCTCTCACGCGGACGCATCTGTCGACCTACCGTTACGGGCAGTTCTTCGGTCCCTCCTGGGCCTCCACGCTGGACGAACGCCTTGAGGTCGACGACCGGGGCCGGGCGTGGTGGGCGCGCGAGGACGGGTCGATCCTGACCTACCCGCGGCTCCCCGAGACCGGCTCCGTGGACGACCTGGTGTGGCCCGACGAAGGCCCCCGCCTGCCGCTGGCGGCCGAGGAGACGGCCGAGGGCGAGGTCGCCTTTGTCGTCCGCGAGCCGCGCGCCGGCCTCGTCCACCACTTCGCGGACCGCGCCACGGACGGCGCCGACGAGACCCGCGTGCACTGGCTGACCCGCTGGCACGACCGCAACGACAACGAGGTGCGGATCGAGCGGGAGGCGGACGGCTCCCCGACGGCGATGGTCCACTCCGGCGGCTACCGCGTGGAGCTGAACTGCGTCGCCGGACTGCTCCTTGACGCCTCCGTGGTCACGCCCGAGGGCCCCGTCGAGGTGACGTCCTACGAACGCGACACGGACGGCAACCTCAGCCACATCGTCGACTCCTCCGGCAAGGCCCTGGTGTTCGGCTACGACGAGCACTCCCGCATCACCTCCTGGACCGACCGGAACGACTCCACGTACCGGTACGTCTACGACGAGACCCACCGCGTCACCGAGACCATCGGCCCCGACGGGCACCTGTCCTCGCAGTGGTCCTACGACCCGGCCGAGCAGCGCACCCACTACACCGACTCCACCGGTGCCACCACCACTTATCAGCTCAACGATCTGCACCAGGTCGTCGCCGAGACCGACCCGCTGGGGCACACCACCCACTCCGAGTGGGACCGCTACGACCACCTCCTCGCCCACACCGACGCACTGGGCAGCACCACCCGCTACGAGTGGGATGCAGGGGAGAGCCTGACCCTCATCGAGCAGCCCGACGGCGGCCGCACCCAAGTCGGCTACAACGCGCTGCACCTGCCCACGGAGATCGTGCTGCCCGGCGGGGCGGTGCAGCAGCTGGAGTACGACGCCCGCGGCAACCGCACCGCGGCCACCGCCCCCGACGGTGCCGTCACCCGCTACACCCACGCGCCCACCGGCGCTGTGGCGACCCTCACCGAAGCCGACGGCGCGCAGCGGAGCATCGACACCGACCCTGCCGGTCTGCCGGTCCGCGTGGTCGACGCGCTGGGGGCGGAGACGAGGTGCACGCGCGACGCCTTCGGCCGTCCGACCACGGTCACCGACGCCCTCGGCGGCGTCACCCGGCTGGAGTGGACGGTCGAGGGCCTGCTGTCCCGCCGCACCGCATCGGACGGCAGCGTCGAGGAGTGGCGCTGGGACGGGGAAGGCAACTGCCTCTCCCACACCGACCCGGCCGGCGGCACCACCGCCATGCGCTACACCCACTTCGACCTGCTCGCCGAGCGCACCACCCCTGACGGCGTCACCCACGCCTTCGCCTACGACACCGAGCTGCACCTCACGCAGGTCACCAACCCTCAGGGCCTGACCTGGAACTACAGCTACGACCGCGCCGGACGGCCGGTCGGCGAGTCGGACTTCGACGGGCGCACCGTCACCTACGCCTACGACGCGGCCGGCCGGCTGACGTCCCACACCACCCGGTCCGGTGCGGAGATCCGCTTCGAGCGGGACGCGGTCGGCCGGGTCACGGCCAAGGACGCCGCCGGGGCGGTCACCCGCTACACCCACGACGCGCTCGGACGGCTGACCCGTGCCGAGAGCCCGCAGTCCGTGCTGGAGCTGGCCTACGACGCGGGCGGGCGGCTGCTGTCGGAGACCGTCGACGGGCGCGCCATGCGCTACGGCTACGACCTGTCCGGGCAGCGCATCTCGCGCACCACCCCGACCGGCGCCGTCTCCACCTACGCCTACGACGCGGTGGGCAACCGCACCGCGGTCTCCACCGGCGGGCACGAACTCGCCTTCCAGCACGATGCGCTGGGCCGGGAGACCGAGCGGTTCTTCGGCGCCCAGGTGCGGCTCTCCTCCACCCGGGACGACAGGGGCCGCCTCACCCACCAGTCGCTGACCTCAGGCCATGAGCTGCGCCGCGCCCGCTCCTACGGCTACCGGCCCGACAGCTACCTGACGTCGCTGACCGAGGAGGTCACCGGCGAGCAGCGCCGCTTCGACCTGGACCCGGTGGGCAGGCCGCTGACGGTGAGCGCGGAGGGCTGGAACGAGTCCTACGCCTACGACGCGGCCGGCAACCAGACCGCCGCCCAGTGGCCCGGCCGGAGTACCGACGGCGGGGCCCGGGGGGAGCGCAGCTACCAGGGCACGAAGGTGCTGTCGGCGGGCAAGGTGCGCTACGAGCACGACGCCGCCGGGCGCATGACGCTGCGTCAAAGGGCGCGGCTGTCGAAGAAGCCGGACACCTGGCGCTACGAGTGGGACGCCGAGGACCGACTGACCGCGTGCACCACCCCCGACGGCACGCGCTGGACCTACACCTACGACCCGCTGGGCCGCCGCACCGCCAAGCACCGCAGCGGCGAGGAAGGGGCGCCGGCCGAGTCGGTCCACTTCACTTGGGACGGCACCAGCCTCGCCGAGGAGTCCACCTCCCGTACGGGTGTCACCGTCACCTGGGACCACGACGGCCACCGGCCTCTCACGCAGTACGAACGCCGCCTCACAACAGCCGGCGGTGCGTCCCTGTCCCAGGACGAGGTCGACTCCCGGTTCTTCGCCATGGTCACCGACCTGGTCGGCACACCGACGGAACTGGTCGACGAGCAGGGCGAGATCGCCTGGCACACGCGGTCGACGGTCTGGGGCACCACCACCTGGAACCGCGACGCCACCGCCTACACCCCGCTCCGCTTCCCCGGTCAGTATGCCGACCCCGAAACCGGGCTGTACTACAACTTCTTCCGCCACTACGACCCCGAGACCGCCCGATTCGCCAGCCCCGACCCGCTGGGCCTGACACCGGCGCCCAACCCGGTCGCCTACGTCGACTCGCCCCTCACCTGGGCCGACCCCCTCGGACTCGCCCCCTGCTCGGACGCCGAACTGCTGTCGGCGACCCAGAAGCTCGCCGACGACGTGTTGAAGTTGCCCAAGGGGCAGCGGGGCGGCATGGCGGAGGCCATCAGTCTCCGGGAAGGCGGGGACATCATCACGGGGGTGAGCGGGAAGGGCAACACGCACGTGCTGCATCGGGACGTCCAGAACGTGCTGGACAACATTCCGTTGGCTGATCGCACGCCCGTGCACGGAAAGTGCGGGCTTCCCCAAGCCCTGACCAAGGCACTCAATGACGGGCGGGACCCGACGGGAGCCAAGGGCGCCGCGATCATGGTGCGCTCGCCCAACAACGCCCATTATGGGGCGACGGCTCCCCCGTGCGCCAATTGCCAGAACTTGGTAAACCACTACGGCATAGACTTCATCACCTGAGGAGAGCAAGCGTGCAAGAGGAGTTTTCACCTGAGGTGGCCGACACCCTCGTCTCCTTCGGCTGGTCGCCGGATCGACGGGTGGATCCCTCGTCGTGGACCGCGCCCTTCGAGGAGCAGGGGATGGTGGTGCACGAGGTCGTCCGGGACTTTCTCGCCCGGTTCGGCGGGCTGCGCTTCGACATCTCGGGCACCGGGATCACCGCCGCGCGCACACCGTTCGAGATCGATCCGCTGCTGTGCATCGGCGAGGAGGACCGGTTCACCGAGTGGGGAGCGGAACTGGGGGTGGAGATGTTCCCGCTCGGCGAGCTCGAGAACGGACACCTCTTCCTCGCCATGGACCAACACGGTGTCGTCTACCTGGTCATGGACTGGGTCGCTCGCTACGGCCCGTGGCCGGAGGCGATCGACTCCCTGGTCAGAGGAGTGAAGCCGGAAACGATCGTCGACTGAGAAGCCCTCACCGGGCGGCTCGGCCGAGTGCACGTCCGCCTCACCGGCGGGCACTTCGGCCGGGCCACCCCGGTACACCCCCGGGGCACCGACGGCAGGTGCGGTGACTCCCCTCTCGATCAGCTCGGCGTGGTCGAAGCACGTGAACCGGTGGTCGTCCAGACTGTCGGGCCGGGTGTCCGCGAGGACGGGGATCGCCTTGAGGGAGGGTAGGCGTACGGGGCATGCTCGAAACCGGGTAAGAGCCCGGGCCCGGACCCGTCGTGGGGCAGACCCGGCGGTCGGCGCGGATCTCGGGCACCGTAGCTGACGGAGAGTGAGGTGACGTCCATGGCACGTCCGCCGGTGTCCGACTGGGAGGACGTATTCGGGTTCTCCGACGATCCGACCCCGGGCGATGCGGAGATACTCGGCAGACTCGCGCGCAGCTACCGCTCGGTGGCCGACGACGCGGGGGACGCCCTGCCCCTGCTCTCCCGGCTGGAGGACAACCAGGTCGGCGAGGGCCGGGCCATGGACAAGCTCCGGGACAAGCTCGGTGATCTGACCGAGCAGGTCCGCAAGCTGCACAGCTCCTACGACCAGGCGGCCGGCGCCCTGGACACCTACGTCCACTCCCTGCGCGACCAGCAGCGCAACGCCGACAACGCCCTGGAGAAGGGCCGCGAGGCCAAGGAGCGGCTGGCGTCGGCCACCGAGGCGGTACGTGCCGCCGGCGCCGACATCGGCCGGCTGGACGCCGTCACCCACCCGCCGGACGACATCGAGGCACGGGCGAGCACCCGGCGCGCACTGGACGAAGCCCACAGCAGACAGTCCACGGCGCAGACGCACGCCGATGACGCACAGGCGGATCTCGACGCCGCCCGCATGCTGGCGGAGGATGCGCAGAGGGTGCGTGAGGAGGACGCCGCCACCGCCGCGCAGAAGCTGGACGACGCGAAGGACGAGTCCGTCGCGGGCTACAGCCTCTGGGAGAAGATCCGGAAGGGGTTCAGTCTCGCCCTGGGCATCATCAGCGGTGTGCTGGGCGTGCTGGCCATGCTGGTGCCCGGTCTGCAGGGCGTCGGACTCGCCCTGACGATCGGCAGTTTCGTGACCGGCGCCACGGCGTTCGGGATCAACATCTCCCTGAGCGCGGAGTCGGGCGAGTGGAGTCCCCTCGGCATCGTGCTGGGCAGCATCGGGCTGTTCATGGGCGGGGCCGCGGTCCTCAAGGGCGTCGGCTCGATCGCCGGCTCGGTCACGGCTGCGGTCAAGGTGGGCGGGGCCGGCGGGGGCATCGGCAGGATCGGCAGTGGATTCAGGGAATTCCTGGGCGAGTTCAAGCAGATTCCGGTGGCGGTCGGGAGCGTCCCCAGGAATATCCGGGTCGCCGTCAAGGACTACAAGAACATCCCCCACGACATGGTCCACGTCGCGAAGGGCATCGGGTCCAAGATCGACGACTACAAGTGGCTTCTGACGGCGTCCGTGAACCCGCGCAACGCGGTGAGCACGGTGCTGCAGAAGGTGTGGACGGCCCGCCTCACGGTCCGTACCTCGCCGCTGCATCTGCCGACCCTGGGCGGCCTGCGGGGCGTCACCCACCGCTGGTCCCGGCCGGACGTGGCCGGCTTCTTCCTGGGGGTGACCGGCCTGATCTACGGACCGGCGGCCTACACCGGTCACCAGGCCCCGCCGGTGCGCGACGGCAGCTATCTGCCCGGGACGGCCTGAGCCGGCCCCGCCGTCCCGCAGACGAGAGGGCTCCCGCCGATCACCTCGGCGGGAGCCCTCTGTGGTGCGCGGACGGCGTGTCCGGCACGGGGGTCATGCGGGGAGTCAGGCAGGCGCGCCCGGCTCCGTGAGCACCGTCTCCGGGACCTGCACGGTACGCAGCACCCCGTCGCCCAGGTGCAGGATCGCCCGGCCCGGGCGGGTCGCGCCCAGCCGACTGCGGGGCACCTTGACGCCGATCAGTTCGCCGTCGCTCATGTTCTGCGGCTTCAGCAGCAGACCGCACCGGTTGCGGCGTGCCTCGGTGTGCCAGCCGGAGAAGCCGGAGGAGAGCCGGTCGGTCTGGCCGGCGATCACCAGGCCGCGGCCGGTCTCGGCACCGGACTTGGCGATCTGGGTGAGGACCGGCTCGGCCCGCGTCTTCAGCAGCAGGTCGGCGTCGTCCAGGAGCACCACGGCCCCGTCGGGCGCGGAGGCGAGCGTCGTCTCCAGGGCCGTGGGGTCGATGTCGGACTCGTCGAACACCGCGAGCACGCCCGGCCGTCCGGAGAGGTGGCGCAGCGGCGAGCGGGCGGGGGCCCCGACCACGACCGGGATGCCGACCGCGAGCAGCGACAGCGCCAGGGTCGACAGGACGGTGCTGCGTCCCGAGCGGGCGGGCCCGGCGACGAGGAACGTCGGGGTGACGGTGAAGTCCGGTCCGACGGCGGTGAGTTCGTCGCCGCCGACGCCGGCCAGCGCCCAGCGCACGGAGCGCCTGGCCGGGACGAACCGGGCGGCCTCCTCGAAGGTGAGCCGGTCCGGCAGGGTGTCGACGCGGAACGGCCGGGTGGCGGCCGGCAGGTGAGCCGCCCGCTGCCGGCACTCCTCGGCGATCTGCTGGAGCGCCGCGGCCTGCGCCTGGCCCTCCGGGTTCTCGGTGAGGAGCGCGATCTGCACCTCGGCCTTGTCGGCGGCGCGGAAGGCGCGGCCCGGCGGGATCTCGTCGGGCACGTTCCGCTGGGTGATGCCGATCATGCCGTACTCGGACTTCTCGTTGAGCTTCAGCACGAGCTTGTCCTCGGTGGCGCCGTTGACCCGGCTGGAGAACAGCGCCCGGTCGCCGGTCATCACCAGGTGGATGCCGGCGCTCGCACCGTCCCGCAGCAGCGTCAGTACGGAGTTCAGCAGGTTCCCGGCGTCGTACTCGCCGAGCTGCTTGTCGAAGACCTCCCACCGGTCGATGAACAGCACCAGGTGCGGCGGCCGTTCGTCCTCGGGCAGGGCGCGGCGGAGCTCCGTCAGGTCGGCGCTGCCGCGGGCGGCCAGCAGTTCCTGCCGCCGGGTGAGCTCCGCCGTCAGCCGGGCGAGCAGCCGGGCCACCCGGTCGGGCTGGGTGCGCTGGGTGACGGCGCCGCAGTGCGGCAGCCCCTCCATGGCCAGCAGCGCGCCGTTGCCGCAGTCGATGCCGTACAGGTGCAGCCGATCCGGGGAGTGGGCGCGGGCCAGGGTCCCGGCGATGGTGCGCAGCGTCTGCGACCTGCCCTGCCGGGGCGAGCCGATGATGTGCAGGTGTCCGAGCGTCGCCGGGTCGATCACCAGGGGGAGCCGGGCCTGCTGTGCGGGCAGGTCCACCACGCCGTACGCGACGGGCGCGAGGTCGTAGTCCGAGGGCGGGACCGGGGGCAGCTCGCCGAGCGCCAGCTTTTCGGGCAGCGGCGGCAGCCAGGGGCTGTGCTGCGCGGGGATGCCCATCTCCCGGTCCGCCTCGCGGATCGCCGCGACGAGCCCGGTGAGGTCGGTCTCGACCTCGGCGGGCGCGGCCGCGGCGCGCGGCCGCGCCGGCAGCGGCTCGCCGAGCCGTTCCCAGCCGACCGCCACCGCCCAGGGTGCCGGCAGCGAGGCCGCCGCGGCCCCGGGCCGACGGCCGCCGACCCGCCCGGACTGGAACGGCACCAGGGAGTTCTGACCGAGGCGCACATAGGCGCGGCCGGGGGTGCTCTGCGCAATCCCGGCGGCCTCACCGGAGTTGAGGACGTCCTGGCTCTCGCCGGAGTCCGTCACCCGCAGCGCGATACGCAGGTTGGTGTTGGCGCGGATCTCCGAGGAGACGACGCCGCTGGGGCGCTGCGTCGCCAGAATCAGGTGGATGCCGAGGCTGCGGCCCCGCTGCGCGATGTTGACCAGGCCCTTCACGAAGTCCGGCAGGTCGCGCACCATCGAGGCGAACTCGTCGATGACGATGAGCAGCCGGGGCATCGGGGTGCGGCCCGCCGGTTCGCGCTCCAGCAGGTCGATGTAGTCCTCGATGTCCTTGGCGCCGGCCGCGGCGAGGATGTGCTCGCGCCGGGTGAGCTCCGCCGTCAGCGACACCAGGGCCCGTTCGACGAGGTGGGCGTCGAGGTCGGTGACCATGCCGACGGTGTGCGGCAGGTCCACGCAGTCCTTGAACGCCGAGCCGCCCTTGTAGTCGACGAGGACGAACGTCATCGCGTCCGGACGGTTCGCCACCGCGAGCGAGGCGACCAGCGTCTGGAGGAGTTCGGACTTGCCGGAACCGGTGGTACCGGCGACCAGCCCGTGCGGGCCGTCACGCCGCAGGTCCAGGTAGAACGGGCCGTCCAGGGAGACGCCGACGGCCGCCCGGGTCGAGCGGCCCCCGGCCGTCCAGCGCGCCCGGATGCCGGCGGCCTGCGGCGGGTCGAGGGCGAGCACGTCGAGCAGCCGCGCGGAGCCCGGGAGCACCGCGGCCCCCTCGTCGTCCCCGCCCGGGTCCCGCATCGGCCCCATCGCCCGCGCCAGCGAACGGCACCAGTCCAGGGACACCACGTCGGGCCGGATGCCCCCGACGGTGCCCCGGCCTGAGCGTCCCACCCGCACGGTTCCGCCGGGCTCCTCGGCGACGACGGCGTGGCACTCCTCGGGCAGCAGCCGCTCCTCGGCGTCCAGGCAGACCGCGCGGACGCCGACGGCCGGTCCGTCGCGCAGGATCTGCGCCACGCCGGGCAGCGAACGCAGCCTGCGGGCCCCGTCGAGGACGACCAGCACATCGGGCCCGGCACTCCGGCTCTGCCGGTCCTCCCGTCCGGCGCGCTCGGCGATCAGCGCGGTCAGTTCGGCGACCCGCCGGGCGCAGGTCTCGGTGCCGTAGCCGATGGCGGCCGGGGTGTCGCCGGACTTCTTGCGCACGTGCGGCAGCCAGCGCAGCCAGGACCAGCCGTCCCGGCCCGGCCCGCCGGTCGTCAGCAGGTGGATCTGGAGGTCACGGGGGCTGTGCAGGACGGCGGCCTGGGCCACCGCCCACCGTGCCACGGCGCGCGCGGCCGGGCCCTCGCCGGCGATGCCCAGGACGTCGTGCTCCCGCAGCGGAACGGTCACCGGGACGTCGTACGCCGTCCACGGGTCCTGGCGGCGGTGTTCGTCCTTGGTCGGGTCGTGGAGCACCACGTCGGACGGCAGGTCGGCCGTCCCGATGCGCAGTTCCAGGAAGTCGGCGTCCGAGGTGCGGCGCTCCCACAGGCGGCGCCGGGGTCCGACGGCGGTCAGGACGACCTCGGCCGGGTCCGGGAAGCCACGGCGCCGGGCGGTGCGTTCGGCCGTCAGGGCCTGCTCCGCGTCGCCCTCGATGCGCCCCTTCTTCTCCTCGTAGGCGGCGACCTCGTCGGAGTGCGACTGGCGTCCGTTGCGCCGGCTCATCAGGAAGTTGCCGACGATCACGACCGGGGAGAGCAGTCCGAAGAACAGCATCTGCATACGGCCGAAGGCCAGCGCCCCGACCCCCGCCATCACCAGCGGGGCGGCCGCGGTGATCCACGGGAGCGGCCGGGCGGCGGGCGGCGCGGGCGGGGAGGGCAGGGTGAAGCGGGTGGCGTTCTCGGCTGGCCGCAGCCGCGGGGGCCGGTTGTAGTCCCAGCCGGTGCCGTCCTCCGACAGCTGCACGGCCGCGTCCGGCCGCTGCGGGAGGGCGAGTTCGAGCAGGCAGCCGCCGACGAGGAGCTGTGCGCCGGCCGGCCAGGCGGTGGCCCCGGCAAGCTCCTCGCGGTCCAGTTGCGGGGCGCCGGCGTCCGGCGCGGCCGCCGCGTCGGGCGCCACCCGGCAGCGTCCCCCGGGGCCCACCGTCAAGACGGCGCACGGCCGGTCCGGGACGGCGCGCAGCACCTGGGCGCTCCCGTCGTGCGCCAGTCCGATCCGGTACTCGCCGATGTCGAGCCGGTGCACCGTGCCCGCCCCGGTCCCGCCGACCGCACGGACCTCCACCAGCCCGTCCGGTTCGGCCGACGCGGTGCCCGCGGGGCGGCCGAGGCCCACGACGGCCGCGTGGTGGAGCGGCGCGTCCCGCAGCCGCATATCGGCGGGCAGCAGCCGGTCGCCGGCGTACAGGCCAAGGCCCTCCGGGGGCCGGTGGACGCCGCCCGCCCCGGCCAGCGCCTCCGCGACGGCCCCCACGGGCGTGTCGGGGTCGGCGTCGAGGTGGACGTCGAACGCGTCACCGTCCCCCTCGACCACGGTCAACATCAACGACACGAAACGTCCTCCAGCCGGCGTGAATGGGGAGCCGCGGGAGCCCTGCTCGACGGCTCCCGTGCCACTGAGGGGACCTACGGGTGCTGTCCGCGGATGGTTCACGGGCGCGGGACGGACGGGCCGGTGAACCATCCGCGGGCGGGCGCCGTAGTGGCCTTCGGGTACCGGGCACCGCGACGTGGCCGTGGTGCCGCTCCCGCTTCCGCCCGCCCCGGCTCCGCCGCCGGGGCGTCCCGACAAGGAGTCAGAAGATGATCTGGTACGTCCTGGCCGTGGTGCTGGGGCTGGCGCTGATCGGGGCGGTGACCGCGCTGATCGTCACCGAGCGGCGGCCCCGCCCGCCGAAGCCCGCCGTCGCCTCGGCCGCCGTCATGGGGCGGGAGGCACTGGACGTGGTCAACGCCGGACTGCGCCGGCTGACGGGCGAGTGCCTGCGCTCCGGCCGGTCGCTGCCCGACCTGTACGCCGTCGTCTACTCCGAGGAACGCCTCGGGCTGCTGCTGGCCGGCCCGGAGGAGACCGCCCCCGCGCCCTGGGCCGCCGAGGCGGACGGCGAGCGCTGGACGATCTCGCCCGACGATCTGCACCGCCCCGGTCCGGAGGGCGAACCGGCCCTGCCGTACGCGCTGACGGTGACGGTGGGGCTGGACGGCGCCGACCGGGTGCTGGTCGACCTCTCCCGGGCGGCGGGTCCGGTCTCCGTCTCCGGCCCGGACGACGAGGTGCGCGGCCTGGCGCGCGCCGTCGTCGCCGAAGCGCTGGCCGGCCCGGTGGGCGCGCTCGCCGAGGTCACCCTGGTGGGCTCCCTGGCCGGCGACGGGTTCATGCCCGGCGACGCGCCGCGGACCTCGCGTCTGCACACCGCGGCCAGCCTGGAGGAGGCGTTCGCCAGGGCGGCGTCGGCGGCACCGGGAGCACCGGGAGCACCGGGAGCACCGGAGCCCGGAGCGTCCGAGGTCACCCAGATCTTCCGGCTGATCGAGGGCAGCAGCCGGATCGCCGTCCAGGGCGAGGCGCCGCACCTGTTCGTCGTGGACGCCTCACAGCTCCCGCGGCGGGCGGGAGCGCTGGACGGCCTGCGGCGCGGGGACGCGCTGCTGGTGCTCGGCGACGCGCCCGCGGCGTGGCCCTGGCAGGCCGGTGCGGACGGCTCGCTCGACACCGGACCGCTCGGCCTGGCGGTCACCCGGCACGCGGGACGTTTCGCGTGAGTCTCATCCGGCGGCCCGGTCACGGCCGCCCGCCTGCAGACCGCGGCTGTGCAGCGCCTCCCGCAGGGCCCGCGCGGCGTAGTACGTACGCGACTTGACCGTGCCCGGCGGCACACCGAGGACCCGGGCCGTCTGGTTGACGGTGCGCCCCAGGTAGTGCACGTGCAGCAGGACCTCGCGCTGCGGCGGCCGCAGGTCCCGCAGCGCCTCGATCAGCACCTGGGAGGTGAGGATGTGGTCCACGTCGTCGGACACCGGCAGGTGGGCGAGTTCCGGGTCGCCGGCCTCGGGTGGTCTGGCCTGGCGGGCCCGGTGGCCGTCGATGACGAGGTTGCGCAGCACGGTGAACAGCCACGGCCGCACCGAATCCGCGGTCGGGTCGAGGTCCCCGGCGTGCCGCCAGGCGCGTATCGCGACTTCCTGGAGGACGTCCTCGGCGCGGTGCCAGTCGCCCCCCAGCCGCCGCGCGGCGAACTGCAGCAGCGCGCTGCCGTGGAACTGGTAGAGGGCTCTGAGGAAGTCGTCCGAACCGAGTTCCGCGGTGTGGGGGCTGCGTTCCGCGGCGTGGGGACGGGATATGCAGTCTTCGGTCGAAGCACTGGCCGACAAGGGCCTTTTCCTCTCCGGTTCGTCTGTGGGGGGAAGACGGATACCGCCGGCCGCGGGCAGGCCGACGGGCGCCGCCGCGAGCGGCCGTTCGCTCCGTCGCGGCGTGTCCGCCGGCCCGCGGCGGCGGTGTACCCGCCCCGGTACCGCCGTCAGCCCGGTTCGCGGGAGGAAAGCGAGCTCACCTCACCGGGCGTCAGCTCCCGGTCGTAGAGGTGCACATCGGAGACATCGCCCTTCCAGTGGTCGGCAGCCTTCCCGCCGAACTTGCCGCGTCCGACCACCACATCGCCGGTGGGCTTCACCGTGCCGACGGCCTCCCTGCTTCCCGCCGGCCGCCCGTCCACGTAGATCCGCATCCGGTGGTCCTTCTGGCGGTACGTGCCGGTGAGGTGGTACCAGCGGCCGGCCTGCGGCTTCTCGGCCTGCTCCGCGACGGTACGGGCACCGGTGAAACTGAAGGCGAAGTTCTGGTCCTGTCCGGAGTACTGGAGGTAGAACGTGCTGGCCTGGTCACCGTCCTGGGACAGCACGGTGTGGAAGCCGTTCAGGTCCTCGGGGGCCAGCCGCACCCGCGCGGCGACCGAGTAGTCCTTGCCGGCGGTGTCGAGCCGGGAACCGGTGTCCGCATATCCGCTGGTGCCGTCCAGCCGCAGGGCACCGCCCTCGGGACCGTCGGTCCACTGCCCGCCACCACTGACGACGGCATCGTGCTCCCCCGCCTTCGCGGTACCGGACCGGTGCAGCGGCCACCACCCGACACCCCGCAGCGACCCGGCCCCCGAACTCGGGCTCGGCTCACCCGACTTCCCCCCGGCCTGCGCCTTCCCGGCCTCCCCGGCCCCCTGGCCGCGCACCAGTTGGGCGACGACAAAGGCCAGCGCGACGGTCAGTACGGCAATCGTGGTGATGAGCGACCATCTGCGCGTCATGTATCTCCCCGGGACGTACGGCATACAGGTACAGGTGTCACTGGTGACCACGTGTCCGTTCCGGAAGTGGTTCAACGTGCACCCAAAGTCTGACAGGTGGTCACGACAGCGCAGGTGGGCCCCTGAATGTGCTGACCTGCACCGGAACATGGGGCGACCGGGCGGAATGGGCGGTTCCGCGGGGTTCGTTGGGGTGCTTCGGCGGCGCGGATCCGTTCATCCGACGACCGGCCCAAGGCACCTCGGGAGCCGGCTTCCTACAACCGTCTGAGGTGCTGCCGGACGCCGTCGGCCAGGCCTGCGTAGAACGGCACTCGGGGAGCGGCTTGGAGGATTTCCGTGCAGGCGGTCAGTTCGCCGATCCGGCCGTCCGGGGTGTCCAGTACGTGGGCGAACTCCTTGCGGACCCGCTCGGCGACGTCCTGCGCGGGCAGGGAGTGCAGATAGAGGGTCGCGGCGTCGTAACCGAGGGGCGCCGTGCCCCATCCCTCCCAGTCCAGAAGGGTCAGGGCCGGGCCGGTGAGGTTGGCCCAGTGGAGGTCGCCGTGGGCCGTGGCCCAGGTGATCTCGCCGGGGGTGACGCCGGTGAACTCCGGAACGCGGCGCCGGATGTACTGCTCGCGCACGGCCTGACGGTCCGTGCGAACGAGCGCGAGGTGCGCCAGGGCCTGGTGGAGTCCCTGCCACCAGGTGTCCGGGAGGTCCGCGTGCTGGTGGAGTGGATGAAGCACCGGGCTCTTGGCCACCGGCGGAGTCGCGACGAACTCGTAGTGCTCGGCTCGGTAGTCCCAGCCATCGGCCGACCAGTCGCCCAGACCGAGCAGCCTGGGCCGTGGCACCGCGGGTGGCACGGCCCGTTCCGCCTCTCGGGGGCCTTCCCACAACTTCCCCCCGCTCTTCCCCCGGGGATCACTCACCAGCCGCAGCCATGCGACACCCGTGGGCGTGCGGACTGCCCCGGACAGCGTCCTGCCCGCATACCCCCACACCTCACCACCTGCGGTGTCGGCGAGCCCCAGCAGGTCACACGCGTGGCCGCGAGCGGAGAGCATGCGGTCCCTGACAGCAGGCTCAGGGGCAGTGAACATCGTCGGCTACCTTCTCCGGCTGACGGCGGCGACACCGGCCTCGACCAGCTCGGAGACGAGCGCTGCGACGTGGCCGACGGGGAGCCCGGAGCTTACCGACAGTCCGCCCAGGGTTGCGGTCCTTCCTTGGAGGAGGAGCTTGATCACGGCCAGGACCGGACTGCTGAACGTCCACTCCTGGCCGCCGGCGCTGAACAGGACGTGGCCGTTCTCATCCACGCCGTACCAGGCTCCGGCGACGGTGAGACGGACGCACAGGCACCCGTCCGCGGGGATACCGTCCACAAACGGCAGCGACGGCACCGGCCGGCCAGGGTCCGTGCTCCCCCGTGCGTTGATGAACTCCTCGATCACCCCCTCGTGCAGGGCTTCGGCGAACTCCTCGCGCAGGGCTTGGAGATACGCGGTCCTCTCATCCGGCGGGGCGAAATACGGCAGGTTCGCGCGGATGGTGTTCGAGACCCGCAGCTGGTCCGCGAGCCAGGACAGGAGGTCCGCTCCGGTAGTGGGTTTGAGGCCGCAGGTCAGGTGGAGGGACCGGCCTTCGGTGGCGGCGACGGCGTGCCACCACCCGCGGGGCAGATAGAGCATGTCGCCGGCCTGGAGGACAATCTCTGCGACCGGGGCCCCGATCGGTGGCTCGGGGGCCTCGGTGTCGACGCGTAGGGGGTCGACTCGGGTGGCTCCGTAGAGCTTCCACCGCTTGGCGCCTTCGAGTTGGAGGACCACCACATCGTGGTCGTCCCAGTGCACGCCGAAGCCTTCCTTCGGCGTCCATGAGGCGTAGAGGTTGACCTGCACGTCGGTGCGGAAGTGCCGCTCCAGCGCGGTGGCGAGGTCTTCCACGCCGGGGTGCAGTGCGTCGACGGCGTCCAGGACGAGCGAGGCGCCGTCCTTGAGCTGGTGGTGCAGGTTGGCGGGCTCGATCCGGTGCCAGACCGTGTGGCGCTTGGACACCACGGGGTGGGCGTAGCTGTGTTGCGGGATCTGGCTGCCGTCGTTGAAGAGCCGCAGCCGTGGGGGTTCGAGGCGGTGCCGGGCGATGATCTGGTTGAGGTCGTCCCAGGTGAACAGGTCCGAGAAGTCGCCGACGCATGGCCAGTGGCGGTAGGTGCGGCCGAACGCCTCGGCGGGGAAGTCCCCGCCGAGGCTCCGGACCGCCGAGGAGATGGCGGTCATCTGCGGCTCCGATCAGTCGTTGCCGTCGCCCTTACCGGTACCGCCACCGTCGCTGAGCCGGTCCTGGCTGCGGGCGGCCTGAACAGAGCGCTTCGAGACGATCAGGTCGTTCATCGCATGTTCCCTTCTCTTCGGTTCTCCCACCGGGGTTCCGGCGGGAAATCTGCGTCACTTCACACCACCTGTTCGTGGTGGATCTGCCGGAGCATCTGCTGGACGGACCGGGCCAGCGACTGAAGGCGACGGGCGGCCGACAGCAGCCCATCGCCAGGCCCGGATCGCAGCTGGATCTGGGCGTTGTCGATCTGGGCGTGTTCCCGGTACCAGGCGACCTCGCCCGGCCGGTGCTCCTGTACGTGCTCCTTGGCCTGTTCGATCAGCGGGCCGAGATGTCCCTTGAGGGTGTCGATCAGCCGGAGGACTTCGTCATACGGGGGAAGGACGATGGTGGAGCGCAGAGCTGCGGCGATGTCCGCCTGGATCTGGTCGATGCCGTCGGTGTCCGACGGGCGCAACTGGCCCGGCAGCGGCTGCTGACCGGCACGGGTAGCGTCCATGGTGCAACTCCTCGAAGACGGTGGTGGTCGTCACCGCCACCAGGGGCGAGGAGAGGCCGGCCGTACGCGGCCCCTGGCGGCTGAGTACGAGTCAACCGCCAGAGGAACAGACAGATACGCAACCGGGTTGCGAGGTAGTAATCCCTTTGCGGGTACGTCAGTCGACGGCCACGCCCGCACGGCCGGCGAACGCCCGGACGCCCGGGAGCGTCCGGTCATGCCGGAGCAGGCCGCCGGCCAGGGTCTTGACCGACCCGCGCCGGATCTCCTGTGGTGCCGCCCGCTCGGCCGCCAACAGAGCCCGGTAGCACTGCTCGGGCTTGCCCCACTGGTCGAAGCAACGGGCCACGTCAGTGAAGAACCGCCCCTGCCGCTCGGCGGTCGGCAGAGCCGCGGGGTTGATGGTCCTGGCCAGGTCGATCGCCTGCCCGGCATCACCGAGCAGATAGTGGACCGACAGCTGGTGCAGCACCACCTGCTGGATCCCGGTGTCCGTGCGGGCCTCAGGGCTCGTCCGGCCGGTCTCCGCGGCCTTGGCCGCCTCATCGATCAGTGCGTGTGCGGTGTCCCGGTCACCCCTCTTGGCCGCGGTGTACGCGGCAGTGGCCAGCAGCGAGCCGTGCGCGGCCAGCCGGGCTGCCTCAGGGGTTCGGCGGTCTGCGCGGACGTCCTGGGCGGCCCTGACTGCGATGTTCGTGGCACGTGCGAGATGGCCTTGGCGGCGCCAGGCACTGGAGACCATCCGGTGCGCCTCGGCAATCGTCAGGGCGTCCCCACCGATCCGCGCGGAGGTCAGCGCACGGTCCGCAGTGATCGCCACCAGGCCGTCCTCGCCGAGCTTGATGCACAACCGCGTGGCAATGTTGTAGAGGTCGGCCACCGCGGTGGCCGACGTCTCCGCCGGCTCCAGGGCTTGCGCTTGCGCGATCCGGCCAGGCAGGTTGCGGGCCAGCGTGTCGTACCGGGCGGCTCGGAATTCCTCGCGGGACGCCTTCACCTCAGCGGCGACGCCGGCCGGTGACACCTCGCCGCTCTTCGGCACGGTGGCGATGCCGTAGAGCAAGTGGTCTTCCAGGGGCGCGAGGGCGCTGGCCTCGGCCGGAGAAGCACCGGCCAGGGGGGCCGTGAAGACCACCGCCGCAGCGGCCAGAAGTTCGCGGCGTCGCACGGGGTCGTCCCCCTCCTCTGGACCAAGATTGCGAACAACCCTAGCCGAGGCGGAACGACGCCGAGTCGATGCCGGCGCAGGCGCGGGCGGCGCGGCGGCGAGAAGATCGGCCAGGGGAATATCCAAGGCCTCGGAGATCTGGCGCAGCGCATCCAGGCCGTTGACCGGGATCACGTCCCGCTCCACCTGAGATACCCAGCTCTCCGACCGGTCGATCATCGCCGCCAAGTCCCGCTGCGGCCATCCCTTGCGCCTGCGCGCCTTGGCAATCGTCTTACCAAGTGTCAGTTCGTATCCTGCCACTGGGCACGCCCCCGAAGTCCCGTATCCGCATCGCGTGAGCATGCAACGGTAGTGGGGGAAGGGGCACGGCTGTAGAGGACATGGCTGCGAGAGCAGGGCCACTGCTTCACCTTCCACAGCTGTGGAAGCAGCCGCCCAGCCGCGCCACCATTGCTGATCGGGCAGGCATGAGCCGACTGCTGCTGCTCACAACTCCCGGGTCATGAACGTACTGTTCCGGTCGGGCCGGTAGTCCGCGAACGGTGCGCACTCCCGGAACCCGAACTTCTCGTACAGCCGCCGGGCAGGCAGGAAGAACTCGTCCGCGCCGGTCTCCAGGCTCAGCCGTGTGAAGTGCATCCGGCGGGCCTCGGCGATGATGTGCTCCAGCAGCAGGGAGGCGATCCCGCTCCGCTGCCGCACCGGCCGGGTACGCATCGACTTCAGCTCGGCGTGCCCCGCGTCCAGCCTTTTGATCGCGCCGCAGCCCACCAGGCTGTCGCCGTCCGAGACCGACCAGAACGTGATGCCGGGCTTGCGGAGACTGTCGAGATCGAGGGCGTGCTTGCTCTCCAACGGCGTGCGGGACCGCATCTGTTCGATGTGCTCCTGGAGGAATCGGGCGATCTCCGGGCCGGAGAGGTCGTCCATCACGATCTTCAACGTGTGCACCTTTCTTCGGGGGCTTCCGTTGCCACGGGTGCCGGGCGGGGGACCGAAGCGGACGTGGCTGCCGTACGCTCCGTGCGCTGCGTGCGCTGCGAAAGGGCCGCACCGGCGAGGATGACGACGGCGCCAATCGGCTGGTGCCAGTTCAGCTCCTCGTGCAGGACGACCACGCCCGCCAGCGTAGAGATGACGGGGACGAGATAGGTCACCATCGACGCAACAGTGACGCCGACGTCCCGCACCAGGCCGTACTGCATCAAGAACGCCGCTCCCGTACCCAGCGCACCCAGGATCAGGAGGGCGAGCGTCTGCGCGGCCGGGAAGGTCGTGGGCGCCGAGGTGAGGAAGGGGGTGACCAAGGCGAGCTCCACGGCGCCCGCTGTCAGTTGGGCGGCTGCCAGGGAGAGCGCGGAGTGACCGCGACCGGAGAGGAAGCGGCGGACATATACCCATCCCACACCCATGCTCAAAGCTGCCCCCAGGGCCATGCCGGCTCCCGCCGGGTCGCCCACGTCGGCACCGTTCCAGATGCCGAAGACCACCAGCACTCCGGCGAAACCGAGGGCCATACCGGCCACCTGGTTGCGGTGGGGGCGCTCCCCCGGCAGCGCACTGACCGCGACCAGCAACGTGAACAGAGGGGTGGTGGCGTTGCAGATGCCGGCGAGCGCGGAGCTGATCCGCTCCTCGGAGTAGGCGAAGAGCGTGAACGGGACGGCGTTCAGCAGGAGCCCGGCCACGGCGAGATGGAGCCACAGGAGCCCGGCCCCGGGAAGCGGCTGCCGTCGGACCACGAGGACGGCAAGCAGGGTGGCCGCGCCGAGGGCGACGCGTCCCGACGACACCTGGAGCGGCGCGTACGCCACCCCACTGATCTTGACGAAGAGGAAGCTCAGGCCCCACACGAGCGCGAGGAGACCGAAGCGCACCCGCCAGTCGAGACGGTGGCGGGGGGTGCCGGAGTGTGGCGAGGCACCGGGATCGCCTCGGCGGACGGCAGCTTCGGGAGAGGCTTCAGCAGCGGCCTCGGGAGCGGCCTCTGCAGAGGCTTCAGGAGGGGGGTGTTGGGCGGGGCAGGGCAAGGAGGCGGCCTCCTCGTCGGCCCTGGGGCGGGGTGAATCCATGGCGAAAACCCTGCGGTCACCACGCGTCAACGACAAGCAATAAAATGTGATCCGCCGATGTAGGAGTCCTTCACCGTGCTCAATCTCGACCGGCTCCGCACCCTGCGAGCCCTCGCTCAGTACGGCTCCGTCAGCGCGGCCGCGGACGTCCTGTACGTATCGGCATCCGCCGTCTCCCAGCAGATCCACAAGCTGGAACACGAATGCGGGCACCGCATCGTGGTGCGCAACGGGCGCGGCGTGGAGCTGACTCCGGTGGCCCGCCTGCTGGTGGACCGTGCCGAACGCATCCTGGAGCTGGTGGACCGTACCGAGGCCGAGCTGCAGGCCCACCGGGGCGACGTGGTGGGCACGCTCACGCTGGGTGCCTTCCCCACGGCGGCCCGGGGTCTGGTCCCCCACGCGCTCCGGCTGCTGGGTGAGCGTGCGCCCGATCTCGAACTGCGGGTCACCGAGATCGACTTCGCCTCGCCGCTGGTACAGGTGGAACGGGGCGACCTGGATGTCGGGGTGGTGCAGGACTGGGTCCACTCGCCTCTGTCCTGGCCCGTCGGGGTGGCGAAGCGGCTCGTGGTGACGGACACCGCCAAGGTGGCCCTGCCTGAGGCACACCCCCTTGCCGAGCGCGCCACGGTGGGCCTCGGCGACCTCGTCGACGCATCGTGGATCAGCCGGGCACGGCGCTCGACCTGCCACGAGTGGCTGGTGCTCACCATGCGGAGCCACGGTGCGGAGCCCCGCATCGTGCACACCGTCTCCGAGCACCCCACCCAGCTCGCTCTGGTCGCGGCGGGAGTCGGTCTGGCCGTGGTGCCCACACTGGGGCTCGGGCCGCTTCCCGCCGGTATCCGGGTTGTGGACATCGAGCCGGCGCTGACCCGCCGGGTGTACGCGACATGGCGTACCGATGGGTCGGTCCGCCCGTCGGTTCTTGCCGTCGTCGAAGCCCTGGCCGAGGCCGGAGGCACGGCGGCTCCTGCGCGCAGCAGTTGTTAGTGAGGCGTTAACGGTGCGCTAGCGATCTCCGTGAGAGTCATGGGTGTCCAAGGGTGTTGGTGAGGGCCGCTGAGGCCTTCGGCTCCATGCCCGGCCCACCGATCGGGGGATCACCATGCAGAAGACGACGCCGGACGACGACGGCCGCGCCGGGAAGGCCGCGACGACGGAGCAGGGACGTGCGCTGCGACGCGGCGCGGTGCAAGCGGTTTCTGTTGGCTGCTCCTTTTCGGAGTTACCCCTCGCGTAGTTCACTGCGAAGTGCCGGGCTTCCGGCCCCCACGGCTTCGGAGAATAATTCGCCCGTGACCCTCTGTCGATAATTCTCGCCAGTTAAGAATCCGCTCCCCTTGAGAACCCTCCTCCGTTGAGGATCCTCCTTCTCGGGTCGAAGCGGAACCTCGGCATCAGACTCCCCGTCTTTCCGGGCGCCCCACTTCTCCGGGCGTCCCCCACATCAGAACTTCGAACGAATGCGATGGGTACCGTTATGCGTGACACCAGCCGACGGGGCATAAGCCGCCGAGGCATATTCGGACTCGGGGCCGGCGCGGCGGCCGCACTCTCCGTTGCCGGCTGCTCACTTTCCGGCTCGTCGGTTTCCGACAAGGTCGGATCCAAGCCCGGACAGACGGCGAAGAGCAAGCCGATCGGCGACGGCTCCACCGCGTACACCGGAAAGCAGCCGAACCAGCCGCCCGCACCGGAGAAACTGGCACCGGGCCAGAAGCCCCCGCAATTCGTGGTCTTCTCCTGGGACGGAGCGGGCGAGGTGGGCAACGGCCTCTTCCCGCGGTTCCGCAAGCTCGCCAAGGACCACAACGCCTCCATGACCTTCTTCCTCTCCGGGCTGTATCTGCTGCCTGAATCGAAGAAGCGCCTGTACCGCCCGCCGAACAACCCCGTCGGCGCCTCCGACATCGATTACCTCACCGATGACCACATCAAGGCGACGCTGAAGAACGTGCGCGCGGCGTGGCTGGAGGGCCACGAAATAGGCACCCATTTCAACGGCCACTTCTGCGGAGGCAACGGCTCGGTCGCCCACTGGACCCCCGCCCAGTGGGACTCCGAGATCGAGCAGGCCATGGACTTCGTCACCAAGTGGCGGACGAACACCGGCTTCACCGATGTCGAACCGCTGCCGTTCGACTACAGCAAGGAACTCGTCGGCGCCCGTACGCCGTGCCTGCTCGGCCAGGACAACCTGCTGCCCACGGCGCGCAAGCGCGGCTGGCGCTACGACGCCAGCTCCCCCGGCGGCCTCCAGGTCTGGCCCACCAAGAAGCAGGGCATCTGGGACTTCCCGCTCCAGTCCATACCGTTCCCCGGGCACTCCGAGACCCTGTCGATGGACTTCAACCTGATGTACAACCAGTCCAAGAACTCCACCAAGGGCCCGCCGGCCAACTACCCGCGCTGGCGCAAGGAGGCCACCGACGCCTACATAGCCGGCTTCCAGCGGGCGTACGAGACGAACCGGGCCCCCTTGTTCGTGGGCAACCACTTCGAGCAGTGGAACGGCGGCATCTACATGGACGCCGTCGAGGAAGCCCTCAAGCACATCGCCGGCGGCAAGCACAAGGACGTCCGGCTGGTCTCCTTCCGCCAGCTCTGCGACTGGCTCGACGCCCAGGACCCCCAGGTCCTCGCAAGCCTGCGCGGGCTCGGCGTCGGGCAGAAGTTCACCGGGCGCGGACGCGGCTGAGGGCACCGGGAGGGGCAACGACGCCCCGCGTCAGGCACTCCTCGTTGCACCCCTCTCGCGTTCCTCATGCGACCTGGCCGGTTTCTGCCGCTGTCGAGGCGTCGGCCAGGGTTCCGTCGTAGCTTTCCCTCATGATCACCTTTCCCCGTACCGCGACAGCCGCCCTGCTCGCGCTGTCCCTGGCCCTGCCGGTCGCCGCATCCGGTACGGCGTTCGCCGCGACTGCGCCCGCGCCGATATCCGCCACGGGCGCACCGGCCGTCCACCTCGAACTCCCCCGCCCCACCGGGCCCCATGCGGTGGGGCGAAGCATCGTGCATCTCGTCGACAAGAGCCGTCGTGATCCCTGGGTTCCCCGCTCGGGGGCGCGGGAGCTGATGCTCTCCTTGTACTATCCGGCGCACCGCGGGAGTGGGCGTCCCTCCGCCTACATGACCACGGAAGAGGCCCGGTTGCTGCTGGCGAGCCAGCACTTGGAGGGCAAGGTGCCGGCCCGGGTGGTCAGCGCCACCCGCACCTTCGCGCGCACCGGTGCGCGGCCCGCGGACGGCAGGCATCCGCTGGTGGTGCTCTCCCCCGGCTTCGGACTGCCGCGCACCACCCTCACCCTCCTCGCCGAGGATCTGGCCAGCCGCGGGTACGTCGTCGCGACGGTCGACCACGCCTACGAAGCTGCCGGTACCGCCTTCCCCGGCGGCCGTACGCTCACCTGCGTCGCCTGCGAGACCGTCAAGCAGGGCCAGGAAGGCAGCGTCACCACGAACCGGGCCCGGGACCTGTCATTCGTGATCGACCAGCTGACCGGCCGCCGCCCGGCGTGGAAATACGGGCGCATGATCGACCCGAAGCGCATCGGCATGGCCGGGCACTCCATCGGCGGCGACAGCACGGCGCGCACCATGGCCTCCGACGACCGGATACGAGCGGGCGTGAACATGGACGGCGTCTTCAACGTGCCCCTCCCGGCATCCGGGCTCCAGGGCAGGCCCTTCCTGCTGCTGGGCAACGCAGGTCACCGGCCCGGCGGCCCGGAGCGGACATGGGACGAGGGGTGGGCCCGGCTGAACGGCTGGAAGCGCTGGCTGACCGTCTCCGGCACCAACCACCTCAGCTTCCTCGACCTGCCCGTCCTCGCCGCCCAACTCGGCGTGCACGACCCTTCCGCACCGCTGCCGGGACCGCGCGCCGCCCAGCTCACACGGAGCTACGTCGGCGCCTTCTTCGACCGCCACCTGCGCAGCATCCGGGAGCCGCTGCTCGACGGCCCCTCGGCGGCCAATCCGGAGGTGCGGTTCGAACTGGGCTCTGCCGACGGCTAGATCACCGGAAGGTATGGGTGGTGCACCACCTTGCCGATGTCGGACTGCCGGCGACGGACTGCCGCTGGCCCCGGGCCTCAGCAGGCCCTTGGCGACGAGGCGGTCCACCAGGCGGGAGACCGCTCCCGCGTCGATGTTGATGTGGCGAGCCGCTTCCCGCGTCGTCGAGGCGTCGCCTCCTCTCACCTCCCGACGCCCGCTGCGGTCCGCGTCCAGAGAGCCATCACGGGATTCGTCGCCACATGTCCGGAGTGCCAGGGCATGCCAAGAGCCACTGGTGAGGAATCTGCACCGAAGCGTCACAGGGCCTTCGCTTTGCCCTCGGGGGGTGCCGTTAGCGTTACAGCCCGCTCGATCCCGCGTGCGAATTTGATCAGGTCGCCGGCGTCCTTGGCGGCGCAGTCAGCACAGAAAGATCGCAGATGGACTACTGCTCGTCGTGCCGCCGAAGTCTCAACGGGGCACTCGTCTGCCCGGGATGCGGAGATTACGCTCCGGACATCGCCCCGCCCAACCATCGCCGGCAGCGCGCCAAGGCCGCCGCCGCGGCGTTCGAGGCCTGGCGTGCCGAGGAAGCCGCCGGCCTCGGCGCCCCTGCGCACCCTGGGCAGCACGGCACGCAGCCGTCCGCAGCCGGCCCTTCCGCTGCCGCGCCATCGGATGCCATACCGTCCGCTGCCAGGCCGTCCGCTGCCACGCCGTTCGACAGCGCGCCGTTCGACAGCGGCGCCTTGGGCAGCAGCGCCAGTGCCCTGGGCAGGAGTGACTTCGGCAGCGGTGGCTCGGGCAGCGGTGGCTCGGGCAGCGGTGCCTTCGACGGCGATGAGATGCGGGCGGATGCTGCCGAGGCCGGTGCGTCCGGCGGTACCGGGGTGGCCGCCGCTACCGGCCAGGGCCGGGCGGCCCGGCGTCGGCAGCTGGCACGCTGGAAGAAGCACCGGCGCCGGGCCGCGGCCGCCACGGCCTTCGCCCTTGTCGGCGGTGGCCTGACCGTCTCGCTGCTGCAGAACAAGCCGTCCGCCGGCCATGCGCAGGCGTCCTCGGCGCCGGAGCCCGGGAGCGTGGGCTCGCCCCGTACGGAAACGGCCGCCTCGTCGTCGGAGCAGCCGGACACCGAGGCTTCCCGGCACCCCGCCACGCACCCGCACCATGCGGCCGACCCGCAGCGGAGCGCCCCCGCCGCCGCGCCGTCCGCGGCCACGCCGGCCCGGCAGCAGCACGCCACCCCGGCACACTCCCCCGCATCCCCGAGCACGGCGCCGCACACCTCGACGCCCACCGCGGCCGGGACGTCACCCACCCACCACTCCGGCGCCGCGGCACCGAGGACGACCGCCGCCCCCGCTCCCGCCGGACACTCGTCCGGCACAGGCACGGGCACGGGCACGGGCACGGGCACGGGCACGGACACCTCACCGACGCAGACGGCACCCTCTACGTCGACCACGCCGAGCGACCCGACCGCCCCGTCCGCCGAGCCCACCTCCCCGGCGCATGTGTGTCTGCTGGGACTCGTCTGCGTCAACTGACGGCCCACCGACGGCTCCGCGCCGCGGGCCTCCCCCACGGATGCCCGTACGCGGGGGAGCGTTTGCACGCGCAGGGTCCGCACACGCTGAGGAATCGGCCCGCCGCAATGCCTCAACCCCGGGTCGTCCGGGCCGTGCGCCAGTACTGCCGCTTGTTCTCGTCGCGCACGACGACGCCGATCTTGGCCAGTTCCTCGCGCAGCTCGCGGGCCTCGTCGGCGGTGGCAGGCTTGCCCAGTAGCTGTGCGCGAGCCGTCAGCAGCGCGTCGGCGCCCTCCGGCAGGCCCGGTGCCCGGGGGACCCAGAGCCGGAACTCGTCCCGGTGCGGATCGCGGTCGGACCAGCGGTAGCCGTGCTCGGCGAAGGCGTCGGCGAGCCGCTGCGCGTCGAGGTCGCAGGCCGACGAGCGCAGCCACCGCCCCGGCCTTCGATCCGGCCGGCCGACTGCCCACGCTCCGGCTCATCCTGCGCCGCTTTCTCCGCGCCGAATGAGGTGGTGAGGAGAGCGCTGCGGGGTCGCAACGGTGCCACCTCCCCGGGTCAGGGCAGGGGCCTTTGCCGTCACGACTCCCGCTATCCCCGGGCGTGCCGGTCGGCCGGCTTTCGTGGCCGGCGGCGAGCGGTGCGGAGGTGTTCCGGCGGCTTCGGGGCGTCGGCCGTGGTGGGTGGGGTGGTGAGGTGGCCGGCCGAGGGCGGGCGGGTGCGGGACTTGAGGGTATGGGTGCCGATGGCGAGGGTGACGCCGAGGAGCAGGACGTAGAACACGCCGATCTTGTGGAGGTCGTCGAGGAAGAACCAGACGGCGGTCAGGGCGGTGAACCAGAAGGCCACCAGCGCGAATCCGCCCGCGTGGTCGTCCTTGTAGCCGGCCGCCAGGCACAGTGCGGCGACGAGGGCCAGGACCAGCGCGATGATGACGTAGCGGGTTTCCCAGCCGACAGTGCCGCGGGAGAGTTCGGACCAGGCGGCCACGGCTTCCGCCACCGGGCCCCAGGACACCGCGCAGGCGAGCCGTGCCGACCACAGCAGGAGCACCGCCCCGGCGACGGCGGCGAGCAGCGCGACCCGGTTGAACTGGCCGACCTCGATCATGTCGGTCCGGGATATCACCAGGGAGAGGAAGCAGCCGAGCAGGGCGACCGCGCCCTCGGCCGTCGGCCGGAGGACCACACGGGCCGGTCTGCGGCGGGTGGGATGGGGTGGGGACGCCTCCGGTCCGCTGTCGGAGGGGGTGGGGGTGGCGGAGGGTGGGGCGGAGGCGGCGGGGGGTGGGGCGGAGGCGGCGGGTGCCGCCGGGTGGGGTTCCCCGGTGGAGCGGCCGGGTGCGAGGTGGCCGGGTGCGGCGTGGCCGGGTGCGGCCTGTGCCCGTGGGGCGTGGCCGGGGGTGGCCGGGTCGAATGCGGTGGGGGTGCGGAGAGGGGTGGGCCGGGCGGCTTCGGTGAGTGCTTCGTGCATCGTGGATGCGCTCGCGAAGCGGTCCTCCCGGCCCTTGCGCAGCGCGCGGACGATCACCGCGTCGACGGCGGGCGGCAGTTCGGGGCGGAGCCGGGAGGGCGCCACCGGCTCCGCGGACAGATGCTGGTGCATCACGGAGAACGGGGAATCCCCGGTGTACGGGGGACGGCCCGTCAGCAGCTCGTAGAGCAGACAGCCCACGGCGTAGAGGTCCGTACGGTGATCGGTCTCGCCGCCGTTGATCTGCTCCGGGGCCAGATAGGCGGGGGTGCCGACCGCCACGCCCGTGCCCGTCAGGCGGGTGGCCGCCTCGCTGAGCGCCTTGGCGATGCCGAAGTCGACGACCTTGGCCTTGCCCGAGCCGGTGACCATGACGTTCGCGGGCTTGATGTCCCGGTGCACGATGGCGTGCCGGTGGCTGTGCTCCAGGGCGTCCAGCACCTGACCGGTGAGGTCGAGCGCCTGTGCCACCGGCAGCGCGCCGTCCTTGAGGACCTGGCTGAGGGTTCTGCCCTCCACGTACTCCATGACCAGGTAGGGCTCGGCGGCCCCGCCGCTCGCGTCCTCCCCCACGTCATGAACGGTGGCCACCCCCGGGTGGTTGAGCGCGGCGGCGGCGTGCGCCTCACGCTGGAACCGGGTGAGGAATTCGGGCTGCAGCGCCAGCTCGGCGGAGAGGGTCTTCACGGCGACGGTACGGCGCAACCGGTGGTCGACGGCGCGGTGGACCGTTCCCATCCCGCCGTGCCCGAGCTGCTCCACCAGCTCGTACCGCTGCCCCAACATCCTGTGCTCCACCGGGTTCCTCCAGGGACCGTCTACGCCAACACGTACGCGGGAAGACGTACCGGAGTGCGAGCGGGTTCCTCCGTGTGCCGTGTGCGACGTGCGGCAGACGCGCTCCCGCCGCATGACCCGCGCCCCCGCCGGGCGGCGCGGCAGGGCTACCGCTCGTCCCAGGTGACGGGGAGCCGGTGCACCCCATAGATGTTCATCCCGTGTCGCAGGGGGA
Organism: Streptomyces sp. 2114.4; assembly: GCF_900187385.1. Lineage (NCBI taxonomy): Bacteria > Bacillati > Actinomycetota > Actinomycetes > Kitasatosporales > Streptomycetaceae > Streptomyces > Streptomyces sp. 2114.4. The sequence continues at coordinate 3,831,724 of NZ_FYEY01000001.1, forward strand.
CTTCCTCCGGCGGGACGGCCAGCCGCAGCGTCGGGAAGCGGGCGAGGAGCGCGGGAAGGGCGACCCGCATCTCGACGCGGGCCAGCTGCTGGCCCAGGCACTGGTGGATGCCGTGGCCGAAGGCCAGATGCCCGGTGGCCTTGCGGTGCAGATCGAGGGTGTCGGGGTCGGGGAACCGCTCCGGGTCGCGGTTGGCGGCCTCGATCGAGAGGACGACGGTCTGGCCCGCCTTGATCAATTGGCCCTCCAGCTCGACGTCCTCCAGCGCCGACCGCGCGCTGGTGTGGGCGATGCTGAGGTAGCGCAACAGCTCCTCGACCGCCTGGTCGGCGAGGCCCGGATCGGCACGCAGGGCGGCGAGTTGGTGCGGGTGGGACAGCAGCGCGAAGGTGCCGTGCGCGAGCATGTTGGCGGTGGTGTCGAGGCCGGCGGCGAGCAGGAAGCTCCCTATGCCGGCGAGTTCTTCCTCAGTCAGGTCAGTGGTCGTGAGGTCGCCGAGCAGGTCGTCGGTGGGCTGGGCACGCTTGGCCGACACCAGCTCGGCCAGGATGTTCTGCAGCGCGGCCATGGCAGCGGCCACCTCGTCCATCGTGGCGCTCCGGGTCATCACCGTCGCCACATGACGCTGGAAGACCTCCCGGCCGGCGTAAGGGACACCGAGGAGTTCACAGATCATCAGCGCGGGGAGGGGCTTGGCGAACGCCTCGACCAGGTCCACCGCCGGCCCTTGGCGCTCCATGGCGTCCAGGTGCTCGGTGGTGATCTCCTCGACGCGGGAGGTGAGCAGGCGCATCCGGCGGACGGTGAACTTGCCCATGAGCAGACGTCGGTAGCGGGTGTGCTCGGGAGCATCGAGTCCGGTGAGATCACCGACCGGGGCCGGGGGCAGTTCGCCGGTGTAGCCGTCCTCGAACGGGTAGTGCAGCAGCTCGTAGCGTGAGCTGAAGCGGGGGTCCGCGTGTATCGCGCGGACCGCGGAGTAGCCGGTGGCCAGCCAGCCCACGTGCCCGTCGGGAAAGCGCATCCGGGTGAGCGGACGTTCCGTGCGCAGGGCCGTCAGTTCGCCGGGCGGATCGAAGGGGCAGCCCGCGGGACGGGCGGTCGGCAGCGTCACGGGGACGGGGTGTCCGGAGGTGGGGCATTCGGGCTCGCCGTGTCCGGGCTCGCCGTGTCCGGGGGCGGGGTGTTCGGGGGCGGGGTGTTCGGGGTGCAGGGGCATGACTGTCCTCCGATGCGGGATGCGGGATGCGGGATGCGGGGCACACCGTGGTGTGCGGTGAAGGATGAGGTGAGGAGAAGGGCGAGGCGCGAGGAAGGGGGAGTGCGGGGGAGGGTGAGGGGCCTGCCGGGAACGGAGGCGTCCCGGGCGCGGGGGCGCGCTCAGCGTGTGGCGCCGCGCCGGAAGGCGGCCCGCGCCCACAGGTAGCCGGCCAGGCTGAGCGCGAGGGCCCACGCCAGGGCTATGACGCCGTTGGTGCCGATCTCCGTGCCCAGCAGGAGGCCGCGAAGCGCCTCGTTGATCGGGGTGAAGGGCTGGTATTCGGCGAACCAGCGCAGTCCGGCCGGCATGGAGTCGGGGGTGACGAAGGCGCTGCCGAGGAAGGGCAGGAAGGTGAACGGCATGGGGGCGTTGCTCGCGGACTCGACGGTCTTGGCCACCATGCCCATCGCGGCCGCCAGCCAGGTGAGCGCGAAGGCGAGCAGAGCCAGCAGGCCGAGGGCGGCGAGCCACCTGACGGGAGTGGCGTCCGGCCGGAAGCCCACCGCCAGCGCGACGGCGAGGACCAGGACGAGGCTGAGCATGGTCTGGATGACGCTGCCGACCACATGGCCCGTCAGCACGGAGGCACGGGAGATCGCCATGGTGCGGAAGCGGTTGATGATGCCTTCGGTCATATCGATGGAGACCGAGACGGCCGTCGAGAGGGCACCGGAGGTCACGGCCATCAGGAGGATGCCCGGAACGACGTAGTTGACGTACGCGCCGCGGCCGTGCGCCGCACCCGGCAGTCCGATGCCGTTGCCGAGCGCACCGCCGAAGACATAGACGAAGAGCAGCAGCATCACGATCGGCATGGCGACGACCGAGAGCGTCAGGGACGGATAGCGCCGTGCGCGCTTGAGGTTGCGGCGCAGCATCGTCATCGAGTCGCGCATCGCGTACGGGAGAGCGCTCATCGGGCCCTCTTCTCAAGGGAGTTGGCGGTGGCGCCGGACTGCGGGGACCGGCCCGTGAGGGTGAGGAAGACCTCGTCGAGGTCAGGGGTGTGCACGGTGAGCGCCTCGGCTTCCACGGACGCGCGGTCGAGGGTGTCGAGGACGCTGCGCAGGGCGGGGATGCTGCCGTCGCCGGGGATGTGCAGGGTGAGCGCTTCGTCGTCGCGGCTTGCCGAGGTGAAGAGGGCGGCGGCCGATGCCAGGCGGTCCGTGTCGGCGAGCTTGAGGCGGATATGGCTGCCGGGGATCTGTTGCTTCAGCTCGTCCGCGGTGCCTTGGGCGACCAGCTTGCCGTGGTCCAGGACGGCGATGCGGTCGGCGAGTTGGTCGGCCTCCTCCAGGTACTGCGTCGTCAGGAAGACGGTGACGCCGTCCTCGGCGACCAGACTGCGGATGATCTCCCACATGGTGCGCCGGCTGCGCGGGTCGAGGCCGGTGGTCGGCTCGTCGAGGAAGATCAGGCGCGGATCGCCGACCAGGGTCATCGCGAGGTCGAGCTTGCGCCGCATACCGCCCGAGAAGGTGGCGACGGGTCTGGCGGCCGACTCGGTCAGCTCGAAGCGCTGCAGGAGTTCGTCGGCGCGCCGGCGGCCTTCGCGGCGGCTTCGATGGTGCAGGTCCGCCATGAGGAGCAGGTTCTCCCGGGCGTTGAGCAGGTTGTCCACCGCCGAGAACTGACCGGTGACGCCGATGGCGGCGCGTACGGCGTCGGCCTCGCGGACCAGGTCACGGCCCGCGACCTGCGCCTGGCCGGCGCTTGCCGGGATGAGGGTGGAGAGGATCTGGACGGTGGTGGTCTTGCCCGCACCGTTGGGCCCGAGCAGGGCGAACACCGTGCCCTCGGGGATGTGCAGGTCGATGCCGTCGAGGACGGCCTTGTCGCCGTAGGACTTGGCTAATCCGCGTGCGGTGATCGCCGGCGGGCGGGGCCTCGGTGGGCGGGGCGCCGACGAGCGGGGCGGGCTTCCCATGTTTTTCATGATCATGACAGTTCCTCTTCGAGTTTCCGAGTTCCGATTTCCGATTTCCGGTTCCGGGTTCTGCGATGTGGCAGGCCGGCGGCAGCTGGTGGCCGGTGGTCACGCGCGGTCGGCGGTCACCGGTCACGAGACCCCGGCGACAGTGATCAGGAGCGGCGGATCACGATGTCGCCGAGGCTGGTGTGGGCGCGTACTTCGACGGTCTCGGCGGCGTCACCGGGACCGTCGGACGGTCCGAGCGAGTTGCGCACGTTGCCGAGGCCGGTGGCCACATCGAGCCAGGCGGCGGTGGACTTACGGATGCCGACCTCCAGGTCACCGGCCGCGGCCCGGAGGACGACCCGGCCGCGTGCCACTTCACCGATCCGGATGGCGCCGTTGGCGGACTTGGCTTCGACCCCGGCGTGCGCGACGCCGACGGAGATCAGGCCGTTGGACGCGGTCGCCCGCAGGGCGCCGGTGACCTCGCCGATCGTGGTCGCGCCGTTGCCGTTCTTGACCAGCGCGGCGCCCGCGATCTCCCCGGCCTCGATCAGCCCCGAGGCGATGAGCTCGGCGTCCCCCGTCACCCGCGCCAGGCGGATGTCGCCGTAGTCGGTCCGCAGGTTCACGGCCTCCGCCTCGTCCATCTGGAGATCGCCGAGCGAGGTCTTGAACCGGCACTCACCGAGGCGGCCCGCACAGGTGAAGTCCGCCATCGGCGAGGTGCCCAGGACGTCCGAGCCGGCCGGCAGCTCGATGGTCACGTCGAGCGAGCCGCACTTGCCGAAGAGGGAGCGCTTCTTGGGCCCCTTGACCACCAGCTTGCCGCCGGAGCAGGTGACTTTGGTCTGCTGTGCGGCCCGTACGTCGGCGTCCGCGGTGGCGTCGCTCGGGCGCACCTCGACGACGGTGTCGGTGCGCTTGCTCGCGGTGATCCGGGCGGATCCCATGTCGAATTCGAGGGTGACGGAGATCGGTTCGGGGGTGTCAAAAGCAGGCATGGCTGTCCCGTCCTCATGGCTGTGGTGAGCATTCCCGCTGGTAGGGCGGGTGAGATGAGAAGTGGCGCGGTGCGAAGTGGTGAGGGGTGGTGAGGTGCTGCGGTGCGCGGTGGGCAGTGGTGCGGTGAGCAGTGACGCGGTGGCCGGTGGTGCGGTGTCGGATGGTGGGGTGTCCGGTGGTGCGGTGGTGCGATAGGCCGGGGGAGGCCGGCCGGCGCGGGTCTCTAGCGGACCCAGCCGGTGTAACCCTGCTGGCCCCGGTGGCGGCTGCGGCCGGCGGAGCGGGGGCTCTCGCCCGGTTCCAGGGCCGTGGCGACGGCCCGTACCAGCCAGGCGTTGACCGACAGGCCCTCGCGGCCCGCGGCGTCCTCGACCCGGGTCTTGAGGTGGGCGGGCAGGCGGAAGTTGATCCGGGCGGTGCCGCCCTCGTCGCCGTCCGCGGGGACGGTGGGCACGGGCGCCCGTCCGCCCGGCACGTCCTCGGGCGCCTCGGCCTCCCCGTACGGCTCCTGGTCCGGCGCCGGCGAGGGGGTCACCACGAATTCGGGGTCGAGTCCGCGCAGCCGTACGTCGACCGAGCCCGGTGCCAGCTCGCGGGTGACCTCGGCCATGGCGGAGGACAGCGCGTTGAGCAGGATGAGCCGGGTGGCCGACTCCAGAGGCGTGGTGAGTCGTTCGGCCAGGGCACGGGCTTCGTCTCCGCCCGCGTCCGCGGCGACCGCGAGCTCGTGCCGGAGGTTGTCGACATACGGCGTGAGGTCCATAACGCCATAGTGGCACCACAATGACGCCAACGCAAGCCTTTATGGCGCCGAAGCGGCGCCAAGCGCCGCCATCATGGCGCAAGGTGACGTCACGGCGTCACCATCATGGCACCATCCGGTGCGGCCCCACCGCCGGCCCGTCCGAACGCGGGGCATCGCCACGGCAGTTGCCCCACCTGCCCGGACGCGGCCCGGACCTGCCCCGGCCACGTCCGGCCGGACCGGCAGCGCCGTGCCCGGATCCGGAGAACGCCGCCCTCACGGCTGCCCGATCGCTCGGGCTATGGTGCTCCCGCAATCTGTTCGGCCGGGCGAAGGAGACGATCTCGCGGTGTCCGATCGGGGACGGCTCGTAGCCGACCGGTACCGGCTCGTGGAACGGGTGGGCCGCGGCGGCATGGGCACGGTATGGCGGGCCGAGGACGAATTGCTCGGCCGGCAGGTCGCCGTGAAGAAGCTGTTCGTCCCGCCGCATCTGGACGACGCCGAGATCCGGACGCTCCACGAGCGCACCCGCCGGGAGGCCCGCAGCGCCGCCCGGATCACCCACCCCCACGTGATCGTGGTGCACGACGTCGTCGACGACGAGGGTCTGCCGTGCATCGTCATGGAGTACGTCCCCTCGGACACCCTGGGCGACCTCGTCAAGCGGCACGGTGCGCTGGCGCCGGACCAGGCTGCCCGGATCGGCTGCGGTATGGCCGGCGCGCTGCGTGCCGCGCACGGCGCCGGGGTGCTGCACCGGGACGTCAAGCCCGCCAATGTGCTGCTCGGGAAGGACGGGCGCATCGTCCTCACCGACTTCGGGATCGCCGTGCAGTCCGGAACGCCCTCGCTGACCAGGACCGGCGAGCTGGTCGGGTCGGTCCAGTACCTGGCGCCGGAACGCCTCCGGAGCACGATCGCCGAGCCGGGGCCCGCCAGCGATCTGTGGTCCCTCGGCGCGACGCTGTACCAGGCGGTCGAGGGCCGGCCGCCGTTCCTCCGGGACACCGCGATCGAGACGGCGTACGCCATCGCCGCCGAGGAGTACGACGCCCCGCGCAACGCCGGGGACCTGGCGCCCGTGATCGAGAGCCTGCTGCGGAAGGACCCCGGGCAGCGCATGGGCGCCCATGAGGCCGAACGCCTCCTGGGCGAGGCCGCCGGAGCCACCACCGTCTCGGGGCAGCGCCCCCTGGGCGACACCTCCGGAACGCGTGCCGCCCTCGACGCGCCGCCCACCCGGCCGCAGCCCACCGTGGCCACCGCGAACCCGGCGCAGGCCGGGACAGGCCCTGCGCCAGGAGGCAACCGCAAGCGCCGTGCGGTGCTGCGGTTCACGGTGGGCGCGGCGGTCGCCGCCTCCGTGACCGGCGGGGTCCTGCTGTGGCCGTGGGGCGGTGCCGACGCGTCGGGCAGCCGTCCTTCCGGCGCCGCCTCCGCCGGCCGCCCGTCGCGCCCCAGCCCTTCCCCGCTTCCCCCGCTCCCCGCCGGATACCACCTCAAGAAGGAGGGCCAGGGCTTCTCGCTGCCCGTACGGGACGGCTGGAAGCGCGAGGATCCGCCCGGTGGCGAAGTCGCCTATGTGGACCCGTCCGGGCTGGTGGGACTGCGGATCAACATCGTCGGGTTCGCGGGGTCCGATCCGCTGCGGCACTGGAGGCAGACCGAAGAGGCCCAGACCCGTCGGGACAACCCGGGCTACGAGCGGGTGCGGATGGACCCCACGAGCTTCCGCGGACGGCCCGCGGGGTACTGGGAGTTCACCTTCGACGGCCGGAAACGGAAGTACCGGGCGGTGGAGCTGGCGTTCAGCGGCGCCGACGACACCCAGTACGTGATCTACCTTTCCGCGCCGGATGCTCAGTGGAACACCTACCGGCCGGTCTTCGACACCGCGGTCAAGGGAATCCGTCTCGACGGATAGGACGTCCAGGGCGTAGAGCGGGAGACGCCCCCGGTGACCGGCAGCAGCAGCGCGACGAGGGTGAGGGCGGCGCAGGCGGGATAGCCCCAGCCGAGCGCGGCGAGGTACCACGGGCGGCCGAAGTGCCAGATGTCCGGCTGGGCCAGTGCCAGCCAGTGGATGAGGAATCCGGCGAGGGCGAGGCACCAGGCGGTCAGGGCCGCGGTGTGGGCCCGGGTCCGGTGCGGCGCGTGCGTCAGCCACAGGACGGCCGCTACGGCCCACACCCAGTGATGGCACCACGAGATGGGGCTGATCAGCAGGCCGAGGAGCTGGACGGCGAGCAGCGCGCCGAGGGGATCAGAGCGGCGAGCGGCGCGCACCACGGCCGTCAGCGCCAGCAGGGCCGCCGGGACGGCGCAGGCCCACCAGGGGGCGGACCAGCCGGCATCGTGGCCGAGCGTGCGGGACAGCGCCCCGCGCACCGACTGGTTGAGCACCGAGCCGACCGGGCCGACCCGTGCGGCGTCGCCGACCGCGTGCAGCCAGAAGCCGGCCGCTGACCGGGGCGCCGCCCACCACCCGGCCGCGACGGTGGCGGCGGCCACCGCGGCCGACCAGCACGCCGCCGACCAGCGCCGGTGCACCAGGAAGTAGAGGCCGGTGACGGCCGGTACCAGCTTCACCCCGGCGGCGAGCCCCACGCCGAGCCCGGCCGCTGCCGCCGAGCGCCGCTCGACCGCGTACGCGACGCCCGCCGCCAGCAGCAGGTTGACCTGCCCGAGCGCGAGGGTGACGGCGACCGGCTCGGTCCACAACAGGGCGGCGCTCCACAGCAGTACCCGACGGCGGTGCCGCCCGGGATCCGCGGCCGGATCGGCCATCCGCAGGCAGCAGTGGACCAGGACGCAGAGCGCCAGGATCGAGGCCGCGGTCCAGGCGGCGCTCACCAGCGGCCACGGCGGCCAGGAGAGCGGGAGGAAGAGCAGCGCGGCGAAGGGCGGATAGGTGAACGGCAGCGGGAACAGGTCGGGGCCGGGCAGCTCCAGACGGAAGGCGTACAGATCGCCGCCGAGGAGGTGCGGGGCCGCGGTCCGGTAGACCCGCAGATCCACCATGCCGACGCGCAGACAGGCCGGGATCCACACCAGCAGCAGCATCGCCGTGGCGGCGAGGAGCAGCACGGTGCCGGGACGGCGGGCCAGGACGCGGCGCGCCGCCTCGCTACGCCGTGGGCCCGGCCGCGTGCCCGGCGGGCCGCCGCCGGAAGGGCCGCCGTCCGGAGACCCGGCCGCCGGTACCTGCCCCGTGGGGCTCACTCTCCCCGGCCCTGCTTCGCAGCGGGGCCCGGGGCCCTCAGTTCCCCGGGCCGGGCCGCGGCCGCGCCCGGGGCCTCGTAGATGCTGACGGCGAACGGGCGGAAGGAATCCGGCTCCACCTGCTCGACCACGCAGCGGAACCCGGCGGCGGCCTCGAAGTACGCACAGAACCTGCGGGACTCCGGCCAGGGGTGCACCAGGACCAGCAGGCCACCGGGTGCCACGGCCCGTGTCAGATGGGCGCAGGCCCGCCGCAGATGCCGGTGCCGGCCCAGGTAGTACAGCAGCTCGGCACAGAAGACGAGGTCGAAGCGGTCCTCCGGTGGCGCGGCGAGGATGTTCAGCCGGACGAACCGGGGAGGCCGCACGGGCCCGGGGCTCTGCCCGCCCCCGGGAGCGGGGGCGGCGCGGCCGGCCGCGGAGGCGCGGGCCCGGGCGAGCGCCCGCTCCGAGATGTCCACACCGGTGATCTCCGCCTGCGGAAACGCCGCCGCGAGGCGGTGGGTGAAGGCTCCCTCGCTGCACCCGACGTCCAGGATCCGCCGGTAGGGGCGCCGGGGGAGCTGCCGCAGGGTCGTCGCGTACTTGAACTGCTCGTAGTCGTCCACGGCCAGGCCCCACGGGTCCGGCCGGCGGTGCCACCAGTCGAAGTACCAGTGCAGGACCCGTCCCTGGCCGCGGAGGCCGAGGAGGGAGAGCGCGGCGAAGAGGGCGCGGTGCGCGCGGTCGAGGAGGCGGTGCATGTGAACCTTCCGGCCGTTGCGGTGGCCACGCTTCCGGAGGCCGCCGGACGTATGCGGGATGACGGGGCGTCAGCGGGTGACGTCGTCGTAGGCGTGGGCGAACGCTGCGGTGACCACGGGCCAGGTGCAGTGCACCGGCTCGGTCTCCCAGTTGTGGGCGGCCAGGGTGCGCCGCGCCCCCGGGGTACGGGCGAGCCACAGCACCTCGTCGGCCAGCGCGAAGGCCGAGTGGCCGCACAGCGCCCCCTCGCGGTTGTGCCGTACGAAGTCGGCGACGCCGGTGTGCGCCCGGGCCAGCACCGGCAGGCCGCTGGTGCGCGCCTCCAGGGCCGCGATCCCGAAGGACTCCCGGCGGGAGGGGTTGACGAACAGATCGGCCCCGGCCAGCAGTTCCCGCACCTCCCCGGGCTGCAGGCGGCCCGCGAGGCGGATCCAGCTGTCCATCCCGTTGCGGCGCAGATAGCGCTGTATCGGCCCCGCGCTGGGCCCGGCGCCGGCGAACGTGGCGCGCAGGGCGGTGCCCCGCCGGGACATCCGCGCATGGGCGGAGTGCAGCGCCGCCAGCAGCTCCATCGGCTCCTTACGCGGCACGAGCCGGCCGACGGCGACGACGTGCACCCGGCCGTCCTGGCGCTCGACCGCGGCTCCCGGGCTGCGCCACCACGCCGCGTCGATGCCGTTGGGGATGACCCGGGGGGTGACGTCCGGAAGGGCCTGCCGGATCAGCCGGGCGGCCGACCTGCTCACGGTCGTCACGGCCACCGGAGCGGTGGGGCCGTGCCCGGTCCGGCTCAGCAGCCGGTACAGCGCGCGCACCACCGGGTCCCACATGCTGTGGACGGTGGCCACGGCGGGGATGCCCCGGCGCCGGGCGCAGGCCAGCGCGGCCCAGGCGAACGGCGAGGCCGCGCCCAGGTGCACATGCACCACCCGCGGGTGACGCGCCGTCAACAGGCGGTCGATGGCGTGTCCCGCTCTGGGGTGAACGGGCAGCCGGCCGGGCAGCCGCGCGCTGATCCTGTGCACGGGGTACGGCCACGAGGCCGTCTGTGCCCCCGGCCCGGCGGGCGTCGCGGTGACGACCTCGGCGGCCTGGCCCGCCCGGTGCTGCGCAGCGGCCAGCGCGGCGACCTGGATTTCGATACCTCCGGTCCGCGGCGCAAAGCAGTCTGAAATGTGAAGGATCATGGCTGCACTTCCGAAATGGGGCGTGAAGTCCCCCAGTATGGGGTGGTAAAGCATGGTTCGTGAGACATACGTGCTTGTTCTTTCATGCGCATCCGGACGACGAGGCGCTGCTGACCGCCGGCACCATGGCGCGCCTGGCCGGTGAAGGACACCGTGTGGTGCTGGTGCTGGCCACGGCCGGCGAGCGCGGCCTGGCACCGACGTCCTTGCGGGACCGCGGCCTGGGCGAGGTCCGCCGCGAGGAGGCGCACGCCTCCGCCCGCATCCTGGGCTGCTCCCGGGTCGCCTTCCTCGGCTACGCCGACTCCGGGCACGCCCCCGGCCCGGCCCCGGCCTGCGGCGGCGCCCAGCCGTTCGCCTCGGCCGAGGTCGAGGAGGCGGCCGGCCGGCTGGCCGCGCTGCTCACCGAGGAGCGCGCCGACCTGCTGACGGTCTACGACCCGGCCGGCGGCTACGGGCACCCGGATCACGTCCAGGTCCACCGGGTCGGCTACCGCGCCGCCCGCCTGGCGGGCACCCCGGTGGTGCTGGAGGCCACCGTCGACCGCACCCTCCTGCTGCGCGGGCTGCGCGCCGCCTCCTGGGTCCACCGCTTCCCGCCGGAGTTCGACCGGGCCTCCTTCCGGCAGGCCTACGGCGCACGCTCCGAGATCACCCACCGGGTACCGGTCAAACGGCACTGGCGGGCCAAGCGCGCCAGCATGGCCGCGCACCTCAGCCAGGCCCGGGGCGGCGACTCCGAACGCACCCTGGCCGCGCTGGGCCGCCTGCCCGGACCGGCCTTCCGCCAGGTGCTGGGGACCGAGTGGTTCATCCAGCGCGGGCTGCCCGCGGGCCCCGTCCTGCGCGATCCGCTGGCCACCCTGCCGGGCGCCGCGGCGACGGCGCCCGGCCGATGACACCGCTCGCCGCGCGGCTGCCGAAGTCCGCCCTGCGGCTGCTGGGCCTGCTCTCCTCCACCGCGGGCCTCGTCCTGCTGGCCCTGGCCGTGCCGAGGGCGGCGGGCACGGACTGGGCCGCCGTACGGGCCCACCTCGGGCACGTCAGCGGCCCGCAGGTGGCGCTGCTGTGCGCCCTGGCGGGTGCCACGCTGTGGAGCTACACCTACGTACTCGGCGCCGCGCTCCCCGGACTGACGCCGCGTCAGGCGCTGCTGGTGCACTGCACCGGCAGCGCCGTCAGCAATCTGCTGCCGCTCGGCGGCGGTGCGGGCGTCGCGGTCACCTACGCCATGACGCGCCGCTGGGGGCATCCGCCGCACGCCGTGGCCGTGTGCGTCGCGCTCACCGGGGCGTGCAACGTGGCCGCGCGGCTGGTCCTGTCGGCGGTGGGCGCACTGCTGCTGGTGGGAACCCCCGTGCCCGGCATCGGCTGGGCGGCGGCCGCGGGCGGGGTGGTCCTCGCCCTGCCGGTGGCACTGGCGGCCGGGTGGCCGGTGCTGCGCCGCTGCCGCCGGGCACCCGCCGCCCGGCTGCGGGCGGCGCCGGCCGGAGCGCTGCGCCACCTCGCCCGGCGCGCCCGGCAGCTCGCGGTGCGGCTGCGCGACGAGAGCCGGGACGTCGTCCGCCGTTCCTGGGCGCGGCTGGTATGCGGCATGGCCGCCACCCTCGCGGCGCAGGGCGCGCTGTTCCTGGCCTGTCTGCAGGCGGCGGGCTCCCGTACGGGAGCGGCCGAGGCGCTGGCGGTGTTCGCGGCCAGCCGGCTGCTGACCCAGATCGCCCTCACCCCCGGCGGCATCGGCGTCACCGAGTGCGCCGCCGCCGTCGCGCTGGTCGCCCTCGGCGGGGACCCCGCGGCGGTGGCCTCGGCCATGCTGCTGTTCGCCACCTTCACGCATCTGCTGGAGATTCCGCTCGGCGCGCTCACCGGCGCGTGGTGGCTGCTGCGCGAGGGACGACGGCGTCCGGAACCGGCACCGGCCGCCCCTTAGACGCCCACCGCAGCACCGCCGCCAGGGCCACCGCTCCCCCGACGACGGCCGCCGCCCCGCTCGCCCAGGTCGGCCCCTGCCCCGAGGGCATCACCACCAGCGTCAGCCCCACCACCGCCGCCCGGGCGCCGCGCCCCGCCAGCCGCCGCCAGGACACCGCCGCCAGCGGCACCACCGCCCACAGCGCGTACCACGGCTGCGCCACCGGAGCGGCCGCCACCAGCACCAGCAGCGCCGCCCCCGTCGCCCGCTCGGCGCCGGCCCGCGGGGCGCACCGCACCCAGTACCCCACCGCCCCCAGACCCACCAGCATCCCGGCCAGCCGCGCGGCCGTCATCGCACCGGCCGCGGTGCCCCACCCCAGCCCCCGCGCGGCCCACCCCAGCAGATGGCCCGCATCCGTGCTCAGGGACAGCAGGGTGTGGACCTCGGCGGGCGTACGGAGGGTCCACAGCCACCCCCACCCCTGGCCGCACCCGGCCACCCCCGCCACCAGGGCGGTCGCGGCCACCGCGGCGATCCCCGCCGTCCGCCGCACCCGCCGCCACCCGCCGTCGCAGCCCGCCACGCTCACCGCCGCCGCGCACAGCAGGGCCACCACGGCGGGAGCCTTCACCAGCACCGCCGCGGTCAGTACGACGGTCCCCACGCCCCAGCGCCCCCGGCGGAACGCCAGCAGCCCGGCCGCCATCAGCCCCAGCATCAGCGCTTCGTTGTGCGCCCCGCCGACCAGGTGCAGCAGCACCAGCGGGTTGAGCGCGCCGGCCCACAGCGCCCCGGCCGCACCGGAGCCCGCCGCCTGTGCCAGCCGTCGCAGGGCCCACACCAGGAGGGCCAGCCCCGCCACCGCCAGCAGCCGCAGCCCCAGGGCCGCGGCCACCACATGCTGCTCGCCGGTGACCGCCACCACGGCCCGCGCCGCGGCGACGGCCAGCGGCCCGTACGGGGCCGGGGCGTCGTGCCACATCCCGGGGACGTTCGCCGCCAGCGGCCCGCCCAGCGCCGCCGGGCCCAGTGCGTACACATCGCGTCCGCGGCCCGCCAGCGCGCCCTGGGCGAGGTAGCTGTAGGCGTCGCTGCTGCCCAGCAACGGGCCCGGCACCAGCGGCAGCACCCAGCACCACAGCGCCCTGCGCAGCGGCCGCCACCCGCCGGCCGTGCCGTCCGCGACCCGCCGCCCCAGCCGCCACCACGCGGCGAGCAGCAGCACCAGCCCGGCGTACGACACGGCGACACCCACGCACTGCAGCGGCACGCCGGGCCGCCCCCACACCCCGTCAGGAACGCCCCGCGGCAGCGCCCCGGACCCCCATCCGCCGACGCCCAGCAGCACGGACCCCAGCGTGCCCAGGAGCACTTCTGCCCGGACGGTGCTCCCTGCCGCGCTCATCCGGCCAACCTAGACGCGGCACCGCCCCGCACGGCGCACGCCGGCAGCCATGTCGCCCGTCCGCGCCAGGAGATGTCTCTCCGGGGCTTCCCGGGGGTGTCTCCGCGAGGGCCCGCCGCCCCGGCACCGGCTCAGTCGGCGCAGTACGCGTCCCGCTCCGGCCGCCGCCCCGTCGTCAGGAAGGCGGTGACCGCCCGGTCCCCGCAGGCGGTGCCGTTGCCCAGGTAGGCCTCGTGGCCGCCGTGGTCCAGGGTGACCAGACGGGCCCGGTCACCGAGGGCCTGACGCAACTTCAGGGCACCGGCGTACGGGCTGTAGGGGTCCCGGCGGTTCTGGAGCATCAGGATGTTGGACGGGCCGTCGGCGGTGATCCGCGTGGGCTTCTGTACCGGCGCGTCCTTCCAGAAGGCGCAGGGCGTGATGTTCGCCGGCATCCCGGCCGTGAGCGGGTGCCGGGCGCGGTCGACGGCCGCGGCGCGCCGGTATGCGGCGACCGACGCCGGCCAGCGCACGTCGTTGCAGACGGTGGCCGTCATCGCCGCGGCCTGCTCGTCCGGCAGCGGCCCGGCGAGGGCATCGGGCAGCACCGGCCGGGCGCCCGGGTCCTGGGCCTGCCGGACGAGCCGCGCGAACGAGGGGAAGCGGTCATCGCTCTGCAGGGCGCTGTGCAGCGCCTGGCGCAGCAGGTTGCCGGTCAGCCGGACGCCCTTCGTGCCGGACTCCTTCGGCGTCCGGTCCAGCTTCGCCGCCAGCCCGAGGAACAACGGCCGGACGTCCTGGGGGCGTTCGGCCAGCCGCAGCCCCTCGTCCTCCCGGGCGGGGTCGGCCGCCCAGGCCGCGAAGTCGGGGAACCGGTCGTCCGCGCCCACGGCCATGTTCGCCAGCCAGCCCCGCCCCACCCGGGCCGGGTCGGGGTCGTCATTGCTGTCCAGCACCCAGCGGTCGGTGTGCTGCGGGTACTTCTGCGCGTACACCGCCCCGACGTAGGTCCCGTACGAGGCGGCCCAGGCCGACAGTTTCTCCTCGCCCAGAGCCCGGCGGAGGCGGTCGATGTCGCGCACCTCGTTCCCGGTGGACATGCTGCGCAGCACGGCACCGCCGTGCCGGGCGCACGCCTCGGCGACCCGCCGGGACCGGGCGGTGTTCTCCGTGATGCCGCCGTCCGGCGCGGGCCAGGACCGCAGGGTGACCAGCTGCCGGTCGTCGGCGTCGAGTCCGCAGCCCGCCTTCGTACTGCCGCCCGTCCCCCGCGGATCGAAGCTGACGAGGTCGTAGGCCCCGGCCATCTCCTTCCCCAGCGCCTTCCCCTTCGCCACCAGCCGCGCCACCCCGGATCCGCCGGGACCGCCGGGGATCACCAGCAGCGTGCCCCGGCGGGCCGCGGGCCGGTCGCTGCGCACCCGGGACACGGCGAGGGTGAGCTGCGGCCCGTCCGGGTCGCGGTAGTCGAGCGGTACGGGCAGCTCGGCACACTCCTGTCCGGGAAGGCCGGGCCCGGCGCACGGCCCCCAGGCGAGGGCGGGCCCCGAGGCACCGGGGGCGCGGACCGCGGCGCCGGGGACCTGGGCGCGGGCCGCCGGGGAGAGCGCGCCCAGGGTGCCGGCGACGGCCGCGGCGGAGAGCGTGAGCACAAGGGTGCGGCGGGCGTGGGCCGTCAGGTGGGCCGTCCGGTGAGTCGTCATGGGGGAACTGTTGTTGAGCGGCGGCCCGCCGCCCATCCGGCTGCCGGGAGAACCGTGCTGGGGTTATCCGGAGAGGCGGTCCCCGCCGTACCTCCCTCGGCCGGGTCCCGCCGTACGCCCCTCGGCCGGGGCCCCGCCTCACTCCCCGACGGTGATCAGCGCCAGCGTGATGTTGTCGGGCCCGCCCGCCTCGATGGCGGCCTTCCACAGCTCGAAGACGGCCCGGCCGCCGGAGTGGAGCCGCAGCAGACCGCCGACGTCCTCCTCCGGGACGGGATCGGTCAGCCCGTCGCTGCACACCAGGTAGCGGTCACCCACGGACAGCGGCGCGGTCGTGAGGTGCGGGACGACGGCGCCGAACTCCCGGGCGCCGCCGAGCGCCTGGGTGAGGAGCGAGGTGGTGCGCCGCCCCGGCCACAGCGGTGGGCTGTCGTCCACGCTCACCTGGCGCAGGCCGTCGCCGGCCGCCGCGAAGACCCGGCTGTCACCGACGTTGAAGACCAGTACGGACTTCTCCCGGACGACCGCGCCGGCGACCGTGGTGCCCATGGTGGTCAGCTCCGGGTCCCGCTCGGCCGCCGCGTACACCGCACGGTTGCAGAGGTCCAGGGCCTCCCGCACCGCCTCCTCGCCCTCCAGCGAAGGGCCCAGCGCGGCCAGCTCCCGGACGACCAGTGCGCTGGCCACCTCCCCGCCCGGCTGTCCGCCGATCCCGTCGGCGACCGCGACGACCAGCGGGGTGCCGAGCGGGAACACCAGCGTCTGCGGGTTCTCGGTCACCGTGCCGCAGAGCGTCCAGGGGCCGGCCACCAGGCTGTCCTCGTTGTGCTCGCGGATCAGCCCGGTGTGGCTCAGGGCGGTCACGGTGAGGTAGGGCATGGGCCGGCTCCGGTGCTCCGGTGCTCCGCTGCGGCGGGCCGTCCTCCCCCGTGGCCTGCCGTACGTCCATTGTGGCCACCCGGCACCCTCGGGCGCCCGTTGGGGACCTCGACGGCGGGCGGGGCCGTCCGGTCAGCCCGGCCTGTCGCCGCTGTGTCAGTCGTTGGTCAGCCCGTCTGTCCGCCCGTCTGTCCGCCCGTCTGTCCGCCGTTCTGTCCGCCCGTCCGCCTGCCGCTCAGGGTCGTGCGCTGCATCATCCGGGCGATGTCCTTCCCGGTGACGATCCCCACCAGGTGCCCGGCGTCCACGACGAGGAGGCGCGCCCCGGTACGCAGGCTGATCTTGTCGAGCGCGTCACCGAGCAGATCGTCCGGAGCGGCGACCGCGCACTGGGACAGCGGGGTCGCCGCCTCGCGTACCCGCACCGTCTCCCGGCTCGGTCCCGGCACCGCCGCGAGCCGGCGGATCTGCACGATGCCGCTGGGGCGGCCGTCGAAGTCGAGCAGCGGCAGCGCGGAGTGGCGGGAGTGCACGACCACCTCGTCGATGAAGCGCTGAACGGTCAGCCAGTCGGCGCCGGTCGCCACCGGGCTGGTCATGGCCTCGGCGACCCGTACCCCGCGCAGCGCGGTGTGCAGGGCGGCACGGCGCCGCTCCGCCCCGGCCACGACCATGACGAAGAGGCCGATGAAGACGATCCACAGCCCGCCCGGTGCGCCGCGCAGCACGGAGATCCAGCCGGCGGCCACCAGCAGCACCCCCATGATCTGGCCGCCCCGGGACGCCGCCAGATCCGCCCGGTCCCGGTCCCCGGTGCGCCACCACAGCACCGCCTGCACCACCCGCCCGCCGTCCAGCGGCACCGCGGGCAGCAGGTTGAACACGCCCAGGAAGAGGTTCGCCCAGCCCAGCCACGCCAGGACGACGGAGGGCACCGCCCAGCCGGACAGCCCGTGCAGCCCGAACCCGGCCCCGAGCGCGATGCCGCCGATGACCAGGCTGGTGAGCGGCCCGCTGACGGCCACCGCGAAGGCCGCGCGGGCGGACTGCGGCCGCCCCATCCGGGTCGTACCGCCCAGCGCCCACAGCGTCACGTCCTGGACGGAGATCTTCTTCCGCAGCGCGGTCGCCGCATGGGCCGTCTCGTGCAGCAGCAGGCTGCCCATGAGCAGCACGGCCCCGATGACACCGGCCAGGGCGTAGACGGCATCCGAGCGGCCCGGCGTCCAGACGGGAAGGCCTTGGTGGCCGAGTCCGTACGCGAACAGGCCCACCAGCAGCGGCACGCTCCAGTGCATGCGCAGCGGCACCCCGACCACCTGTCCGACACGGACCGAGCCGTTCATCGTCGTCTCCTGCCGGCCCGGCGCCCGCTCCCCGGGAGCAGGCCGTGACGACCCGCACTCCGTGAACCGGCCGATCCGGCGCCCACCCCCATTGTCGCGCGCACCACCCGCGCGGGAGGTGCGCGCGAGGCACGAAAGGACTGCCGGTCGCGGGGGTGGCACGCTGGTGGTACGGACCGATTCGCCGGAGGTGCGTCATGGGACACCGCCACCACTTCCACCTGGACCAGGGTGATCACTCGATCACCGTGAATGTCGGGCCCGGCCGGACCGGGGAGATCGAGCTGCTGGTCGACGGCAAGGTGGTCGCGTACCGGAAGGAACACCGCGCCGGTACGAACGTGCTGACCGGCGAACTCCCCGAAGAGCCCGCCCACCCCTTCCGGGTCCTGCTGCGCCAGCCGCACCTGGTCCCCTCCATGCCCCGCTGCACCCTGGAGCTGGACGGTGTGGAGCAGCCCATGCCGGAGCGGCTGGTGCTGTAGGAGGCCGTGGGCGCGTCCGTCGCCGGCATGCCCGCGCACACGTCTTCACCTCCCCGGAAACGCTCGCGAATTGTTGGGCCACCCGGCTGATTGTGGCCGACGAGCGTTTTGCTCTCCGCGGGTTGAACGAGGCTGCGGGACGGCAACGGCAGCACGATACGTCTGCATCAGAAGGACGAATCGGCGAGGAGCGACGTGAGAAGAATCGTGCAGGCGGGAAGTATCGTCGGGGCGTGCGGGCTGGTGCTGTTCGGCAGCGGGATGGCCCGTGCGCAGACCGTTCCGGGTGAGTCCCTGCTCTCGGCCGTGGCAGGCGCCGATCTCGGCACCGTGACCGGCATGGTCTCCGGGGTGGTCTGCAACAACCGCCTCGCGGACTTCAACTACAAGTCCCCGGTGTTCAAGTCCCCGCACCCCTGCATCAACGGGCCGGTACACAGCGGCAACAGCCTCAACAGCGGCAACTTCCTCAACCACGGCAACCCCAACAACAGCGGCAATATCGCCAACACCAACGGGTCCACCAACAGCGCGAACTCCGCCACCGGAGCCTCGGCGGGCAGCAGCAACAACATCCAGCGCATCCTCGGAGGCTTCCTGCACTGAGCGGGCCCTCACTGAGCGAGCGAGCCATGACCTCCTGAGGACGACCGCGGCCACGGCCCGCGCACCTCCACCGATCGCCCGGCGGACCGTCCGCCGGGCGATCGTCATGTCCGGGCACGGCGGCCCGGGAAGGGAACGCCGCCGCACCCGCCTCCGTACCCTCGCCGGACACCCCTCCGGCCCCGGACGAGCCGGGGCCGGAGGGGCGGATCAGGGACCGATCAGGCCCGGGTCACAGCTGCTGCTTTCCGCCGCGGCCGATGTGCTGGATGTCGTTGCTGGTCTTGTTCTCGGCTCCGGTGGTGCCGCCGGCGTCGTCGTTGGTGTTGCCGTTGACGTTGGTCGGGCTGCCGCTGTTGCTGTTGTTGCCGGACAGGTGGACGTTCTGCGAGTTGCTGACGTTTCCGCTGTTCAGCGGGCCGTTGATGCAGATCCTCGCCCGGTTGCGGCAGCTGAAGCCGGCGTGGAAGCTCGCCACGGTGTCGCTGTTCCACACCCCGTCGAGGCCGTACGGCCCCCCGTCCCATGCCTGGGCGGGCGACGCCCCGGCCGCCAGGAGCAGGCCGCAAGCTCCTGCGATCACAAAATTGACGCGTGCCATGTTCTTCACTGTGTGCTCCTGCACCTCGCGGATGGGTACCCGCGGACTTGCTATCGGCCCTTCTCCCATCCGCCAAGCCTGAGCAACGGCCCGTCCCACGCTTTCACTCTGACCGCGCAGTGGATTCACCGTGACGGCTCTGCCCTCACCGCCGTGACGGGCTTCGCCGGTGCGCCCGCGGCCCCGCGCTCACCTCCGCAGCCGCAGCCGCTGTCCGGGGTAGATGTGGTCCGGGCCCTGGTCGAGCGCATGCTTGTTCAGGGCGTACAGGCCTTTGGTGCCGCCCCGGGTGTGGGCGCGTTCGGCGATGACGGAGAGACAGTCGCCGGGGTGCACGACATAGGTGCGGGCCTTGGTGGCGATGGCCGCGCGAGGGGCGCGCGGAGCGGGGGCCCGGTCGGCCGAGGGGGCCCGGTCGGCCGTGGGAATCCGGTCGGCCGCGAGGGTCTGCCGGTCGGCTGAGGCCTGCCGGTCGGCGGAGGCGGGGCTGCCGGCGGCACCGCTGGTGGAGCCGGCGCAGTTGGGCCAGGCGGACAGGCCGCGGTCCCGCGCGATGCGCTCACCGACGGCGATCTGCTCGGCGCGGCTGGCGAGGTCGGCACGCGGGGCGTAGCGGAGACCGCCGTAGGCACGCCAGGTGGCGGGGTCGATCTGCAGGCCGCCGTGGTAGCCGTTGCCGGTGTTGATGTGCCAGCGGCCGTTGCTCTCACAGGCGGCGATGCGCTCCCAGTCGGGCCCCGGCGGGCCGAAGGACGGTCCGGCCGCCGCGGCGCCCGGACCGGTGAGACCGGCCAGGCCCACGACGCCCAGGAGGACCAGCAGCACGGGCAGGACTCTTTCGGCGGACCGTTTGGCGAGGGGCGACGGCATGACGGGAATCCTCCGCTGTGCTCCGGCAACGCCGTGACGCGGTACTCGCCACGACCGGTGGGCACGCACCAACTAACCCGGCAATATGGTTTTCCGGGGGCCCGGGGAGTGCGACATGCAGGTGTTTCACCCGGGTGGTGCAAAGCGAGACCCCCGCATCGCACGGCCCTTTGGCCCCAGGGGCCGCGGAATCCGGCCGCTCAATTTCCGTGCCGCCGCCCTACGTCAAGGTCATCAAGATCCGAATTCAGGCCGTCCGCAGCAATTCCGGGCCGGTGCGCTTGCCGCCCTCCCCAGCGGAAACGGGCATTTACATGACCGAATAGGCGAAAGACGGGGTGAGGGCGAGGGGTTCCGGGGTGGCGACGGCGAACTCGTAGGAGTCCGAGAAGGTGAAGTTGCGTACCAGGACGGGGACTTCGAGGCCCTGCGGCCCGGGGACGAGGACCGTACCGCGGTCGCCGGGGAAACCGGCCTCGATGCGTTCGGGGGCGAGGGACAGACCGCCGCCGACGGCCTGCACCGCGGCATCCTTGCGGACCCAGAAACGGGTGACGAGGCGTTCCCGTTCGACGGCCGGGCTCCCTGCCACGGTGCGGGACTCCCGGTCCGTCAGCACCTCGTACGGGGTGTGCGGCAACGACGCTCCGGGGCGCACGGACTCCACCGAGAAGCCCATCTGGCGCGCGTCCTCACCGCAGGCCACGATCAGCAGGCCGCGGGTTCCGTACAACTCCCAGTGGCCGGCGGCGGCCATCGCGGTGCTCAC
Organism: Streptomyces sp. 2114.4; assembly: GCF_900187385.1. NCBI lineage: Bacteria > Bacillati > Actinomycetota > Actinomycetes > Kitasatosporales > Streptomycetaceae > Streptomyces > Streptomyces sp. 2114.4. The sequence continues at coordinate 3,852,364 of NZ_FYEY01000001.1, forward strand.
GCGGTCGGGGAGGCGGGCCAGCAGCCGGCTGCGGGACGCGGTGTCGAGAGTGGCCCGGCAGTGGCCGTTGAGGCCCGGGCAGCTGTCGGGGGACAGCCCCGTTCCCGATCCGTGGGAAGGGGTGGATCCTACGGGGACGACAAACAGCGGGACGGGTGTGGACAGGATGTCCGGGTGATCGTGAGCAGGTGCGGGTGCGGCCGCGAGCGGTGCCGGGCGGGCCCGGCCGGGGTACTGCCAGGGGTCAGGAACGCCCAGGTCAAGGGGCTCCGGACAGAGTTGGAGAAGAGCGGCGTTCGTTTCCACGTACTTTCCGTCCTCCACAGTTGAGCGGTGCTTGGGCCGTACTGGGTGAGTGGCGGCCCGTCGTACAGTTCTTCGCTCCCCCTTTTTCGCCTACATCGATCGATACAGACAGCCCAAGGTTTGCAGATCCTCCGGAACCTTCGAGTCATCCCTCTTGCTGATGTACGGCTACATACTTCGATGTACGGGAGGGGTACCCAAATTCGGGCGCCAGGGCCAGGAGAACGGGCAGCGCACGGAAGTACTGTCCTCGTGTGTGGTTACGTCTTTTCACCAGTACGCACGCGCGCCACCGCCCCGTCCCGCTCCGTGACCTCAGATTGGCGGTGGGTTTCTTTGCCGGCTGTCTGATTCTGTATGTCGTGGGCGGATCGCAGGTGATGGGGGCGATATCCCCGCTTGGCAGGCCGTCCTGCCCGTCCTCGTGCTGTGCGCCGCGACCGCCCTGCGCAGTGCCCGGCCGGCGGCCGCCGTCGCCGTCGGCACGCTCACCGTCACCGTGGAGACGATGTCCAGCGGTGGCCTGGGCCCGGTCCTCATCTACACCGATCTGCTCTATGCGGCCGCGCTGTACGGCGCCCCCTGGCTGTGCCGGCTGCTGCAGACCGGGAGCGTCACGGCCACCCTCGCCACCACCGTGGTCCTCGTCCTCACCGGCGACCGCTCGGAGGGGGTGACGACCGGGGTCATCGTCGCGCTGCTGCTCATCTCCCCGGTGTGGACCGGGGTGTTGATACGCAACCACAAGGAGCGGGCGGACACCGAACGGCAGCGTGCCGCGCAGATCAACCGGCTGGCGGAGCTGGACCGCAAGACCGTGCTGCAGACCGAGCGCACCCGGATGGCCCGTGAGCTGCACGATCTGGTGGCCAACCACCTCAGCGCCATCGCCATCCACTCCAGCGCCGTGCTCTCGCTGGCCGGGCCGAAGGGGGAGAAGGACGGCGCCGCCGAGGAGGGCGCCGAGGAGGATCCGGTGCTGCGGGCGCTCGCGGTGATCCGCGAGAACAGTGTGCAGGGGCTGGCCGAAATGCGGCGGATGGTGGTGTTGTTGCGCTCCGACCGGGGCGTGGACGACGACTGGGACCGGCCCCAGCTCAGCGCGCTGGGGTCGCTCGTCGAACAGGCCAGGCCGGCCGCGGACGCGGCCGGCCTGGCCCTGCACACCGAGTTCCCCGAGCACTTCCCCGAAGTGTCCTCGGTGATCGAGGTGACGGCGTACCGCATCGTGCAGGAGGCACTGACCAATGTCCTCAAGCACGCCTCGGCGGGGCGGGTGCACATCCGCTGCGAGACCGGCGCCGGGCAGCTGACCCTCTCGGTCGACAGCCCGCTGACCCGCCCCGACGGCCGGGTCCGGCCGCGCCCCGTGGCGCAGTTGACCACCGGAGCGGGCGCCGGCCTCACCGGCATGTCCGAACGGGCCGCACTGGTCGGCGGCATCTTCGACGCGGGACCCGACCGCACCGCCCCCGAACGCTGGCGGGTGCGGGCCGTGCTCCCGCTGACACAGAACTCCTAGCGGACGAGAAAAGGTGGAACAGCCAGTGGAGCAGGCGACGGAGGAGTCGGTGGAGGGGTTAGTGGAGGGGCTGGTGAACGGGCCGGCGGAGGAGTCAGCGGCGGACGGACGGAGGGGCGGGCCGGCGGGTGCGCCGGACCATTCCCCGGCGGACGGGCCCGAGGACATACGGCCCGAGGGCATACGGGTGCTGGTGGCCGATGACCAGGCCGCGGTGCGCTCGGGACTGGTGCTGGTGCTCCAGACCGACCCGGGCATCACGGTGGTCGGCGAGGCCGGCGACGGGGCTGCGGCGGTCCGGATGGCCGCCGAACTACGGCCCGATGTGGTCCTGATGGACGTACAGATGCCGCAGCTCAACGGGGTCGCCGCCACCCGCAGGATCGTGGAGCGCGGGCTGGCCGAGGTGCTGGTGCTGACCACCTTCGACCTCAACGAGTACATCTTCGGGGCGCTACGGGCCGGCGCCGGCGGCTTCATCCTCAAGAACGCGGAGCCGGCCGTACTGGTCAGCGCGGTACGCGAGGTGGCACACGGGGACGGCTTCCTCACCCCGGCCATCGCCCGACGGCTGATCACCGAGTTCGCCGGCCGCCCGCCGGTGGCCGGCCCCACCCTCCCTGCAGGCGCCGCACAGGCCCTCGACACCCTCACCAAACGGGAGTTGGAGGTGCTGGCCTGCATCGCCCGCGGCCTGGCCAACAGCGCCATCGCCGAAACCCTCCACCTCGCGGAGGGCACCGTGAAAACCCACACCAGCCGCATCCTGTCAAAACTCAACCTGCGCAGCCGCGTCCAGGCCGCGATCCTGGCCCAACAGCACGGGATCGCCTTGCGGGGGTGAGGTGCGAGGCCGGGCGGGGTGGCCCCCGGCCCCTTTCCCGGCCTACATCACGTGCGTCGCACTGCCCGTCGGCTGCTCGGGGCCTGCGTAGCTCCGGTACCTGCTTCACGCGCCCGGATCATCCGAACACCTCCGCCGGCAGCGTCGGAAGCTGTCGGCCACCACCGTCATCCGGAGCGCCGTCCGTCCCGGGTCGCCATCGTCCCGCGCGGGCACCCGCGCCCCCCTGCTCTCAGCCACCCGATGCACACGGGTGAGCGCCGCGGTCAATTCGACGGCCAGCAGGTGAAGTTCTCCGGGTGTCCACATCTGGGCGGCAAGGACGCGGCACGCTTCCTCAATGAGTTCGGCGGCCTCGTCGAGCTGCGCATCCTCCATCTCGTCGGCGAGACGGGACACGTACCCGGTCCCGTCACCTGCGAGGAAGCACGGCTTCCCGTCCGGGCTCAGCCATGGCAGGAGACGCACGGTGTCCTCGGGACCCATCAGCCCACCCCCTGTCCACCGTGGCACCGGCACGGCAATAACCGCCGCAGCAGCGGTTCAAAAGTCCTGGCGATACGCTTCGCCATGTCGTCAACCTCCCAGGGGTTGGTGGCCACGCCCCCGGACCGTTCACCCGGTCGCGGGGGTCGCTCGTGGTGTTTGCGCGGTGGTCTTTGATCGTTTGCCGTGTTGCCGTGGCGCCCCACCAGTTCAGCGCCTCGAAGGCATCCGTGGGCGATTGGCGACCGGACGTTCAGGCGGACGTTTTCACGGACGGTGCCCGGTCTGAGTCGTTACGGTGAACAGAGAATCCGCACGCACAAGGGGTCCGGCATGGTGGGAGAAACGTGAACAGGCTCGCCTGGTTGCGTAAGGAAGCCGGTTACACGCAAGAGGCCTTCGTGGCTGCGTTCGCCCGCGAGGCCGCACGTCTGGGGATCGACTCTTCGGTGAGTGTCCGCCAGCTTCGACGGTGGGAGAACGAGTCGCCACCACCGCTACCGCACCCGGGCCAACAGGTGGTACTGGAAACAGTGTTCGGCCTCCCACTGAGCGAGATGGGGTTCGCGGTACCCGTGCACAGACACGCCACTGTCCAGCGGATCGGTAACGATGGAGACGTGAAACGTCGAGCTTTCGTCGCTGGCACGGGGGCGCTCGCGGCAGCGGCCGTTCTCCCTGAGCGGCACTGTCCGCATATAGGCGCAAGTGACGTAGCGGCCTTTCGCGCCCGCCTGGCCGACCTGTACACGGTTGATCACGGATCCGGCGGAATCCCTGCCAAGGCTCGCGCAAAACAACTCGAACAGCACTTAACCCGGACGCTGAAGGAGTCCGTGTGTACAGCCAAGACCGGCCGTGCTCTCCAGGCGATGTTGTCCGAGCTGCACAGCAACCAAGCGTGGTACGGCTACGGCGGCGGACCCGTCGACGAGGCACGCACGGCTGCCATGGAAGCTCTCACCGCAGCCCAGCTCATCGACGACGCGATGTTGCAGATTTCGGCTCTTGAAACGCTCGTACTGACCGACATCAAGGCAGACCGGGCATGGGAAGCCGCTTCTGCGGTCGAGGCCGCGTACGGTCTGGCCGGCAGGGCCGGCGCCGGGCCCACCGTTCACCTCGTGATTGCGCTCCGCGAAGCCAATGTCGCCACGCATGTCGGGGATACGGTCGCGGCCCGCCGCGCGCTCAGCCGCGCACTCTCGTACCAGAGCCGCGATGAGGACAGCAGTGAGGTTCCCCCTTGGGCGCGCTTCGCCGGCCCCGTGGAAATCGACTACGCCACGGCGGAGATGTACGCGAGGGCGGGGAAGCCCCGGGGCGCCGTGTCGTTCTTGCGCGCTGCAGTGGACGGTCTCGGAGGCGGCTACGCCCGGAACACCGCGTGGTACAGGTCCAAGCTGGCCTGCGCGCTTCTCGACGCGGGGGAGGCGGAGGAGGCATGCGCCGAGATGGCAGGTGTACTCGACTCGTACGGAGAGATCTCCTCCAGCCGCCTCACCCACCGCCTCCGGGCGTTTCAGAAGACCATCAATGCCCTCGGCACCACGGCGGTCCGCGACACCTCGGACCGGATCCACGACGCTTTGCGAGGAGGCTGCGCATGACCAGGCAGGAGACGATCGGTGTCGAGCTTTTGGACGGCCCGGCCGCCGCGCGGTCCGAGCCCGCATTCCGGCTCGTCTACGCCGAGGTGTTTGCCGGGGAACCGTACGAGGAAACCCCGGAATCGATAGCGGCGGCCTTCCGTCGTTTCCGCTCTCAAGTCCGCAAATCCACCTTTCGCAGCGCCCTGGCCCGTACCACCGACGGTGAACCGGTGGGCATCGCCTACGGGTATCCGCTCAGCCCCACGACCGGCTGGTGGGATCACCTGATCACGCCGGTTCCGGCCGACTTCCGGCGAGAGGACGGGCAACGTACGTTCGGGTTGATGGAGTTCGCAGTACGGGCTTCCTGGCGACGGCTCGGGGTCGGTCGGCGGCTGCACGAGGTGATCCTCGGAGGGGGCGACGAAGAACGCGTACTGCTCAATGCGCTGCCGGACGCCGAAGCAGCTCAGTCGGCCTACCGGTCGTGGGGGTACCGCAAGGTGGGTGAGGCGCGCCCGTGGGAAGGCGCGGCTCTCCATGACGTGCTGCTGCTCGACCTCCGGTGAGAACCGGCGAGCGCCTGTGAGAGAGGGCGGGAGCACTTGCTCGACGCTTGCGGCTCCGCCCGCCCCCGGTCTTTTGGGACAGTTGCTTCGCCGCTCTCACTCGCCGTCGGCGTCGGCGAGCAGGCCGCGGGCGATCGCGTCGTTCTGGCGGAAGTAGACGGCGTTGGTGTGCGGGCGGGGGAACTGGGCCGGTCCGGCGATGGTCCGGTCGCGGTGCACGGCGCCGGTCGAGTCGACGGGGTGCAGGTCAGCGCCGGACAGCCGCAGCATGCCGGCCGCGCCGTCCTCGGCTGGCTCCTGGACCAGTTCGCCGCGGGAAAGCAGGGCGCGCAGCAGAGGATCGGTCACACGGTCGGGCTCGGGCGCCGCCAGCCGGGCGTCGAGGAGGATGTCCGCCTCGTACACGGTGCCGGGGAGGGCGGGGCTGGTCGCGCGGAAGACGGCGCGGCGCGGGGCACTGCCCACGGCCCCTTCTCCGGGCACGGCCCGGTGTCCCTGCGCGCCCCCGTCTCCGGGCACGGCCCCGTCGCCAGGCAGGGCCCCGTCGCCAGGCACGGTCGCCACCCGCATCCCGGGGCCCACGAATGTCAGCACGCCCGCCTCGGCCAGCGCCAGCAGTTGCTCGGCGCGCAGGGGCGGCGGGCCCGAGCTCAGGTAGGTGCCGAGCGCGAAGTGGCGTAGCGCGTCCGACAGTTGGGCGGCGGCCAGCTCGCCGGAGCGCCACAGCTCCTCGATGACCGCACCGGACCGCTGCAAGCCGTCGACCAGGGCGGCGGCGAGACCGCTCGCGGGGCCCGTGCGGCGGCGCAGTTCCTCGGCGAGCAGACCGTGCAGCCGGCGCTGGAGGTCGTTGGCGCCGGCGAACCGCAGCCCGGCCAGCGGATCGGCCAGCCGGTCCAGGTCGAGGCGGTCGGCGGGGTCGGGCACCGCCTCGCGGGCGAGTTTGGCCAGCCGGTCGGCGTCGGGGTGCAGCAGGGCGTACTGGGCGTCGAAATCCGGCCAGCTCATGCGCGTACGGGCGGGCTGCCCGGCGAAGAGCGCACGGTAGTGGCACCAGCCCAGTTCGGCCACCACCAGGGGCCACACGTCGCCGCCGAAGGAGGCACCGGGCCGGGACAGCACGGCCCGGCAGGCGTCGACGGTGGCGAAGCGCGGGGCGGCGGGGGCCACCGAAGGGGCGGCCGGTGGCGCATACGCCGGTTTGGGCGGCAGGGGGACGCCACGCCGGGAGCCCGCGTACAGCCGGGGCTCGCGGCCGGACGGCAGATAGCGCAGCGGGCCGCCGGGGGCGGGGCGGACGAAGCGGCCGCCGCGGCCCTCCGTCAGCAGCGCCAGGCAGTCGATGAAGACCAGGCCCAGGCCGCGGACCAGGACCCGCGCGCCGGGCGGGACGGCCGCCAGCGCGTCCGGATCGGCGGGCCCGGGGCCGATCCGGGTCAGGCCGTCCGGTGCGGGGGCGGCGAGGGTGTCCGTATGGCCCTGGGCGAACACCACCCGGTCGGCGAGGAAGGGCGGTTGGCCGGAGTCGAGGATCACCTGCTGGCGGCCCCGCCCGCCCGGTACCGCCCCGGCGGGCGTGCGCCGCAGATCGACCACTCGCGCCCGGTGGACGAAGAGCCGCACCGAGGCGGGCCGCTCGCGGGTGACGGTCTCGAAGAAGTGCCGCAGATAGCGGCCCTGGTCGCGGCGGGCGGCGTAGGCGCCGTCGTGCAGCGGGGCGTCGAGCCAGCCGGCGGTGGTGGGGCCGGGGCGCGGCGGCCCTGCGCACGCCACGCTCTCGTCGGGGTACATCGTGACCTGCTCGGCGGCGGAGTTCATCCACAGCAGACCGGACTGGTCGGTGCGCCAGGTACGGCCCGCGCCGGGTGGGTACGGGTCGACGATGTGCAGGTCCAGGGGCCGGTCGCCGTACAGGGCGGGGACGTTGGCGAGGATCCGCTCGACGATCGAGGCGCCGCGCGGGCCGCAGCCGATGAGGCACAGGGAGCGGGCCGGGCCCACCTGGTCGTTCACCTGGCCTCCGTCCAACGGCCTTGTTCAGGGGGAGTGGTGGTGCGGGAGCGCTGTGACACCCGGGATGACCGTGAAGTGCCGACGCCCGTCACGCACAGGGGCCCGTCACGCACAGGGGCCCGGCGGCCCGTGCCGTAGCAGGGGGCCGCCGGGCGCCGTGTCAGCAGCCGCCGCTGATCGTGGAGCCGAGGGCCTGGGCGTCACGCTCGCCCGGCACCTCCAGGCCCTGAAGGTCCATGATGGTCATCTCGACACCTCCCTTCCGTGGATCGGTGGACATGTGTACGGTGAGATACACGGCGCGTGGTGGAGTACCCACACCGTGTGGTCGGCTGTGTCAGCAGCCGCCGCTGATGGTGGAGCCGAGCGCCTGGGCGTCACGCTCGCCCGGCACCTCCAGGCCCTGAAGGTCCATGATGGTCATCTACGACACCTCCTCCCGGGGACTCGTCGTGGTGCGGAAACACGGTGGTGACGTACCAGGTGCCGTTGCGGGACACCTGGAGCCGGAGGACCGTGCATGACAGGCGCACGGTCCACCCGGCGACGCGTCAGCAGCCGCCGCTGATGGTCGAGCCGAGCGCCTGGGCGTCACGCTCGCCCGGCACCTCCAGGCCCTGAAGGTCCATGATGGTCATCTGACGACACCTCCCTTCCGCGGTGCGCAGTGCCCGCTGCCCCGGCCGGGGCGGTGGGGGTGGCGGCGCCTCGGGCGCCGCCGGCGCGTCCCGGTGCGGCCGGCGAAACGGCCGCCGCGGGGCGCGAGTCGGTGAGGAACGGGAGCAGCGGGGTGCCCCGTTCGGTGGCGGAGAGCGCCAGCAGGACGCCGGCACCGCCGTCGGCCAGCCCCATGGAGATCCGGGCGCGGCCGTCGCAGGGGAAGACCGTCGCTCCGTTCCACGTCATGGCGTGCTGGCCGAGCCGGGTCAGATGACGGCGCAGATACCGGTCGACGGCTGGGCCGCTCAGCGCGGGGCCGTCCGGCCGCTCCCCGGTGTCCGGGGAGAGCGGCACCCGGTCGCGGAGCACCGCCAGGGTGGCGAGCAGGCCCGCGCGTCCGCCCAGCAGCCCCGACTCGATGACGAAGTCGGCGGCGCAGGCGCGCAGCAGGGCGGGCAGCGCCGCGCGGATCCGGTCGTCGTCGCGCACCCGGAGCAGTTCGGCCGCCACCAGGGCGATACCGGCGCTGCCGTTGTCCAGGTAGGGCAGGAGCCGGAAGCCCTCGTCCACCTGAAGGGTGTGCTGCGGGCCCGGTGCGCACCGGTCGAGGTCGCGGTGGACGGCGTGGACCGCCTCGTCCAGCAACGCGGTGTCTCCGGTGGCGCGGTGGGCGGCCAGGAGGAAGAGCGCGGCGCCCGACCAGCCGTACATCAGGCCGGCGGCGTCCTTCGAGCCGCGCCGGCGGCGGCGCTCGACGGGTTCGGTGCGGGCGGCGGTCAGCCGCTCGGTGACGCGGTCGGCGAGGCAAAGGGCCTGCCGGCGCAGGTCGGCGCTGTCGAGCGCGTCGGCGAAGTGCAGCAGGTTCAGGCCGACGCCGGACAGACCGCGGTAGAGGCTGGGGCAGTGGCGTACGGAGAGCTTGTCCGCCGCCCGGTTCAGGGCCCGCAGGGCCGCCTCGTCGTCGCCCAGCTGCCGTAGGACGTAGGCCATTCCGTGCAGGCCGTCGTAGAAGCCGATCCGCTCGGCGGGGACCCGGTCGACGGCGGCGCGCAGCCAGGCCACGCCCTCCTCGTCGCGTTCCCCGAGGGCGGTGTGCCGGGCCCACAGGACGCCGGCCGCGCCGTGTCCGAAGCCCGCGCCGCCTTCGACGAACTGCTCGAAGCCGCCGGGGTGGAGCCGGTCGAGGCGGTGCGGGGTGGCGCTGTCGCGCAGCCCGCGGGCGAGGGAGACCAGCACCTCGGTGGGTGGGAAGGTGCCCGGCGAGGAGCGGAGCGTGGAGGTCGTGTTGTCGTTGGGGGCCAGCTGCGGTGCCAGCCGGGCCACCAGCGCGTCCGGCAGCCCGAACCGCTCGGCCGCGGTGGCCAGCAGGGCGGGCGCCTTGTCCGGGGCGAGCCCGCCGAGGGCGGCCAGCGGCAGGAAGAGCCACAGTCCGATGGCGGCGAGCGCATAGTGGTCGCCGTCCGCACCGGTCGCGTCGGCGCGGTGGAAACCGGGGGCGCCGAGGCTGCTGGGGGTGGCCCGGTCGAGCTCGTCGGCCACCTCGAAGTCGATGAGGACCGGATCGTCGCCGGGCCTGATGATGAGGTTGCCCGGGTGCAGGTCGCCGATCCGGATGCCGCGGCCGTGCACCGCGGCGACCAGCGCCTCGATCCGGCCGAACAGGGCCAGCGCGCGGTCGCGGTACTGCGCGACGGCCTGCTCGTCGGGGTCGGGGACGGTCAGCGGGTGGTGCGCGGCGAGCCAGGTCTGGAAGTCCTGTCCCGCGATGTCCTCCAGCACCAGGAAGAGGTGGTCGCGGACCTGGAGGGTGCCGAAGGTGCGCGGGATCCCTGGCATCCCCGCCAGCCGCTCCAGCATCCGGTGCTCGTGGGCGAGCCGGCTGACCGCGTCGCGGCCGACGCCGTCGGTGCCGGAGTAGGGCCGGCCCTCCTTGAGGACGACGCCTGCCTCGCCCGCGCCGAGGGCGTCGGGGCGGGTCGGGACGGCGCGGTAGACACCGCCGCCGTTGGAGAACTGCAGCGCCCCGGTGATCCGGTAGGGGAAGTCGTCCAGAGCCTGCCGGGCGGCCAGCGAGTCCTTGAGGATGTCCGGCACCTCGACCCAGTCGGGGGTGTGGAAGACCGGGGTGCGGCGGTCCGGCTCGGGGGTGCCGTCGGGGCGGTGGAAGGCGGTGACCAGCTCGCCGTCGGTGTCCTCCATGTAGTGGGTACGGAAGCCGCCGTAACGTACATGGAGCGGGCCCTGCCGGATGCGCAGGTCGGTGAGGACGTACGGGCCGGGACGGCCGCCGACGAGGGCGTCGAGTCCTTCGAGGGTGCGGGCGAACTCGGCGTCGTCCACCGGGTAGACGGTCAGCAGCTTGCCGGCCGAGGAGCGCTGCGCGTACTTGCGGCTCAGGGCGCGCAGGACGTTGGCGCTCTTGAGGTACTTGAAGGCGATGCCGTGCCGGGTGCAGTAGCGGGCGACATCGACGAGGGTGCGGGGGGCGTCGTCGGGGGCCGCGCTGACGTGGATCTTCCAGCCCTGGTCCGGGAGGCGGTCCTCGGGCGGGCGGCAGAAGGTCCAGGCCTCGTTGTCGTCGCGCCGCCAGCCGTCGGGCAGCGGCGGGGCGGGGAAGCGGGTGGCCTCCAGGTCCCAGTTGCCGGGCCAGTCGAAGAAGGTGCGGTCGGCCAGGGCGAAGCTCTCGGCGCCGTCTCTCATGCGGCACCCCGGGCGGGGGCGGGCGCGCCGGCCTCGGCGGCAGGCGGTGCGGCGAGCGGATCGGGCTCGGCTGTCCCGGCGGCCGGCGGCCCGGGGTGGGTCGTCCCGGCGGGCGCGCCGGCCTCGGCGGCGAGCGGTGCCGCGGGCCGTACGGGTTCGGGGGCCTCGTCCAGGTAGGCGTCGAGGGCGGTGCGGCGGCCGGTCGCCAGGTGCTCGGCGAGGACGGCGCGGGCCTGGGTCTTGTCGTCGTCGGAGAGGAAGTCGGCGAGGCCGACGGCCAGCACGCGGTTGTCCTCACTGGGCTTGAGCGAGGCGTAGTGCTCGTCGCGCAGCAGGCCCCAGACGATCGCGTCGTGGTACCGGCCGTCGAGGTAGCAGTGGTCGCGCAGGATGCCCTCGACCACGAAGGGGGTCTTGGTCATCAGCCGGATGACACCCTTGTTGTAGCCCGCGGTGGTGACCTGCACGCGGTGCGCGTTGAGCTGGTGGAAGAGGTAGTCGACGAGCAGGACGACGGCCTCCGCGCCGTAGCCGCGGCGCCACAGTTCGGGCGAGCCGATCGCGCCCCCGACGGTGAAGCCGCCGATCCGGCCGGACCGCTGATAGCTGACGGTACCGATGCGCTCGCCGTCCTTGCTGCGGATCACCAGGTGGTGGACCCGGCCGGAGCGGTTGGCCTGCTCGACCTCGGCAGCGCCCAGCAGCTCCCAGTCACCGCTGAGCACGGCGGCCGGTGAGCCGGGCCGCAGCCAGGAGGCGATCGCTGCCCAGTCGTCGTCGCCGGGCCATTCCAAGGTCACCAGTCGTCCCTGCACGGTGCGTTCCCTCCTCAGCGGGTGGTGGCGGATCGTCAGCGGGTGGAGCGGGTCGTCGGGCACGTGGCGCCCGTCATCGGTGCGTGTGCGCGTCGTCAGCGGGTGTAGCGGGTCAGTACGAGGACGGCGTTGTGGCCGCCGAAGCCGAAGGAATTGCTGAGCACCACGTCGCCGTCCCAGTCGCGGGCGCCCTTGAGGACCAGATCGAGGTCTTCTTCCTCGGGGTGATCGCAGTTGCGGATCGGCGGGATCTTGCGGTCCCGGAGGGACAGCACCGCGGCGGCGGCCTCGGCTGCCCCGGAGGCGCCGAGCATGTGCCCGGTCATGCTCTTGACGGCGGTCACCGGCGTACGGCTGAGCTGGTCGGGGCCGAGCACCTGGCGCAGCGCCGACGCCTCGATGCGGTCGTTCAGGAGGGTGCCGGTGCCGTGCGCGCTGACCTGGCCGACGTCCTCGGGTTCCAGGCCCGCGTCGGCGAGCGCGCCGCGTATCGCGCGGACGGCTCCGGCGCCGGTCGGGTCGGGGGCGGTGGCGTGGTGGGCGTCGGTGGTGGCGGCGTAACCGGCCACCTCGGCAAGGATCTCCGCTCCGCGGCGTTCGGCGTGGCCGGCCTCCTCCAGCGTGAGGACGGTGGCGCCGACGGCCATCACGAACCCGTCGCGGTCCCGGTCGAAGGGCCGGCTGGCGCCTTCGGGGTCGTCGTTGCGGCGGGAGAGCGCCTGGGCGTTGGCGGTGCCGGCCAGGTCGACGGCCGTGAGGGCGTCGTCGGTGCCGCCGGCCAGGGCGATATCGGCCCGGCCGCTGCGGACCAGCTCGGCCGCCTCGCCCAGGGCCACCGCGCCGGTGGCACAGGCCGCGGAGACCGCGCAACTGGGGCCTTTGATGCCGTACTTGATCGACAGCAGGCTCGCCGGGTGGTCGATGGCGGTGAGGACCGAGTGGTACGGGGAGACCCGGCGCGGGCCCTGCACCGTCAGGACGTCGTACTGCTGCTGGATCGCGTGGGCGGCGCCGTAGCCGGAGCCGATCACCGCGGCGAAGCGGTACGGGTCCCGGCCGGCGGACTCTTCGAGGCCGGCGGCCCGCATCGCCTGCCCCGCGGCGACCGCCGCGTACTGCGTGAAGCGGTCGCAGCGCCGGGCTTCCTGCGGGGTGAGGTAACCGGTCGTGTCAAAACCGGTGACATCGCCGCCGATACGGACCGGAAGGCGGGAAACGTCGAAGCGGGTCAGGGGGCGGACGCCGCTACGGCCGGCGAGAAGAGCGGCCCAGAAGTCCGCGGTGGTGTTTCCCACGGGGGACACCACGCCGCAGCCGGTGACGACCACGCGTCGCCGATCCGTGCGCAACTCCATGAAACCCGCCTCCTGATTTCCCGCCCCCGTTGTCACGCTCGGGGCGTTCTCATGACCAGAAACATGACAGGTGAGTCATTGCGCTGTCAACGGCTCGCGGAGAAGTCAGTCAGTCGACGCCCCGTCTCCTGGCGCATCGACAGGCCCCGCACCAGCGGGAACACCCCCAAGGGGATGACTGAGAGAGTCACTAAAATTGACTGTGGTGGGCAACGGATCGGGGTGCGACGAGGTCCCGGCGCCCGCGCGGCGGAGGCGGAGGACCCGGCCGGGACAGGGGCACCCCCGGGGCCTTCGCCCCACAACTTCCGCCGCCCACCCCATGCCTGACGCCTTCTCCGGCGCCCCTCGGCACACCGTCCGAGGCATCCTCGCCTCCCCCGGCAGGGCCGCGGAGTACATAGAAAGTGACAGACAGCGGGACGGAAAGTGCCTACCTGCGGATGATCCCAATGAGCCGGCCGGGCGGGACGCTGGTCCGTACAACGTGCTCCGACACATCACAGGGAACGAGGGGAACTCATGAAGGGTATTGCCGTAGGCATTGTGCTGGCGATCGCAGGTCTGGTCCTGTGGCTGACCACAAAGGAAGTGGAGACCCCGATCGTCTCGCTTCACAAGGCCGGGCTGATCCTGGCGATCATCGGCGGCGCGGAGGCCTTGTTCGCACTTCTGGGATTGGGAAAGAAAGCTAATAAATAAACGCGCATTGCGCGCAAGAGTGGCATTGCACCACAGCGGGACACGGCCCCGGTGCCGTCAGTCCCGTTTTTCGAGGAGAGCCGTCAGCCGTTCCCGGGCCCGCTCGGCGTGCCGGTACGCCTGGGCCCCGCGGAACAGTTCCGCGGAATACCGGAAGTGCCCGGCCGCCCTTTCCCGGTCCCCCACCCGCTCACATGCCGCCGCGATCTCACCGAGCGCGGCGGCCTTCTCGTGGCTGCGGCCGGTATCGGGCAGCGCGGCCAGCCGCTCGCCCAGCGCGAAGAGGCGGTCGGTGTCACCGGCCGCCTCCGCACGGACCGCGTCAGCGGTCGTGAGCCAGAGCGGGAACTCCGGTTCCTGCGCCACCGAGGCCACCACCAGTCCGCGCTCGACGATGCTGTGGGCCTGCTCCGTCTCGCCCCGGTGCAGCAACAGCAGGGCGTAGCGGCCGTTGATCTTCTCCCACAGCGGGAAGCCGGCGGCCGGGGTCACCCGGCGCGCACACTCCCCCAGCAGGGCGTCGGCGCGCTCCAGCTCGCCCCGGTCGCACAGATCGAGCGCCCGGTGCAGAGCGATGGCGGCGCGCGGCCCGGGGAGCACGCCGTCCGCCGGGGGCCGGGGCTGATCGCCGCCGGGAGCCCAGTCCGGGCAGCCGCTCCAATACGCGCAGCGGGTGAGCACTTCGAGGACCAGCAGCGAGTGGAACCCGGTCTCGGGGCGCCGGCCTTCGCATTCGAGGTAGCCGGTGAGCGCGTGGCGCAGGCCGTCCTGGACCCGGCCGGCCGATTCCAGCAGATCGGCCAGCGCGATCAGAGCCCGCAGCCGGGGCTCGGCGTACGGCAGGGGGGCCGGCGCCTGGAGCATCCGCAGCAGGACCTCCGCGCCCTCGTCGGCGCGGCCGAGCGTGCCCAGTATTTCGGCAATGGCGAGCTGCGCCTCGGTAAATACGTCGTCCTGCCGGCCGGCCGGTTCCCTCTCGGCCAGTGCCCGGAATTCGGACAGCGCGCCCTCGGCGTCACCGCCGTCCCATTGCCTGCGCGCCGCCACCAATCGCCCGACGAGGTCGAGCCTGCGGACCCGGCCGGTGGTTTCGGTCTGCCCGGCGGTACCGGATATTTCCTCCACGCCCACGCCGAGGCGTTCCGCCAGGATCTTGAGTGCCCGGCCGCTGGGAATACGCTTCCCGCGTTCCACCAGCGAGATGTAGCTGGAGGACATGTCGGGCCCGGCAAGGTCGTGCTGTGTCATACCTGCGCCGACCCGGAGCTCTTTGATTCTCCTCCCGGTGTCCGCCAGCTCAGGCATTCGACAAACCCTCCGGATTTCGGACGATGGATGATCCCGGCCGGCTGCATAAATCGCCGAGTCACAATGAGTGGTCGGTACTTTACCAAGTAGTCAAGAAGAAGTCGACCGATATTCGGATTCCTCCGTCCGCCTTCCCCGGGCCCGTCGAGATCATTTCGAGGGCCGCGGTGCATTGCGCTCGGAGCAATGACGAGATATCGGTGGCCGGAGCGAAAAACCGGCTGCCCGGTACACCGAACTGTGTGCCCGCGACGGCGCGGGTCAACCTTTCGATGTACTACCGCACGGCGATGCACACCGGGGAGGTGCCGTGGTCGGATGAGGCAGCAAGCGCCCCACCACCGCCGGACTCCGCGGAGGCACCACCTATGACGCAGCCCGCACGGCCGAATCTGCAGAAGGATCCGGCGCCCCCTTCCTCCTCGTCGCCCACGGTGCTGGCCTCCGACGCCGAGCGCGAGAACATGGTCGAACGGCTCAGAGAGGCCGCCGTGGAAGGCCGGTTAACCCTGGAGGAGCTGGCCGAACGCTCCGAGGCGGCCTATCTGGCCCGTACCCGCACGGAGTTGATGACCGTCGGCGAGGATCTGCCGGAGGTGACACCCCCGCCGCCGCCGGGCCCGTCGGGAGCGCGCACCTTCCGCGCCACCTTCGGCGACCTCGTCCACCGCAGCCCCGTCCTGGAACACGGCATCGAGGCGACCGCGGTCTTCGGGGATCTGACCCTGGACCTGTGCGCCTCCCCGGCACCGTCCACCGGCGAACTGACCATCGCGGCCCGTGCGATCGTCGGCGATGTGCATCTGCTGCTCCCGGAGGGCGTCCGGGTCGAGATGAACTGCAGCCAGGTCCTCGGTGATGTGCGCGATCTGACCCGGGCGCACGCCGGACCCGAAGCCATCACCCCGCTCGTACGCATCACCGGCGCCGCCGTCCTCGGCGACATCATCGTCGCCCACCCCGACAGTGACCGCCGTACGTACTGGCAGAAGTGGCTCGACGAGCGCCGCACCCGGGCCTGACCCAAGGAGCAGCCGTGGCATCCGCTCAGACCCTGCCCCGCTCCGCACCGTCCGCCCCCGTGTCCGACGAGGGCCGGACCGGGCTGCGGGCGAGCGCACGGCACACCGGCGCGCTGGTCCGCCGCAACCTCCTCCAGATCCGGCAGAACCCGACGGCGATGACCGACGCGCTGCTGATGCCGGTCGTGCTGACCGTGCTGTTCGTCTTCGTCCTGGGCGGCGCGGTCGACCCGGGCGGCGACCGGGTGCGGTACACCGCCTTCCTGGTCCCGGGGCTGATGGTGATCCTCGGCATGACCATCGCCATGGCCGTGGGCGTCGGCGTCAACGACGACTTCCGTACGGGCGTGATGGACCGCTTCCGCGCGATGCCCATCGGCCGCTCCTCGGTGCTGGTGGCCAAGGTGGTGGTGGAGACCGGCCGGATGCTGGTGGCCATCGCCGTGCTGCTGATCGTCGGCGCGGTGCTCGGCTTCGACGTCGCCGCACACTGGCCGGGCCTGCTGGCCGCCACCGCCCTGACCGCCGCGTTCGGCACCTCGCTGGTGTGGACCTTCATGTTGCTGGGCCTGACCCTGCGCACCGCGCAGGCCATCCAGGGGCTGTCGGTCCTGGTGCTGACCCCGCTGGAGTTCGGCTCCTCGATCTTCGTGCCGCCCTCGACCATGCCGGACTGGCTGTCCGCCTTCACCCGCTTCAACCCCCTGACCCATATGGCCGATGCGGCCCGCGGACTCGCCCTGGGCGAGGGCCCGGTGGCCGGCCCGGTGCTCTGGACGCTGGTGTGGTCGGTGGGTCTGACCGCCCTCACCGCCCCGGTGGCCGTCGCCAAGTTCCGCGCCAAGACCTGACAACACCGATCCGTACGGAGCCGAGCGCCTCCCCTGGCACGCCCCCCGGGCGTGGCTCCCTCCGTACGAAGAAGTCGTGCCCGGCTCCCTCCGGCACCCCCGGGCCGGAGGGAGCCGGGCACGCACACTCCCTGTCGGGGGGCGCGGCCGCGCCACACACTCCTCGCGCCGCGCCACCCCCATGGGCCACCGGACACCGGGCCAAGTGGCCCGGCTGGCGCCCTAATGCTCCTCCCGCTCCGGGAAGTCCCCCGCGGAGGCCGTCATCCCCGGCGGGGTGTCGGCGAGCGCGGTCGCCACCTCCACCACGGCGGTGGTCCCGGCCGCGACCTGCCGCCAGGCGTCCGCCAGTGCCCCGGGCAGCTCCTCGGCGTCCGTCACCCGGCGGTAGCCCAGGCCGTAGGCGCGGGCCAGGCCCTCGGTGCCGGTCGGGCGTGGCCGGGTGAAGGCGAAGCGCGAGCCGTCGGGGGAGACCCGGTCGAGGTTGGACTGCAGCCAGCCGTAACCGCCGTTGTCGAGGACGACATAGAGCACGGCGACGCCCGTGTCGGCGACGGTGGGCAGCTCACCGCGGAAGAGGTTGAAGGCACCGTCGCCGACCACCGCGACCACCGGCCGCCCGGCCGGTTCGGCCAGCCGTACGCCCACTGCGGCGGCCGCGCCGAAGCCGAGCGGGGTCTGCTCGCTGGGCACGACGGAACCGCCGCCGGACCCCAGCGACCAGTGCGGGAAGAAGTACGACCACATGTCCTGCAGGCCGTTCTCCTGAACCAGGACGCGGTCGGCGGGGAGCGCGCGGTCGAGGGCGGCCAGCACCCGGGCGACCGGCACGGCTCCCTCGGCCACCGTCTTGGCGGCCTCCTCGGCACGGTCCGCCGCGCGCCGCTCCAGCGCGGCCCGCACCGTACGGACCCGCGCCGGCCAGGCGCCCGTGGGCCGGTGACCGGACAGCAGCTCCGCCCAGCCGTCGACGATCCGTCCGGCGTCCCCGAGCACATGGTCGCCGGGCCGCTCCATGGCCAGATTCTCCTCGCCCAGCACCGCCTGGATCACCGGGAGTTGCGCCGTCTCCTGTGGCCAGCCGAAGGTGGCGGTCTCCTCCAGGCGGCTGCCCAGCGCGATGACCAGGTCCGCCTCGCGCCACAGCGCGTCCATCGGGGCAACCGTGTAGAGGCCGCTGACGCCGCAGTGGAGCGGGTGATCCTCGGCGACCGTGCCGCGGCCGGAGGCGGTGCTGAAGAGACCGGCGCCGAGCAGTTCGGCGAAGCGCTCGATCCGGCGGCCGGTGTTGCGGTGCCGGGCACCGCCGCCGACCAGCAGCAACGGCCGCTCGGCGGCGGCGATCCGGGCGGCGGTGGCGGCCAGCGCCGCCGGGTCGGGGGCGGGCCGCTGAGGCGTGGCCGGGCGCCACGGCCCGTTGCGGGTGACCGGTTCGGCGGCGATCTGCTCGGCGAGCTCCAGGTAGACCGGGCCCGGGGCGCCGTTGACGGCGAGCGCGGCGGCCTTCTCCAGGGCCCCGGGCAGCCGCTCGGGGTGGTCGACGCGGGTCGCCCACTTCACGTACGGGCGGATCGCGGTCAGCTGGTCCAGTTCCTGGAAGGCGCCGGTACCGAGCCGGTCGAGCCGGGTGCCGTCGGCGATGAGGATCAGCGGCACGGCGGCGGAGCGCGCCTCCAGGACGCCGGTGAGCGCGTTGGTCAGCGCCGGGCCCTTGCCGATCACGCAGACGCCGGGGCGGCCGGCGGCGAGCGCGTAACCGGTCGCCATGAACAGGGCGTTGCGCTGATCGCGGCAGAGCACCACCTCGGCGGTGGACCGCTCCAGCTCGCCGAGCAGCGCCATGTCGTCGCCGGGCAGCCCGAACACCACCTCGGTGCCCAGGTGGTGGAGGTGGTCGGCGATCGCGGCCCAGGCGGTGGGGTGGACATGGGGTGTCATCGGCGGGCTCCCGGGCGGTGGGTGGCGACGGCCTGGGAGATCAGGACGGGCTCGGCCCGTACGTCCTCGCCGTCGGCGATGTAGTTGGCCATCCGGCCGTAGCCGCCGAACGGGGCGTTGCCGTTGTCGATGGAGAGCAGGGTGGTGTCGAGGGTGACGGTGGTGCGTCGGCGCAGCGCCTCGACGAGGCCGGGGGCGTGGCCGTAGACGCTGGAGCCCAGGGCGCGTTCGGTGAACATGCCGGTGGTGAGGGTCCCGGCCAGCGCGTCCTGGTCGCGGTAGCCGGCGATGTTGAAGATCGGGGCGAAGAACTCCGGTACGTGGGTGCGCGGGGTGACCTCCGGGCCGACGACGACGGTGGGATCGAGCCGCCGGCCGCGGAAGTCGACATGCCCGCCGTGCACGATGCCGCCGTGGTTGCGGGCGAGGAACTGTGCGCCGTCCTCCAGCGCGCTCTCGTAGAAGATCGGCCCGAAGTCGGCGTCCGGGTCGGAGTAGGGGCCGTAGCGCAGCCCCTTCAGCTCGCTGACCAGAGTGTCGACGAACGGGTCGAGCAGCGACTCGTGGACGCAGAACAGGTCGGGGCCCAGGCAGTCCTGACCAGTGTTGAGGACCCGGATGGCGATCGCGTCGCGGACCGCCTGCCCGACATCGGCGCCGGGGGCGACGACGAACGGGTTGACGCCGGAGCCGAGGAAGAGGAAGAGCTGCCCGGGCGAGAGCCGGGCGCGGATCTGTTCGGCGTTGGCGTAGGCGCCGGTGAAGACGACGACCTCGGCCGGGCGGACGTGCTCCTGCAGGAACTCCCGCTGGCTGGCGCCGCTGAGGGTGATCGGCAGGCCGTGCCGCTCGGCGAGCAGGGTGTGCAGCCGGCGCATCTGGTCCTTGACCCGGCTGGAGGGGCGGAAGACCAGCCGGTCGGTGTAGAGCGCCGGGACCAGGAGGTAGAGGGCGTAGGAGTAGAGGAGGACGTTCGACGGCATGAAGGCGGCCAGCCGGGGGACCCGGCCGGGCCGGTGGGCGGCCACCTCGTCCAGGGCCCCGTCGAGGGTGGCGATGGTCGACTCGATCTCGTAGCGCGCGGCGCGGTGGGTGGAGATCTCGCACAGCAGCTCGTGCACGGTACCGGCGTCGTTCACCAGGAAGTCCCGGACCCGGTGCACGGCCGCCGCACGCCTGCTGTCGGTGCTGGTCTCCTCCGGCTCGGCGGCCACGGTCGGCCATGCGGGAGCGGAGCTCATATGTCCCTCCTCGGGGCGTAGTCCATGGAGGGTCAGCGTCAGCCACCTGTCATTTATTGTCAAGTAAAGTCATTGCACTCGACTGCATCATATGACAAGCGACCGCCCTTCCGGACGGTCCGTCAGCCCCCTCACCCCCCTGCTCACCCTGGCGCGAACCTCTCGTGGCCCGCTCATCTGTCGTAACGCTCCCACCGGGGCGCAGGAATACCTGGCTCCGGACGTGACAAGAAAATGACTCCCGACCGGGAGTCAGGTCGTTCACAAACGCCCCTGAGCAGGCCCGCGACGAGTAGACTCGCGGTCATTGCGTTCTCTCTGTCCGCAGCGTCCGCGCCCCGTCACCGTCCGTCCGCCCCACTCAACTGCGAGCGATTTTCTTGACGATTGAGCAGCCTGCTTTCGGTAAGCGAGTGCGGGAGGTCCGGCGCTCTCAGGGTCTGTCCCAGGGGGACCTCGCCGGGGACGATCTCTCCCCCAGCTATGTCTCGCTGGTCGAGAACGGCCGCAGAGTCCCCGGCGCCAAGATCGCCCGGACCCTCGCCCAGCGCCTCGGCACCACGATCGAGGCACTGTGCGCCACCGACGAGCCCGGCGACCGGCTGACCCGACGCCTCGGCCTGGTCGGCCAGTTGGTGGCCGCCCGGTCCAGCCAGCTGGCCGGTGACTGGCCGGCCGCCCGGCGGCAGCTGGAGTCCGTGGTGGAGCAGGCCGGCACCGGTCACGACGAGGTGCGCTGGGAGGCGCGCTGGGAACTGGCCACCGTCCTCGGGCGGCTCGACGACCCGGCCCGCCACGAAGCGGCGCTGCGCCACCTCCTCGACGACCCGCTCACCCGCTCCGCGCCGGTGCTGCACGCCCGCGTCGCGGTCGAACTCGCCCAGCTGCTGCGCGCCGTGGGCCGTCTCTCGGACGGGGTCCGCTTCGCCGAGGAGGCCGTCCGGGTCACCGGCGAGCTGGAGCCCGGCCGCCCGGAGCGGGCACAGGCCCGGATGGCGCTGCTGTCGCTGTCCGTCGACAGCGGAGAGTGGAGCCGCGCCACGCAGCTCGGGGCGGAGCTGCAGGCGGAGGTCGCCCCCCTCCCCGCCGGTGAACTGCGGGCGGGCGCGCTGTGGGCGGTCGCCGGTGCGCAGTATCTCGGCGGGCACCCGGAGCGGGCGCTGGAGCTGCTGGCCGAGGCGGAGCAGCTGCTCGCCGCGACGGACGGGGTGCGGCTGCGGCTGCAACTGGCCCGCGCCCGTACGCTGCTGGCCCTCGCCGCGGCCCCGGCGGACGAGGCCGACGCCCTGCTGGAGCGGGCCCGGCAGGCTACCGCGCTCATCGACACCCCGGCCGCCAGGACCTGGCTCGCCGTCCTGGAGACGGCCGCGGCGCTGCGACACCACCGGGCGGGGGCGGCCGCGGAGCACGCCGCGGCGATCGACCCCGACGCCGCCGGGCTGACGCCCCTCGACCGTGCCCGGGCGCTGCTCCACCTCGCCCGCGCCCATCGCGCGGACGGCGGCGCGGAGGCCGCGGAGGCCGACTTCAAGGAGGCCGCCGAGGGCTATGAGCACGCCGGCGCCTTCCGGCTCGCGCTGGAGAGCTGGCGCGAGCTGAGCGCCGGCGGCCGCACGGACGAGGGGCCGGATCCCCATGCGGTGCTCATGCCGTAGCGGTGTCCGTGGACCGGGCGTCTCTTCAGGCGCTGCCCGCCCCGGCTGCCGCGTCGCCGTGGGTACCGACGGGCCCGTACGGCGCGTTCGCCCGCCAGATCCGGACCCCGGGCACCGGCGCCGGCGTCGCCGCACAGGCCACGGTCTGCGGGCCCGCGGGCAGCTCGCGGACGTACGCCGTGCCGCCGGGGCCCGCGGCGGAACCGGGGATCACGATCTTTCCCTCCCGCGCACCGCTCAGCGCGTCGATCGCATCGGCGGCGGCCAGCGCGCCGCGGCCGGTCAGCCGTAGTGCCGCTTCCTTACGGGTCCACAGCTCGGCCAGTCGCCGGCCCCGCTGTCCCGCCGGTGCCTCCTGGACGTAGCTGCGCTCCAACGGGGTGAAGGGGAGCAGCAGTTCGCCGACCGGCCCACGGGGCACGGTGTGCACGGACAGCGCCACCGGGAGGTCCGTGATCAGGGCCAGGAACCGCCGTCCCGTGTCCGCACCGGCGTCGAGGCAAAGGCGGGTGCCCGGTCGCCGGCCGACGGCGGCGGGCGACTCGGCGCACACCGGCCGTCCGAAGCCGTCCCGGGTCACCCGAATATCACCGGGAGAACAATGCAGCAGCCGGCCCAGAAATGCCGTTAAACAGTCGGGCTGTCGAATGTCAACGGGGACGTTCGAGAATATATGCAAAAGACCATCGGCTAATTCCGATGAGCGGGACGGATCCCAACACGTCTCGGCTTGGGGCACGTTGGCCGGTCCACCGTCATGGTTGAGCGAATGCGCGCCACAGGAAGGCTGGTCCCCCCGCATAGATCCCCTCGCACCATGTCTCCTTTCCGGACGGTCACATCCGAGAAAGCAGTGCACTGAGTCGATTTGATTAAACTCCGGAGATCTTCAAGGTATCCCTGGTCTATGCCTGCGTCAACAAGCGACGACCGAAAATCAACTTCGGTTTACCCGGGGTCATTACGAGCTTTCGCCACCGTGCGGCCCGGCACGAGGCGGTGGACCCGGGTGACCGCAAGTCGGGGGCCGGTGGTTCTTCCGCAGTCACCGGCAGGCTGATCACTATTCATCCTCCTTGCACGGATGCCCTCTTGTACGGGCACCCGTACACGGTCGCCTCTTGTGCGGATGCGCTTCTGCCGGTACGGCACGGCGGCAGAAGCGCACGGACCGGCGGCCGCCCTTCAGGACGCCGCCTGCTTCTCCACCCGGATCACTATGTCCAAAACCGTGCGCAGGTCCTTCATCTCCTCTTCGGGCAGCTCGATCCCGAAGCGCTCCTCCGCCACGACGATGACCTCGGCCATCGCGAGCGAGTCCACATCCAACTCCTCGACCAGGTACTTCTCTTCGGTCACCTCGGCCGGCAGCACGCCGGCCACCTCGTGCAGGATCTCGGCGAGCTGAGCAACGATTTCTTCGCGGGGCGGGACGGTCATGACGGTCACCTCTCTGTGGAGTGCGGGGTGGCGCAGGGCGGAGGGGCGGCCCAAAGGCCGTGCGGAGCGACTGCGGCCCGGCCGGCGGGATGCCGTCGGCCGGGGCCGGCGCCGACCGCCCGGCGCGGCATCCCGCACGGGGGCGGCACCGAGAAGTCCTGCGCGCCGACGCGACGTCCGCGCCTCCATGACACCAGAGTCATTGTTTTGACTACACTTGACTATTCCAGTCAACTGGAGGTCCGATAGGTTGTCAATGATGCCCTTTCAAGACCAAGCCAGGACACAGCTTCTGAGTTGACTTCAGTGACTCCGAAGTCCGGAATGAGTCAGACGGAGGAACCGCATGAGCGGTCTGCTCGACGGAAAGCAGCTGGTCATCACGGGTGTGATCACGGAAAGCTCGATCGCCTACGCGGTGGCACGCCTCGCCCAGGAAGAGGGCGCCAAGATCGTCCTCACCGCCTACGGACGGCCGAGTCTGGTCGCCCGGCTCGCCCGACGGCTGCCGGAAAAGCCCCCCGTCGTGGAGCTGGACGTCACGGACGAAGAGCAGCTCAGCACCCTCGCCGACCGCGTCGGCGAGCACCTGGACGGCCTCGACGGCGTACTGCACTCCGTCGCCAACGCACCGGCGAACTGCCTGGACGGCGGCTTCCTGACCGCACCGTGGCGCGATGTGTCCGCCGCCCTGCACACCTCGACGTACTCCCTGGTGGCGCTGGCCATGGCCTGCCGGCCGCTGCTCCGCCCCGGGGCCGGTGTCGTCGGCGTCGACTTCGACGCCTCCCGTGCCTGGCCCGGCTACGACTGGATGGGCGTCGCCAAGGCGGGACTGGAGGCCTGCTCCCGCTATCTGGCGCGCGACCTCGGGGGCCAGGGCATCCGGGCCAACCTCGTCGCGGCCGGCCCCCTGCGCACCCTGGCCGCGCGCGGTATCGGCGGTGACGGCCCGTCCTTCGAGAAGAGCTGGGCGGCCCGCGCCCCGCTCGGCTGGGATCCGCAGGACGCCGAACCCGTCGCCCGTACGTGTGTGGCGCTGCTCTCGCACTGGCTGCCCGCCACCACCGGCGAGATCGTGCACGCGGACGGCGGTCACCACATGATCGGTGACTGAGCGGCGATGACGGACAGCGGGGGGACGGCGGAGGGAGCGACGGCGCCCACCATCCTGTGCTGCGGGCCGTACCTCATCGAGCGGGTACGGATCTCCGCCTTCGCCGCCGCGCTCGGCGACCCCCACCCTGCCTACACGGACCCGGCCGCCGCCCGCGCCCTCGGCCACCCGGACATCATCGCGCCGCCCACCTATCTGGCCACCCTCGCCGCCCACGCCGAAGACCAACTCCTCGGCCTGCAACCGGATTTCGCGTCCGTCGAGGGCACCGTGCACCGCGCGCAGACGCTGCGCCACGCCCGTCCCGCACACGCCGGCGACACCCTGCACGCGACCGTGTGCCTGGCCGCCACCACCACCCTCGCCGGCCGCCCGCTCCTCACCCTCGACTGCGAGTTCCGGGACGAGGGCGGCGCCTGGGTGGCCACCACCACCTCCTCACTGCTGTGCCCGGCCACCGCACCGTGGCCCGCCCGGCGCCCGCTCGACACCACGGAATCGGACCACCCATGACCGACACCATCGCCCCTCCCATCGCCGCCGCCCGCCTCGTCGACGGCACCGCGGCCCCGGCCGACGGCAGCGCGGCCCCGCTCGACGCCACCGGCCGCCTCGACGGCCCGACGCTCGGCCGCCGGATACGCACCACCGCACACGCCCTGCGGCAGCTCGGCCTCCGCACCGGCGACCGGGTCCTGGTACAGGGCGACAACAGCATCGACTACGTCGTCACCCTGCTGGCCCTGATGCAGCTGGACACCTCGCTCATCCCGCTCGACCACCGGCTCTCCGCCGCCGACGCCGCCGCGGCCGGCCGCCAGGCCGGGGCCCGCTGGCTGGTCACCGCCGCCGACCATGCCACCGGCTTCCCCGGCATCCCCGACCGGCGCGTCATCCACTACCCCCGGCCGGCCGCCGACGCCCCGCCGCCCCCGTCCGGCCCCGTCGGTCTGGAGGCCTGGTTCCGCCGCCCCGACGCCCTCGTTCTGTGGTCCTCGGGCACCACGGGACGGCCCAAGGGCATCATCAAGCCCGGCCGGGCCGTCCTCGACAACTCGCTGCGCACCATCCAGGCCATGGGCTACCGGGAGGACGACGTCCTCGCGCCGCTGCTGCCCTTCTCGCACCAGTACGGTCTCTCCGTCATCCTGCTGTGGTGGCTGGCCCGTTGCACCCTGCTGGTCACCCCCTACCAGCGGCTCGACGCGGCCGTCGGCCAGGCCGCGGCCCACGGCGCCACCGCCGTGGACGCCGCCCCGTCCACGTACCACTCGCTCCTCGGCGTGGTCCGCCGCCGCCCGGAGGTACGCGCCGGACTCGCCGGCGTACGGCTCTGGGGCGTGGGCGGTGCACCGCTGCCCGCTCCGCTGGCCGAGGCCTTCCGCACGACGATGGGCCGCCCGCTCCTGGACGGCTACGGTCTGACGGAACTCGGCAATGTCGCGCTGGCCACCCCCGACGCACCGCACGGCTGCGGGCGCCCGTTGCCCGGCGTGCGGCTGCGCGTCATGCGCCCCGACGGCACCGCTGCCGGCCCCGGCGAGCTCGGCGGCATCGAGGTGCGCTCACCCGGGCTGATGGCCGGCTACCTCCAGGAGGACGGCTCGCTCACGCCGGTCGACCCGGACGCGTGGTATCCGACGGCCGACCTGGGCAGTGTCGACGCCGACGGCACCGTACGGGTGATGGGCCGCAATCAGGCCGTGCACCGGCTGGGCTTCACGCTCTACCCCGAGAGCCTGGAACGCCGCGCCGAGGCCTGTGGCCGGCCGGTGAAAGTACTGGCGGTCGAGGACCAACGCCGTGGCAGTGCACTGCACTTCGTGGTCGCCGACCCCGACGGGGAGGCTCCGCTCACCTGGCGCCGACGGCTCGCCGAACACCTCGCGGAGTATGAACAGCCCAATGCGGTCCATGTCGTCGACCACTTCCCGCTCACGGCCAACGGAAAGCCCGACACGCGTGCGCTGCGTGCGGAGCTCGGGCTGGAGCTGGGAGGGGGTCCGGGGACCGGCGCCCCGCTCGGGGCTGAGCCGGACAACTCCGGGTGAAGGGCGGGTGGTTCAGGTCTACGGGATCCCCGGGAAGTCCGGGTGGTTCATGTCTGCGGGTGGTTCACGTCTGCGGGTGGTGCACGTCCGTGGGTGGTGCACGTCCGTGGGTGGTGCACGTCCGTGAGTGGTTCACGTCCGTGGGTGGCTGGTTCATGCCCGCGGAGGGGTCAAGCCTTCGGATGCGTCACGTCTGCCGTTGTTTCACGTGGAACATGTCGGTCTGCGCTGCGTCTACGACGCTCCTTCGCCGACGTCCGCGCCGGCGTGGGCTCCGTGTGAGCCTTCGCTCGGTGTGAGGTCCCTCGGCGTGAGCCTTCGCTCGGCGTGAGTGTCCGCCGGAGCTGTCACGCGTCGTTGCGCCCTTTTCCCAGGGCCGGGTACCGGCTTCAGAACGGCTGCCGCCCGGTTCAGACGGCGCGAGCGGTGTGCGCATGGCGGCGGGCCGCCGGAATGGCCGCGGGGCGGGCGTCCGCCTCGGCGCAGGCGTCCGGCCCGGTACCGGCAGGGGCCGGGGCAGGGGCCGGGGCGGCGAACTCATCGGCCGTCGGCTCGGTGCGGGAACGAAGGCGGGTGCGCAGACCGGGCGAGGTGCCATGGGCCTCGGCGCTGATGCGCTGCTTGATCGTCGGCGGCAGCTCGGGCCGGGCGAACATCCGCCGGGCGGGGCCGGCTTGGCAGTACAGCGGCACGGCGCGCGGAGCGGGCACGGCAGGGGTTCCCGTCCCTGGACCGCGGTCCGGTGCGCCGCAGCTCACCTCCTCCGGGGCCTCGGCCTCAGGCGCGTCGGTGCCCGCCTTCTCGTTACCCAGGGTCCGCTCGTACAGTGCGGCATCCCGGCGCGCGGCCGAGGCCGTCGCGGAGACACCCAGTGCTGCCAGCAGCTTGCCCAGCACGGCAAGGCACACCGCCCAGAACTTCATGACCTTGGTCGCAGCCATGGTCCCTCACTTTCGGTCAGGATCTCCCCGAGAGATCCGTTGCGTCTGCTTCGTTGTGCTTCTTCAGTTGCTTCGCTTCAGGCGCTTCACTTCGGTTGCTTCGCTTCAGTTGCGCCGCTTCCGGTGCACTGCTTGGATGGCGTCGCTTCTGTTGCGTTTTCTTATGATGAGTACGCAATGGGAGGATTCATGGACCGACGCCCCCGGATCGGCGTTCTTCCGATGAACACCACCCGTACGCAGTAGCCACAGCCGTCGGACGGCAGGCCGGCGACGGGTCGCAGCCTCCGGTCAACCGATCGGTTGATGCCGTTCCGAGCGGGTCGGGCGATGTGCCATCGGGTGCGCCGGGCGGATTCTCGGGTTATGGCAATCATCGAAGTCACCGGGCTGCGCAAGGTCTACGGGGGCCGGGCCGTGGTCGACGAGGTCTCCTTCGCCGTAGAGGAGGGAGAGATCTTCGGCGTCCTCGGCCCGAACGGCGCCGGCAAGACGACGACCGTCGAATGCATCGAGGGCCTTCGCGTCCCGGACGGCGGGACGGTGCGCGTGGGCGGGCTGGATCCGGTCGCCGACCACGACCGGGTCACCCAGATCCTGGGCTCCCAGCTCCAGGAGAGCGAGCTGCAGAACAAACTCACCGTGCAAGAGGCGCTGGAGCTCTACGCCGCCTGCTATCCCCGCCCGGCCGACTGGCGCCGGCTCGTCGAACGGCTCAGCCTCACCGACCGGCTCTCCGCACGCTTCGGCAAGCTCTCCGGCGGCCAGAAGCAGCGGCTGTTCATCGCGCTTGCGCTGATCGGCAATCCGCGGGTGGTGGTGCTCGACGAGCTGACCACCGGCCTCGATCCGCGGGCCCGCCGGGACACCTGGCAGCTGATCGAGGAGGTCCGTGCCTCCGGGGTGACGGTGCTGCTGGTCACGCACTTCATGGAGGAGGCCCAGCGGCTGTGCGACCGGATCGCGGTGATCGACCGCGGCCGGGTCGCCGCGCTGGACACCCCGGCGGGCCTGATCAGCAAGGCCTCGCGGTCCGTCGTCATCTCCTTCACTCCGTCGGCCCCGCTCGACCCGGCCGAGCTGGCGGCGCTGCCACAGCTCGGGTCCGTGGAACGGAGCGGCCGGACCGACGGACGGGGCGCGCCGGGGGCCGCCGGTGAGCGGCTGGTGATCCACGGCACGGACGCCACGGTCGACGCGGTGATCTCCCTGCTGGCCCGGCACCGCATCACCGCACGTCAACTACGGGTCGGCAACGCCACGCTCGACGACGCCTTTCTCGATCTGACCGCGCAGGAAGCCTGAGGTGCCCGCCATGCCCGCCACGTCCACCACATCCGCCCCGGCACACCCGCCGGCCCCGCCGAAGACCCGGGCTGCCGCCTCGCGCGCCGTCCTGAAGACCGAGGCCCGGCTGTTCCTGCGCGACCCCGGGTCCCTGTTCTGGATCCTGGTCTTCCCGACCCTGCTGCTGACCATCCTCGGCCTGATCCCCTCCTTCCGGGAGGCCAATCCGTCACTGGGGGGCCAGCGGACCATCGACCTGTATGTTCCGGTGGCGCTGCTGCTCGCCGCGATCACCACCGGAATCCAGGTAATGCCCGCGGTGCTGACGGGCTATCGGGAGCGCGGCATCCTGCGCCGGATGTCGACGACCCCGGTGCGGCCCGTGGCGCTGCTCGGTGCGCAGATCGCGCTGCACGGTGGGGCCACCGTGGTCTCCATGGCGCTGGCGCTCACCGTCGGTCGGCTCGCCTTCGGAGTGGCGCTGCCCGGACAGCTTGCCGGCTATGTGCTGGCGGCCGTCCTGACCCTGTGCAGCGCGCTCGCCCTGGGCTGCCTGCTCTGCGCGCTCTCCCCGACCACCAAGGCGGCGAGTGTGGCCGGCTCGGCGGTGTTCTTCCCGATGATGTTCGCCGCGGGAGTGTGGGCTCCGGTGCAGTCGATGTCGGACACGCTGCAGCAGATCGTCCAGTTGCTGCCGTTCGGTGCCGCCTCGCAGGCACTCGCCCAGGCCTCCTCCGGCCACTGGCCCACCTGGTCGCATCTCGCCGTGCTGGCGGTATGGACCCTCGTAGTGGGCACGGTCGCCAGGCATCGCTTCCGGTGGGAGTGAGGGTGGCAACCGGAGCCTGGGTCTCCGCACGCCGCCCGGGAGACACTGCCCGCATGGCAAGCGTCGACAGCAAGGGCGGGACGGCGGGCCCCCTCGCCGGCCGACCGGTGCCGCCCACCCCTCCCGGCTTCGTGCAGCCCCGAAGCTCCGCGCAGCAGGCGTGGGACCGCAACTTCCGGCGGTGGGGCGGCTACCCGATGCTCGGCCTCGGGGTCCTGACCTCGGCCGCGTCGGCTGATGAGCTGTTGCCGGGACAGGAGGCAGGTGCAGCGGGGGTACTGGTGGCGGCCGCGCTGGCACTCCAGGTGTGGTGGAGCCGGGCCGGCTACCGGTTGCCCGCGCAGGCACCTGCCGGGCAGGTCTACTACCTCGTCCGCTTTCTGCTGGCCTTCACGCTGACCTGGCTGAACCCCTTCTTCGCGATCTACGCGATGCTCGGCAACTTCGATGCCGGGCACTTGCTGCGGCCGCGTTTCAGGCACGCAGGG
The DNA here is from genome assembly GCF_900187385.1 of Streptomyces sp. 2114.4. Taxonomy (NCBI): domain Bacteria; kingdom Bacillati; phylum Actinomycetota; class Actinomycetes; order Kitasatosporales; family Streptomycetaceae; genus Streptomyces; species Streptomyces sp. 2114.4. The sequence goes on from NZ_FYEY01000001.1 coordinate 3,882,096, forward strand.
CTGCTGGGCACCGCGGTGATCATGTCCGGCTCACAGTCCGGTGGGCTGCCCCCGACGAGTGCCGTGAACTGGGTGGCATTCGGGCTGCTGTTCCTCCTCAACGCCCCCCTGGTCCTGGTCTTCAGCCGGATCGCCGTCCAGGAGGCCGAGCACGCCGCGGCGAATGCCGCCACCATCGCCGAGCTGGCACGCACCAACGCCCGGCTGGAATCGGCGCTGGAGGAGAACGTCGGCCTCCACGCACAGCTGCTGGTCCAGGCGCGGGAAGCGGGCATCGCCGATGAACGCCGCCGGCTGGCCGCGGAGATCCATGACACTCTCGCGCAGGGCCTGGCCGGCATCATCACCCAGCTGGAGGCCGCCACCGAGAGCAGCGATCCGGCGGCCGCCCGCGGGCACGCCCGGCGCGCCATGGCGCTGGCCCGCGACAGCCTCGGCGAGGCCCGTCGCTCCGTGCACAACCTGGGCCCCGGCGTGCTGGAGCACGCCGCACTGCCGGATGCCCTGCGCAGTACCGTCGAGGAATGGTCGGCCGTGGCGGGCGTGCGCGCCGAGTTCACCGTCACCGGGACCGCCGAGCCGCTGCACGACGAGGTCGAGGCCACCCTGCTGCGGATCGCTCAGGAGGGCCTGGCCAACGCCCGTCGGCACGCGGATGCTTCGCGGGTCGGCGTCACCCTTTCGTACATGGGGGACGAGGTGACACTGGACATCCGCGACGACGGCCGGGGCTTTGACCCGGCGGCGCTGCCGCCCCGAGAGCGCACCGGCGGCTTCGGCCTCGGCGGGATGCGGGCACGTGCCGAACGGATCGCGGGCGCCGTCGGCATCGAGTCCGAACCGGGCCAGGGAACAGCCGTCTCCGCACGCGTACCGTTGGTCCGCCATGGCTGAACACACCGAGCGAACCGAGCGCGCCGAGCGGACCGAGCCCAGCGACCGCACCGGCCCGGCCGCCCCCGTCACCGTCCTGATCGTCGACGACCACCCCGTCGTCCGGGACGGTCTGCGCGGCATGTTCGCCTCCGCCGCCGGCTTCGAGGTGCTGGGTGAGGCCGGCGACGGCATCGAGGGGGTGGAACTCGCCACCCGCCTCGACCCCGATGTGGTCCTGATGGATCTGCGGATGCCGGGTGGCGGCGGGGTCGCGGCTATCGTCGAGCTGGCGCGCCGGGCTCCGCGCTGCCGAGTGCTGGTGCTCACGACCTACGACACCGACTCCGACACCCTCCCGGCGATCGAGGCCGGTGCCACCGGCTACCTCCTCAAGGACACCCCTCGCGAGGAACTGTTCACGGCCGTCCGTGCGGCGGCCGAAGGCCGTACGGTGCTCTCGCCCGCGGTCGCCTCCCGTCTGGTCTCACGGGTCAGGTCACCGGGCAACGAACCGCTCAGCGCCCGCGAGCGCGAGGTCCTGGCACTCGTCGCCAAGGGCACCTCGAACCGTGAGATCGCCGCCGTGCTGTTCATCAGCGAGGCAACGGTCAAAACCCATCTGACGCATATCTACGGCAAGTTGGGCGCAAAGGACCGGGCCGCGGCGGTGGCGGTGGCGTACGACCGGGGGATTCTCGGCTAGCGACGCCCGGCGCGGCCGTGCCTTCGGGGCAGTGCGGCGTCGCCCTCGATCGGTGCGGCCGTTTCACGTGAAACGGCCGCACGACTGCCCGTGGGCATGGGGCAGTCCACGCAGCCCATGCAGCCCATGCAGCCCACGCAGCCCCTTGACTGGTGGTCCCGCTCAGGCCGGTGTCAGCTCCCCCGTGCGGGCCATCTGCGCCATCATGCGCACGGCCTCCGGCTCCGGGGTGCTGGGCGGGATGATCAGCAGGTCCCAGCGGCCGTGACCGGGGGAGACCAGGCAGATGGTGTCGGGGCCGGGGCGGCCGGTGGTTCTGCGGAGGCGGACGACATGGCCTTCGACGAGGGTGTGGGCGGGGAGAGCGGACCAGGGAGCGCCGTTCACCGTGGCGTGGGTGATCCGGGGCCAGTCGAAGGGGAGCGCGGCCAGCAGCTCGGGGAGTTCGGCCAGCAGGTCGGCCGAGTGGGGCCACCAGACACCGTCGATGCACCGCACCGTATCGGTGTGCGGGGCGATGGTCAGCCGGGCGACGAGGGGTGGCGCGTGAGGGGCGTGGTGGCGGGGAGGGGCTGGATGGGGATCCCCGGCGGTGGTCATGCGGTGCTCCTGATGCGGCGGTCCGCCACCCGTGCCGGGTCGGGCCACCGCACGTCCCAGACCCAGCCGAGACGTTCGAAGAGCCGGATGACGGCGGCGGACACATCGAGCTGACCGCGGTCGACGCCGTGCCGGGCGCAGGTCGGGTCGGCATGGTGCAGGTTGTGCCAGCTCTCCCCGAACGACAGCAGGGCCAGCGGCCACAGGTTGGTCGCCCGGTCGTGGCGCCGGGTGCGGAACGGCCGCTCCCCGATGACATGGCAGAGCGAGTTGACGCTCCAGGTGACGTGGTGCAGCAGCGCGATCCGGATGAATCCGGCCCACAGCAGGGCGGTCAGCGCGGTGACCCAGGAGCCGCCGAGCACCCAGCCCAGCCCGAACGGCAGGGCGAGGGTGAGCAGGCACAGCAGCGGGAACGCCCGGTCGACCGCGCGGATCCCGGGGTCGGCGAGCAGATCGGGCGCGAAGCGCCGGTGCGAGGTGGGGTCGTTGCCGAACAGCCAGCCGATGTGCGAGTGCACCAGTCCGCGCAGCTGACCGCGCAGGCTGGTGCCGTAGCGATAGGGGGAGTGCGGATCGCCGGGCCGGTCGGTGTAGGCGTGGTGGCGGCGGTGGGTGGCGACCCAGTCGATGACATCGCCCTGGAAGCTGAGCGAGCCCGCGAGGGCGAGCGCGACACGCAGCGCGGGGGTGGCGGTGTAGCTGCCGTGGGTGAGGCCGCGGTGGAAGCCGATGGTGACGCCCAGGCCACTGATGACGTAGAAGACGGCCAGCAGAACGAGGTCGGTGAGGTGGACGACGCTGCCCCAGAGGAGGGGGATGGCGACGGCCAGGCCGACGAAGGGGGCGATGACGATGACGGCGGTCACCGTGACGTACATCCGGCGGCCGGGGGTCGGCGGGTGCTCGGTGTCGCTGTCGGGGAAGGGGGAGGTCCCGTCGTAGTCCCGCGCCGACGGGGCGCCCCGGGCGGTGGACGTCACGGGTCGCCACCTGCCTTGTCCGGTGGCGTCGGTGGGGCGGCCGTCGGTGGGGCGGCCGTCGGCGGCCCAGCTGCAGGCGGCCCGGCCGGCGGTGCTTCGGGGTGGGCATCGTCGTGCTCGTGCGGGGGCTTGTGCTTCCGGCCCCGCAGCGACTGCTTCCAGTCCGCGTAGCGATGGGGGGCCATCCGTCCGGCCCCCTGGGCATTGACCCGGGCGATGAACAGTGCCCCCAGCGCGACCAGCGCCAGCAGCACGACCACGGTCCAGAGAGTCTGCATGGTGCTCACCTCACCGAATACGCGCCTCCCCGGGCTCCCTGGGCGTCCCCAGGCGCCCTCGGCGCCCTCGGCATCCTTCGGCGTTCCGGTGTTTCCAAGGTACCCCGCGGGAGACCGGTACATCCCGTTGTGTGCGGTTATAGGCAGGAGGGGGCAAGACGACGAGGGGGAGAGGGAGGGGGAGAGGGAGGGAGGGAGGTGAGGCGGCGGGTGCGCCCGCTCCCGCACCCTCCCCCCACACCGACACCAGCACCGGCACCGACACCAGCACCAGCACCGGCACCGGCACCGGCACCGGCACCGGCACCGGCACCGGAGTCAGCGGCTCAGACGTTGGAGCGAAGCCGAGACCGGGGGACTTCGACAGCGAGTCGTTGCCGCCCTTGGCCGGCGAGACCCCCGCGGCTTCCCTCCAGGTGTTGCCTGCATTCGGGGTGAGCCTCAAAATCTACAGGAGTGTAGAAGTTAGCGGCCGGAATCCGTGGCGTCCGGCGACGGTACGAGCGGACCACCGTTCCGGATCCGGCCGCCCGGCGGTCCGCCCGGAGCCGGGGCACTCGACGAGCCGCCCGGATCAGGCCGCTCAGTAAGATGCCCCGACGTCCCGGCCAGTGGGACACCCGGAGCGACGGGAGGCGACGGCATGGGCGGGAACGCCTTCGGGAACTTCGGGGGCGCCGGACGGGAGCGCGCCCGCCGGCGGGGGCAGGGCCAGCTGGAGGCCCAGGTGCTGGCCGCGCTGCACCACGCGCCGGGGCCGGCCACCGCCGCCTGGGTGCAGGAACGGCTCGGCGACGACCTCGCGTACACGACCGTGATGACGATCCTCTCCCGGCTGCACGCCAAACAGGCCGTCACCCGCGAGCGGTCCGGCCGCGCCTACCTCTGGACCCCGGCCGCCGACGAGGCCGGGCTCGCCGCACTGCGGATGCGCCGCGTCCTGGACGGCGAACCGGACCGGGACGCCGTACTGACCAGCTTCGTCTCCGCGCTCTCCCCCCACGACGAGCAATTGCTGCGCACCCTCCTCGACCGCGACGCGGCCGAGAACTCCACGGCCACCGAGCCCCCCACAGCTACCGAGAACCCCACGACGGCCGAGGCCCCCACGGCCACCGAGGCCCCCACGACGGCCGACGGCCCCACGACGGCCGGCACCCCCACACCCCCCGGCCGGCACCACCCCTCGGGCGAAGCGCGCGGAGGCTGACCGGTGGGTGTCTTCGTGTTCCTGCCGCTCGTCCTGCCGCTCACCGCCCTGCCGATCGCCCGGCTCGCGGAGCAGCACCTCCACCCCCGCGCCACCACCCGCCTGCTGACCCTGCTCGCCGCGGTCCTCGGCCTGTGCAGCACGCTGTGCCTGGGCCTGCTGGTGGTCGGTGGCGCTGCTCGGGCCCGTGCCGCCGGCCCGCCACTGGCCGCCGGCGCTGACCCCGGCCGGTCTGGCGGCCCTGGTCGCCGCGGCGGGCACGGCCGCCTCCGCCGTCTCCGCGCTCAACGCCGCGGTAGCGCTGTTCGTTGTTCTGAAGGCAGCAACGCCCCTCTAGGGGCACACTGACCCTTGACCCTCACGGGGCACGCATGGCGCACCCGCGCTGTGCGTACGCGGTACCGGACAACTTCTACAGCACTGTAGACCTTCCCGGTACAGTGGCGCGCACATGCGCAACAGGCGCGGCCGGAGGGGGAGATGGCAACGAGGTGCGGACTCCTGACCTGGGACTGCCCGCCCCCAGAGGCGGAGGTGCGATGGGTTTATCAGCCGGTGGAGGTCCAATACCCGGACGGCAGATGGACGCTGGGCCGGATCAACGCCTGGTGGACGGACGGCGCGGGCGAGTTGTGGTGCCGGTTGCGCACCCTGCCCGGCAGCGCGAGCGCGTGTCCGCAGTGGCTGCGTTTCGACCCCGAGTCCATACGGCTGCTGCCCAGCACCGGCATCTGAGCCGTCCTTCCCTACCGCCACAGCAGACGCTGACGGCACAGCAGGCCCTGCCGCCACAGCCGACACCGTCGGCCGCCGCTGCCGCGCCCTCCCCTCTAGAGCACCGCTCGCCTCACCAGTATCAGAAGGACCAGAAGGGCCATCGGCGTGCATGACAGGCAGACGCACCAGCGGACGGCCCGGCGGGGCACCGGCGGCGCATCCGGAACGTCCCGCACCCCCGGAGGGACGTCCCGCAGCACCAGCGGAACGTCGCGTACCACCGGCAGAAGGTCCCGTACCACCGGCGACGGCGCCGGTCCCGCGGCCGGTACGGGCAAGCTGCGGATGACCCGCCGCGGCCGCGTCCTCGCCTGGACCGGTGGCGTGCTCGGCGTGCTGCTGCTCGGCACGGCCGGTGTCGGGGCGTGGGTCTACCAGCACCTGGACGGCAACATCCACGGCGTGGACATCGGGGTCGACGGCCCCCGGCCGGTCAACCTCAGCCCCGGCTCCAAGAACATCCTGGTCGTCGGCTCCGACAGCCGCGCGGGTGCCAACGCCAAGTACGGCAGGAACCTCACCACCATGCAGTCGGACACGCTGATGGTGCTGCACATCGCCGCCAACCGTAAGTGGGCCACCGCGCTGTCCTTCCCCCGGGACTCCTGGGTGCAGATCCCCGCCTGCACCCGGGGCAACGGCTCGAAGTCGTCCCCGCACCACTTCAAGATCAACGAGGCGTTCTCGATCGGCGGTGACTCCGGCGACATCCGCAAGGCCGCGGCCTGCACCATCAAGACCGTCGAGAAGAACACCGGACTGCGCATCGACCACTTCACCTCGGTCGACTTCCAGGGCTTCAAGGGCATGGTCAACGCGCTGGGCGGCATAGAGGTCTGCCCCAAGCACGCCATCCACGACAAGAAGGCCCACCTCGACATGGACGCGGGCTGCCAGAACGTCCGGGACGAGAAGGCGCTCGGCTACGTCCGCACCCGCTACAGCGTCGGCGACGGCTCCGACCTCGGCCGCATCGGCCGCCAGCAGGAATTCATGAAGGCCCTGGGCGCCAAGGCCCAGTCCAAGCTCACCAGCCCCGGCGAGCTCTACGACTTCCTGAACTCGGCCACCAAGTCCCTCACCACCGACAACGCCCTGGCCGGTATCAAGCCGCTCTACGACCTGGCCGCGACCGTCAAGGACATCCCCACCGACCGCCTCACCTTCCTGACGGTCCCCAACTACTACCGCGAGGCCGACGTCCCGACCGACAAGGCCAATGTCGTCTGGCAGTACCCGCAGGCCGGCCGGCTCTTCAGCGACCTGGCGCACGACCGCGAGATCGGCGCCGCCGGAAAGCAGAAGCTCGCCGAGGCCGCGAAGAACCCGGTGACCGCCCACGCCGTGCAGGTCCGCGTCCTCAACGGCACCGGCGTGCCCGGCCGGGCCGCCTCCGCCGCCGACCAGCTGCGGGGGCTCGGCTTCACCGTCGTCGGCACGGGCAACGCCCCGGCGACGGACAAGACCACCGTCAGCTATCCGGCCGCGCTCAAGACCCAGAGCGAGGTGCTGTCCTCCCGCCTCCCCGGCATCAAGGCCACGGAGTCGGCCGGGGCGGCACCGGGCGCGGTGACGCTGACGATCGGACCGGACTTCCCGACGGAAAGCCACTAGGGATGCCGTCCGGGCCGGCGAGCGGCTGCCGGACTGCCGGACTGCCGGACTGCCGGACTGCCGGACTGCCGGACTGCCGGAAAGGATCTCCGAAAAAACCTCAGGGCAAGACCTCTACGGCCCGCGGCCCGACGACTACGGCCTAAGGCCCGGCGACCGGGACCGATGTCGCATCACCGCTTCGGTGTTCCCGCAGCGTGCCGTGCAGTACCGCCGCCGCCCGTTCCTGGACGTGTCCACATAGGCGCGGGCGCACTCGGCGCGCAGGCACCGTCCGAGCCGTGCGCCCCCTTCCCAGCACAGGACGAAGGCGAGGCCACCGGCGGTGACTGCCTTGACCCTGGACAACACGTCGGCCGCGTCCGGTACGAAGTGGAGGTGGGGCTGGAGGCCGTCATGGGTGGTCACCCAGGGGCGCAGGGTCGCCGCCACCAGCAGGGCGTTCACGGCCGAGCACTGCGCGTCGGCATCCGTGGAACCGAAAACGCGGGCCAGTTGATCCCGCCAGCCGCGGAAGCCGTCCACGTCGGCGTCGACGACTGCCGGGCGACGGATCCGGTGTGCCTCCAGCAGGCTCTGCACACTTGCCGCGCTCATCTCGGGCAGGTTGATCAGATCGGCGGACAGCACGGCCCCGAGACGGCCGTAGTCGTTCTGCTTCACGTGACCTTCTCGGGCGTTACGGAACCCCACCGTCCGCGGTGTGGCGCTCTTCCCCCGGGCTCACCCGGATCAGCTCGATGTCCGAGCGGGCGATGAGCCATCCACCGGTGTGGCACCACAGGTACCGCACCATTCCCTCGGACGTGAGGTGTTCCGATATCGGTCGGCAGGATTCGGAGGAGAGGCCGCATACGGGACACCACCACGGTTCACACTGCACATCTGGGAGTCGTGCCATGTCCGCCAGCGTGCGGTCATGGGTCAAATACATTCAACCATTACATGACCGGCGGGCGGCGTGTGCCGGAAGCCACGTCCTCCCGGCATGCCGGGCAGGGCAGGCCACCGACGCCGCCGGGCGTATCTGCCGGGCGGCGTCCGGTGTGCCGACGGCCACCTCAGGCGCGCAGGCGCTCCACCGGCCGGGCCGTGTGCACTTCGATGTCGTGCGCGGCGCGCTGCACCAGCTGATGGCTCAGATCCGACATCGCGCGGGCCACCGCCAGCTCGTCCCCGATGGCCGGGACGTTCTCATCGGCGGGATTGCAACGGGCCTCCCCCTGGCCCACCATCTGCCCGTCCTCCTTGCCGCGCAGCCTGGCCTCGGCCCGGACCTCGCCCCCGGTCTCGGTGATGCTGATCTCGGCGTTCCATGTCTTCGTGGCAGTCACCGGAAGCCTCCTCATTCCGCCCCGTGAGCAGCACAGGAACCACCCCCACGAAAAATCCTCGCACCGGCCCCGGCGGCCCGCACCTGGGGCTTGCCGCACCCGACCGCGGGGTTTGCCCCGTGGCCGGTGCCGGGCCCGCCGCCCTGGCCCGATGGCAGGGGCGTTCGCGTCCTCCGGATGACGACGCGGCGGTCCCGGCGGCGCGGGTGCGCCACCGGGACCGCCGCCACCAAGACCGCCGGCCCGGCGACCGTCAGTCCTCCCCCTCCAGCTCCCCTTCGGTCTCCAGGAACGCCTGCCGCAGTGCCGCCAGCGTCTCGGCGTCCGGCTTCTCCCACATCCCGCGGGACTCGGCCTCCAGGAGGCGTTCGGCGATGCCGTGCAGGGCCCAGGGGTTGGCTTCCTGGAGGAAGTCGCGGTTCTCGGGGTCGAGGACGTAGGTCTGGGCGAGCTTGTCGTACATCCAGTCGGCGACCACGCCCGTGGTGGCGTCGTAGCCGAACAAGTAGTCCACGGTCGCGGCGAGTTCGAAGGCGCCCTTGTAGCCGTGGCGGCGCATCGCCTCGATCCAGCGGGGGTTGACCACCCGGGCGCGGAAGACCCGGGAGGTCTCCTCGACCAGGGTGCGGGTGCGGACCGTCTCGGGGCGGGTGGAGTCCCCGATGTACGCCTCGGGGGCCTTGCCCTTGAGCGCCTTGACGGTGGCGACCATGCCGCCGTGGTACTGGAAGTAGTCGTCGGAGTCCGCGATGTCGTGCTCGCGGGTGTCGGTGTTCTTGGCGGCGACCGCGATGCGCTTGTAGGCGGTCTCCATCTCGTCCCGGGCCGGGCGGCCTTCGAGGCCGCGGCCGTAGGCGTAGCCGCCCCAGACGGTGTAGACCTCGGCGAGGTCGGCGTCGGTGCGCCAGTCACGGGAGTCGATCAGCTGGAGCAGGCCCGCGCCGTACGTCCCCGGGCGGGAGCCGAAGATGCGGGTGGTGGCGCGCCGCTCGTCACCGTGCTCGGCCAGGTCGGCCTGGGCGTGGGCGCGCACGAAGTTGGACTCCGCGGGCTCGTCCAGACCGGCGACCAGCCGTACGGCGTCGTCGAGCAGGCCGATGACGTGCGGGAACGCATCGCGGAAGAAGCCGGAGATGCGCAGGGTGACATCGATGCGGGGGCGGCCGAGCTCGGCGAGGTCGATCGGCTCCAGGCCGTTGACCCGGCGCGAGGCGTCGTCCCATACGGGGCGGACCCCCAGCAGGGCCAGGGCCTCGGCCACGTCGTCGCCGCTGGTCCGCATCGCGCTGGTGCCCCACAGGGACAGGCCGACCGACTGCGGCCAGTCGCCGTTGTCGGTGCGGTAGCGCTCCAGCAGGGAGTCGGCGAGGGCCTGGCCGGTCTCCCAGGCGAGGCGGGAGGGGACGGCCTTGGGGTCGACGGAGTAGAAGTTCCGGCCCGTCGGCAGGACGTTGACCAGGCCGCGCAGCGGGGATCCCGAGGGCCCGGCCGGGACGAAGCCGCCGTTCAGCGCGTGCACCGCGTGGTCGATCTCGTCGGTGGTGGCGGCGAGCCGCGGGACGACCTGGCGGGCCGCGAAGTCGAGGATGTCGGCGACCGCGGACGGGTGGCCCTCGGCGACGGCGGACACCGCCGCCGGGTCCCAGCCCGCGTCCTCCATCGCCTGGACCAGGCCACGGGCGGTCTCCTCGGCCGCGTCGGCGGTCGTCCGGGTGGCCGCGGACTCGTCGAGACCGAGCGCCTCCCGCAGACCGGGCAGGGCGGAGGTGCCGCCCCAGATCTGGCGGGCGCGGAGGATGGACAGGACGAGGTTGACGCGCGCCTCACCGGCCGGGGCGCCGCCCAGGACGTGCAGACCGTCGCGGATCTGGGCGTCCTTGACCTCGCACAGCCAGCCGTCGACGTGCAGCAGGAAGTCGTCGAAGCCGTCGTCGTCGGGGCGCTCGTCCATCCCCAGGTCGTGGTCGAGCTTGGCGGCCTGGATCAGCGTCCAGATCTGGGCGCGGATCGCGGGCAGCTTGGCCGGGTCCATCGCGGAGATCGCCGCGTACTCGTCGAGCAGCTGCTCCAGGCGCGCGATGTCGCCGTAGGACTCGGCGCGGGCCATCGGCGGGACGAGGTGGTCGACGAGGGTGGCGTGAACCCGGCGCTTGGCCTGGGTGCCCTCGCCGGGGTCGTTGACCAGGAAGGGGTAGACGAGCGGCAGGTCGCCGAGGGCGGCGTCCGGGCCGCAGGCCGCGGACAGGCCCGCGTTCTTGCCGGGCAGCCACTCCAGGTTGCCGTGCTTGCCCAGGTGGACCATGGCGTCCGCGCCGAACCCGCCGTCGTCGGCGGAGGCCGCGATCCAGCGGTACGCCGCCAAGTAGTGGTGCGAGGGCGGCAGATCGGGGTCGTGGTAGATCGCGATCGGGTTCTCGCCGAAGCCGCGCGGCGGCTGGATGAGGATCAGGAGATTGCCGCGGCGCAGGGCGGCCAGCACGATGTCGCCGTCGGGGTTGCGGCTCCGGTCGACGAACATCTCGCCGGGCGGCGGCCCCCAGTGCTCCTCGACGGAGTCCCGGAGCTCCTGCGGAAGCGTGGCGTACCAGCGCTTGTAGTCGGCGGCCGGGATGCGGACGGGGTTACGGGCGAGCTGTTCCTCGGTGAGCCATTCCTGGTCGTGGCCGCCGGCCTCGATGAGGGCGTAGATCAGCTCGTCGCCGTCGCCGGACTCCAGGCCGGGGACCTCTTCGGTCCCGAAGTCGTAGCCGTCCGCCCGCAGGCGGCGCAGCAGGGCCACGGCGCTGGCCGGGGTGTCCAGGCCGACCGCGTTGCCGATCCGGGAGTGCTTGGTCGGGTACGCCGACAGCACCAGGGCAAGGCGCTTGTCCGCGGCCGGGATGTGGCGCAGCCGGGCGTGCCGGACGGCGATCCCGGCGACCCGGGCGGCGCGCTCGGGGTCGGCGACGTAGACCGGCAGGCCGTCCTCGTCGACCTCCTTGAAGGAGAACGGCACGGTGATCAGCCGGCCGTCGAACTCGGGGACCGCGATCTGCGAGGCGGCGTCCAGCGGCGACAGGCCCTCGTCGTTCTCCTCCCAGGCGCTGCGCGGCCCGGTCAGGCACAGGGCCTGCAGGATCGGCACATCCAGGGCGGCCAGCGCGCCCGCGTCCCACGACTCGTCGTCGCCGCCGGCGGACGCCTCGGCGGGCTTGCTGCCGCCCGCGGCGAGCACGGTGGTGACGAGGGCGTCGGCGGTCCGCAGCTCCTCGATCAGCTCCGGCTCGGGGGCGCGGAGGGAGGCGACGAACAGGGGACGGGCGCGGCCGCCCGCGGCCTCGATCTGCTCGCACAGGGTCCGTACGAAGCCGGTGTTGCCGCTCATGTGGTGCGCGCGGTAGTAGAGCACGGCGATCTGCGGGCCGGTCGCGTTGCGGCCCTCCCACTCCAGCGGTCCCCAGCTCGGGGCGGGCGCCGGCGGCTCGAAGCCGTGGCCGGTCAGCAGCACCGTGTCGGACAGGAAGCGGGCGAGCTGGCCGAGGTTGGCGGGGCCGCCGTGCGCGAGGTAGGCGTGCGCCTCGGCCGCGATGCCGACCGGGACCGTCGACTGCTCCATGAGCTGGGCGTCGGGGGCCTGTTCACCGGTGAGCACGACGACCGGCCGGTGCTGGTCCTCGGCGAGCAGCACCTCCAGGCCCTCCTCCCAGGCGCGGATGCCGCCGAGGAGGCGTACGACGACGAGGTCACAGCCCTCCAGCAGGGCGGGCAGCTCGGCGACGTCGAGCCGGGCGGGGTTGGCGAGCCGGTACGGCACGGGGCCCGTGGCCGCGCGGGCACTGAGCAGGTCGGTGTCGGAGGTCGACAGCAGCAGAAGCATGCGAGCGCAGGCCTTCCTCGGGGTGTCCGCGCCCCGGGTGGTCGTAAGGACGGCGGGAGTTCCTGGCTCGCCCGGCAGCTGCCGGGTTCACAGTGGCGGGACCGCGCCGGATTCTCACCGGGCTTCCTCCCCGGGGCCGCAGCCCCTGCGCCGTCGCTGGCGTCCGGCGGGCCAGCCGACCCACCGACCTGAATGGTAAGGGGTGGGGGCGGGCTGGGTAAGCGGGCCTTGGGACAGGCTGCGGCAGGACGGGGAACGGGCGCGCGGCGGGCCGGGCAAAGAGCACGCGGCGGGCCGGCGGCCCGGCCGGATCCGGCCCGGATCGGCGCCCGCCCCCGTGGGTATGCTCGCGGCCATGCCGCCCTCCCCCTCGACACGGCCCCAGGCCGCCGCACCGCCGCTGCGCGACCGCGGTGACGCCTGCCCGGGAGCGCTGCGGCTGCATCAGGCCGCCGACGGCCACCTCGCCCGCATCCGGCTGCCCGCCGGAGATTTGACGGTGCGTCAGGCAACTGCCCTGGCCGACGCCGCGGACCTGCTCGGTGACGGCCACCTCTCCCTCACCTCCCGCGGCAACGCCGAGCTCCGCGGCCTGGCGGAGGACTGCGGCGGCCGCCTCGCCGCGCTGCTGCGCGACGCCGGTCTGCTGCCCTCCGAACGCCATGAACGCATCCGCAACATCCTCGCCTCGCCGCTGGCGGGACTGGACCGGCACACCCCTTCTGACGTGCGACGGTGGGCCCGTGAGCTGGACGCGCTGCTCTGCGCGAGCGAGTCCGCGACCGCCCTCTCCGGCCGTTTCCTGTTCGTTCTGGACGACGGGCGGGGCGATGTGGCGGCGCTCGGCGGGGATGTGAGCTTGCTCGCAGAGCCGGCCGGGGACGGCGCCGGCCCGGCGGGCGGCGCCCTGCTGCGGGTCGGCGACGATCCGGCGGCGCTGCGGATCGCCGGCCCGGACGCACCGCGCGCCGCGCTCACCGCCGCCGAGGCCTTCCTGACCGCCGCCGCGGCGAGCGGCAGCGGCGCCTGGCGGGTCCGCGAACTCCCGGACGGGCACCGGCTGCGGGCCGTGGACGTGGCCGACGCACTGCGGTCGGCGGGCATCGAGGCCGCGTACGTGGCCGAAGCGCCCGCATCCGCCACCCGTACCTCTCCTCCGTACGCCCCGTCCTTCGCCCCGCCGTACGCGGACTCCGCCGCCCCCGGCCTCGTCGAGGGCCCCGACGGCGACCGGGCGCTCTCGGTCCTGGCCCCGCTGGGCCGGCTCTCGGTGGCCCAGTGGCGGCTGCTGACCGCGATCGCCGGCGCCGACGGCTCCGGCGCACTGCGCCTCACCCCGTGGCGCGGCATCGTCCTGCCCGGACTGCCGGCCGCCACGGCACCGGACCGCCTGGCGGAGCTCACCACCGCCGGCCTGATCACCGACCCGGCCTCCCCCTGGCACCGCCTCGGCGCCTGTACGGGCCGCCCCGGCTGCGCCAAGTCCCGTACCGACGTACGCGCCGACGCCACGGCCGCCGTCGCCGCCGGCACGACCGTCCCGGACGAAGCACCCACCGGCTCCCCTCCCTTGGGCGTCCCCCTCTCTCCCGCGGGCGTCCCCGTCTACTGGTCCGGCTGCGAACGCCGCTGCGGCCACCCGCACGGCACCTGGGTCGACGTACTGGCCACGGCGGAGGGCTACCGGGTAGCACTGGTGGATCCGGACACCGCCGCGACCGGTACGCCGACCGGCGCCCCGCCCGCCGCACGCACCAAGGCGCCCCCGCCCCCGGCCCCATGAGCCACCCCGAAGCCCCGGCACCACCCCGAAACCCCCATGATCTGCCCCGAAGACCCATGAACTGCCCGAGCCCGCCCGCACCCGACACCCCCGAGGCCCAAGTGACCGCGTTCGACTACGAGAAGGACGGGGCGACGATCTACCGCCAGTCCTTCGCCACCATCCGCGCCGAGGCTGACCTCGCCGGCCTGCCCGCCGACGTCAGCCAGGTCACGGTCCGCATGATCCACGCCTGCGGCATGGTCGACCTGGTACGCGATCTGGCCTTCACCCCCGAGGTGGTGGCCCGTGGCCGCGCGGCACTGCGCGCCGGTGCGCCGATCCTCTGCGACGCCAACATGGTCGCCAGCGGCGTCACCCGTAAGCGGCTCCCGGCGGACAACGACGTGCTGTGCACGCTCACCGACCCCGCGGTCCCCGAACTCGCCGCCCGGACCGGGACCACCCGCAGCGCCGCGGCCCTGGAACTGTGGCGGGACCGGATGGAAGGCGCCGTGGTCGCGTTCGGCAACGCCCCCACCGCCCTCTTCCGGTTCCTCGAAATGATCGAGGAAGGCGCGCCCCGCCCGGCCGCCGTCATCGGCATACCCGTGGGCTTCATCGGCGCCGCCGAGTCCAAGGACGCGCTGATCGCCCACCCGTCGAAGCTGGACCACCTCGTGGTGCGCGGGCGCCGTGGCGGCAGCGCCATGGCCGCGGCCGCGATCAACGCCATGGCGAGCGAGGAAGAGTGAGCGTGAGCGAGCAGCAGGCAACCCGTGACGGCAGCGTCGCGGCGACGGCCGGCCCGGGCCACCTTTACGGGGTCGGCCTCGGCCCCGGCGACCCGTCCCTCATGACGGTCCGGGCGGTCGAGGTCATCGTCGGCGCCGATGTCATCGCGTACCACAGCGCCCGGCACGGACGCTCGATCGCGCGCTCCATCGCCGCCGCGCACCTGCGCCCCGACCACATCGAGGAGGCGCTGGTCTACCCGGTCACCACCGAGTCGACCGACCACCCCGGCGGCTACCGGGGCGCGCTGGACGAGTTCTACGAGTCCGCGGCGGCCCGCCTCGCCGCCCACCTCGACGCCGGCCGCACCGTCGCCGTCATCTCCGAGGGCGACCCGCTCTTCTACGGCTCCTACCAGCACATGCACAAGCGGCTGGCGCACCGCTACCCGACCGAGGTCATCCCCGGCGTCACCTCCATCAGCGCCGCCGCGGCCCGCCTGGGCAAGCCGCTCGCCGAGGCCGACGAGGTCCTGACGATCCTCCCGGGCACGCTCCCGGAGGAGGAGTTGACCGCCCGCCTGGCCTCGACCGACACCGCCGTCGTCATGAAGCTGGGCCGCACCTTCCCCGCCGTGCGCCGCGCCATGGAACGCTCCGGCCGCCTCCCCGAGGCCCGGTACGTCGAGCGCGCCACGATGTCCGGCGAGCGCACCGGCACGCTCGCCGGCATCGACACCGACACCGTCCCCTACTTCTCCGTCGCGGTCGTCCCCAGCCGCGTCGCCGAGCAGTCCTCCAGCGCGCCCGGAGCGGAAACCGACGAGGCCGCCGCACCGTCCGGTCCCGGCGAGGTCCTGGTCGTCGGCACCGGCCCGGCCGGCCCCCTCTGGCTGACCCCCGAGTCCCGCGGCGCCCTCGCCGCCGCCGAAGACCTCGTCGGCTACACCACCTACCTGAACCGCGTCCCGCTGCGCCCCGGCCAGCGCCGCCACGCCTCCGACAACAAGGTCGAGTCCGAACGCGCCGAACTCGCCCTCGACCTGGCCCGGCGCGGCCGCCGGGTGGCCGTGGTCTCCGGCGGCGACCCCGGCGTCTTCGCCATGGCCACCGCCGTCCTGGAGGTCGCCTCCCAGGACCCGTACCGCGCGATCCCCGTACGCGTCCTCCCGGGCGTCACCGCCGCCAACGCCGCAGCCGCCCGCGCCGGCGCCCCGCTCGGCCACGACTACGCGGTCATCTCCCTCTCCGACCGCCTCAAGCCCTGGGAAGTCATCGCCGAACGCCTGCACGCGGCGGCCTCCGCCGACCTGGCGCTCGCCCTCTACAACCCCGGCTCCCGCAGCCGCACCTGGCAGGTCGGCAAGGCCCGCGAACTCCTCCTGGAACACCGCGCCCCCGACACCCCGGTCATCCTCGCCCGCGACATCGGCGGCCCCGAGGAATCCGTCCGCACGGTGCGTCTGGCCGACCTCGACCCGACCCAGGTCGACATGCGCACCCTCCTGATCGTCGGCTCATCGCAGACGCAGGCGGTACGGCGGGACGACGGCACGGAGGTCGTGTGGACGCCGCGGAGGTATCCGGAGGGGTGAGCCGGACAGCCGGCATGGGGCTCCGGCTCACCCCCCTGAGGGTGCCGGGGCCCCGGCGTCGCTCACCGGCTGCCGGTCACCTCGGCCAGACGCCGGTCGAGCTCACGGTCCACGTCCTGCTGCTGTGCCGCGGCCGGGGCGTATCCGTGCCACTTCTTCAGCGCCGTGAGCGCCTTCCCAGCGCGCTCTGCACGCTCAGCCGGGGACAGCAGACGGCCGTCCTTCACGGTGGCCATGAAGCCCGACCAGGCGGTGTCCGGAAAGAGCAGCACACCACCGGCCGGGTTCTTGCTGTCACGGACCGGGACGGCTCCGGGGAAACCGTCGGAGACCTCGACGCAGTTGGCGTCGCCGCCATTGCTGTAGCTGCTCTTACGCCACACGAGGGCGGCCGGATTCGGGATCGTCTTCACGGCTTGCTCCGTTCCCCTCGTCCTCAGCTCAGTTGGTCCGCCTTGACAGTGACTATGAACGCCGACCAAGCCTCAGCCGGAAAGAGCAGCACACCACCAGTCGGGTTCTTGCTGTCACGGACCGGGACGGCGCCGGGGAAGCCATCAGAGACCTCGACGCAGTTGTCCTCTCCTCCGTCGCTGTAGCTGCTCTTGCGCCATGCAACACCTGACAGGTTGGGGATCGTCTTCATGGCCTGCTGTCCTCCACCAACTGCTGGATGAATGTGGATGAGGCACACGGCGGCAGTGCCGCGTCTCGCAGGCGATCGTAAGACAATCGGTATCGCTCGATTTCTGCTGGATCCTCGACCAACTCCCCTGACCTGTTGCCCTCCAGGTAGGCAACAGCACTGCCGTCCGCCATCCAGAGGAGCGAGAGTGGCCCGCCGGTGAGGCCCTGCACCCCGGCAGACAGCGGAAGCACCTGGATCGTCATGGTCGGAGCTTCGGCAGCGCCCTCGATCCGGGCGAGCTGGTCATGCCAGACCTTGGGATCGGGTGCCGGGCGCCGCAGAACCGCCTCGTCGAGAATGATCCGGACGCTGGGCGGAGGGGTGCGGCGCAACAGTTCCTGCCTACCGATGCGAGCAGCGACGTCGTCTTCGAGCTCGTCCGGACTTTTCGAAGTTGGAGACGACGACAGCACGAACCGCGCGAAGCCCTCGGTCTGCAAGAGGCCAGGGACGACCACCGCGTACTTGTGAATAATCGTGGCCTTCGCCTCAAGCTTCATGAACTCCCGGTACTTGTCCTTGAAGGCATCCAGCCGCGCCAGCCCCCACAACCGCACCAGCAGCTCACCCGTCCCGTAGACCCGGTCCAGCGCCTCCATGACCGGGAGCTTCGAGAGTCGTTCGCCGGTCTCCAGGCGGTGGAGGTAGGTGCGGTCGTAGTTGGTCTCTTCGGCGAGCTGGGCCAGCGATTTGCCCGACGCCTCCCGTAACCGCTGGAGTTCGCAGGCGAGGACCCAGCGGGCCGAACCCTCGTACTCCTCGGAATTCTTTTCGACCATTCCCCGATACCCCTGTTGTCCTGTCCCTACGGCAACGCCAACTCCCTATCGGAAGCGGCCCGTTGTGACGACTCTAGGAGTGTGAAAGGGCTTTTGCAGCCCAGTCAGGACTCGAACCCAGAAGAGGGAGAAGAAGAAATGGGAATGGCGGAGCGCGGGCCGGCGGCCGGGAAGCGCAGGGACGCGGAGCAGGCGTGCGGCGAGCTGCGGACGGCGCTGAAGGGGGTGGGGATCACCCTGCCGTCGCTGGCCGTGGACCCGGTCTCGCTGGCGGATCACTTTCCGCAGCCGCTCGTGGAGCTGGGACGCTGCACCCCGGACGTCGCACGCCGGCTCGCGGAAGCGGTGCGGACGTGCGCCCCGTGAGCGCCGAGACGGACGAATCCGCGAGTGCCCGCGAGCCCGGTCGTGAAAATGTGAAGGCCGACCTCGATGACGAGCCTGCGGAATCGGCAAAGCGTCGCGACGAATTAGCAAAAAGGGTCCGCGAGGCCAATCACTTCAGCGTGCATTGGCCTCGCTGAAAAGGCCGCGGATCCATCGCACGGCCTCGTCCGGATCTACCGCCACCGGCACCCCCTCCGGCACGGGCGGCCGCCGGACGACCACCACCGGTACGCCCGCCTCACGCGCCGCTGTCAGCTTGGCGGCGGTGGCGGCCGCGCCGCTGTCCTTAGTGACGACGACGTCGATGCGGTGGTCCCGGAGGAGAGCCCGTTCGCCGTCCAGGGTGAACGGGCCGCGGGCCAGGAGGGTCGTCATCCGGGGCGGGTGCGGCGGCTCGGGGGCGTCGACGGAGCGGACGAGGAACCAGAGGTCGGTGAGGTGGGCGAAGTGGGCCAGGCCCATGCGACCCGTGGTGAGGAAGATGCGGGTGCCGAGGGCGGGGAGGGCGGCGGCGGCCTCGTCCAGGGAGGTGACCTGGTGCCAGTCGTCGCCGGGTCCCGGTACCCAGCCGGGCCTGCGGAGGGCGAGCAGGGGAACATGGGCGGTGGCGGCGGCCAGGGCCGCGTGGTGACTGATCGTGTCGGCGAAAGGATGGGTGGCGTCAATGAGCGCGTCCACCGCATGCTCCCGCAGCCAGCGGGCTTGGCCCTCGGGGCCCCCGAACCCGCCGATGCGGACCTCCCCGGCGGGCAGCCGCGGCGCGGCGACCCGGCCCGCGAGCGAGGTCGTCACGCGCAGGGACGGCTCCGCTGCCAGAGTGGCGGCCAGGCGGCGGGCCTCCGTCGTACCGCCGAGGATCAGTACGTGGCGCGGCGGGCGGGCTGCGTCGGGCATGGGATGTGGGTTCCTCCGTGGCTGAAGCGCAACCGCAGGGTACGGGGCGTACGGGTGAGGGCCGTACCGGGCCGCAGGGTACGGGCAAGGCCGCGGGCGGGCGCAGCGCGCAGCTCGCGCACACCGGACTGCGGCACGGCTGGACGACCGGGGCCTGTGCGACGGCAGCCAGCACTGCCGCGTACACGGCGCTGCTGAGCGGCGAGTTTCCCGACCCGGTGACGATCACCCTGCCGAAGGGGCAAACGCCGTCCTTCGCGCTGGCGGTGGAGAAGCTGACGGTGGAGGAGCTGACGGTGGAGGAGCTGACAGGGGAGGGGCCGGCGCCGGGGCGTACGGCGGCCATGGCCGGGGTGGTGAAGGACGCGGGCGACGATCCCGACGTGACCCACGGGGCGCTCGTCCGGGCCACCGTGCGGGCGCTGCCGCCCGGGTCGGGGGTCGTGTTCAAGGCCGGGCCCGGGGTCGGAACGGTGACCCGGCCCGGTCTGCCGCTGGACGTGGGCGAGCCGGCGGTCAATCCCGTACCGCGGCAGATGATGCGGGAGCATCTGGCCGAGGTCGCGGCCCAGTACGGCGGTCCGGGGGCGGCGGCCGACGTCGAGGTGGAGATCTCCGTCGATCACGGGGAGGAGATCGCCCGGAGCACCTGGAACCCGCGGCTGGGGATTCTGGGCGGGCTGTCGATCCTGGGGACCACCGGGATCGTGGTGCCTTACTCCTGCTCGGCCTGGATCGACTCCATCCGGCGCGGTGTGGACGTGGCGCGGGCGGCGGGGCGGCGGCATGTGGCCGGGTGTACGGGATCGACGTCGGAGAAGGCCGCCGTCGCCCTGCACCACCTGCCCGAGGACGCGCTGCTGGACATGGGGGACTTCGCGGGGGCGGTGCTGAAGTACATCCGGCGCCATCCCGTGGAGCGGCTGACCATCTGCGGCGGGTTCGCCAAGCTGTCCAAACTGGCGGCCGGGCATCTGGATCTGCACTCCGCGCGGTCCCAGGTCGACAAGGGGTTCCTGGCGGAACTCGCCCGGCGGGGCGGGGCGGACGAGGCGCTGGCACAGGCGGTGGCCGAGGCCAACACGGGCCTGGCGGCGCTGCAGTTGTGCGCCGCGGCGGACGTCCCGCTGGGGGATCTGGTGGCGGCGACGGCGCGGGACGAGTCTCTGGCCGTGCTGCGGGGGGCGCCCGTCGCGGTCGATGTCATCTGCATCGACCGGGCGGGCATGGTGGTGGGGCGGGCGGAGCCGCGGGGGCCGGGGGAAGCCCGTCAGGGAGCCCGTCAGGGAGGGCCGGTCCGGTGAAGGGCTCCCCCGCCTCCCCGCACCCGTCAGGTACGCAGCCCGTACCGGCTGGCCACGCAGTCGTTGCCGCGGCCGGTGAGCCTGCCCAGCGCCGTGCCGAGGGCACAGGAGGTCAGCTGCAGCGGGTTGTCGCGGAACCGCCCGTTGCGGTCGAAGCCGGCTTGCCCGCGGTCGTAGCGCCCTGCCGGACGGGTGTTCACCCGGAGCGGCCGGTCGTTCATCGTGGCCGGGCTGTCGTGCATCCACGGCGAGCTGTCGGGCGTCTGTGCCGGGGTGTCCGCCGCCGTCGCCTGCGTGGTGTGGTCCCTGCCGTCGGCACCGGCGACGTTGCCGCCGAAGAGCGTCAGCAGGACGGCGGCGCCGACCGCACCGGCGGCCAGTCTGGTACGCATCGTGGCGCACTCCTTTGCTCGGCCCCCCTTGGGCGTCGCAGCTTCCTTACCGGCCCCCGGGAGCCGAGTAACGGACATTCACCCCTATGCGGTCGTATGGTCAGCCGGACGGGCCCGGGGAAGTCGGGTCTGACGGGGCCGGGCTCAGGTCCGGGGGCAGGTCCGGGGCAGGTCCGGGGCAGGTCCGGGACAGGGCCGGGACAGGCAGTGGGCGGGCGGAGCGAGGGCACCAGGCGGGCGTCCGTAAACGGATGTGCCGCCTTTCAGTGCGGAACCTTCACCGAAAACCCATAAACCAAAGCCGGAAAGCGGAAACTGAAAGCGCGACTGCGACTGCCATCGCGAGGGACGTGATGCCCCCCCGGCAACGCAAAGGGCATTTCAGGGCTTCGGCGTAAATTCATAATCCCTGCGACAACCAGCATGACAACCCGCGCCACAACCCGCGTTACGCGGAAAATGCAGACATCTCACGTCATCCCACTCGGCGAAGAACCGGTGCGCCCCATCAGGCAAGAACCGGACAAAGATGCACGTCAGGGTGGTTGTGACGCCGTATTTCACGCCGATGGAAAACCGGCCGGCAAGTTGCCGCGAAACCCCTCGCCGTGATTGCATTTCATGAACACGCGGACGCCATTACGTGCGTCATTCTCCCGGTGTCCGGTTTCCGGTGCCCGGTGCCAGGCGCCCGTGTTGCGGACGAATTGCTCCACAATTCGGCCTGCATTGGTTCAGAATCCACAGCACTGACGAAAAGGGCACACCATGCGCAACGACTTCATCGCCGCCACGGAGATCTCCGACAGCGAGCTCGAGAACATCTCCGGTGGTCTCGTCGCCGGCGGCGCCAACACGGGTGCCGAGATCGCCGGGCACGGCGTCTCCGCGAACGTCGGCGGCTTCCTCGGCGCCGGCGCGTCGGTCTCCCCCGAGGGTGCCGCTGCGCAGGTCTCCGGCTCCGTCATGGGCGCGGTGCACACCACCAGCCTCTGAGGCCGGCACGTCCGGCATCAGCAGGACGCACCGGAGCCCCGGGACCTTCCGTCCCGGGGCTCCGGTGCGTCTGCGTCCGCGTCTGCGTCTGCGTCTGCCCTGATGTTCAGGGAGTGTCGGCAGGAGCGGGCACGGAGTCCTGTGCACCGCCTTCGCCTCCGCCCCCACCTGCACCGGCCCCATCTGCCCCGCACCCGCCGTGCGGCCGCTCCCGGTCCGCCGAATAGAGGTGGCTGTCGCGGAACTGCTCGGCGCCCAGCGTGCGGCCGACCATGATGACGGCCGTACGGACCACGCCCGCGGCCTTCACCTGTCCTGCGATGTCGGCGAGGGTGCCGCGCAGGACCAGTTCGTCGGGGCGGGAGGCCATGGCGACGACGGCGGCCGGGCAGTCGGCGCCGTAGTGCGGCAGGAGTTCGTCGACGACCCGGTCGACGTACATCGCGGCCAGGTGGAGGACCAGCAGCGCACCGCTGCGGCCGAGGGTGGCCAGGTCCTCGCCCTCGGGCATGGGGGTGGCGCGCTGGGCGACGCGGGTGAGGATGACGGTCTGGCCGACGGTGGGGACGGTCAGCTCGCGCCCCAGGGCGGCGGCGGCCGCGGCGAACGCGGGCACGCCCGGCACCACGTCGTACGGCACCCCGGCCGCGTCCAGCCTGCGCATCTGCTCGGCGACCGCGCTGAAGACGGACGGGTCGCCGGAGTGCAGCCGGGCGACGTCGTGGCCCTCCTCGTGGGCGCGGACCATCTCGGCGGTGATGGTGTCGAGGTCCAGCTGAGCGGTGTCGATGAGCCGGGCGCCGGGCGGGCACTCGGCAAGCAGCTCCCGCGGCACCAGGCTGCCCGCGTACAGGCAGACCCCGCAGGAGGCGAGCGTACGGGCGCCGCGCACGGTGATCAGGTCGGCGGCGCCGGGACCCGCGCCGATGAAGTGGACGGTCATGGTTGCTCGGTCTCCTGGGGGCGGGAGGACGGGGACGGGGAGGTGGCCGGGAAGGCGGCCGGCGGCTGCACGGCCGGCCGCGGCTTCACTGCCGACCACTGGGTGACCGGCATCGCCTGCCGCCAGCCCGTGAAGCCGCCGACCGGCACCGCATGGGCGACCGCGAGCCGGACCAGTTCGCCGCCGTACCGCCGGTGGCAGTCGGCGAGCTGTGCCTCGGACTCCAGCGTCACGGTGTTCGCGACGATCCGGCCGCCCGCGGGCAGCGCCTCCCAGCACGCGGCCAGCAGGCCGGGGGCGGTCAGCCCGCCACCGATGAACACCGCGTCCGGCGTCGGCAGTCCCTCCAGCGCGGCGGGCGCGGAACCGTGGACGACGCGTAGCGCGGGGACACCGAGCGAGCGGGCGTTGCGGCCGATCCGCTCGGCCCGTACGGCGTCCCGCTCGACGCCGATGGCGCGGCAGGTGCGGTGCGCGCGCAGCCACTCGATGGCGATGGAGCCGGAGCCGCCGCCGATGTCCCACAGGAGTTCGCCGGGGGCGGGCGCCAGCGCGGCGAGGGTGGCGGCGCGGACATGGCGCTTGGTGAGCTGGCCGTCGTGTTCGTAGGCGGCGTCGGGGAGGCCGGGGACAGTGGACAGCGGCGGGGTGCCGGGCGCGCGCCGGCAGTCGAGGGCGATGACGTTGAGGGGGTCGGCGGGCGGGGCCTCCCAGCCGTCGGCGGTGCCCTCGGCCGTGCGTTCGCGGGGACCGCCGAGTTGTTCCAGTACGCGCATCCGGGTCGGGCCGAAGCCGTGGGCGCGCAGCAGGGCGGCGACCTCGGCGGGGGTGCCGGCACCGGCGGACAGCACCAGCAGGCGGTGGCCGTCGTACAGCCCGCGGGCCAGATTCTCGGCGGGCCGCCCGACGAGCGTGATGACCTCGGTGTCCTCCAGCGGCCAGCCGAGGCGGGCGCAGGCGTAGGAGACGGAGGAGGGGTGCGGGAAGATCCGGAGCCGGGGCGGGTGGGGTGACTGGGGCTGCTGGGTCTGTTGGGTCTGTTGGGTCTGCTGGGGCTTTGGCGAGGTCGCCGCGGCCGCTGCCGCTTCCCCTTCCCGTCCCGGTGCCCCCTCCGCTTCCGCTTCCGATGCCGTTTCCGCCAGCACCTCGGTCAGGGTCCGCCCGATCCCGTAGAACATCGGATCACCGCTGGCCAGCACGCACACCCGGCGCCCGGCGTGCGTGGCGAGCAGTCCGGGGACGGCGGGGCGCAGGGGGGAGGGCCACGGGACGCGCTCGCCGGCGCACTCGCCGGGCAGCAGCGCGAGCTGGCGGGGGCCGCCGATCAGCACCTCGGCCCGTTGCAGGGCCTGCCGGGAGGCGGCGGGCAGTCCGTCCCAGCCATCGGCCCCGATGCCGACGACGGACACGGGTTCAGGAGCGGCCGGGGCGGGTGGTGCGGGGCTCACTGCCGAGTACCTCAGAGGTCGGGAGGGGCCGGAGCCGGGGAACCCGCCGACGGCGAAGACGACGAAGGGGCACCGGTCCGGGGGACGGGAGCCGAACTTTACTGACCGGTCGCCTCACGCGGTCCCGCTGCCCCCCGGTCAGCCCGCGCGGCGGCCCCATTTGCCCCGGTCAACCCGCGCGGCGCCCCCTGCCCCTGGTCAACCCGCGAGGCCCCTCGTCAACCCGCGAGGCGGGCCCCTTCGCTCACCCCAGCACCACGAGCAGGAACTGCCAGGCGAACAGGAACGCCGCGCAGAAACCCACCCCCGCCGGCAGCCACTGCCAGATGCCACGAGGGGAGTCGAAGCAGACCAGGTACCCGAGCACGGCGACCACGCCGGTCAGGGCCCCCAGCCAGAAGGGGAGGCCGTCGTGGTACCCGTACAGGATCGCGACGGCGGCCAGCAGGCCGAGCACCGCCAGGATCTGGCCCTTGCCGGGTGCGGGCCGCACGGTCTCGCCCGTAGCGCTCATAGCGCCGGATGCTACCCGGGCGCACCGGCCCCGGCGGCTTCCCACGCCAGCCGGGAGCGGACATCCGAATTCCGTTTGCCGGCCCCGCTCCCCTTTCCGTCCGCACCGCTCTGACCAGTCACGACAGTCCGTTCGACGGTAATGACAACGGTCACCGATGCAGCCTTTGGATCTTTTGCTGAAGTGCGGTTTGCTTCGCAGCAGGGAGCCAGGAAGGAGCGCGCCCATGACCGAGCACGCCCACAGCCACGGGCACAGCCACAGCCACGCCCACGGGGTCGCACCGGACGCCGACCGGCGCTGGCTGCGCAGTGCGCTCGTGCTGCTCACCGCATACATGGCGGTCGAGGTCGTCATCGGTGTCCTGGCGCAGTCCCTGGCACTGATCTCGGACGCCGCCCATATGCTCACCGACGCGGTCTCGATCGTGCTGGCCCTGGTCGCGATGCGGCTGGCGGCGCGGCCCGCGCGTGGCGGGTACACCTACGGCCTCAAGCGCGCCGAAATCCTCTCCGCACAGGCCAACGGCATCACCTTGCTGCTGCTGTCGGTCTGGCTGGGGTACGAGGCGGTCCAGCGGCTGATCTCGCCGCCCGCGGTGACCGGCGGGCTGGTGCTGGTCACCGCGCTGTCCGGGATCGTGGTGAACCTGATCTGCACCTGGCTGCTGTCCCGCGCCAACCGCTCCAGCCTGAACGTCGAGGGCGCCTACCAGCACATCCTCACCGACCTGTTCGGCTTCGTCGCCACCGCGCTCGCCGGTCTGATCGTGCTGACGACGGGCTTCGAGCGGGCGGATGCGATCGCCTCGCTGGTGGTCGTCGCGCTGATGCTGCGGGCCGGTACGGGGCTGGTGCGCGAATCCGGGCGGATCTTCATGGAGGCCGCACCGGCCGGTGTGGACCCGGACGCGCTGGGCGAGCGTCTGGTCGCCACGGACGAGGTCGTCGAGGTGCACGATCTGCACATCTGGCAGATCACCTCCGGGCAGCCGGCGCTCTCCGCGCACATCCTGGTGGCGCCGGGCGGCGACTGCCACAAGGTCCGCCGCGGTCTGCAGGAGCTGCTGAGCGGCGAGTACGGCATCAGCCACGCCACCCTCCAGGTCGACCACGTCGGCGCACAGGGCTCGCCCGATGACGTGCTGACACTGGGTCAGCGGCCCGGCGCCGACGCGCAGGAGGAGGCCGGCCATTGCGAGGACTCCCACGGCCCGGTGCACCGGTCGGGACCGCACCGGCGTTGAGCAGTGGCGACCGCCCGGGTGAGGGGCGACGGCCACCGCCCCTCACTCGGGTGAACCCGGCCCGGGAGAAGGCCGCCTGCCGCCGGTGACGGGGGCCGCGATGCTCGGATGACGGCATGAGAACCGCCGTTGTCTGCGCGCTGCTGTGCGCCGCCACGCTCCCCGGACCGTCCGCCGCCGCGTACGCCCCGCAGGCACCGCCCGCCGCCGGGTACGTCGCACAGGCACTGCCCGTCACCGCGTACGTCCCGCACGCACTGCCCGCCGCCGGGTACGCCCCGGCGCCCCCCGCCGTCTCGGTGACGGTGGCGGTGACCGACGGCCGGGACGACGCCGAGGCCGGCAAACGGCTCGACTACCGCATCACCGTGCACAACCTGGGCCCCACCGCCGTCCACCGCGCCCGCATCGAGCAGGAGATGCCGGCCACCACGACCTCCGCCACCGCGCCCGGCGCCACCGTCGAAGGGCGCGGCGTGGGCCGGCAGAAGGTGATCTGGCGCTCCGATCTGCCCGCACACGACATCCAGGTGTTCACCGCCACGGCCGTGCTCGGCGACCGGGCCGACCGCACCGGCAGCGCCGCCCCCGGCACCCTGCGTGCCGCCGCCACGGTCTGTGTCTACGTGGACGAATCCTTCGCCCCCACGGCCTGCTCCGGCGACCTGGACGACCTGCCGGAGACGCACGCGGACGCCGGGGCCGGCGACGCCTGGGGGTGGTGGGCGGCGGCCGCCGCGGCCGCCGCGCTGCTCGGGCCGGGAGTGGTGCGGGCGGTACGGCGGCGGCGCGGCGCGGCGGCGCGCTGAGCCCACGATCGCGCTGAGCCCACGGCCGCGCTGAGTCCACGGGCGCCCGCCGGGTCACCCGGCACCGGGCCGGGGCCGCCCGCCGGGTCACCCGTTGGCACCGGCCCCGCTCGCGGGCGGCGAGGGTTCGCACTTGCCTGGAAGCAGGCCGTGGAGCGCGCTGCGGGGGACGTCCCGCGCCCGGCCGGCCCATGGGTCCGCCGGGCAGGAAGGACCAGACGCGATGTCGGCGAACGCTCCCCTACGCCCCGGCGGGCGGGTGCCGGAGCGGGAGCGGTCGCCATGGCGGCGCGGGCGGGCGGTGGCCGGCAGGGTGCTGCTGCTGTGCGGGGCATTGCTGCTGCCGCTGGGTCTGGCGGCGACCTGGGCGCGGGCCGAGCTGACCGAGACCGACAGCTATGTGGCGGCGGTGGCACCACTGGCCCAGAACCCCGCCGTGCAGAACGCGGTCGTCGACGATGTGACGGACGGGGTGATGGCGCATGTCCGGCTCGACGGGCTGCTGGACGCCGTCCCGCGCGCCGAGCGTCCCGCACTGCGCAAGCACTTCACCCGCGGCCTGCGCCAGTTCGTGGCCACGCAGGTACGGCAGGTCGTCACCGGGCGCGGCTTTCCCGCGGTGTGGAACGGGGTGCACCGGACCGCCCACCGGAGCCTGGACGGCAGTCTGACCGCCTCCGGCCGCTCCGCGGTCACCCTCGATCTCACACCGGTCGTGGAACGGGTCAAGCGTCAGCTGTCGCACAACGGCATGGGGCTGGACCTCCTCCGCCGGGTGCCGCGGGCCGGGGTGGAGATCGTGCTGCTGAAGGCACCGGACGTGCCGCGGATCCGGGCCGTTTACCGGGTCGTGCGGACCGGGGCACTGCTGTTGCCGCCCGCCGCGGCGCTGTGTCTGACCGGCGGGCTGCTGCTCGCGCGGCAGCGGCGGCGGGCGCTGATCTGTACGGGACTGGGCTGCGCGGCGGCCGCCGCCCTGCTGGCCGCCGCGCTCGCGCTGGTCCGCGGCCGGGCGCTGGAGGCGCTGCCCGCCGTGATCTCCCGGCCCGCCGCGGGCGCCTACGCCGACGCGCTCACCGGTCCGTTGCTCACCGGCGTCTGGCTGATCGTCGGCGCCGGCACGCTGACCGCGGCGCTGGCCGCGGCGGGTCCGCCGGCGGCCCGGACACTGCGGGCGCGCCGGCTCGCCCGCGCCGCCGCCGGGCCCTGAGCTCCGCTCAGATCGCCAGGACCGTCTTGCCCTGTGCCCGGCCGCTGCGGCTGGCTTCCAAGGCCTCCGGCGCCTCCTCCAACGCGACCTCGCGTCCCACGAGGACCGTCAGCCGGCCCGCGTCGACCTGGCCGGCAAGGATCTCCAGCAACTGCGGGGAGGGGCGGTTGACGAAGTTGAAGCCGCGCAGGTTGTTGTCGGTCAGCTCATCGGCGTCGGCCGAGCCGAGGAGCGAGACGGCCGTGCCGCCGTCGCGTACGGTCCGGGTCAGCTCGCGGAACTCGGCGGGCCCGCCGACCATGTCGATCAGCACGTCGACGCCGTCCGGATGGGCCGCGAGGACCTGGTCGGCGAGCGGGCCCGCGGCGTGGTCGACGGTCTCCGCGGCGCCCAGCGTCCGCATCAACTCCGCCTTCGCCGGGCGCGCGGTGGCGATCACCTCGGCGCCGCGGCCGGCCGCGAGCTGGGTGACGAAGGTGCCGACGCCGCCGGTCGCACCCACGACCAGCACCCGGGTGCCCTCGGTGACCCGGGTCTCCTCGACCAGGTTGTACGCGGTCATGCCGGCCGTCGGCAGTCCCGCGGACGTGGCGTAGGTGACGCTCCGGGCGGCGTGCGCGAGGCGGCTCTCGTCGGCGACGGCGAGCTCGCAGTAGGAACCGCCGCCCTGCTCCGGCCGCTGGAACTGTCCGAACACCGCGTCGCCGACGGTGAATCGCCGTACGCCGTTCCCGATCGCCAGGACCTCGCCCGCCCCGTCCGACCCCAGGACCAGGGGGAAGGCCGCCGGCACGGCATCGCCGAACATGCCGTCGGCGAGCTTCCAGTCGACGGGGTTGAGTCCGGCGGCGGACAGCCGCACCAGAACCTCACCGGGTCCTGGTTCGGGCTGTGGAAGATCCATGAGCTGCGGCTTTTCACCGAATGCGCTGACTGCTACGGCTCTCATCGTGGCGTTCCCTTCCACCCTTCCGAACGGTGGCCGAAGGGGATCGTAAGCACGCCGGTGGGGCCGGACGCGGCAGGAGGAGAGGCGGTGCGGCGGAAGCAACTCGTACGGCCCCGCGCACCGGGGCTGTCCGGCCCTCCGTTCGGCGGGACGCGGCCCCACGGCCCGCCGGCCCGGCCCGTACGTCCCCGGCACCGGCGGCCACCCGATTGCCCGTGTGACGGGTCCGTTCACACCCCGCGGGATTCAATGGCGCAATGATCCGGTTCGAGTCCGTCACCAAGCGCTACCCCGACGGGACCACCGCCGTCGACGACCTCTCCTTCGAGGTCGGCGAGGGGGAGTTGGTGACGCTGGTCGGACCGTCCGGCTGCGGCAAGACGACGACCATGATGATGGTCAACCGGCTCATCGACCCCACCCACGGCCGGATCTCCGTCGACGGTGCGGACGTCGCCGGTGTCGACCCGGTCGCCCTGCGCCGCCGGATCGGCTATGTCATCCAGCAGACCGGTCTCTTCCCCCACCGCACCGTCCTCGACAACACCGCCACCGTGCCCTTTCTGACCGGCTGGAAGAAGGCCAGGGCCCGCGAGCGGGCCGCCGAACTCCTGGACCTGGTGGGCCTGGACCCGGCGGTCTACGGCTCGCGCTACCCCGACCAGCTCTCCGGTGGCCAGCGGCAGCGGGTCGGGGTGGCCCGTGCGCTCGCCGCCGACCCGCCGGTGCTGTTGATGGACGAGCCGTTCGGCGCGGTCGACCCGGTCGTCCGCGACCGGCTGCAGAAGGAATTTCTGCGGCTGCAGGCCACCATGCACAAGACGGTGCTGCTGGTCACCCATGACATCGAGGAGGCCATCCGGCTCGGCGACCGGATCGCGGTCTACGGGGAGGGCCGGATCGAGCAGTACGACACCCCCGCGAGCGTCCTCGGCGCCCCCGCCACCCCCTATGTCGCCGAATTCGTCGGCACCGACCGCGCGTTGAAGCAGCTCTCGGTCACCGGGATCGACCGTGGCGACCTCGAACGCCCTCCGCTCGTGCGGCTCGGCGAACCGGCGGCGGACGCCGGGAGACGGCTGCGGGCCGAGGGCGCCCGCTGGGCGGTGGTGCTCGACGAGGAGGGCGCACTCCACGGCTGGGCGGGCACGGAGGAACTGGCCGCAGTGGCGGGCACGGTCGCCGGTCATGCCCGCCGGATGGAGGCCTGGGTGCCGGTGAGCAGCACGCTCAAGGCAGCCTTCAGCGAGATGCTGAAGCATGACGCCGGCTGGATCGCGGTCCTGGACGGCCACCGCTTCCTGGGCGTCCTCACACCGACCAAGCTCCATGAGGCGCTGCGCCGCACCATCGGCTCCGACGAGCAAGGGGTGCCGCGTGAGCGGGCCGCGGTGGATTCCGTTCCCACGGAGTGAGGGCGCTCGGCGGAGTGGGCTGTTTCACGTGAAACAGCCCGCCACCCCGCACACCCGGCGCGCGTCACCCCCTGGGCAACAGCCCGTGGGACCGGAGGTAGTTGCGGGCCACATCCGCCGGCAGGCGCCGCCAGCTGTCTACCTCCTCATCGAGGTGGGCCAGATCGGCGGTGGTCAGGACCTTGTTGAGCCGGTTGAGTGCGGCGGCCGCCCGTGCGCTGCCCGCGCGGGCGCGGTTGACGACAGGGACGACGTAGTCCGCGTTCTGGAGCTTCTTGTCATCGGCGAGCAGCACCAGGCCGAACTGGTCGAGGGTGGCATCGGTGCTGGTGGTCAGCACCATCTGGTCCTGACCGTTCTGGACGGCCTGCTTGGCGGGCGTGGTGCCGACACCCTTCGGGTCGATGGCGGTGATGTGAATCCCGTACTTCTTCTTCAGCCCCGGTGCGCAGAACGGCCGCTGGACACACTCATCGCCCGCCGCCAGACGCACCGGCAGCTTGGCGCGGCCCAGGTCGCCGAGGGTCTTGAGGTGGTGCTTGCGGGCATAGGCGGCGCTCACCGCGAAGGCGTTCTGGTCGACGGCCCGGCCGGCCGGGAGCACGGTCAGACCGCGGGGGCCGGCGAGGCGGCGCAGCGCGGCCATGGTCGCGCCGAGGTCCGGCGAGGCGACCGGTGCCGCCTGGGCCCCCTTGTTCTTGGCGTTGAGCCAGTCAGCGAAGGTGGCGGCGTACTCGGGGACCACATCGATCTGCCCGGCCTGCACGGCCGGTTCGTACAGCTCACGGTTGCCGACCGTCAGGACGTGGGTGCGGTAGCCGGCGTGCTGGAGCAGCGCCGCGTACATCTGGGCCAGCAGCTCGCTCTCCGTGAAGCCCGCCGAGCCGATGGCCAGATCGTGGCTGTCGCCGGGGGAGACGGTGATCGCGGAGCGGTTCTCCAGGGAGGGGCCGCCGGCGCAGGCCGAGAGCCCGAGTGCGGTGAGGGCGGCGACGGCGGTGAGGGCAGCAAGCGCCGCACCGGCCGCCCTCACCGGATCCTCCCCCGTGACCGGTCCGGCGCGCACCGCTGGGCCAGCTCGAAGGCGGCCTCCATCAGCAGCGCGAACACCGCGACCAGGACCGCGCCGGCGACCACCTGAGGCGTGCTGGCCAGGTTGAACCCCGCGGTGATGATCCGGCCGAGGCCGCCACCGCCCACCAGCGCGGCGAGCGTGGCGGTGGCCACCAGCTGGACCGCGGCGATCCGGATGCCGGTCAGGACGAGCGGGAAGGCGAGCGGCACCTCGACCCGCCACACCAGCTGCGTCCCGGTCATCCCCATGCCCCGCGCGGCCCGCACCACGTTCCGGTCCACCTCGCGCATCCCGACATACGCATTGGTCAGCAGCGGCGGGACGGCGAACAGCACCAGCGCGATGACCGTCGGCCACTGCCCGTGCCGTCCGAGGGGAGTCAGCAGAAGCAGGACGAGTACGGCGAAGGTCGGCACCGCGCGGCCGATATTGGCGAGGTTGACGGCCAGTGCACCGCCCCGGCCGAGGTGGCCGAGGGTCAGCGCGACCGGCAGCGCGATCAGGGCGCTGATGACCAGGCAGGCGAAGGTGAGCACGAGGTGTTGTTCGAGGCGGTGCCAGACACCGTTCTCGCCGGACCAGTTGGCGGCGGTGGTCAGCCAGGCCCAGACCGCGGAGAGGGTGTTCATGTCCGCCGCCCGGCGGCGGTGACCAGCCGCTTCACTCCCTCGCCGGCCCGGGTCCGCCTCCGCGCCCGGTGTCCGGCCCGGCGCCACGGGGTGAGCAGCCGCTCCGCGCCGAGCAGCAGCAGATCGAAGACGATCGCGAGGATCACGCACAGCACGGACGCGGTGAGCACCTGCGCCTTGAAGAAGGAGTTCATCCCGGCGTAGATGAGGTTCCCCAGCCCGCCGTACCCGACGATCGCCCCGACGGTGGTGAGCGCGACCGCCGAGACGGTGGCGATCCGCAGCCCGGCCATCGCGGCCGGTACGGCCAGCGGCAGCTCGATGGCCAGCAGTTGCCGCGTCGGCCCGTACCCCATCCCGCGGGCCGCTTCCTTGGCCTCGGCGGGGACGCCGTCCAGCCCCGCCAGGATGTTCCGTACGAGCAGGGTGAGGGAGTACAGGGCGAGCCCGACCACGACGAGGGTGGCGGACAGCCCGTAGACCGGCAACAGCAGCGAGAACATCGCCAACGACGGGATGGTGTAGAGGACCGTGGTGATACCGAGCACCGGCCCGACCGTCCAGCGCCTGCGGCGGGCCAGCAGCGCCAGCGGGAGGGCGATCACCAGCCCGAGCGCCACCGAGATCACCGTCAGCTGGAGGTGCTGGACGACCGCGTCGAGCAGGATCTGCCGACGGGTGCTCAGGTAGTCGCCGCAGATCCAGTCGTTACGGGCCAGACAGTCGTCCGGCGAGGGCGCGGTCACGGTACGAGTCCACCCCGGTGGGGGCGGGGTGTCGCGGCGGACGCGTCCGATCGGGGTGGGCGCGGACGGCCGCCCCGACGGCCTCGGCGCCCACCCGCTTCCCTTCCCTGCCTCACCTGCGCAGTCCACCTACACACCCCACGTATACATGCGGTGTGTACTGCCTATGTATAGTCCCTGTCGAGGTGTTCGACCCCTGTGACCGGAGGGCGGCGCGAGGCGGTGACGCCGCCGTACGCGTCGGCTTTGCCATGTGCAAAAACGCAGGTCATGGGCCCGCTGTTGCCCGCACCCGCCCGAAGAGAGGCCCGCATGCCGAAGCAGATGTCCACGGCCCGCCGTACGTCCATAGCCGGGCTGCCGGCGGTCACTGCCCTGGCCCTGGCCCTCAGCGGCTGCGCCACCTACGACGTCACCGCCCCGGCCGACGCCCGCGCCGACGCACCGGCCGCCGACGTCAAGGCGAAGGACGCCCGGCTCGCCGCGGCCGGGGACGCCAAGAACGCGGGCGGCAAGAACGGCAGCGGCGATGACGTCGACTGCCGCACGGCGAAGTGCGTCGCGCTCACCTTCGACGCCGGCCCCAGCGAGAACACCAACCGCCTGCTGGACATCCTCAAGAAGGAGAAGGTGCACGCGACCTTCTTCATGCTCGGCCGGAACCATGTCGACAAGCGCCCCGCCGAGGTGAAGCGGATCGATGCCGAGGGCCATGAGCCGGCCAACCACACCTGGTCGCACCAGATCCTGACCGACATCGAGCCCAAAGAGGCCACCCGCGAGCTGTCCCGCGTCCAGGACGCGGTCCGCAAGATCACCGGCAAGACGCCGAAGCTGATGCGCCCGCCGCAGGGCAGGACCGACGGAGAGGTCTCCGAGATCAGCAAGCGGCTCGGCCTGGCGCAGGTCCTGTGGAGCGTGACCGCCAAGGACTACCGGACCAACGACTCCGCCCTGATCACCAAGCGGGTGCTCGACCAGACCGAGCGCGACGGCATCATCCTGCTGCACGACATCTACAAGGGGACCGTGCCGGCCGTCCCCGGCATCCTCAAGGAGCTGAAGAAGCGCGGCTACACGGTCGTCACCGTCTCCCAGCTGCTGTCCCCGGCGAAGCCGGAGCCAGGGATGGTCTACCGCCCGTAGTGCCCGGCACGGGGCGGATCCTTCACGGCGCTACGGGACGGGCCGGACGAGCCTGGAGCGGGCCGGACCGGGCCCTGGAGCGAGGCCGGGCGGACCTTACGGAGCGGGCGCCTCGGAGGCCTTGGACGGCTGCTGCCCCACCGCCGAGGCCTTTCCCCCGAACCGGTGCCACCAGTGGCGACGCCGCGGATGCACCGCGCGGCCCAGCCGGAGCCCCAGCAGCAGGTAACCGATCAGCGCGCCGGCGCAGTTGAGGAGCACATCGTCGATGTCGAACGCCCGGCCGGTGATCAGCGCCCCCTGCACCAGCTCCACCAGCAGCATCACCAGTGCCGTCGCCACACCGACCCGGAGCAGCCCGCGAGCCTGGGGCAGCAGCACCGGCAGCAGCACCCCGAACGGCACCCCCAACAGGACATTGCCACCGAGCTGCTTGACCGTATCGGCCAGGTGCGGTTGCGCCAGATAGCTCCGGATCGAGTCGCCGGGGCGGAGGTTGGGATGGGTCAGCGGCACCGAGGCCGCCGACGGGGTCAGCGTGACCCGGGCCAGCGCCACCGCGAAGGCCACCATCGCGGCGAAGGCCAGCACCAGCAGAAGGATCCGGACGGCCAGCGGGGCCCGCGTGGCCACGGGAGACCACACCGCCTCGTCGCCCTGTTGCGTACGCGCCATGAGGTCACTCCCGGGGGTGCGAGGTGCGCTGTGCGCCGATGGGACATCCAGTTACCCGGGGCCCGGCGAATCATGTGACCGCTACGGACGGCCGGCCCACGCCGCACACACGTCACCCCGCGGGCACACCCGCTGCCACCTCCCGCACCCACACCACACCCCAGCACACGCAACAGGGGCGCCGGACAGCTCCGACGCCCCTGCTCTGCGATCCTCCGCGGCTCACCCCCGGGGGCGCTCCGCCTCCACCCGCCGGCGTCCCTTGTCGTCGGACGCCGTCGGCGACTTGGACGGCCCGGCCTGCTGGTCGGCGCCCGAAGCACCGCCCTTACCCGGTGCGCCGCCCTTGCCCGGTGCGCCCGCCCCCGGCTTCCGCGACGGGGAAGCAGCCTGGGTGTCCTGCGGGAACGTCAGCTGCTGGCTCTGCCACTCCAGGGCCGGCACGACCTCGCGCCGCCAGGTCGCGAACTGGTGGCTGCCCTGCGGCAGGATGATCGAGTCGACCGACATCGGCGACTTCGCGGCATGGATGAACTTCATGGTCTCGCCGTAATCCGCCTCGCCCTTCCGGCTGCTGGCGACCAGCGCGGAGATCTGCGGCGCGGGCAGGTTCTTCAGCCGCCACAGCAGATCGTGCTCACGCTCCCGCTGGGCGCCCTCGGGGCCGGGGCCGAAGAGGCTGCCGGTGGTCAGGTCGTCCTTGATCGCGTAGTCACCCGAGAGCGAGACCGCCGAGGTGTAGGCGTTCGGGTTGCGCATCGCCAGCTGCAGCGAGCAGGAGCCACCGGACGAGTACCCGAACGCACCCCAGGCGCTGGGGTCGTGGCCCACCCGGTAGGCCGACTTCATGGCGTCCGGCAGATCCTTGGTGAAGAACGTTTCGGCCTGCGGCCCGCCCGGCACATCCACACACTCGGTGTCCCGCGGCGGCGCGATCGTCGGCCGGACCATCACGATCACCGTCGGCTGCATCTTGCCCTGCGCGATCAGCCGGCCCGCGTTCTGCGGCACCTGGAGGTGCTGCGCGAGGTTCATGATCCCGCCGGGGTAACCGCTGATGACGACCATGACAGGGAACCGCTGACGGCGGAACTGCTGCTGGAAGTACTGCGGCGGCAGGTAGACGAAGCCGGGGTTTATGGCCCGGCTGCGACGGCCGACGATCCGTACGGACTCGACCTTGCCCACCTTGTCCGCGGGCCCCTTGGGCAGTCCGGTCACCCGGTCGAGGCCCTGCGGACCGGCCGGCTGGACCAGTCCGCCCTTCATATTGCCGACCGAGGCGTACTGCCCGCCCCCCTCGCTGACGGACACCGGGGCCTTGTCGTTGTTGCCCAGCAGCTCGTCCCAGTTGCCGTAGAACTCGAAGTTCGTGTTCACGGCGAGGGCGAGTGCACACACGATCGACACCTGGGTGACCAGGATGGCGCCCAGTCTGCCCAGGACGGGGCCCACCCCGCGCCGCGACAGCCGAGGCCAGAGCCACACCGTGGCGGCGACAGAGGCCACCGCCAGCACGATCACCGTGTATTCGAGCGACTGACTGGTCAGCCCCATGCGCCCACATCTCCCGTCACCCTCGAAAGGGTTCTTGCCTTCTTACGGCCGCCTAAGGCACAACGGGCGGCTCTGGACAATGGTCACCGGAGAAGACGGGCACACCTGCCCATCGGATACATGAGCGACTCACTTCTTACCCAGCTCTTGCCACATCGTTTCCGCGGCGTGATGTGGGCGGGCCCGGAGTCGGTGCCGTGCCGGCGCCGTGGCCGGAGTCGATGCCGGAGTCGTGGCAGGGGTCGCACCAACGCGCCTTCCCCTGCGGCCCCTTGCTCCGCAGGCCTCATACCCATGGGCGAACCTTTCCGAACGGCCAAGGTGCCCTGAGTGGCTGGGCGGGAGCCGGTGCGCCGGTACGGGCGGGAGCCGGTGTGCCGGTACGGGCGGATGGTGCGTACCGTCGGGCGGCGAGTACGGACTGCGGGGAGGTTTTGTGGACGGCCGAGGAGAAGGTGCGGACGACCGGACCACCTCGTACGCAGGGCGAACGCGCCCGGGCCGGGCCGGCTGAAACCACCGGCCTCCGCAACACCCCCGGATGGCCCACCGCACAAGGCGCGGGGTCCCACGATGAGGCCGGTGTCGGCGGCTACCCTTACGTATCCGTCCTGGTCAGGGACATGTCCGCGCTTCACGGACATACGCCGCACCCACCACACGCAAGAGAGGTTCGCCGATGGGCATTCGGAGTCTGCTGCGCAACGCTTTCGGTCGCTCCAAGGCGACCCGTGAAGAAACCGGCGCGGCCCCGAGCGGCGCCGACAAGCCGGAGTCCGCGACCATCCCGGAGGCTCGCGAAGAGTCCACCCCGGCCGCCGCTCCGGAGGCCGAGGTCCCGGCCGCACGGACCGCCCCCGCGGAGAGCCCCGACACGGACCCGTCTCCGGCTCCGGCCCCGACGACCGCGACGCTGCCGGCACAGGGCGGCCCGGCGGACCGGGGAGACCGGGCGGCGGAGACTTCCGTGGTGCGGGAGGACGAGGCTGTTTCCGACGTCGACGCTCACGCCGACGCCGTCGCCGGTGCGCCCGCAACGACCGAGCCGTCCACCACGGAAGCGGCCCCGGCTGCCACCCCGGCCGCTCCCGACCCCGTCTCCGACCTGGTGAGCCAGGCCTTCGACAAGCCGGAGCCCGTGACGGAGGCCGAGCCGAAGGGCGAGGCTGCGGCGGAGGCCGAGCCGAAGGGCGAGGCTGCGGCGGAGGCCGAGCCGACGGTCGAGCCGAAGGCCGAGGCTGAGCCTGCGGCGGAGGTCGTCGCGGAGCCTGCGGACAAGGCCGTTGCCGAGACCGCAGTCGCCGAGGCCGAGAACGCGACCGAGACCGAGACCGAGACCGAGCCGTCCGCGGCAGAGGCGGCGGCAGCGCCGGAAGCCACGCCCGAGCCGAAGGCCGCGCCCGAGCCGGAAGCGAAGCCCGAGGAGAAGGCGGAGCCCGAAGCGAAGGCGGAGGCAACGGCCGACACCGAGCCGAAGGCCGACACCAGCACCGCCACCGACGCCAAGGCCGCCGACCAGCCGGAAGCCACCTCCGAGGCCGAGCCGGCGACCGCCCCGGCGCCCCAGGACGAGGAGGCCGAGGACAAGTCCGCCGACGTGAAGGCCGCCGAGGACAAGGCCGTCGAAGACAAGGCAGCCGCGGCAGAGACCGCCGAGGCGAAGACCGCCGACGTGAAGGCCGCCGCAGCCGACCCGGCGACCGAGGCGAAGCCGCAGGCGGAGGACCGGTCCGAGGGCGCGGGCTCCCTCCCCGCCACGGCCCCCGCGCTCCTCAGCCTCTACAAGTCCGCGGCCGCCACCCTGGACAAGCACGGTCTCGCCACCCAGCGCGCCGCCGTCTACCTGGTCCTCGACCGCTCCGGCTCGATGCGCAACTACTACAAGGACGGCACGGTCCAGAACCTCGCCGAGCAGGCCCTCGGCCTCTCCGCGCACTTCGACGACGACGCCACCGTCCCCGTCGTCTTCTTCTCCACCGACATCGACGGCACCGCCGACATCGACCTCACCAATTACGAGGGCCGTATCGCGGAGCTGCACGCCGGCCTCGGCCACATGGGCCGTACGAACTATCACTGGGCCATCAACGCCGTCGTCGAGCACTACAAGAAGTCCGGCTCCACCGCCCCGGCCTTCGTCATCTTCCAGACCGACGGCGCCCCGACCTCCAAGCCGGCCGCCGAAAAGGCGCTCTGCGAGGCGGCCGGACTCCCCATCTTCTGGCAGTTCATCGGCTTCGGTGACCCGGACGCCAAGGGCTTCGACTTCCTCCGCAAGCTCGACGACCTGGCCGTTCCGGAGAAGCGCGTCGTCGACAATGCCGGCTTCTTCCACGCCGGCCGCGACCCGCGCGGCCTCTCCCACGACGAGCTCTACCAGCAGCTGATGGTCGAGTTCCCCGAGTGGCTTGCGGAGGCCCGCACCGCGGGCATCATCAAGGCCAGCTGACCGCTCTTCAGCGGACCGCGCTTCCGCTTCCCTGACGACACCTCACCGGCCGCGGCCGGGCCCCGGGCCCGCCGCGGCCGTCCCCTTTCGTGCCCGGCTGTACGGGGCCGCCCGCGGGAGAAAGAAAAAGAACCTCGGGGACGGTTATCCGCCGGACACCGCCCCTGGCGTTACCGATCCCGTATGACAGAGTGTTCCCCGAAATCACCGACCGCGAATACTCCAGGGTGCCGCGCCACGACACCCGCCATGACGAATATGACGGACGGAATACGACACGGGAAAGCGTTCATCCATGAATGGTGAACAAGCCCGAAAAGGCTGAACGAGTCCGTCAATCCGGAACGAGGGGGAATAAATGAATACGCCGCAGCAGCCCCAGCCGGGGTTCGGGAATGCGCCCGGACACGGTTTCCCGCCCGGCGCGCCGCCACCCGGACAGCCGGGCGGCCCCCAGCAGCCCGCCGGTCCCCAGCAGCCGGCTCCGGGTGGCTGGACACCCGCGGCCCCGCCGCCGGGCCCGTACGGACAGCAAGGACCGTATGGCCAGCCGGCGCCCTACGGACAGCAAGCCCCCTACGGCGCCCCGCAGCAGGCCCCCTACGGGCACGGCGGGCCGGGGATGCCGCCGCCCTTCCCGCCCAGGAAAAGCGCCGGGCAGAAATGGGCGATCGCCGGCGCGACGTTCGGCGGCCTGGCGCTCCTGGGGATGGTCGCCTCCGCGGTACTGCACGGCGGCCAGAGCTCCGGTGGCGGCTCCGGTGGCGACGACGCAGGCCCCAAGTACCGGATCACGGTTCCGCAGACGCTGGCCGCCGGGAAGTACAAGCTCGTCAAGGACGTCTCCCAGCAGGCCGATGCGTCGGTGCCGCACGACGGGGCCTACGCGCACGGGCTGAAGACCGCGGGCGGGCAGTACGCGAACGGCACCACGTCGCTGGTGATGATGGGTATTTACGGCACCATCGACGACCCGGAGACAGCGGTCGATCACACCTTGCGGGGAATGACGGGTGACGGAAACACGGACGTCGCGGTGTCGGACCGGAAAATCACCCCGAGCGGCGGCGGAGACCCGCTGACCTGCGGTGTGGATGTGCGCCGGGAGTCGGGACAGAAGATCACCCTGTCGTATTGCGTCTGGGCCGATTCCCGGACGAACGCGAGCGTCGCCAAGGCCGACGGCGCGGACCTGGCGCAGGACCCGCAGTCCATCGACCTCCAGGCCCTCGCCGACGAGACGGCCAAGATCCGCACCGAGGTCCGGAAACCCATGGACTGAGGCCGGCGGGCCCCTGGACGAGGCACCCGGGTACGCCACGGCACGCCGGGCACGCCGGGCACGCCGGTCAGGGCGAGCGGTGCGGCCGCCGCTCGCCCCGCCTCGCCCCACCCCGGCACAGCAGGCGCCGTCCCGCCCCACTGCCTACGCTGAATGGGGGAAATGCCCTGCTCTCACCCTGCCGCTCAGGTGCCGGCCGGCGGGGCGTGCCGGGGCGGCCGTACCAGCGAGCGAGGTGGGTCGTGATGGGTGAGGCGAGCCGAGAGGGGGGCGGCGACCCGCCTCCGGCGCCGCGCAGGCCCAGCATTCCCTCCTGGGCCACCGCGGCCGAGCCCGATCCACGGCGCTGGTGGGCGCTGGTGGTGATCGCGATTGCCCAGTTGATGGTGGTGCTGGACGCGACCATCGTGAATATCGCGCTGCCGTCGGCTCAGCGGGACCTGGGGATGTCGGACGCGAACCGCCAGTGGGTGATCACCGCGTACACGCTCGCCTTCGGCGGGCTGCTGCTGCTCGGCGGGCGGGTCGCCGACCTGGTGGGGCGGAAGCGGACCTTCATGATCGGGCTGGTCGGCTTCGCCGTCGCGTCCGGGCTGGGCGGCGCGGCCACCGGATCCGGGCTGTTGTTCGGGGCGCGGGCACTGCAGGGCGCCTTCGCGGCGCTGCTGGCCCCCTCCGCACTGTCGTTGCTGACCACCACCTTCACCATCGGGAAGGAACGCAGCAAGGCCTTCGGCATCTACGGGGCGATCGCGGGCGGGGGCGCGGCCATCGGGCTGATCGCCGGCGGGCTGCTGACCGAGTATCTGAACTGGCGCTGGTGCCTGTACGTGAACATCCCGATCGCCGTGATCGCCCTCACCGGCGCCGCCGTCTTCCTGCGCGACCGCCCCGAGCGGGGGCGCGTTTCCCTGGACGTTCCGGGTGTGGTGCTGGGCTGCGGCGGTCTGGTCGCGATCGTCTACGGGTGCAGCGAAGCGGAGCCGCGGGGCTGGGGGGACGGGCTGGTCCTCGGGCTGCTGCTGGGGGGCGTGGTGCTGCTGGGCGTCTTCGCGTGGTGGCAGACGAGGGCGCGCCACCCCCTGCTGCCGTTGCACATCGTCCGCAACCGGAATCGTGGCGGCGCCTTCCTTACCATGGCGCTGGCGGTCATCGGGCTGTTCGGAATGTTCCTGTTCATGACCTATTACCTGCAGACCGTGCTCGGGTATTCACCGGTCAGGACCGGGGTGGCCTTCCTGCCGATGGTGGCGGCGATCGTCGTCGGGTCGACGCAGATCTCGGCGAGGCTGCTGCACCGGATCCCGCCCCGGTTCCTGATGGTCCCCGGCGCCCTCCTCGCCTCCGCGGGGCTCTTCACCCTGACCTTCCTGACGGCCGAGCCCGCGTATGTCTCCCATGTACTTCCGGCCATGCTGCTCGTCGGCCTCGGCATGGGCCTGACCTTCATGCCGGTGATGGCGACGGCCACGTCCGGGGTGGCCGCGCACGACTCCGGTGTCACGTCCGCGACGGTCAACACGGCGCAGCAGGTGGGCGGTTCGATCGGTACGGCGCTGCTGAACACGATCGCGACCTCGACGAGTGCGGCGTACATCGCGGACCACCTGGCGGCCGCGGCCCGCAGCAGCGGGGCGCTCGGCCTCACCCCGGCGGTGCGGGAGGGGATCGTCAAGAGCGGAGTGGTGCACGGGTTCACCGTGGCCATCGGCGCGGGTTCAGCGATCATGCTGCTGGCCGCGCTGGTCGCCGGGCTGCTGGTCAACGGCCGGCCCGCGAGGCAGGGCCGGATCCCGGCGGAGGACCGCACGAGGCCGGCGGACGCGGCGGCGTGAGAGGGCGGAACGGGCGGGCCGGTCGCCCCGGGAAAGGCCGCGCGGGCACCCCCACCCCGTCCAGTACGATATTGACGTTCCGTAAAGCAAATCCTCACTCACCGTAGCGACTTGGGAGCAGCCGGCAATGGCTCGACACCTCATCACCAGCGCCCTTCCGTATATCAACGGGATCAAGCACCTGGGCAACATGGTGGGGTCCATGCTCCCGGCCGATGTGTATGCGCGGTATATGCGGCAGCGCGGGCACGACGTGCTCTACATCTGCGCGACGGACGAGCACGGGACCCCCGCCGAGCTGGCGGCGAAGGACGCGGGCCAGTCGGTCGACGCGTTCTGCGCGGAGCAGCACGACAAGCAGAAGGCGATCTACGAGGGCTTCGGCCTCGAATTCGACTACTTCGGCCGGAGCTCGTCGCGGGAGAACGTGGAGCTGACGCAGCACTTCGCGCGCAAGCTCCACGAGAACGGCTTCATCGAGGAGCGGGCGATCCGCCAGGTCTTCTCGATCGCCGACGACCGCTTCCTGCCCGACCGCTACATCGTCGGTACGTGTCCGCACTGCGGCTACGACAAGGCGCGCGGCGACCAGTGCGAGAACTGCACCCGGGTGCTCGACCCGACCGATCTGATCGACGCCCGGTCGGCGATCAGCGGCAGCGGTGAGCTGGAGGTGCGCGAGACCAAGCACCTCTTCCTGCTTCAGTCGAAGCTGCAGCACGAGGTCGAGGGCTGGCTGGACGGCAACGGCAGCAAGGACTGGCCGACGCTGGCCTCGTCCATCGCGCACAAGTGGCTGACCGAAGGCCTCCAGGACCGGGCGATCACCCGTGACCTGGACTGGGGCGTTCCTGTGCCGGCCGATGTGTGGCCGGAGCTGGCGGCCGAGGGCAAGGTCTTCTACGTCTGGTTCGACGCCCCGATCGAGTACATCGGGTCGACCAAGGAGTGGGCGGACGCCGTCTCCGACGGCAGCCGCGACTGGAAGTCGTGGTGGTACGAGGCCGATGACGTCCGGTACACGGAGTTCATGGCGAAGGACAATGTGCCGTTCCACTCCGTGATGTTCCCGGCGACGCAGCTGGGCACCCGCGAGCCGTGGAAGAAGGTCGACTTCCTCAAGGCCTTCAACTGGCTCAACTACTACGGCGGGAAGTTCTCCACCTCCCAGCGGCGCGGCATCTTCACGGACGCGGCGCTGGAGCTGCTGCCCGCCGACTACTGGCGCTACTTCCTGATCGCCAACGCCCCGGAGTCGGACGACACCTCCTTCACCTGGGAGCTGTTCTCGGCGTCGGTCAACAAGGACCTGGCGGACACCCTCGGCAACTTCGTCAACCGGGTGCTGTCGTTCTCCCGCAAGCGCTTCGGTGACGAGGTGCCCGCGGGCGCCGAGGCCGGGGCCGCGGAGCAGAAGCTCGGCGAGGAGATCGCCGGGCTGCTGGCGGAGTACGAGGGCCACATGGAGGCCCTGCAGTTCCGTAAGGCCGCGGCCTCGCTGCGCGCCCTGTGGAGCGCGGGCAACTCCTACCTGGAGGAGAAGGCCCCGTGGCTGGAGATCAAGACCGACAAGGACGCGGCGGCGCTGACGCTGCGGACGGCGATGAACCTCATCCACCTCTACGCGATCGTCTCCGAGCCGTTCATCCCGTCGTCGGCCAAGGCGATGCGGGGGGCTTTCGCCCTGGAGAACGACACCGCGGTGTGGGTCTCTCCCAAGGAGGCGCAGGCACTGGCCTCGGTGCCCGCCGGGACGCCCTTCACGGTGCCGCCGGTGCTCTTCGCGAAGATCACCGAGGACGATCTGGAGTCCTACCGCGAGCGCTTCGGCGGCGCGGAGCAGTAAGCCACGTCCGCCCGTGCGCGCCGGTTCCGGCCGGCGCCCCGGGGCGGTAAGCCGGTTCGGGCGCGGGCGTGTTCGCGCCCGGACCTCTCAGCACCGCACTCGCGCCCGTCCGCCCCCTGGGTCGGACGGGCGCACTGCGTCCGGAGGCCTTCCGGTCCCCGGCAGGACGTCGCTCAGCGCTTGCGCGGCGAGGACACATAAGCGGCCGGCCGCCCGAAGGCCGGCACCGGCGGCAGGGTGACCCGCCGCCAGCCACGGGCGTAGGCCGGCGGCCGCTGACCGCCTGCCACCACGACGGCGACCGGACGGCGCGCACCCAGCCGGGCCAGGCCCGCGGGGGTGATGCTGGCGTCATGGCCGCGGGGCTGGCGGGACGCACAGCCCGCCCGGTACGCCACCCGTACCGCCTCCTCGCCGCTCACCACACACGGCGGCCGTACGCCGGCCGCCCGCAGCGCCGTGGCGATCCGCTCGACACCTGCCTGTGCCCGTGCGGTGCTCCGCACCATCGTGTGCCAGACCGTCAGTTGGATGACCTCGTGGCTCAGCAGCACAAGGACGAGGACGGCCACCGCCCAGGCGTGCCGGCGGCGCGGCAGGAGGGTCAGCCAGTACAGGAACCAGGCGGCCGGCATCATCAGCAGGGCGTAGGCGGGCAGCAGGAAGCGGGGCGCCGCGTAGTCCACCGTCAGGAGGTAGGGGGCGGCCAGGCAGAAGCCGGCCAGGGCCGGGAGGACGACGGGAGCCG
This sequence comes from Streptomyces sp. 2114.4, assembly GCF_900187385.1. Taxonomy (NCBI): domain Bacteria; kingdom Bacillati; phylum Actinomycetota; class Actinomycetes; order Kitasatosporales; family Streptomycetaceae; genus Streptomyces; species Streptomyces sp. 2114.4. The sequence goes on from NZ_FYEY01000001.1 coordinate 3,926,380, forward strand.
GGCCGTACCGGTGCAGCGGGCCGCGGGGGTCGCTCAGGCGCACCAGCGGCCACGCGGGACCGCGGCCGTGCCGCCCGCCGCCGGGGGTGGGGTCGTCCGCCGGATCCGGGCCGAAGCTACCGGGCCGGATGGGGGCCAGCCCGAGGGGGTGCCGGGCCCCGCTGCGCTCCGCCGGCCCGTACCCGTGCAGCCCGCCACGCGGCTCGCGGGCACGCAGCGCCGCCCACACCGCTCCGGCGACCGCCAGGGGCAGCACCAGCCACCACACCGCCGTCACCGGGTGTTCCCAGCTCAGATGGCAGGGGCGGCACAGGGTCTTGCCCTGGAGTGCCCGTGCGTGGTCGTCGAAGGTCAGATGCCAGCCGAGACCACCCTGAATCTGCGCGGCCCTGTGCAGCCGCGCCAGGAGCCCGCCGTAAGACAGATACGCCTCCACGACCCAGGGGGCACACCCCAGCGCCAGGCCGGCCGGCAGCGCGAGCAGCACCGCGGGGCGCCGCCAGGACGGGACGCACAGCGCGGCGGCGCAGAGCGGCACGGCCAGCCAGATGGCGTCGGTGGGACGCATCAGCGCGGCCACGGCGACCGCGGCGGCGAGGCCGGCCGCGGCACGCCAGTCGCGGCGCGGGGCCAGTTGGCGGGGCTGCTGCCGTACGGCCCGCAGGAAGCAGCCGGTGGCGGCGAGCGCGGCGTAGCCGACCCACAGGTTGGGCATCGCCTGCCCGCCGTAGAAGAGCGTGACCCACAGCCCGGCGAACAGCGCGCCGCCCAGGGCCGGTACGGGGGCGGGCAGCACCCGGCGCCAGGTGCACAGGGTGAGCAGAAGCGCGGCGCCGGAGAGCACCGCGAGGTAGCAGTGCAGCACGGTCGCCGAGGTCGTCACGGCCGCCACCGGGGCGAGCAGGAAGGTGACACCGCGAGCGCGCGGGGCGCTGAAGAACGCGGCCGGCGCATGAGGGTCGACCTGGCTGACGTACACCGTCTCGTCCCACCCCAGGCCGGGCGCGGCGACGGCGGAGGCGAGCAGGCAGGCGGTGAAGACGACGGCCACGGCGGTGAGCCACCGCAGGTCGCCTGCCGGGACGGGGCGGGTCACCCGAGCCGGCGGCCCCAGGGCGGACCTGGCGGTGAGGAGACTTGCTTGCTGCATGGGCACCACAGTGCGTGCCCTGCCGGGGCCCTGCCACACGGATGGGGCGGTCGGGGCACTCGGCCGGATCCGGAGCCGTCCGCGGGGGCGTGCCGCTCCCGGCCGAGGGGGCCGCACACGGGCCGGGGCGGCGTTTCACGTGAAACGCCGCCCCTCAGCCTGTCCGGGGCTTCTCGCCCCGGGCGATGCCGCCTACTTCGCCTGCGGCTTGCGCAGGGAGAGGTGCAGCTCCTTGAGGCGCGCCTCGTCGACCTCGCTCGGGGCGCCCATCAGCAGGTCCTGGGCGTTGCCGTTGAGCGGGAAGGCGATGGTCTCGCGGATGTTGGGCTCGTCGGCCAGCAGCATGACGATGCGGTCGACGCCGGGGGCGATGCCACCGTGCGGCGGGGCGCCGAACTTGAAGGCACGGAGCATGCCGCCGAACTCCGCCTCGACCGTCTCCTTGTCGTAGCCGGCGATCGCGAAGGCCTTGTACATGACCTCGGGCTCGTGGTTACGGATGGCGCCGGAGGACAGCTCGGTGCCGTTGCAGACGATGTCGTACTGCCAGGCCAGGATGTCCAGCGGGTCCTTGGTCTCCAGCGCCTCCAGGCCGCCCTGCGGCATGGAGAAGGGGTTGTGCGAGAACTCGATCTTGCCGGTGTCCTCGTCCTTCTCGAACATCGGGAAGTCGACGATCCAGCAGAAGCGGAACTCGTCCTCGACGAAGCGGCCGACGCGCTTGGCGGCCTCGACGCGGACCGCACCCATGATCTTGGAGACCTCGTCGAACTCGCCGGCGCCGAAGAAGACCGCGTGGCCGGGCTTGAGGTCCAGGGCGGCGACCAGCGCCTTGACGTCGTCCTCGGTGAGGAACTTGGCGATCGGGCCGGTCAGCGCATTCTCCTCGCCGACCCGGACCCAGGCCAGGCCCTTGGCGCCCTGCTGGACGGCGAAGTCACCCAGCTGGTCGAAGAACTTGCGCGACTGGTCGGCGGTGTCCGGCACGGCCAGGGCGCGGACGTGCTTGTCGGCGAAGGCCTTGAAGCCGGAGCCCGCGAAGACGTCCGAGACATCGACCAGCTCCAGCTCGGCGCGCAGGTCCGGCTTGTCGGAGCCGTACTTGAGCATCGCCTCGCGGAACGGGATGCGCGGGAAGGGCGAGGTGACCGTACGGCCGTTGCCGAACTCGGTGAACAGCTCGGTCATCAGCTTCTCGACGGGCCGGAAGACATCCTCCTGTTCGACGAAGCTCATCTCGATGTCGAGCTGGTAGAACTCGCCCGGCGAGCGGTCCGCGCGGGCGTCCTCGTCGCGGAAGCAGGGCGCGATCTGGAAGTAGCGGTCGAAGCCCGCGATCATCAGCAGCTGCTTGAACTGCTGCGGGGCCTGCGGCAGCGCATAGAACTTGCCGGCGTGCAGACGCGAGGGGACCAGGAAGTCGCGGGCACCCTCGGGGGAGGTCGCGGACAGGATCGGGGTCGCCATCTCGTTGAAGCCGAGGGCCACCATCTTGTGGCGGATGGCGGAGATGACGGCGGTGCGCAGCATGATGTTGCGGTGCATCCGCTCGCGGCGCAGGTCGAGGAAGCGGTACTCGAGGCGCCGCTCCTCGTTGACGCCGTCGTCCGCGTTGATCGTGAAGGGGATCTGGTCGGCGGCGCCGAGCACCTCGACGTCGGAGACCTCGATCTCGATCTCGCCCGTCGGCAGGTCGGGGTTGACGTTGTCGGCGCCGCGCGCGCTGACCTTGCCGTCGATCCGGACGACGGTCTCCTTGGTCAGGGAGCCAAGGGCCTCGTTGGCGGGGGTGCCGGGGCGGGCGACGAGCTGAACGAGACCGTAGTGGTCACGCAGATCGATGAAGAGGATGCCGCCCAGGTCACGTCGATTGTGCAGCCAGCCGCTGAGGCGGACGTCGGTGTCGACGTCCGCGGCTCGGAGCTCGCCGCAGTTATGGGACCGGTACCGATGCATCGCTCATCCAAGTCGTCGCGAGGTCGAGGTGAGGAGTTGTCGGGAGAGGGAGAGGAAAAGGAGTACGGGCGCGGGTGCCCGGTCGCTCTCCCCGTGGATCACCCGAAAGGCCACCCCAGGATTGACATAACCGCTCCAGGTTACCGTCCCGGCCCGCACGTCTTCGTTGACATATACGCATCAGCGGAGCGGGGTGTCTCCATTGGGACGATGGTCACGTCCGGATCGCTGGCCCGGTCCCGCTAAACACACATAAAGTGAGGCAATGCGCACCGAGGATCTCCTGGCCGCCATCGCGACCGGCCTGTGGCGCTGGGACAACGCGGCGGGACGGGTGACCCTCGACTCCGAAGCGGCCCGGCTGCTCGGGCTGCCCGCCGCCCCGGTGGAGCTGACCGAGGCCGCGGTGCGCTCCCGTTTTCATCCCGTCGACTTCGCCGAGATCAACGGGATCGTGCAGCTCGCGCTCGCCGAGAAGACGCTCGCCGAGGCCCGGCTGCGCATCGTGGACGAGCGCGGACGGGTGCAGCGCATCGTCCGCTCCCGCTCCCGCCCCCGCATCGTCGACGGCGGCTTCGAGCTGGTCGGCACTCTTCAGGAGGTGCCCGAGCCGCAGCCCGGTACCTCCGCCGCGCACACCCCGATCACCGGCGACTGGCGCCGCTCACGCGAGGCGTTCCTGCTGGACGCGGGCCGGGGGCTGGCCGAGGCGCGGTCCACCGCCGAGGTGCTGCGGGTCGCGGCCGGACTGTCCATGCCCGGGTTCATGCCGGACGGGCTGGCGGTCTTCGGTATCGAGGGCGACCGGCTGTCGGTCATCGGCCATCACGGCCACCACGGCGACGACGAGCGGCCGTTCGTCGCCATGACGCTGGAGACCGACTATCCGGCCGCCGAGGTCATCCGTACCGGCCGGGCCATCTATCTGCCCACGCCCGAGGAGTACAGCCGCCGTTACCCCGGCACCTGGCCGCTGGCCGCCCGCTTCCGCCGGACGTCCTGGGCGTTCCTGCCGCTGGTGAACGCGGGCCGGACGATCGGCGCCTGGATGGCGGCGTTCGCCCAGCCGGTGGCGTTCACGCCCGATGAGCGCTCGGTGCTGACCACCGTCGCCCGGATGCTGGCACAGGCGCTGGCCAGGGCCGGTATGCAGGAGGAGCAGCAGGAGCTGGCACTGGGGCTGCAGCGCAGCATGATGCCCACGGTGCAGCCGGACATCCCGGGGATGACGGTCGCGGCCCGCTATGTCCCGACCGGCGGCGGGCTGACGGTCGGCGGCGACTGGTACGACATGATCCCGCTGCCGTCCGGCCGGATCGCGCTGGTCATCGGGGATGTCCAGGGGCACGACGTACGGGCGGCGGGCCTGATGGGGCAGCTGCGGATCGCACTGCGGGCCTACGCCTCCGAGGGCCACCACCCCGATGCGGTGCTCTCCCGCGCCTCCCGGTTCCTGGCCGGGATCAACGAGACCGAACTCCGCGGCCACGGCGAGGACCAGCGCTTTGCGACCTGCCTCTATATCGAGGTGGACCCGGCGACGGGGCTGCTGGACATCGCACGGGCCGGCCACCCCGACCCGGCGATCCGGATGAGCGACGGCACGGTGCTGGTCCGGCCCACCGCGGGCGGGCTGCCGCTGGGCATCGTCCCGGACGCCGACTACCCGACCACCCGGCTCGTCCTGGAGCCCGGCGAGACCATGATGGTGTGCACCGACGGGCTGATCGAGACCGGCGGCCACGATCTGGAGACCGGCCGGGAGCGGCTGCGCGACATCATCGAGGCGCATCAGCCCGGCGGGGACGGCGAGAGCCTGGAGCGGCTGGCCGACGCCCTGGTCCAGGCCGTGCACGGCCCGTCCTCGCACCACACCACCGGGCCGCTGGCGGACCGCCGCGAGGACGACATCGCCGTGCTCCTGCTGTGCCGCGAAGCCGCCGGCTGCGGGGTCGGGACCGGCGGCCTGTTCGCGCCGCAGCCCATACGGCGCACGGTGCTCTCCGTCGCGCAGGCCGAGCCGGAGCGGATAGCCGAGGCGCGCCGTCAGGTCCGTGACGTGCTGCACGACTGGGCCGACCCGGACCAGGTGGACTCGGCGGTGCTGATGGTCTCCGAGATGGTCACCAACGTCCTGCTGCACACCGACGGAGAGGCGCTGCTGGTCGCCGAGATCACCGGTGAGCGGGGCGCCCGGCGCATCCGCGTCGATGTCGCCGACAGCAGCGATGAGCTGCCGCACCGCCGCAGCCCCGGCGAACTGGCGTCGTCGGGGCGCGGTCTGATGCTGCTGGAACTGCTGGCCGGCTCCTGGGGCGTGGACCCGCGCGGGGACGGCAAGTCGACGTGGTTCGAGCTCTACGAGGACGCGGGGGACGCGGCGGGTCCGGTGTCACCTGAGTCCGGGCCCGCGGAGTCCGGTCCCGCGGCGTAGTGCTCCCGCAGCTCGTGGAGGATGCCGGTGACGGCGGCGGTCAGCGGTACGGACAGCAGCATGCCGAGGATCCCGGCGACGCTGGCGCCCGCGGTGATCGCCAGCAGCACCGTCGCCGGATGCATTTTGACCGTCCGGCTCTGGATCATCGGCTGCAGTACATGCCCCTCCAGCACCTGCACGGCCAGGACGACGCCGAGCGCCCAGAGCGCGATCACGAAGCCGCGGTCGGCCAGCGCCACCAGGATCGCCACGGCGCCGGAGATGAAGGCGCCGAGGTAGGGGATATAGGCGCCGACGAAGACCAGCGCACCCAGCCCGACGGCGCCCGGCACCCGGAGGATCAGCAGTCCGACGGTGATGCAGACGGCGTCGATCAGGGCGATGAAGGTGGTACCCCGCATAAAGCCTTCGATGGACTGGAAGCCGCGGCGGGCCATCTTCTCCAGTTGCGGTGCGGAGCTGCCGGGCGCCCAGTGGTGCAAGGTGCGGACGGCCTTGTCCGCGTCCCGCAGGAAGAAGAAGGTCAGCAGCAGGGCCAGGACCGAGGCGGCGAGGAACTGGCCGACCGCGCTGACACCGGTCAGCAGCCCCGAGGCCGCGGTGCCGCCGAACTTGGTCACCAGCTCCTTGGAACGGGAGGCGAGATCGTCGAGCGAGGTACCGGCCGCACCGAAGTGCTGGGAGAGGTCCTTGGCGGCTTGCCTGAGCGAGGAGATGATCTGGTCACCGGTGTCGACCAGCGCGCTGACGACGATGTATCCGGCGCCACCGACCACCACCAAAAGGACCGCACAGGTCAGTCCGGCGGCCAGTGAGCGGTTGAGCTTCATCGCCACCAGCCGCCGGTGGAGCGGTCCGAGCAGCCCGCTGCCGAGCAGCGCCAGCAGTACGGGCGTGACTGCCGCGCTCAGTTCGATGCACAGCCACACCACGAGGGCCGCCACGGCCGCGAGCAACAGCGCCACCAGGCACCAGGCCGCGGCACGGCGGGCCTGGACCGGCAGCAACGGCGGTGAGGACCGTGGCCGTTCACGTCCGGCGCCGGGCCCGTTTTCCTCCGAGTCGTTTTGCACCTCACCAGTCCACCACGGCCACAGGCCCGGACCCGGTCGCCGAAACGGGTCAGGGGCGGCGTTTCACGTGAAACGCCGCCCCTGCTGCCGACCGGGCGTCAGTGCCCGTCGGCGGGGATCGTCCCGAGCCGGCCGGCCTGGAAGTCCTCGAAGGCCTGCGCCAGTTCGGCGTGGGTGTTCATCACGAACGGGCCGTAATGCATCATCGGCTCGCGGATCGGCAGCCCACCGAGCAGCACCACCTCGAAGTTCGGACTGCGCGACTCCTGGGACTCGTCCGCCCGGATCGTGAGCGAGTCGCCGGCACCGAACACGACCGACTGCCCCATACGGAACGGGCGCCCCTCCGCACCGGCCGAGCCGCGTCCGGCCAGGGCGTAGGCGAGGGCGTTGAAGTCCTTGCGCCAGGGGAGGGTCAGCTCCGCGCCCGGGTTCACCGTCACATGCATCATCGTGATCGGCGTATGGGTGATGCCCGGCCCGTCGTGTCCGTCGAGGTCACCGGCGATCAGCCGCAGCAGCGCTCCGCCGTCGCCCGAGGTCAGCAGCTTGACCTGGCCGCCGCCGATGTCCTGGTAGCGAGGGGCCATCATCTTGTCGCTCTTCGGCAGGTTCACCCACAGCTGGAGGCCGTGGAAGAGACCGCCGGACATGACCAGCGACTCCGGCGGCGCCTCGATGTGCAGCAGGCCCGAACCGGCCGTCATCCACTGGGTGTCGCCGTCGTTGATGACGCCGCCGCCCCCGTGCGAGTCACGGTGCACGAAGGTGCCGTCGAGCAGATAGGTCACCGTCTCGAAGCCGCGGTGCGGGTGCCAGGGGGTGCCCTTGGCCTCTCCGGGCGCGTACTCCACCTCGCCCATCTGGTCCATCATGATGAACGGGTCGAGGTGCTGGTAGTCGATGCCGGCGAACGCCCGGCGCACCGGGAAGCCCTCGCCCTCGAAGCCGCTCGGAGCGGTGGCAACGGCCAGCACGGGACGGGCGTGCGCCGTGACGGGCGCCGCCACACGCGGCAGGGTCAGCGGGTTCTCTACGGTCACTGCGGGCATGACGGCCTCCTCGGTCGTTCCCCCAACTTAGTTGAATGGTGAACAACCCGCAAGGCGTGCGGTATTCCCGTCCGCATGTGCGCAGGTCAAAGGGGGCGCTCCGGACGGACTCGCCCCGGCTCCGGACACACTTCGGGCCGGCCCCCCTTCCGGGACCGGCCCTCGATGCCGCCGCGACGGCGGCCCTTGACCCGCAGCGCAGCAGGGGCGGTCAGCCGTACATGCGCCGCATCGCGAAGTCGACCATCTGCTCCACGGCCTTCGCGTCGAAGACCATCCGGTGATCACCCTCCATGTCTAGGACGAACCCGTAGCCGGTCGGCAGCAGGTCCAGCACCTCGGCGCCGGTGATCACGAAGTACTTCGACTCCTTGCCCGCGTACCGCCGCAGCTCCTTGAGGGAGGTGAACATCGGGATCACCGGCTGCTGGGTGTTGTGCAGCGCCAGGAAGCCGGGGTTGTCACCGCGCGGGCAGTAGATCTTGGACGTGGAGAAGATGCCCTGGAAGTCCTCGGCCGACATCGAGCCGGTGGTGAAGGCACGCACCGCATCGGCGAGCGAGGGCGGGGACGGCTCGGGATACAGCGGCGCCTCGCCGTAGCCCCCTTGGGGCGCTTGCTGCGGCGGGGGCGGCGGCGCTCCGTAGTGCTGCTGCCCGGCACCCGCGTTCTGGTCGTAGCCGTACATGCGCCACAGCGTACTGAGTCGGCGATTCGCCGGGGGACGCTCGTCACAGATGGGCGGTAGGGGTTGATTCTTATTACCGGTGGGTAGCATCATCGTAGGCACTTGCTACTTGCTGGTATTTGCGTTTGAGGTCCTCCCTCCCGAACCCTTACGGAGCCGTATCCATGGGGCACTACAAGTCGAATCTCCGCGACATCGAGTTCAACCTCTTCGAGGTGCTCGGCCGTGACAGCGTGTACGGCACCGGACCGTTCGCGGAGATGGATGTCGACACCGCCAAGAGCGTGCTGGCCGAGATCACCCGGCTGTCCGAGAACGAGCTGGCCGAGTCGTTCGCCGACGCCGACCGCAACCCGCCGGTCTTCGACCCGGACACCAACACCGCGCCGGTCCCGGACACGTTCAAGAAGAGCTACCAGGCCTTCATGGACGCCGAGTGGTGGCGTCTGGGCATCCCGGAGGAGCTCGGCGGCACCACCGCGCCGCGCTCCCTCCTCTGGGGCTTCGCCGAGACGATCCTGGGCGCCAACCCGGCCGTGTGGATGTACGCGTCCGGCCCCGCCTTCGCCGGTGTGCTCTTCGAGGAGGGCACCGAGGAGCAGCACCGCATAGCCCAGCTGATGGTGGACAAGCAGTGGGGCTCCACCATGGTGCTCACCGAGCCGGACGCCGGTTCGGACGTCGGCGCCGGCCGCACCAAGGCCGTGCAGCAGGAGGACGGCACCTGGCACATCGAGGGCGTCAAGCGCTTCATCACCTCCGGTGAGCACGACATGTCCGAGAACATCGTGCACTTCGTCCTCGCTCGCCCCGAAGGTGCCGGTCCGGGCACCAAGGGCCTGTCGCTGTTCATCGTGCCGAAGTACGACTTCGACTGGGAGACCGGCGAGCTGGGCGAGCGCAACGGCGCCTACGCCACCAACGTCGAGCACAAGATGGGCCTGAAGGCCTCCAACACCTGCGAGATGACCTTCGGCGCCAACCACCCGGCCAAGGGCTGGCTGCTCGGCGAGAAGCACGACGGCATCCGCCAGATGTTCAAGATCATCGAGTTCGCCCGGATGATGGTCGGCACGAAGGCCATCGCCACCCTCTCCACCGGCTACCTCAACGCGCTGGAGTACGCCAAGGAGCGCGTGCAGGGCCCGGACCTGGCCGCCTTCACGGACAAGACCGCGCCGCGCGTCACGATCACCCACCACCCCGATGTGCGCCGCTCGCTGATGACGCAGAAGGCGTACGCCGAGGGCATGCGCGCCCTGGTGCTCTACACCGCCACGGTCCAGGACGAGATCATCGTCAAGGAGGCCGCGGGCGAGGACGCGAGCGCCGCGATCCGCCTCAACGACCTGCTGCTGCCGATCGTCAAGGGCTACGGTTCGGAGAAGTCCTACGAGCAGCTGGCGCAGTCGCTGCAGACCTTCGGCGGCTCCGGGTACCTGCAGGAGTACCCGATCGAGCAGTACATCCGTGACGCCAAGATCGACACCCTCTACGAGGGCACCACCGCGATCCAGGGCCAGGACTTCTTCTTCCGGAAGATCGTCCGCGACCAGGGCCAGGCGCTCACCGCCCTCTCCGACGAGATCAAGAAGTTCCTCGCGGACAACATCGGCGGCGAGGAGCTGGAGCAGGCCCGCGGCGAGCTGGCCAAGGCGGCCGCCGACCTGGAGGCGATCGTCGGCGCCATGCTGACCGACCTCGCGGCCACCGAGAAGGACGTCAAGTCCATCTACAAGGTCGGCCTGAACACCACCCGCGTGCTGATGGCCTCCGGTGACGTCGTCATCGGCTACCTCCTGCTCAAGGGTGCGGCCGTGGCCGCAGAGAAGCTGGCCGGGGCCTCGGCGAAGGACAAGGCCTTCTACACCGGCAAGATCGCCGCGGCGAAGTTCTTCGCGCACAACGTCCTGCCGGGCGTCGGCGTCCAGCGCGGGCTGGCCGAGACCGTCGACCAGTCGCTGATGGAGCTCGACGAGGCCGCGTTCTAGGAGCGCCTTGCGCGGCCCTGCTGCGACGGCGGGTCTCTCAGGAAACTCTCAGACGGGCCGTCCAGACTGATGGCGCCCGCCTCTCTTCCCCCGGAGAGGCGGGCTTCGTCATGTCCGGCAGGCGGCGGGGCCGGCCGCCGGGGCCTCCGGGGCAGCTGCGGGACGCGCGGGCAAGGCGCGGCGTACGCACGGGCAGTACGCGGCGTGCGCCGGACCATCGCCCCGGAGCCCGGAATCCCCTGCTCCGGAGGCTTCCGGGCCCGAATACTGAAATCCTGGCCGGAAGGGAGCGGAGTCACCATGCATGCACGCGGGGAATGCGGGGTCCGGCTCCTTATGCTGAATCCATGACCAACTCCGTCCGCTTCGATCGCGGCCACACCGACGACCTGATGTCCTTCCTCGCCGCCAGTCCGTCGCCCTACCACGCAGTGGCAAATGCGGCGGAGCGGCTGGAAAAGGCCGGGTTCCGGCAGGTCGCCGAGGTCGACGAATGGGACGGCGGAACCGGCGGGAAGTTTGTGCTGCGCGGCGGCGCGATCATCGCCTGGTACGTGCCCGAGGGCGCAAGCCCCTCGACTTCGTACCGTATTGTCGGTGCTCACACAGACTCTCCCAATTTGCGCGTCAAACCGATTCCGGACACCGGCTCGCGCGGCTGGCGGCAGATCGCCGTCGAGATCTACGGCGGCACGCTGCTCAACACCTGGCTCGACCGCGACCTGGGGCTGAGCGGGCGGGTGACGCTCGCTGACGGCAGTCACCGGCTCGTCCACGTCGACCGGGCGCTGCTGAGAGTGCCCCAGCTGGCCGTGCACCTCGACCGCTCGGTGAACGCCGACGGCCTGAAGCTCGACAAGCAACGCCATATGACGCCGATCTGGGGCCTGGGCGAGGTCGCCGAGGGAGACCTGATCGCCTTCGTCGCCGAGGAGACCGGCATACCGGCCGACGACATCAAGGGCTGGGACCTGATGGTGCACAGCATCGAGGCGCCCGCCTACCTGGGCCGCGACCGCGAGCTGGTGGCCGGGCCACGGATGGACAACCTGCTGTCGGTCCACGCCGGTACGGCCGCGCTCACCGCGGCGGCGGCCGCCGGCAGCGCGCTGACCAGCATTCCGGTACTGGCTGCTTTCGACCACGAGGAGAACGGCAGCCAGTCCGACACCGGCGCGGACGGACCGCTGCTCGGCACGGTCCTGGAGCGCTCGGTGTTCGCCCGCGGCGGCTCGTACGAGGACCGGGCGCGGGCCTTCGCCGGCACCGTCTGCCTGTCGTCCGACACCGGGCACGCCGTCCACCCCAACTACAGCGAACGGCATGAGCCCGGGCACCACCCGATGCCCAACGGCGGGCCGATCCTCAAGGTCAACGTCAACCAGCGCTATGCCACGGACGGCAGCGGACGGGCCGTTTTCGCGGCGGCCTGCGAGCGGGCCGGCGTGCCGTGGCAGAGCTTTGTGTCCAACAACTCGATGCCGTGCGGCACCACCATCGGGCCGATCACCGCGGCCCGGCACGGCATCGCCACGGTCGACATCGGCGTGGCGATCCTGTCCATGCACTCGGCGCGTGAACTGTGCGGCTCCGAGGACCCGTATCTGCTGGCGAACGCCCTGACGGCCTTCCTGGAGGGCTGAGTTGGAATTCTCACTGCTCGGTCCGATCTCCGTGACGACCGGCTCCGCGGAGCTGTCGCTCGGACCCGCCAAACGGCGCAGTGTGCTTGCGCTGCTGTTGCTGCAGCCCAACACCACCGTCCCGCTGGAGCAGTTGATCGACTCCCTGTGGGAGGACGAGCCCCCCGAACACTCCCGCACCGTCGTCCAGGGGCATGTCTCGCGGCTGCGCGCCACGCTCGCCGAGGGCGGCGCGGAGGCGTACGGCATCGAGCTGACCACCCATGGGTCCGCCTATCTGCTGCGCCTGCCGGAGGAGTTGATCGACGCCCACCGCTTCGGTGAACTGGTGGCTCTGGCGCGCCCCGAGGCGGCGCCGGGCGACGCCGTACCGCTGCTGCGGGAGGCGCTGGGCCTGTGGCGCGGCCCCGCGCTGACCGGCACGGTCACCAGTCCGCCGTTCGCGGCCGCCGCGCATGCGCTGGAGGAGCGCCGGCTGACGGCCGTGGAGGCGCTGGGGCGGGCGCACGGCGCCCTCGGCGAGCACGAACAGGCCGCCGCCGTCCTCTACTCCGCCGCCGTCAACCATCCCTTGCGGGAGGGGCTGATCGCCGGGCTGATGCGGGCGCTGTTCCATACGGGGCGGCAGTCCGATGCGCTGGAGTGGTTCCACCGCACCCGCCGGCTGCTCAACGAGGAGCTGGGTGTCGATCCCGGCGAGCGGCTGCGGAACGCGTACGAGGAGATTCTGCGCGCGGAGGCGGCCGGCGCGAGCCGGCAGGGCGCGGCGAAGCCCGGGGCACCCGGCGCGGGCTCCGCGCCGGGCGGGGCGCCGTCCGGAGGGGCTGGTTCCGGGGAGGCTTCCGGAGGCGGCCGTACCGGTGCTCCGGCAGCGGGCCGCTCCACAACGGGCGGCGGGGCGCGTCCCGTTGGCCGTGAGGGGCAGGCGCCCGCCCAGGGGGTCGCCGACCGGAGTGCGGCGGACGGCGGTCCCCAGGCGCCGGGTACCGGCCGGACGCAGTCCGGCACCACGGCCGGCGGGCGTGACGGGTCCGGCTCCGGGCGGGGCGGCGCGGCACCGCGGCTGCTGCCCCGTCCGCCCGCCCGCTTCCTGGGCCGGGAGGACCAGCTGGCCGCACTCACCGCGGTGCTGACGGACCGTACGACGGGCGAGAGCCCGCTCGCGGTGGTGGCGGGGCCGGCCGGCGTGGGCAAGACCGCCTGCGCCGTGCAGTGGGCGCATCTGTACGCCGGGGCCTTCCCCGACGGGCAGCTCTTCGCCGATCTGCGCGGCTTCGGCGAGGGCGACGAGGCGCCCCCGGCCGAGATCCTGCGCGACTTCCTGCTGGCGCTGGGCACTCCTTTGGAGCGCGTACCCGGTTCGGCGCAGGCCGCATCGGCGCTGTTCAGGTCGCTGGTCGCGGAGCGCCGGATGCTGGTGGTCCTCGACAACGCCAGCAGCTCGGCGCAGGTACGGCCGCTGCTGCCCGGTGGCCCGCACTGCGCCACGGTCGTCACGAGCCGCAGCCGCCTCGACGGTCTGGTCGCCACCGACTGCGCCCGGCCGGTCGGCATCCAGACGCTCGGCCACGAGGAGGGCGCGGCGCTGCTCGGCGCCATGCTCGGCCCGGAGCGGGTCGCCGAGGACCCGGCCGCCGCGCGGGAACTGGTCGACCTGTGCGACGGTCTGCCGCTGGCGCTGCGGGCCGCGGCCGCCCAGCTCACCGCCCGGCCGCGCTGGCGGCTGGCCCGGCTGGCGGCGGCGCTGCGCGACGAACGGCGGCGGCTGGCGCTGCTGTCGGCCGAGGACACCGGTATCGCGGCGGCGCTGCGGATGTCCGTCGCCCGGCTGTCGGCGGACGACGCACGGCTGCTCAGCGCGCTGGCGACCAGCGCGGACGGCCACCTCAACGCCTCGTTGGCGGCGGCGCTCGCCGGGTACGACCCGGAGCGCACCCAGGACGGTCTGGACCGGCTCGCGGAGATGCATCTGGTGGACGAAGAAGCCACCGACGTCTACACGATCAGCACGCTGACGCAGCTGTTCGCGCGGGACGACCGCGGTGAAGGCGGCGAAGGGGGCGAAGGCGGCGAGGGGAAGCACGAACGGAACAGGTGACGCGTGCAAGGGGAACGACGGCCCCGGCGGCTGAGCTGCGGCCGTCGCTCCCCCGGCCCCGGGGACGGCCTGGCCTGGAACGGCGCGGACGGCCGGACGGCGCGGACGGCCGGGACGGCGCGCATGGCCGGGACGGCGCGCACGGCCGGGGCAGCTCGGGCGGTCGGAACGGCCCGGGCGCGGAAACGTTAGGCGCACGTTAGTGGCACGGCAGCGGCGGGCGGCAATCTGGTGTTCAGGCCGCTGGAGAGAGTCGGCCAGACCGCAGGACGTACCGCCGGGGCGGTGCGGACCACCGACCGGGGGAGACCGGACATGCCGCGCAGCCACGCCCGATCCGAAGCCGCCGGCGATGCCGGCACCCGGACCGTCACCGTTGCCTCTCGTGGGTCCCGTACCGTCCGCCGCCGTACGCTGCGGATCGCCGCGGCCGGGCTGACCGCCGCCGCCGCGCTCACCCTCACCGCCTGCGGCGGCCAGGACAACCCGCTCAAGACGAGCGCGGCCAAGCCGTTCAACCCGTCGCCCCAGGTCGCCGCAGCCTCGGCGGGCCAGGGCGAGGAGGCCGGGCAGGGCGGCACCGGGACCGATGGCGGCCGGAGCGAAGGCGGCCGGACGGAGCAGGTTTACGCGGAGCGCGGCGGCAACGGCACCGGAACGGACGCGGGGACAAAGACCACCGGGACGGGCTCGCGCCGCGCGGCCACGTCCCCCAACGCCTCCGCCCGTGTCTCCGCCGTCCGGCACACCGCGTGCGATGCCGCGAAGATCCGGATCGTCGCCGAGCGGCTGACCCGGCCGGTCAACCACCTTCTGCTGAAGGCCACCAACACCTCCGGTGCCGTCTGCGACCTCTATTACTCCCCCTACCTGCGGTTCGACCAGGCGCAGTCCCCGCTCGCCGAACTGCCCGCCAGCAGGCCGCAGTCCGTGGTCACCCTCGCCCCCGGCGAGTCCGGCTACGCCGGCGTGCTGACCTCGTCCGCCGACGGATCCGGCGGCAACGGCCGCACCGTGACCTCGCTGACGGTCAGCCTCCCCGGCCGCGACGGCAAGGGCAGCATCGGCGGCTCGGCGGCGGTGGCGCTCCCCGGCGGCTCGGTGCACCTCGACGACAGCGCGTGGGTGACGTACTGGCAGTCGGACGCGAACGACGCAGCCGCCTGGTGACCCCGGCCCGCTGACCCGGGCCGCGCGACGCGACCGGCGAAGCCCCCTGAACCAGGGCGCCCGCACTCCCCCAGCGGGCGCCCTGTCTCCTGCCCGGACGCTCTCCGGTGCCTGCCCCGGGGTGGCCCCGCGCCGCCCCGGGGCTGCTCTTCATCCCCGGCTACGGGCCGATCTCCGCTGCGTACGAACCATCTGCCCCGCTTTGCTGCCACATCGGCCACGGCCCCGGCGAACCCACCCTGGCGCATCCGCCGGCAATGGATATCGTGGCCGTGCCATGCCAGACGCGCCTCGCTGATTGCAGCACTCCACTGGGGGAACCACCCATGACCGCACGCCGCTCCCGCAGCCGTTCCGCCGCGTACGCCGCACTGGCCCTCGGACTGGCCGGCTCCCTCGCCCTGACCGGCTGCAACAGCCACTCCTCGAAGAAGTCGAAGAAGTCCTCCTTCTCGTCTTCCAAGACTTCCAAGACCTCCAAGACCAAGAAGCGCAGGATCATCGGCGGGAGTGCGGCCGCGGCCGGCGCAGCGGGGACGGCGTCCCGGCGGGTGCCCGACTGCTACCCCAGCACGTACAAGGTCACGTTCTCGCAGCAGACCGGTCCGAAGAGCCATGTGGCGGTGAAGTTCAAGAACTCCACCAGCCACGACTGCAAGCTCTACAACGCCCCGCTGCTGCGCTTCAACAACGCCAAGTCCCCGCTGCCCCTGCTGCAGGGCACGCCCGGCCACTTCGACGGCACCCGCATCACCGTGCCCGCCCACGGTTACGCCTACGCGGTCATCCCGACCAACACCGCAGCCACCAAGGGCACCGAGCAGAAGTCGGTGACCATCGACTTCATGGGCATCTCGGCGAGCTCGGTCACGCACGGTCCGGTCACCGTCAACTTCGCGGAGAAGCGCCTCCACGTCTCCGTCGGCAAGAGCAAGGTCACCAACTGGAGCTCCAGCCTTCACGGGGCTCAGCTGGCGGGCGGCGTCGGGAACTGATCCGCCGACGCACCGGCCCGCCGGCCTGACCCCGTCCCGGGCCCGGCCGACGGGCCCGGGATCCCGCTCCTACCCGGCGTCCAGCCCCGCCAGCACGAGCCCCAGCCGGGCCACCCCGCCCTCGGCGATCTCGACCGGAACGCCCCAGTCCTGCTGGTGCACATGGCAGGCGGGGTACTCGATGTCCGGGGCGTCGTCGCAGGACGCGGCCATCGCCGAGACATGCAGCACCCCCTCGGTCACCCCGTCCGCGAGCACCAGATCCCGCGCGAGGTCGGTGCCCGCGCCCGCACCGTCGGCGAGGAGTTCCGGCGGCGTCGCGCTGACCAGCAGCCGCGTCGAGGGGCCGTAACGGGTGTCGAGCTTCTGACCGGCCGGGGCCTGGAAGACCACCTCCAGGCGCAGCGCGCCCGGGGCGACCTCGGTGGCCGCGCGCTGGGTGCGGTGCGCCACCGAGGCGACGCGGACGGCCTCCTCGGGCAGCCGCAGCCGGGTCAGCCGGTGCCGCGCCGACTCCACCACCACGATGTCGTCGTCGACGAGCACCGCTGCGGACGGCTCGCGCAGATCCGTCGCCAGTGTCGTCACCTCGCCGGTCGCGGGATCGAAGCGGCGCAGTGCGTGGTTGTAGGTGTCCGCGATGGCGACCGAGCCGTCGGGCAGGGCGGTCACGCCCAGCGGGTGCTGGAGCAGCGCCTGGTCCGCTGCGCCGTCGCGGTGCCCGAAGTCGAAGAGGCCGGTGCCGACGGCCGTGTTGATGACATAGCCGTCACCTGGTGCGGAGCGCTCCACCCAGCGGACCGCGCTGGTCTCCGAGTCCGCGATCCACAGCCGGTCACCGGCCGCGGCGAGGCCGGACGGCTGGGCGAACCATGCCTCCGCGGCCGGGCCGTCCACCAGGCCCTCATTGGTCGTGCCGGCCGCGACCTCGACCGTGCCGGCGGCCGGATCCCAGGTCCACAGCTGATGCACCCCGGCCATCGCGATCCACAGCCGGTCCTGCCACCAGGCGAGGTCCCACGGTGAGGAGAGATCCACTTCGCGCGCCGGCCCGGAGGTGGGCGAGCCCTGCCACCACTGCTTGCCGGTGCCGGCCACGGTCTCCAGCGCACCGGATGCCGGGTCGAAGACGCGGAGGGCGTGGTTCACGGTGTCCGCGACGGCCACCCGGCCGTCGGGCAGCAGTGCCAGGCCCTGCGGTTCGTTGAAGGAGTCCGGCGTCAGACCGCGCTCGCCGGTGCCGATCCGCCGCAGCACCCGTTCACCGTCCGCGGCCAGCTCCACCAGCTGGTGCCGGGTGGTGTCCGAGACGAGGAAGCTGCCCCCGGGAAGCCGGACCGCCTTGCCGGGGAAGCGCAGATCGGTGGCGACCGGCTCCGGCGGTACGTAGGGGCCGTCGCCGCGGCGCAGGGTGCCCTTCGCCGCGTGCTCGGCCTCCAGCTCCTCGACCAGCTTCTCGATGGCGTGCGCATGGCCCTCGCCGGCGTGCTGGGCGACGACATACCCCTCGGGGTCGATCACCACGAGCGTCGGCCAGGCCCGTACCGCGTACTGCTTCCACGTGGCGAGCTCCGGGTCGTCGAGGACCGGGTGCTCGACGCCGTAGCGCTCCACGGCGTCCACGACCGCCTGGTGCTCGGCCTCGTGCACGAACTTCGGGGAGTGCACGCCGATGATCACGACGGTGTCGCGGTGCCGCTCCTCCAGCTCCCGCAGCTCGTCCAGGACGTGCAGACAATTCACACAGCAAAAAGTCCAGAAATCCAGAACGACAATGCGTCCCCGCAGGTCAGAGAGGGTCAGATCCTTGTTACCGGTATTCAGCCAGCCACCCTTGCCGATCAGCTCGGGAGCGCGGACGCGTGCACGTGAAGCCATGTGCACATTCAACGTCACTCCGGTGCGTGCACATTCCGCAGGTCCCCGCGGGAACACGTCAGCCATGCAGCAATCCCCCGGGGGGTCACCCCGGCACTCAGGCAAGTACCTGGTGCGCGACCGCATCTTCGGCATCGGCGACGACTACTGGATCGACGACGAGCACGGGCGGCACGCCTTCCTCGTGGACGGGAAGGCGCTGCGGCTGCGGGAGACCTTCGAGCTGAAGAACACCGAGCGGCGGGTGCTGATCACCATCCGCAAGAAGATGCTCAGCCTGCGCGACACCATGACCATCGAGCGGGATGACCAGCCGCTGGCCACGATCAAGCGCAAGCGGCTCTCGCTGCTGCGCAACCACTACCGCGTGGCGCTGGTGGACGGCACCGAGCTGGATGTCAGCGGAAAGATCCTGGACCGGGAGTTCGCGATCGAGTACGACGGCGAACTGCTGGCGGAGATCTCGCGCCGCTGGCTGACCGTGCGCGACACCTATGCCGTCAATGTCGTACGGGACGACGCGGATCCGCCGCTGCTGATCGCCATCGCGGTGTGTGTGGTCCGGCTGGCGGAGCGGGAGCGCGGAGACGACTGAGGAGCGGGCTTCCCGGCCGTACGGCCCTCTGCGGCCCCGCAACATCGGCCTACGATGGTCACCCGAAAGCACTGCCGGGGTGCCCGTGCGCAGCGTAACTTAACTGCACAGACAGCAGCCCGCGTACGAACCGTCCGAGGGGTCCCGTGACCGTCCATCCCAGCCTTCAATCCTCCATCGATGCCTGGACTCACTCCATAGAAGCGATAACCGAGCTGGTCACTCCGCTCGTCGAAGGCGAGTGGAACGGGGCGACGGGCCTGCCAGGATGGTCCGTTCGCGATGTGGTCTCCCATGTCATCGGCCTGGAATGCGAAATGCTGGGTGACCCGCGGCCGATCCATACGCTGCCGCGCGATCTCTACCACGTACGCAGCGAGTCGGCGCGACGCATGGAGGTGCAGGTCGACGTCCGCCGGCACCACACCGCGCCGGAGATGCTGAGCGAACTCGAATACACCGTCATCCGCCGCTCACGGCAGCTGCGCAACGAGTCCCGGCAGCCGGACGCCGTGGTGCGCAGCCCGCTCGGTGAGGACCGTACGCTGGAATTCGTGCTGCAGCAGCGGGCGTTCGATGTCTGGGTCCATGAGCAGGACCTCCGCCGGGCCCTCAAGAAGCCCGGCAATCTCGACTCCCCCGGCGCGCAGGTGACCCGCGATCTGCTGGTGAAGGCGCTGCCCGGCATCGTGGCCAAGAGGGCCCAGGCGCCCGCCGCTTCGGCGGTGGTCTTCGATGTCAGCGGGCCGCTGGAATTCCTGCGCACGGTCCGCCTCGACGCCGAGGGCAATGCCACGATCGACGGCAGTGTCTCGCTCGGCCCGACCGTGACGCTCGCCCTGGACTGGGACACCTTCCACCAGCTGGCCTGCGGCCGGGTCCGCCCGGCGGCCGTCGCCGAACAGATCAAGATCGACGGCGATGAGGAGCTGGCCCAGGCGATCCTGGGCAACTTCGCCATCACGCCGTAGCGGGGCGGGGCCGGTGGGGGGGGACCCCACTCGATGCCCTGACCGTCGGCCGGCCACGAGCAGTTGGCCCCGGAGTGAGCCGTTTCACGTGAAACAGCCCTGTCCGTTTCACGTGAAACGGACCGGCCGCCGACCGACCGGCCTGCAGGCCTCATGCGGGCACGTGGACCGCTTCCACCCGGCTGACCACCAGCCGTTCGCGCTCGCGCCGTGCCGCGCGCCGCCGCAGCCGCAGGATCTGGGAGACCCCGGTCGCTTCCAGGACGAAGATCGAGGCAAAGGCGATCCGGTAGTTGTCGCCGGTCGCGTCCAGCAGGACGCCGATGGCGAGCAGCGTCGTCATCGAGGCCGTGAAGCCGCCCATGTTGACGATGCCCGAGGCGGTGCCCTGACGCTCCGGGGGGTTGGCGGGCCGCGCGAAGTCGAAGCCGATCATCGAGGCGGGGCCACAGGCGCCCATCACCGCACAGAGCACGATCAGCAGCCCCATCGGCGCATGGTCGGCCGGCCAGCACAGGACCGTCGCCCACATCAGAGCCGTGGCGCCGGCGGTGCCCAGTGCCAGTGGCATGCGGGCGGCGTGATGGCGGGCGATGACCTGGCCGTAGATCAGGCCCACCGCCATGTTGGAGAGCACCACGAGGGTGAGCAGTTCACCGGCGGTGCCACGCGACAGGCCCTGCGCCTCGACGAGGAACGGCAGCCCCCAGAGCAGCAGGAACACCATGGCGGGGAACTGGGTGGTGAAGTGCACCCACATGCCCAGCCGGGTGCCGGGCTCCCGCCAGGCGTCCATGATCTGCCGGCGCACGAACCCCGTGCCGGTGTGCTCGGCGGATGCGGGCGGCGGCTCGAAGCCCTTGGGGTGGTCCGAGAGGAAGAGCAGCAGCACGATCAGCACGACGATGCCGCCGACGGCGCTGGAGGCGAAGGTCGGGGTCCAGCCGAAGCTGTGCAGGAACCGGGCGAGGATGAGGGTGGAGATCAGATTGCCCGCCATCCCCACGAGCGCGGCGATCTGGGCGATCATCGGGCCGCGGCGGGCCGGGAACCACCGCGAGCCCAGCCGCAGCACGCTGATGAAGGTCATCGCGTCCCCGCAGCCGAGCAGCGCACGGGAGCCGAGCGCCATGGCGTACGACGAGGAGAGCGCAAAGCCGAACTGGCCGACGGTGTAGAGCACCACGCCGAGGGTCAGTACCTTCTTGGCACCGAGCCGGTCGACCATCAGACCCACGGGAATCTGCATCCCCGCGTACACCAGTAGCTGAAGGATGGAGAACGTCGACAGCGCCGAGGCGTTGATGTGGAAGCGCTCGGCGGCGTCCAGGCCCGCCACGCCGAGGCTGGTGCGGTAGGTGATCGCGACGAAGTAGACCGCGACGCCGATGCCCCAGACGGCCATGGCCTTACGGCCGCCGGGCGGGTCGGCGGGCAGCAGCCGGGCGGAGCAGCCGCGTATACCGGAGTTGCCGGGGCTGCCGGAGCTTTCGGAACCACCGCTCATCGCACGTCCCCCTGCGCGAGGTGACGGACCCAGCTGACGTGCCGCTGCACGGCATCGGTCGCGGCGTCCGCATCCCCTGCGCGCAGGGCCTCGAGGATCTCCGCATGCTCGGTGATGTTCTTGGCGATCCGGTCGGGGTGGGCATGCATCACGGCTACGCCCATCCGCAACTGGCGGTCGCGCAGCTGCTCGTAGAGCCGGTCCAGGATCTGATTGCCGGCGCTACGCACGATGGCGGCATGGAAGGCGCGGTCGGTGACGGAGACGGCAGCCAGATCACCGGCCGCGGCCTGCTCCCGCATCGTCTCCAGCAGCTCGGTCAGCTCGCCGGCCAGCGTCTCGCTCACGGGCACCGCCTTGGCCGCGGCGTGCTTCTCCACCAGCAGCCGGGTCTCGACGACATCGGCGATCTCCTGCGCGGAGACCGGCAGCACCAGCGCGCCCTTCTTCGGGTAGAGCTTGATCAGCCCCTCGACCTCCAGCCGCAGCAGCGCCTCCCGCACCGGCGTCCGTGACACCCCCACCGCGTCGGCCAGCTCCCCCTCGGTGAGCAGCATCCCGCCCTCGTAGCGGCGATCCAGGACGGCGTCCTTGATGTGTGCATAGACCCGCTCGGCGGCGGGCGGCTGCTTGGCGGCGGACTCTCTGGCAGGAGCGGTGGGCGTGGAGGCAGAGGGCATGCACACAGGATAGATACAACAGGTATGCGTCCGGTACTTCATTCCGCGATGCGGACAGGAGCGGGGTGGGGGGAGGTGGCGTGGGGGGTGAGGCGGGGCCAGGGGTCCTGGTGGGACGCTGGGAGTCGCGGCTGCCGCGGAGGGACGGCCGGGCGGCGGGCCCCCGGCCCCGGCCACCCCGGCCCGACCGCCGCCCCCCGGCCGCCGCGCCCTCAGCCCGGCATCCGCCCCTGGGCGATCAGCCGGTTCACCACCTGCGAATGGGCGGGGGCACAGCGCTCACGCGCCTCCTGGCGGTCGAACCAGGCGAACTCGGCAATCTCCCGGCCGGGGACCGGTGTGATGTCCTGGGGCCCGCCGGTGAAGCAGGTCATCCGCAGCCGGCGCCCGTTCTTGCCGTGGGCCACGTCATGGATGACAAACGCCTCCGAAAGGTCCTCCACCGGCACCAGCAGGCCGAGCTCTTCGCTGAGCTCACGCGACAAGGCCTCCCGCGCCGTCTCCCCGGGCTCGTACTTGCCACCGGGGAGATAGAACGTGTCATTCCCCCGCGTCCGTACGCTCAGCAGCCGCCCGTCGCGCACATGCAGCCAGCCCACCGACTTCAGCGGCGCGGCCCGCTCCAGGGCGATCACCGGATGGCCGGTCTCCTCGTCCGTCCGCCGCCCCCGCTCCGTGAAGCCCAGACGCGCGAAGAAGCGCCGGGCCGTGCCGTTCCCCTCGAAGACCTCCAGGGTCAGCGCACCGTGCAGCGACGCCGCATGCTCCACCAACTCCCGCCCGATACCGGCCCCTTGGGCCTCCGGCGCCACAACGAGCCCCCCGACACCGGCCCCGGGACCGTCCCCGCTTCCGTCCCCGTCCCCGCCGGGCAGCATTCCGAGCAGCCCGACGACGCTGCCCTCACGCTCAGCTACCCAGTTCTCCGTCCGGACGAGGTCCACCTCACGGAGGATCCGGGCCTGTTCGCCCCGGTCCTCCCCGTCGAGAAAGGGATGCGCCTTCTGCACGGCCCGGGACCACAGATCGGTGACCACGTCCTGGTCGGATGCCCGGTAGCGCCGGATGATCATTTCGCTGCTCATTCCGCCGACCGTAGGCAGCCCGGCCGACGGCCGCAAACCCTTTCCCGCAACGGGCCCGCCGTCTGCCGAAAGAGGTACCGGAGAGCGATGCCGGGTCCGCCTCAAGTCTGACAAGAGTCCATACCTGCCGCGTACGGTCCGGCACGGATTCCGTGGGTGAATAGAGGCAGGGAGTCGGGGAGGCTCCCACACCCAAGGGGAGTTGACCATGCAGCCCAGGACGAACGCCGGCCGCCGTACGCGGAACACCGTCGTGCTGGCATTGATCGTCGCCGGCCTGTGGGCGAGCTTCGCGCTGACCCGCGGCGCCACCCACCCGGATGAGTCGGCCCCGGTCGGACCGGTGGCTCACTTCAGCCGTGCCGTGGAACTCATCCGCGGCTGACCGGCATGGGTGCGCTGCGGCGCCCGCCGAGGATGTCTTTCTGATTCGGCCTGCCGGTAGCCGGCGTACGCGCTGCCGTACGGCCGGAGCGGAGGCGCGGGGCGGGCGAGCAGCTGCTCGTCCACGGGGCCGGGGCGGTCCCGAGACGGAGTTTCACGTGAAACACCGCTCCGAACCGCCCGGTCCCGCATCCCGGCTCATCCCCAGGTGATCAGGCGCTTGGGCCGTTCCAGCACGGCCGCGACATCCGCGAGCAGCTTGGAGCCCAACTCGCCGTCGATGAGCCGGTGATCGAAGGACAGCGCGAGGGTGGTGACCTGGCGCGCCTTCACCTTGCCCTTGTGGACCCACGGCTGGAGCTTGACCGCTCCGAAGGCGAGGATCGCCGACTCCCCCGGGTTGAGGATCGGCGTCCCGGTGTCGACGCCGAAGACGCCGACGTTGGTGATGGTGACCGTACCGCCGGTCATCGCCGCCGGGGACGTCTTGCCCTCGCGGGCGGTGGCGACCAGATCGCCCAGTTCCGCGGCGAGTTGGGGGAGTGTTTTGACCCCGGCGTCCTTGATGTTCGGGACGATCAGACCGCGCGGGGTGGCCGCCGCGATCCCGAGGTTCACGTAGTCCTTGTAGACGATCTCCTGACGCGCCTCGTCCCAGGCGGCGTTGACCTCCGGATGACGCTTGATGGCGACGAGGAAGGCCCTGGCGACGAGCAGCAGGGGGTTGACCCGCAGCCCCGCCATGTCCGGGTCCTGCTTGAGCTCCTGGACCAGCTTCATCGTGCGGGTCACATCGACGGTGATGAACTCCGTGACATGCGGCGCGGTGAAGGCGCTGGTGACCATGGCCTGCGCGGTGGCCTTGCGTACGCCCTTGACCGGCACCCGCCGCTCGCGGGCGGCGGCATCGACGAGACCGGGCTCGGCCGGGGCGGCTGCCGGGGCGCCGGGAACCTCGGTCGTGGACGGCGCCGCTGCCGGGGTGGCGGCCGCATGGACGTCCTCGCGGGTGATGACACCGTCCGGGCCGGTCGGGACGACCGCCGCCAGGTCGATACCGAGGTCCTTGGCGAGCTTGCGCACCGGCGGCTTGGCCAGCGGCCGGCCGGCGTGCCCCGCACCCGCGCCGTTGGCGGCCGGAGTCACGGGAGCGGCGGCCGGGGAGACGGCGGGAGCAGCCGGAGCGGCCACCGGGGCGGCGGCCGGTGCGGAGGATGCGGCCCGTCCGTTCAGCTCCGCCTGGAGCGCGGCGCGCGCGGGCTCCGGCTGGGCCGGCACCCCTGCCTGGGGCTTGCGCGCCCGGCGCTTGGTCGAGGACGGCGCGGCACCGTAGCCGACCAGCACCGCCTGCCGGCCCTGAGGCTCGGCCTCCTCCTCGGTGGACGCGGCGGCCTGCGGCGCCTGCTGCGCAGCCGGTGCCGCGACCGGCCCGGCGCCGGGGTCGGTGTCCACG
This sequence comes from Streptomyces sp. 2114.4, assembly GCF_900187385.1. Classification (NCBI taxonomy): domain Bacteria; kingdom Bacillati; phylum Actinomycetota; class Actinomycetes; order Kitasatosporales; family Streptomycetaceae; genus Streptomyces; species Streptomyces sp. 2114.4. The sequence goes on from NZ_FYEY01000001.1 coordinate 3,951,186, forward strand.
GAGATGATGGCGGTGCCGACGTCGACGGTGACGCCCTCGCCGAAGTTCAGCTCATGCACCACTCCGTCGTAGGGAATGGGCAGTTCCACGGCGGCCTTGGCGGTCTCGACCTCACAGACGACCTGGCCGTCGGTGACGGTGTCACCCGGCTGGACGTACCACTTGAGGATTTCGGCCTCGGTGAGGCCCTCGCCCACGTCGGGCATCTTGAACTCGCGGAAGCGCTGGGCTCGGGCGGTACTTGCAGTCATGGTTACGAACTCTCCTCAAACCCTCAGTACGCCAACGCACGGTCGACGGCGTCGAGCACCCGGTCCAGTCCCGGAAGGTACTCGTCCTCCAGACGGGAGGGCGGATACGGGGAATGGAACCCGCCGACCCGCAGGACGGGGGCCTCCAGGTGGTAGAAACACCGCTCGGTGATCCGGGCGGCGATCTCCGCACCCGCACCGAAGAAGACCGGGGCCTCGTGGACCACGACCAGCCGCCCCGTCTTCTGCACCGACGACTGCACGGTGTCGAAGTCGATCGGGGAGAGCGAGCGCAGGTCGACGATCTCGATCGACTTGCCCTCCTCGGCCGCGACATTGGCGACGTCCTGGCAGACCTTCACCATCGGGCCGTAGGCGGCCAGCGTGAGGTCGGAACCGGTCCGGGTGACCCGGGCCTTGTGCAGGGGGTCGGGGATCGACTCGGTGTCCAGGCGCGACTTGTCGTGGTAGCGGCGCTTGGGTTCGAAGTAGATGACCGGGTCGTCACCCGCGATGGCCTGCTGGAGCATCCAGTAGGCGTCGGAGGAGTTCGAGGGAGAGACGATCTTGAGCCCCGCGACGTGCGCGAACAGCGCCTCGGGGGACTCGGAGTGGTGCTCGACCGCGCCGATGCCACCCGCGTACGGGATGCGGATGACGACCGGCACCTTGACCTTGCCCAGCGCGCGGGCGTGCATCTTCGCGAGCTGGGTGACGATCTGGTCGTAGGCGGGGAAGACGAAGCCGTCGAACTGGATCTCGACGACCGGGCGGTAGCCGCGCAGCGCCATGCCGATCGCGGTGCCGACGATGCCGGACTCGGCGAGCGGGGTGTCGATCACCCGCTCCTCGCCGAAGTCCTTCTGCAGACCGTCGGTGACCCGGAAGACGCCGCCGAGCTTGCCGACGTCCTCGCCCATGACGAGGACCTTGGGGTCCGCCTCCATGGAGGCACGCAGCGATTCGTTGATCGCCTTGGCAATGGTGATCTTCTCGAAGACGGCCATGGTCAGTTCTCCTCCGCGGCGGCATCGGCATCGACGAACGACGCCTGGTACGCGGCGAACTGCGCGCGCTCCTCATCGACGAGCGCATGCCCGTCGGCATAGACATTCTCGAAGATCGCCATGGTGTCCGGGTCGGGCATGGCACGCACGGCATCGCGGACCCGCTTGCCCAGGGCCTCGCTCTCCTCGTCGATCGAGGCGAGGTACGCCTCGTCGACCAGGCCCTCGGCCTCCAGATACATCCGCAGCCGCAGGATCGGGTCCTTGGCCTCCCAGGCCGCCCGCTCCTCGTCCTCCCGGTACTTCGTCGGGTCGTCGGAGGTGGTGTGCGCACCCATGCGGTAGGTGAAGGCCTCGACGAGCATCGGGCCCTGGCCGGTACGCGCGCGCTCCAGCGCCACCTTGGTCACCGCGAGACAGGCCAGCACGTCATTGCCGTCGACCCGTACGCCGGGGAATCCGTAACCGCGGGCGCGCTGGTAGAGCGGCACTCGGGTCTGCTTCTCGGTGGGCTCGGAAATCGCCCATTGGTTGTTCTGGCAGAAGAACACGACCGGGGCGTTGTAGACCGCGGAGAAGGTGAAGGATTCCGCGACATCTCCCTGGCTGGAGGCACCGTCACCGAAATACGCGATGACCGCGGAATCCGTGCCGTCCTTCTGCACACCCATCGCATAGCCGGTCGCATGCAGCGTCTGCGAACCGATGACAATGGTGTACAGGTGGAAGTTGTTGCTGTTGGGGTCCCAGCCGCCGTGATTGACACCGCGGAACATGCCCAGCAGATTCGTCGGGTCGACGCCCCGGCACCACGCCACACCGTGCTCGCGGTAGGTCGGGAAGACATAGTCGTCGTCGCGCAGCGCCCGGCCGGAGCCGATCTGGGCGGCCTCCTGACCCAGCAGCGAGGCCCACAGACCCAGTTCGCCCTGGCGCTGGAGGGTGGTCGCCTCGGCGTCGAACTTCCGCGTGAGCACCATGTCGCGGTAGAGCCCGCGCAGCTCGTCGGCGGAGAGATCGATCGAGTAATCCGGGTGCTCGACCCGCTTCCCTTCGGGGGTCAGCAGCTGTACGAGCTGGTCCTGCTCCGCCTGCTCGGGCCGACCGGAGTTCCGGTTCTTGGCCGGGGACGCCTTCTTCGCCGACGTCGCCTTTTTGGCGGTGGTGCGCTTGCTGCTGCCGCGGGCGTTTTTCCGCTGCGCAGTGCCTTCCACGGTCACGTGCTGCTCCTCCGTCTGTCCGGCCCCCGGGGTCCGCCGGTGGCCGTATTGCGGCTCACCCGGTATCCGATACGGCGCACGGGGTGTGTGCGAACGCGGCCGGCTCCGGGTGGAACAAAGCTCCCGGAAGGTGGCCTGCTCATTGCACGTTACCCATTGTCAAAGCCGAAGTGGAAACGGCGCTGACCTGCGATTTTGCTTGGATTTCCAAGTAAACCGCGGAGGCTTGGAACAACTCCTGGTCACAGCGTTGCAGGCCGCCGGGACAACGGCACGTTATATCGCTGACCTGGAGCACGGGAAGGGTTGATGTGTGAGACTGGTGAGGTGCGCGAAGACGGAAAAATCACGGTATTCCTGCTCGACGACCACGAAGTGGTCCGGCGTGGCGTTCACGAAATGCTGTCGGTCGAGGACGACATCGAGGTGGTCGGCGAAGCGGGTACCGCCGCAGATGCCCTGGTCAGGATCCCGGCGACGCGTCCGGACGTGGCGGTGCTCGACGTCCGGCTGCCGGACGGGAGCGGTGTCGAGGTCTGCCGTGAGATCCGTTCGCAGGACGAGGACATCAAATGCCTGATGCTCACCTCGTTCGCGGATGACGAGGCCCTTTTCGATGCGATTCTGGCCGGTGCGGCCGGTTATGTCCTCAAGGCCATCCGGGGCAATGAACTGCTCTCCGCGGTGCGCGAGGTGGCGGCCGGTAAGTCCCTCCTCGACCCCGTGGCCACCGCCCGCGTGCTGGAGCGGCTGCGCGACGGCAATACCGCGAAGGGCGACGACCGGCTGGCGAACCTCACCGACCAGGAACGCAGGATTCTCGACCTGATCGGCGAGGGGCTGACCAATCGCGCCATCGGTGAACGACTCCATCTCGCCGAGAAAACGATCAAGAATTACGTCTCCAGCCTGCTGTCCAAGCTCGGCATGGAGCGCCGCTCGCAGGCCGCCGCGTACGTCGCACGACGGCAGGCGGAGCGCCACTGAAACAGCCGGGCGCCGCCCTGCCCGGCTCATGGCGATTCAGGACCATCGACCCGGTCCGCCGAGGGCTGCCGGCCCCTACGTGCCGACCGGAACCGCCCGGCAAGGTGGTGACATGCCCACCGACAATTACCGTGCCATCGACCTGCTGAGCCGCACGCCCTACGGGCGCGTCTCGGCCAGTCGGCGGGCGCTGCCCTTCACCACCGTCACCCGTCACCTCGTCCTCGACGGACGGCTGGTCCTGCGGCTGCACCGCGGCTACGACTACCACCAGGCCCTGGACGGCAGCGTGGTCGCCTACGAGGCCGACAACGTCAACAGCGGCGAGCCCGACACATGGTCGGTGCAGTTCACCGGCACCGCCCGGGTCATCGAGCCCACCCCCGCGGTGCGCGCGCTCTTCGGCCGCACTCCGCTGCTCGCCGACGGCGTCCCCTTCGACCCGGTCTTCCTGCGCATCGAGCCGGAGTTCGTGACCATGCACTGCCTCACCGATGTACCCGTCTTCCGCTATGCGCACTCTGCGTAAGGCTTTCCGGCACACCCACCCCGACGCGCGCAGTTGATCTAACATCTGGCGCGTGCTGCGCTCATCTGTAGTCCGGACGGCGGCAACGCCCGACAAAGCCACCCTCGGATCCCTGCTCCGCCACTACGCCGGCGCCGGTGCGCCGCTGTCGTGCGAACCCGTCGCCGAGGGCCTGCTCAACCACGGCTACTTCCTCGCCACCACCCGCGGCCGCTACTTCCTCAAACACCACCTCGACGGCGACCGCGCGGCCCTCACCCGCCAGCACCGCGCCACCCGCCGGCTCGCCGCGCTCGGCCTGCCGGTCGTCCCGCCCGTCGCGGACGACGACGGCCACACCGTCACCGTCCTCGACGGCCGCTGCTACGCCCTGCACCCCTGGGTCGAAGGCGGGCACCTGGGCGGCGCCGCACTGACCCGCGGCCAGTCCTGGCAGCTCGGCGCCCTGCTCGGGCTCGTCCACACCACGCTGGAGCAGGTCATGGCCGACGAGCCGCATCCGCCCCGGCTGCCCTGCGCGGACGCCGGCGCCGACCCCGAGCGGACCTTCGAGACGATCGAGGAGCTGCTGGCCCTGGCCCGCGGCGCCCGGCCGCGCACCAGCTTCGACGAACTCGCCGAACACCGCCTGCTGGAGCGCCGGGCCCTGCTGGCGCAGCTGGCGCACCACCGTCCGGCCCCCGGCGCGGAGCCGCCGGCCGGCTGGGTGCACGGGGACTTCCATCCGCTGAATGTGCTCTACCGCGACGCGGAGCCGACTGCGATCGTCGACTGGGACCGGCTGGGCGTCCACCCCCGGGCCGAGGAGGCGGTGCGCGCCGCCGCGATCTTCTTCGTCCGCCCGTGCGGCACGCTGGACCTGGCGAAGGTGGCGGCGTACGCGGGCGCCTACCGCAGGACCTGCCATGCCGGCGCCGATGAGCTCGCGGCGGCCGTCCACCGGGTGTGGTGGGAGCGGCTGAACGACTTCTGGATGCTGACCTGGCGTTACCAGCTGGGCGACCGCCGCACCGACCCTCAGTTCCCGGCAGCGGCCGCACTGGCCGTGTGGTGGACCCGCGAGTACCGGGCCGTACGGAACGCCTTCACCGGCTGAGCCGGGCAGGGCGACGGTTCAGCCGCCCGCACCGAGCGTGGTGCCGGGGCCGCCGTCCGCGCCGCTGCCGCTGGTGGCGCCGCCGTCCGTACCGGCGCTCGCCCCGCCGTCGGCGGTGCCGCCGTCCGCGGCGCCCCCGTCAGCGGTGCCGTCCGTGGGGCCGCCGTCGGACGTCCCTCCGGTGTCGCTGGGCGGCGCGGACGTCGGCGGCTCCGATGTCGGCGGCTGTGACGTGGGCGGCTGTGAGGTCTCCGGCGTGCTGGGCTGCTCGGGCGGCGGCTCGCTGTATGTGCTGTCGTCCTCACCCGTGTTGCCGGGGTCGCTCTCCGGGACGCTCGGCTCCTCCGAAGGCTGCTCGCTCGCCTTGTCGTCCTTCGTCGGCTTCGGCGACTGCGACGTGGGGGTGTCGTGCTTCTTGCCCTGACCACCGGTGTTCTGCATCGCGAAGGCCACACCCATGGCGATGGCGATCACCGCGAGCGCAGCGATCAGCCAGACCTTGCCGCGGCCGCCCTTGGCCGGCCGGGGCCCGCCGTCGAAGCCGCCGTCGTCGGCCCGCATACCGGGCGTGAGGATCGGCTGCGCCGTGGTCTGCCCGGCGTCGGGGTGCGGCAGCGCGGTGGTGGCCGCAGCCCCCAGGGACGAGGTGTGACCGCCCTCGTGCACCGCGACCGGGCCGGTGCTCCAGGTGCCGGTGTGACCGCCCTGCTCGTGCAGCATCTGCAGCGAGTACTGGACCAGGCCGCGCATCTCCTCGGCGGACTGGAAGCGGTCGTCGGGGTCCTTCGCCAGCGACCGCATGACCAGGCCGTCCAGCTCCGGGGGCACCGCGTCGGCGACCTCGGAGGGCGCCACCGGCATGTCCTGAACGTGCTGGTAGACGACCGACAGCGGCGTCTCGCCGGTGAACGGCGGCCGCAGGGTGAGGAGTTCGTAGAGCAGGCAGCCGGTGGCGTACAGGTCGGAACGGGTGTCGACGGTCTTGCCGAGCGCCTGCTCCGGGGAGAGGTACTGAGGGGTGCCCATGACCATGCCGGTCTGGGTCATGGTGGACGCGGCGCCGTGCAGGGCACGGGCGATACCGAAGTCCATGACCTTGACGGCGCCGGTGTTCGTGATGATCACGTTCGCGGGCTTGATGTCACGGTGCACGATGCCGTGCTGGTGGCTGTAGGCCAGTGCCTCCAGCACACCGGAGACGATGATCAGCGCCTGGTCCGCCGGCGGGGCGTCGGCGTTGAGCAGCAGATCGCGGATGGTGTGGCCCTCGACCAGCTCCATCACGATGTACGGCACGGTGTTGCCGCCGACCAGGTCCTCGCCGGAGTCGTAGACCGCCACCACCGCGTGGTGGTTCAGCCCGGCCACGGACTGTGCCTCACGCGTGAAGCGGGCCTTGGAGACCGGGTCCTCGGCGAGGTCGGCGCGCAGCAGCTTCACGGCGACGGTCCGGCCGAGACGTACGTCCTCGGCCGCGAACACCTCCGCCATTCCGCCGCGGCCGAGCCGTCGCGTGAGCCGGTAGCGGCCATCGCCGACCAGCCCGCCGTTGCCCCACATCTCCGGTGCGTCGGGGATATTGGAGCCGGTGGCGTCAGGATCGGACGGGCCCTGGGGGCTCTGCGTCGGTGCCATCGGTCCTCGCCGTCGAATCAATCCGCATGAGAGCGGTAAGGTCATCGGTCTTCGCTAGAGCACGCTACAGGCTCCGCGGCACTCGCCGGTCCGTCGCGGACCGGCCATCAAACCTGCCGCGCGTCACTTGCCGCAAGCTCACCTGGGGTAATGAGGCACGGAACCGTCTTCTGACCGCGACGGGATCTTGCACATCTGGTCACGGAACGGGCACACAGCTTGACGTGTCCGAGGCCTGGGGCAGACTTGGCTGCGGAATTCCAGATTTTGATCGCTATACATGTGCGTATAGCGCCTAGGGGGAAGCGGAACGATGAGCCAGGACGGCGCTCAGGGCCAATTCGAGGGCCGTTCGGTCGGCGGAGGACGTTACCAGCTTCGGGATCTTCTGGGCGCCGGTGGCATGGCCTCCGTGCACCTCGCTTACGACAGCGTGCTGGACCGCGAGGTCGCGATCAAGACGCTGCACACCGAACTCGGCCGCGAGCAGGCCTTCCGTGAGCGCTTCCGGCGTGAGGCCCAGTCCGTGGCGAAACTCACGCACACCAATATCGTCTCGGTCTACGACTCGGGCGAGGACGAGCTCGACGGCGGCATGGTGCCGTACATCGTCATGGAGTACGTCGCGGGCCAGCCGCTGCGCTCCGATCTGGACAACGACATCGCCCAGCATGGCGCGATGCCGACGGAAAAGGCCCTGAAGATCACGGCCGATGTGCTGGCCGCGCTCGAGGTCAGCCATGAAATGAGCCTGGTCCACCGGGACATCAAGCCCGGCAACGTCATGCTGAACAAGCGTGGCGTGGTCAAGGTCATGGACTTCGGCATCGCCCGCGCCATGCAGTCCGGCGTGACGTCCATGACCCAGACCGGCATGGTCGTCGGCACTCCGCAGTACCTGTCGCCCGAGCAGGCCCTCGGCCGGGCCGTGGACGCCCGCTCCGACCTCTACTCCGTCGGCATCATGCTCTTCGAGCTGCTGACCGGTCAGCTGCCGTTCGACGCGGACTCCCCGCTCGCCATCGCCTACGCCCACGTCCAGGAAGAGCCCCCGGTCCCGTCGAGCATCAACAGCTCGCTGCCGCCGGCCGTGGACGCGCTGGTGGCCCGCGCGCTGAAGAAGAATCCCAACGAGCGGTTCCCCACCTCCGAGGCGATGCGGGACGAGTGCCTGCGGATCGTCGGCTCCGGGCAGTCCGGTGCCACGCCACTGATCATCGGCGAGGGCCCGCGGGCGCGCACCAGTGGCGCTTCGGTCTCCTCCGCGGTGTTCCCCACCGCCTCCGGCAACCCGCAGACCCCGGCGCCGCCGAGCGTGCAGCAGCCGTACCAGCCGACGCAGGCGGCCGGGTTCGGCCCGTCGACGCCGGCGCCGCCGAACAACACCTACCCGACGCCCCCGCCGCCGAACAGCGGCTACCCGACGCCCGCGCCGGGGCCCGTTCCGGGGCCGGCACCCTTCAACTCGGGTGGCTTCCAGCCGCCGCCGTACAGCCCGCCGCCCGTGACGGCCTCGATGCCGCCGGCCGGTGGCCCCGCCCGGCGCAAGAACAACACCGCGGTGGTCGTCATCTCGGCGATAGTCGGCGTGATCGTGGTCACCGCGATCGCGATCGGCATCGGACTGAGCGCCGGCTCCAGCGAGGACAACGGCGGTGGCGTCAGCCCGTCCTCGGCCTACTCCGACGACACCGACATCGAGACGGCCTCGCCGGCCCAGAACGTCAAGCCGGAGGACAAGTCGGCGACGATCCTGATGTCCGAGTGCACCAACCCGAGCAAGAGCTTCAGCGAGAAGGGCAAGATCCTCGTCCCCTCGTTCCGCTTCAAGAACCTGGGCTCGGTGACGAAGTGCATCGAGGCCGCAGGCTGGAAGTACAAGATCGTCGCGCACGAGGACAGTGCGCTCTGGGGCAAGAACACCGTCACCAGTCAGACGCCTGCCGCCTTCAGCTACTGGCTCCCCAGCAAGACCGAGCCCATCGAGCTGACCGTCTCGACCGGCCGCAGCGGCTGACGGAGGTCGCCGACGGCGACGGACCGCCAGGGCCGCCCGTGGACAGCAAAGGGGCCGGCACGCGCACAGCGTGCCGGCCCCCTCTGTCTGTTCCGCTGCTGTCTGTTCCGCGCGTGGTGCGCCGGCTCCGGCATGCGGTTCCGGGACAGCGTGGGAGGTACGGGCCCGAGTGAGCCCGAGTGAGGAGAAGTACGGGCCGGGTGAGAAGTACGGACCGGGTTAGAGGTACGGGCCCGAGCGGGCGCCGCCCGGGCCGGGCTTGGCCTCTTCGCCGTCCATCGGAACGGCTCCGGGCGGCAGCGCGCGGCGCATCGACTCCAGCTGGGCACGGGCGGCCATCTGCTGGGCGAACAGTGCGGTCTGAATGCCGTGGAAAAGGCCCTCCAGCCAGCCCACCAGCTGAGCCTGGGCGATCCGCAGCTCCGCATCCGTCGGCACCGATTCATCGGTGAACGGCAGCGACAGCCGCTCCAGCTCCTCGACCAGCTCGGGCGCCAGCCCGTCCTCCAGCTCCTTGACCGAGCTGGCATGGATCTCCTTGAGCCGGACCCGGCTCGCCTCGTCCAGAGGCGCGGACTTCACCTCCTCGAGCAACTGCTTGATCATGCTGCCGATGCGCATGACCTTCGCAGGCTGTTCAACCATGTCCGTCACGGGGGTCTCACGGGGCTCGTCGCCCTCGCCCCCGCCACCGGAGCTGCCGAGTGCCATGCCGTCCGGGCCGACCACCAGGACGTGCGGATTTTCCTGCGACCGTTCATTCATCGGCATATCCATGCCGCCATTCTCTCGTACGAGGGGTCATGAAGGGTGGTGCCCCTGAGAGAAGGTGATCCACCCTTCCGGGCGGGCTCGGCTGCCGCGGTTTCACGTGAAACAACGGATTCCCACCGTTTCACGTGAAACCGCCGACAACGCCACGGACAAGACAGCCCACAGGACCGCCAGCAGGTCCGCCGACAAAGCGGCCGGCATCAGCTCCGGCGCAGCCGAAGGGCGAAGAAAGCCAGCCCCAGGCCCGTGAGAGCGAGGCCGGCGCCCAGCGGAAGGACTCGCTCGACCGGTGCGTCCGGGGATTCCATGGCGTAAGGACTCGCCGTTGCGGCCGCTTCGCCGTCCGCGCTTTCCCGTACCGAGCGCGCCCCCTCCGGGGCGGAAGGGGTCGGAAGCGGCGGCAACGCCTCGTAGGGACGCCGGGTGAACCGGTCGGCGACATCGAAGCGATGCGAGGACGACAGCCGTGCCGGGGTGCTCTTTGCCGCATGGGATGCGGACGCCGCGGGCCTGGGGTGCTTCGGCGCCGGGGGGCGCGGAGCGGGGCGGCGGTGCGCACGGTCGGCATCCGGAGCGTTCGCCCCGGCGGTCGGCCCGTGATGACCCGCCCCCGGGAAGCCCGCGCCGTCGTCAGGTCCCGGGAAGGGGTACGACGGACCGTCCGGCCCGACGAATGCAGGGCTGAACGGGTGATGCGGGCGGTGGTGCCACCGTCCGGGCAGGTGAGGACCACCGAAGTGGCGGTGCGACGGCCGGTGCGGGAAGCGCGGAAAGGCATCCGGCATCCCGGGGAAGCGAGGCGACAGCTCCGGGAGGCGCGCCGGCGCCCCGGGACGGCCGGGGTGACCATGGTGGCCCCGGCCCGCTCCGTCATCGCGGCCACCGAACGGACGACGGTCGGCCGCAAAGTCGTCGGGCCCGTACTCGTCGAACCCGTACTCATCGGGTCCGGTCTCGTCCTGCGCATAGTCGTCGGGCTGATCGCCCGGGCGGGCGAGGTGCGGGGGGCGGTCGACCGGTGTGCCCCGCCGGTCCGCGGCCGCAGCCGAGGTAGCTCCTATCGGAACGGGCAGGACGACGGCGGCCACCAACAGACCGGTGGCAATGCGCGAACGGAAACCTGGAGCGACCACAGTGCCCCTCCCGTGCCGAGCCGTCGGGTGACCTCATCAGAGTCACATGTGATGAGATTCACGGCATCTCGGACATATCAGGCGGGTTACCCGACGGGACGCGGGCGGGGCGGGCCCGGGCGGCGCGGGTGACGGGAGGGGTGGCCGGGCCGGCTCAGAGGGTCAGCACGACCTTGCCGACATGCGCACTGTCCTCCACGATGCGGTGCGCCTCGGCGGCCTCGGGCATCGGGAGCGTACGGTCCACGATCGGCCGCACCTGTCCGTTGCCGATCAGCGGCCAGACATGCTCCCGGACGGCGGCGACGATGGCCGCCTTCTCGTTCAGCGGGCGGGCCCGCAGCCCGGCGCCGGTGATCGCAGCGCGCTTCGCCATCAGGGCGGCGAGATTCAGCTCCGCCTTCACCCCGCCCTGCAGCCCGATGACCGCCAACCGCCCGCTGACCGCCAGCGCCTTGATGTTCCGCTGCAGATACTTCGCACCGATGATGTCGAGGATGACGTCCGCGCCCCTGCCATCGGTGGCCTTGCGGATCTCCTGGACGAAGTCCTGCTCGCGGTAGTCGATGAGGATGTCCGCGCCCAACTCGGCGCAGCGGGCCAGCTTCTCGGGGCCGCCGGCGGTGACCGCGACCCGCGCACCGACCGCCTTGGCGAGCTGGATCGCCATGGTTCCGATGCCGCTGGCACCACCGTGGACCAGCAGCGTCTCGCCGGGCCGCAGGTGCGCGATCATGAAGACGTTCGACCAGACCGTGCAGGTCACCTCGGGCAGCGCGGCGGCCGAGACCAGATCCAGGCCGTTCGGCACGGGCAGGACCTGCCCGCCAGGGACGGCGACCTTCTCCGCGTATCCGCCGCCCGCCAGCAGCGCGCACACCTCGTCGCCGACGGCCCAGCCGTGCACGCCGGGACCGAGCCCGATGATCCGCCCCGCGCACTCCAGCCCCGGATACGGGGAGGACCCCGGCGGCGGGTCGTAGAAGCCCTGGCGCTGGAGCAGGTCGGCACGGTTCACGGCACTGGCCACGACCTCGATCAGGACCTCGCCCTCGGCGGGCTGCGGATCGGGCACCTCCGCCCAGACAAGTGCTTCGGGTCCACCGGGCTCCGGGATAGTGATCGCTCGCATGGCGCGAGGCTACTCGTCGTCCGCGCACAGGGCGACGGTGCGGGGGTCCACAACTACCGCCGGGTCGGCCACCGGCCCCCGGATGACGTGCGGTTATTCCTCCGTCCGGCGCACGGGGGCAGCCGCGGGCCGAGGCAGCGGGCGGCTCGGGCGCGGTGCCGGGCAGGGTCCGGGGCGGGGGTGCCGGGTGGGTCCGGCGGGGCGGTGCCGGGCTACGGCGAGCGGCCCTTGGGCCACGGCCGGGTGCCGGGCCACGGCTGTCTGCTCTCCGGTACGACTTGCCACTCCACCGGGTGAGCGCCCCGGCATCACCCCACGACCGCCCCGCCACCGGCGATATCAACGCTCCGTGATCACCACCACAGCTCACCCCAGCTCGCACCTCGGCCGGTGCGGCGGCATCCTGCCGCCGCACGCCGGCTCCCGCCGCGGCCGGGCACGCGGGGTGCCCGAATCAAGGAGCATGGGAGGTATGTCTCCTTCACAGACCGTCTCAGCCCCGGCCGCTTTGGGAGCACCGGCCGGATGAGCGGCGAGCAGCAACCGCGCCGCGGGACGGGCAGTTCCTCCACCCTCCGCTCCCTGTGGTCCCGCACCCGGACCGAGGCCAAGGACGACACCGAGGCCGGCCGCTCCATCGTCCTGCCCGCCCAAGGCATGGTGCCGCCCCTCCAACAGGTCCTGCGGCGGCTGGTGATGGCGCTCGGCGTGCTGGCCCTCACGACGCTGCTCGTGTGGTTCGACCGCGCCGGATACCGCGACAGCGCCCACCACGAGGTCGATTTCCTCGGCGCGGCCTACTACGCGACGGTCACCCTCTCGACCACCGGTTACGGCGACATCACGCCGGTCAGCGATGGCGCACGGCTGACCAACATCCTGGTCATCACGCCGCTCCGCGTGCTGTTCCTGATCATCTTGGTCGGCACCACGCTCGAAGTCCTCACCGCGCGCACCCGGCACCAGGTACGCATTCACCGTTGGAGGTCCCGCATGCGAGATCACGTCGTCGTCATCGGGTACGGGACGAAGGGCCGCCACACCATCGAGACGCTGCTCGGTCAGGGCGTCCCGAAAGAGCAGATCGTCGTTGTCGACCCGCAGAAGACCGTCGTGGACGCCGCCAGCAGTGACGGCTTCGTGGGCGTGCACGGAGACGCGACCCGCTCCGACACGCTGACCAGAGCCGAGTTGCAGCGTGCCGCGCGCGTGGTCGTGGCCACCCAGCGCGACGACACCGCGGCCCTGGTGACGCTGACGGCACGGCAGCTCAATACGCACGCCTCGATCGTGGTGGCGGTCCGGGAGGACGAAAACGTACCGCTGCTGAAGCAGAGCGGCGCCGACATGGTCATCACGAGTTCCAGCGCGGCGGGGCGGCTGCTCGGTATGTCCATGGCCAGCCCGTACGTCGGCACGGTCCTGGAGGATCTGCTGACCTACGGGAGCGGGCTGGATCTCGACGAGCGACCGGTGACGAAGAGCGAGGCGGGCCGCTCGCCCCGGGAGCTCGGTGATCTGGTGGTGGCGGTCGTACGGGGGCACCGGGTGCTGAGCTACAGCGATCCGCAGGCAGCGACACTCGAACTCACCGACCGCGTGATCACCATCCGGCAGGCGGTGCCGAGCAGCTGACGCATGCGCGGCACCGGTGCGCGGTCGAGGGCACGCGGCCGGGGATGTGCGTGGCAGAGGGTGCGCCCGGCCCTACCCGGCCCCCGGAGCGGTCCAGCCCGTCGATGAGCCCAGGGACCAGCCCGCGGACGCCCCGGCCGACCAGGGAAGTTCCAGGAGTTCGAGCTCGGTGCCGCGCTCCGCGCCACCGGGCGGGACGACGGCCAGCGCATCGGCGGCGGCGATTCCGCGCAGCATGGCAGGGCCGTGGAAGCGCAGCGGCGCCGCCATCAGGCCGTGCCGTTCGTCCTCGCGGTAGGCCACCGGGACGAGCCGGGTGTCCCGCGGATGCCCGTGGACCGGGCCGGCCAGCGGCGTACGGTACGGCGCGGCAGGAGGGCGGGCGGCGAGCGTACGGAGCAGCGGTTCGGCGAGCGTGACCAGGCCGGAGACGGCGGCGAGGGGGTTGCCGGGCAGGCCGACGAGATGCCGGTGCGGGGCCAGGCGGGCGAGCAGCATGGGGTGCCCGGGGCGTACCGCGACCCCGTCGACCAGCACCTCGGCGCCCAGCCGGCGCAGAGTGGGGTGCACATGGTCGAGGGGGCCCGCCGCGGTGCCGCCCGTGGTGATCACCACGTCGGCGGTGGACTCCGCAACGGCGGCGTACAGGATGCCGGCGTCATCGGCGAGATGGCGCGGCGCGGCCGCTTCGACGCCCAGGGCATGCAGCCACGGCGCGAGCATCGGGCCGAGCGCGTCCCGGATCCGGCCTTCCTGCGGCAGGCCGTGGCCCAGCAACTCATCGCCCAGCACGAGGACTTCGGCGCGTGGCCGGCGGTACGCGGTCAGCTCGTCGTAACCGGCCGCGGCGGCCAGGCCGAGCACGGCAGGGGTCACCAGGGCGCCGACGGGCAGCAGTTGGTCGCCGCGACGGCACTCCTGACCCCGCGGGCGGATGTCCTGACCGGGCGGCGCGGGCTGCGGCGCATACAGCCGCCGCCCGCCGTCACTCAGCTCACGGACCTCGCCGTGCTCGCTGCGCAGCACGGCGGTGGCACCGGACGGCACGCGCGCACCGGTGGCGATCGGGATCGCATGCCCGTCGTGGAGCGCCCGGTCAGGGGCGTGGCCTGCGAGGATGCCGGGAGGGGGGCCGGCCTCGGATGCGCCGGCGGGGTGGTCGAGACGCCATGGGCCGGGGCCGGACACCGCCCAGCCGTCCATCGCCGAGGTGTCGAACGACGGCAGATCGGTGAGCGCGGTGAGGGGAGCGGCGAGCGTACGGCCGAGCGCGTCGCCGAGCGCCGAGGTCACGGGCTCGGGGGGACCGGTCACGGCGCGCTCGGCGATGTCCCGGGCGGTGTGCCACGGGACGGCGACCGGGGCGGGACGGGAGCCGTGGCCGGGGGGAGGCGGGGGGTCCGCAGGGTCTTCGGGGGCTTCGGGGGCTTCGGGGCCTTGGGGGCCTTGGGGGCCTTGGGGGCCTTGGGGGCCGACGGGGGCGGAGGGGCGGGAAGGCCCGGAGGGGCGAGAGGCGCCGTTGCCGAGTGCGCGTGAGGGCCCGGAGGAGCGTGCGGAGGCGCCGGTCCCGGCGGCCATGGGGTCATCGAGGGAGAAGGGGTCGTCCGGTGTGTAGGGAATGTCGTTGCTGCCCCCGCCGGCGGCGGAGTTGGCCGCCGCGGCCTCGCGGGTGGCATACGGCACCCTGCCGGTCGTAGGCCGCCCGGCCCCGCTGTCCTCGGCCCCGGGCCGTACGCGCAGCGGCGCCGTGGCATTGGCCAGTGCAAGCGCCTCCTCGAACGGGTCGACGCGCCCCTCGTCCGCCGCCGCGCTCCCTGCGCTGCCCACCGTGCCGCCGGGCTGCCCGCCGCAATCCCAGCCGAAATCGCCCTCGAAATCCCCGTCGAATTCCTTGCCGAAGCCCCTGTCGGTCATTCTGCGGGCTTCGTTTCGGCACCCGGGCCGCCGCCGGTCTCCGCCGGACCGGCGGACTCCTCGGCCTCCGCCGCCCAGCGGTTGGCCAGTGCGGTGGCCCGTTCGGTCAGCTCCTTGACGTCCCGGCCCTGCCGGCCCGCCGCGTAACCGATCAGGAAAGTCGTCAGGGGTGCGGCCGGCCGGGCCACACCGTGCGCCGCGTCCCGCGCGAGGTCGAGAAGCGCCGCCGTGTCGACATCGAGCTCGATGCCCAGTTCGGCCTTGACTGCGGTGATCCATTCATCCAACACGTTTCCATGCTCCCTGATACGGGCGCGTGCCGCGCTGAGGTCTTCCCAGGTGTCGCAGTCGAAGGAGGCCGTGGCCGTGACGTCCGGGACCCGTCCGAGCCGCAGCCCGTTCACCAGGGCGCGCAGCGGCAGTCCGGCCAGAGTGCCGTGCCCGGCCCGCACCCGCGCCAGCTCACGGCGCAGCGACGCGGCCCGGTACGCGGCCACCAGCGGCTGGTCCCGTCCCGAGGCGTCCTGGAGCATCGCGCCGTCACCACCGGGAGGGGCACCGCTGTCCTCCGGCCCTACGGCATTGCTGCCCGGCTCTACGACGCTGCCGCCCGCTCCGGCGTCACCGGGCGTTCCCGTCGCCGCTGCCAACAGGCCCTGCACGGTCGCGGTGGTCAGGAACGGGAGATCGGCGGAGAGGACGAGCACCGTCGGGGCGGTGGTGTGCCGCAGACCGGCGGCCAGCGCGGCGAGCGGACCGCCGCCCGGCGGGTCCTCCAGGGCGCGGACGACCGCGCGGGTGGTCGGGCGGTGCGGGCCGACCACGACGGTGATCGCGGCATCGGGGCAGGCGGCGAGCACCCGGTCCAGGAGGGGGCGAGCGCCGACGGACAGGGCGGGCTTGTCCGCCCCGCCGAGCCGTCGGGCCGCGCCGCCGGCCAGCACGATGGTGTCGTAGGCGGTGGGGGCGTTCACCCCTTGAGTATCGCCGGGGGTGAGCGGATCACACCGGTGCCGGCGCTGCGGCAGCTGTCAGCTCCGCCACAGCGGAGGCGACAGCAGCCGCCCCAGGTCACCCACCACACCGGGGTCGCTCACCACACCGGGCTGACCGGCCCACCGGGCTGACCGACCACAGCCAGGTGGCCACACCGCCCTCACCGGCCACACCGCGCTCACAGCCCCCGCAGCAACAGCGCGGGCTGTTCCACACAGTCGGCCACATGTCGCAGGAAGCCTCCGGCGGTGCCGCCGTCGCACACCCGGTGATCGAAGGTGAGGGAGAGCTGGACGACCTGGCGGACGGCCAGCTCGCCTTCGTGCACCCAGGGTTTGGCGGCTATCCGGCCGACGCCGAGCATCGCCGCCTCGGGGTGGTTGATGATCGGCGTGGAGCCGTCGACGCCAAAGACCCCGTAGTTGTTGAGGGTGAAGGTGCCGTGTGTCAGCTCGGCCAGGGAGAGTCCGCCGCTCCTGGCGGTTTCGGTGAGCCGGGTGATCTCGGCGGACAGCTCCTCGACCGTACGGGCCTGCGCGTCCCGTACGACCGGCACGACCAGACCGCGGTCGGTCTGCGCCGCGAAGCCCAGATGGACGGCGGGCAGCCGGACGATCTCCTGGGCCTTGGTGTCGACGGTGGCGTTGAGCTCGGGGAACCGTGCGAGCGCCGCCGTGGTGATCCGGGCCAGCAGCGCGAGCAGCGACACCTTGGGGGCGCCCGCCACATTCATCGCCCTGCGGGCGGCGAGGAGTTCGGTGGCATCGGCGTCCACCCAGCAGGTCGCCTCCGGGATCTCCCGGCGGCTGCGGCTGAACTTCTCGGCGGCCGCACCGAGCATCCCCTTCAGCGGGATCCGTTCCTCGCCCGCAGCGGCGCCGGCTCCCATGGATCCGGGGACCGTCACGGCTCCGGCGGCGGACGCGGCCCCCACCACGCCGGTCGCACCGGCGCCGACGATTCCTGCGGCACCGTTCGCCGCCCTGGCACCCACCGAGGCGACTACCCCGGCCCTCGCCGAGGGCTCCCGCTCCTGTCGGGCCCGGATCGCGCACTCGACGTCCGTACGGAGAATCAGTCCATCGCGCCCGGATCCCGTCAGCTCCCGCAGATCCAGCCCGTTTTCCCGCGCCATCCGACGCACCAGCGGAGAAATGACGGCCACCGTACGGCTGTCGGCATCCACGGCACCGGCGCCGGTCCCGGCCAGCCCAGCCGCCCCGGCCGCCCCGGCCGCTCCAGCCGCTCCAGCCGCTCCAGCCGCCTCAGCCGGCCCTTCCGGACCGTTCTCCCCGGTGACGCCGACCGCCCCCGCGGCCACCGCCCCGGCGTCGGCCGCCCCTGAGACACCGGGCGCACGATCGGCCGCTTCGACTCCCGCTCCCGCTCCCGCTCCGGCCGAGCCGTCCGCCGCTCCTCCGGGTGCCCGCGACGCTCCCGCCATGGGGCTTGCCCCGCCCCCCGGCCGGATCCGGCGCCGCCGCGCCGCCGCCGCGCTCGTGCCGTACCCGACGAGCACATTTCCGGACCCGGCATCCGCCGCGCCCTCCCCGGCCGGAGCGGCGACACCGGCGGAAGGCGGCGCCGAACCCCCCGCATCGGGTGCACCACCCGCCGCACCCGCAACGGCTCCCGGCCCCTCCCCAGGGCCTGCCCCCGCCAGATCATCGGGCACGGCCCCCACCGCGACCGTCACCAGCGGCGCCCCCACCGGGACTTCCTCCCCCTCCGCACCGAAGCGGGCGGTCACCACGCCCCCATACGGGCACGGCACCTCCACCATCGCCTTTGCGGTCTCGACCTCCACCACCGGCTGGTCGATGGCCACCACCTCGCCGACCTCGACCATCCAGTGCACGATCGTCGCCTCGGTGAGGCCTTCCCCCAGGTCGGGCAACGTGAATTCGCGGACCACGGCCATCACTCACCACGTCCCTCGGTCCAGTCCGACTCCCACTGGAGGCGGGCGACGGTGTCCAGGATCCGGTCCACGCCGGGCAGATGGTGCCGCTCCAGCATGGGGGGCGGATAGGGGACGTCGAACCCGGCGACGCGCAGGACCGGCGCCTCCAGGTGGTGGAAGCAGCGCTCGGTGATCCGTGCGGCGATCTCCCCTCCGGGACCGCCGAACCCGTTGGACTCATGGACGACCACGGCCCGTCCGGTCCGCCGTACCGAGGCGCAGACCGTGTCGTCGTCGAACGGCATCAGCGAGCGCAGATCCACGACTTCCAGGTCCCAGCCCTCCGCACCGGCGGCTTCGGCGGCCTCCATGCAGACCGGCAGCGAGGGGCCGTAGGTGATCAGCGTGGCACTGCTGCCGCGGCGGCGGACCGCGGCGCGGCCCAGCGGCGCGACCTCGGTGGGCGCATCGGGCGACCAGTCGGCCTTGGACCAGTACAGGCGCTTGGGCTCCAGAAAGACGACCGGGTCGTCGGAGGCGATGGCGGCGCGCAGCAGCCCGTAGGCGTCCTCGACGGTCGCCGGGGTGACGACCTGGAGCCCGGGGGTGGCGAGGTAATACGCCTCGGAGGAGTCGCTGTGGTGCTCGACCCCGCCGATGCCGCCGCCGTACGGGATGCGGACGGTCAACGGCATCGTCAGCGCACCGCGGGTGCGGTTGCGCATCCGGGCGACATGGCTGATCAGCTGCTCGAACGCGGGGTAGGCGAAGGCGTCGAACTGCATCTCGACGACCGGTCGCAGCCCGTACATCGCCATGCCGACGGCGGTGCCCAGGATGCCGGCCTCGGCGAGCGCGGTGTCGGTGCAGCGGTCCTCGCCGAACTCCTTGGCCAGGCCGTCGGTGACCCGGAAAACGCCGCCGAGGGTGCCGACGTCCTCGCCCATGACATGGACGGACGGGTCGTCGGCCATGGCGTCGCGCAGCGCGCGGGTCAGCGCCTGCGCCATGGTGGCGGGCTTGCGCGCGGTTGCCGGTGCGGCGGTGGTCGTCATGGCCTGGCCTCCTCGGCGGAGCCGTCGGCGCCCGCGGTGTCCTCGGTGTGTCCGTCGGCCTCGGCGTCCAGCTCGGCGCGCAACAGCGCAGCCTGGGCGCGCAGTTGGCCGGTCTGCTCGGCGAATACATGGGTGAACAGGTCCATCGGGTCCAGCTCCGGATCGGCGTTCATCCGCTCCCGGAGGCCGGCCGCCAGCTGCTCGGCGCCCTCCCGGGTGGCGGCGACGAATTCGTCGGTGAGCAGATCGCGGGCCGCCAGCTCATGCTCCAGAAGGGCTATCGGGTCGTGCGACCGCCAGGTCTCGACCTCGGCGTCGCTGCGGTAGCGGGTGGCGTCGTCGGCGTTGGTGTGTGCCTCGATGCGGTAGGTGACGGCCTCGACCAAAGTGGGACCGCCGCCCCTGCGGGCCCGCTGCACGGCTTCGGTGAGCACCTCGTGCATGGCGGGCGCGTCGTTGCCGTCGACCAGGCGGCCCGGCATGCCGTATCCGACCGCCTTGTGGGCGAGGGACGGCGCGGCGGTCTGCTTCGCGAGCGGCACGGAGATCGCGAAGCCGTTGTTCTGGACGAGGAAGACCACCGGCGCCTGCCAGACCGCCGCGAAATTCAGCGCCTCGTGGAAGTCGCCCTCGCTCGTGCCGCCGTCACCCACCATGGCCAGCGCCACCACGTCGTCGCCCTTGAGGCGGGCGGCGTGCGCCAGGCCCACGGCATGCGGGAGCTGGGTGGCGAGCGGGGTGCACAGGGGGGCGATGCGGTGTTCGTGCGGGTCGTACCCGTTGTGCCAGTCACCGCGCAGCAGGGTCAGCGCCTGTACGGGGTCGAGGCCGCGGGCCACGGCGGCGAGCGTGTCGCGATAGCTGGGAAAGAGCCAGTCCCGGTCTTCGAGCGCCAGCGCCGCGGCGACCTCGCAGGCCTCCTGGCCCGTGGAGGACGGGTAGACCGCCAGGCGTCCCTGCCGGGTCAGGGCCGTGGCCTGGGCGTTGTACCGGCGGCCGCGCACCAGCTGGGCGTAGAGCCGGGTCAGCAGTCCGGAGTCGAGCCGGGCCGCGGCATCCGTGCCCAGGAGGCGGTACGGCTCCTCGTCGGGCAGGAGGGGCGCGGGATCGACGCGCGGACGCCAGGCGGGCGGGGGGCCGGCCAGGCTGCTCTTCTTCCTGCTGCTGCCGGGCTGCTCTAGGACCGTCATGCCGAGCACCTCCTCGGATCGAAGGGGTGGCGCGATGCGCCTCATGTGGGTGGTGGGCGAACGGCGGGTGGGCAGGATGGAATCGGCCAGGGCGGGTACGCCCTGCCCTACCGATTGTTCGGTCGTTGATGCATTTTGGCTACAGGCGCACTCAGCCTGTGGACAAACGGTTCTCCACAGCTTGAGATGAAGACAGGGCGTCCACAAAGGGGAGGCGGGACCATATGCCGGGCGAACAGATGGCCAATTCCGACGGGCAGCCGCCCGCCCCACCCGCCGTCACCCCGCCGGCCCCCGCACCGCCGACGCCACCGGTCCAGGCACCAGCGCCGGCACCGGCCCCCGCCGCACGCCCGCTGGACACCATCGACCGCTCCATCCTGCGCATGCTGCAGACCGATGGCAGGGCCTCGATACGCTCCGTGGCCGAGCGGGTGCACGTCTCGCGCGCCAACGCCTACGCACGGATCAACCGGCTGATCGACGACGGTGTGATCCGCGGCTTCAGTGCCCTGATCGACCAGGAACGCGCAGGTCAGGGCGCTTCGGCATATATCACGCTGAAGATCGTGCAGAACTCCTGGCGGACCGTGCGCAAGCAGCTCACCGCGCTGCCGGGGGCCACCCACATCGCGCTGGTCAGCGGCGATTTCGATGTGCTGCTCCTGGTCCACACCAAGGACAACCGCGAGCTGCGGGAGCTGGTCCTCACCCGCATCCAGTCGATACCGGAAGTGCTCAGCACCCGCACCCTGCTGGTCTTCGAGGAGACCGACCTCGGGCCCGAGGAGGACTGATTCCCGGGGGCGGCCGGCAGACACCTGCGCAGGTCAGGACCTACGCAGGTCAGGCCCTGCGAGCCCGGCGTCAGGGCTTGCGCAGCCCCGCGAACGCCGTACGCACCACGGCCTCGGCGACCTCGTCACGGCTCACCGCACCGCCCCGCCCCGGCCGGTACCACTCCACAATCGAGTTGATCATGCCGAAGAGCAGACGGGTGGCCAGCCGGATGTCCACGTCGTCCCGGAGGTCACCGTCGGCTGCGGCCTGCTTGAGCAGGTCGGAGACCTCGTGGTCGAACTCCCGGCGGCGCTCCATGGCCCACCGCTCGGTGTCCGTGTTTCCGCGCACCCGCAACAGCAGCGTCACATACGGAAGTTCGTCCATCAGCACTTCGGCCACGCGCCGGGTGACATGCTCCAGCCGCTCGATCGCCCGCCCCTCAAGGGCTCCCGGCTCCTCCAGCACACCGAACAGCCCGTCCAGGGCGCGGCTTATGGCACGGCGCAGCAGCTCTTCCTTGCTGCGGACATGGTGGTAGATCGAGGACTTCGAGATGCCGGCCGCCTGGGAAAGGTGCTCCATGGACGTGCCGTCGTAGCCGCGCTCGATGAACACCTCGACGGCGACCGCGAGCAGCGAATCGGGCGTATAGGTGTCGCGCTTGGCCATGGTCATGATTAGAGCACCTATCCCTCGAGGTCCGCACGGCGCCGTAGCGCCCAAGACGGTACGTAGCGTCCGCCGGCGTTCTGGTGGTGCATCGAGTCCAGCAGATCCCACACCCACTGGGCACCGAGGCGCTCGGCCCACTCCAGGGGACCGCCGGGGTAGTTCACGCCCAGCCGCATGGCCGTGTCGATGTCCGCCGGACTCGCGACCCCACGGGCCGCGGCGTCCACGGCAAAGTCGATGATCATCGCGATGGTCCGGGCGACGATCATCCCCGGTACGTCCTCGATGACGCTGACCTGCTTGCCCAGCGCCTGGAACAACCCGACCGCTTCGGCGAGGTCCGCCTCGGAGACGGCCGCCGAGGCCGCCAGGGCGATCCGGGTGGCGGCGCGGTAGTCCAGGGAGAGGTCGAAGCGGATGTACTTCCCATGGGCATTGGACGTCGCCGGATAGCCGTTGGTCAGCGCCAGACAGGCCCCGCCGGGCAGCCGGAGGAAGCCTTCCGACTCCCCCGGCGTCCGGTCGCGGGTGACCTTGATGCCCGCCTCCTCGATGAGCTCGCGCAGCACCACCGCGGGGCCGGGCAGCTTCGCGTGCAGGCCGACGGACGCGGGCGCCGGGCAGGGCGCGGCGGTCCGCGGTTCGGGCCGGGCGGCACCCTCGGAGTAGTCGAACCAGCCCCGCCCCGCCTTGCGGCCGTGCAGTCCGGACTCGACCAGCCGACGCTGCGCCAGGGAAGGCGTGAACTTCGGGTCCTGGAAGAAGGCCTGCCACACGGAGTGGGTGACCGCCTCGTTCACGTCCTGTCCGATGAGGTCGGTCAGTTCGAAGGGCCCCATCTTGAAGCCTGCGCCGTCCCGGAGCACCGCATCGATGGTGGCCGGGTCGGCGACCCGCTCCTCGTAGGCACGCAGCGCTTCGGCGTAGAAGGGGCGGGCGATGCGGTTGACGACGAAACCGGGGGTGTCCGTACAGCGCACCGGCCTCTTGCCCCAGGCCGCGGCGGTGTCGTAGGCGGTGGTGGCGGCGGCCTCCTCGGTGGCGAAGCCGCTGACCACCTCGACCAGGGGGAGCAGCGGCGCGGGGTTGAAGAAGTGCATGCCCACACAGCGGCCGGGGTGGCGCAGCCGGCCCGCGACCGCGGTCACGGACAGCGAGGAGGTGTTGGTGGCCAGCAGGCAGTCGGCCGCCACGACGTCCTCCAGCGCGGTGAAAAGCTCCTGCTTGGCGGGCAATTGCTCCAGGATCGCCTCGATGACCAGTGCGGCGTCGGCCAGCTCCGGGAGGGCGGTGGCGGGGGAGAGGCGCCCGCGGGCGGCATCCCGCTCGTCCGCCGTGATCCGGCCCTTTTCGACCAGCCGGTCCAGCCGCGCCCCGATCGCCTCGGCGGCTTGTCCGGCCCGCCCGGGGGCGGTGTCATAGAGGCGTACGCGATGGCCGGCGACCAGCGCCACCTGCGCGATGCCCTGCCCCATGGTGCCGGTGCCCACCACTGCCACGGTGCTGCTGGTTGCGAGAGCCGTCATGCCAGCTGATCCTCCCCGACCGACTTTTCCACAGGCCGGCCGGACCCTCTTGCCCCGACCGATCGTTCGGTTACTCTAACTCCGTTGCCCTGTCCGCTCCCAGTCCCTATCCGCTCTCCGCCCAGCTCGACGAGGAGTTGGTCATCGATGGCCGCCGAAATGACCGCAGCGCAGTTGATCGAGAAGCACCGCCCGACCCTCGACCAGACGCTGGAGGCGATCCGCACCCGCGCGTACTGGTCCCCGCACCCCGAGCACCCGAAGGCGTACGGCGAGAGCGCCGCACCCGACGGGCTGGCCGCCTTCGAGGCCCTGCGCGGCCGCCGGTTCGAGCTCGACCAGCCGGGCACGGACGACTGGACCGGCGAGGAAGTCTCGCCGTACGGCCTGAAGTTGGACATCAGCTATCCGCACCCGGACGTGGACGTGCTGCTGCCGGCCATGCGCGCCGCGCTCCCCGCCTGGCGGGATGCCGGCCCCGAGACGCGCGCGGCGGTGTGTCTGGAGATCCTGGCCCGGATCAGCGCCCGGACCCACGAGTTCGCGCAGGCCGTGATGCACACCAGCGGCCAGGCCTTCATGATGGCGTTCCAGGCGGGCGGCCCGCATGCCCAGGACCGCGGCCTGGAGGCGGTGGCCTACGCGTACGCCGAGCAGGTCCGCATCCCGGAGCAGGCGCCGTGGTCCAAGCCGCAGGGCAAGCGCGACCCGCTCGAGCTGACCAAGAGCTTCACGGCCGTGCCGCGCGGCGTCGCCCTGGTGATCGGCTGCAACACCTTCCCGACGTGGAACGGCTATCCGGGCCTGTTCGCCTCTCTGGCGACCGGCAACCCGGTGCTGGTCAAGCCGCATCCGCGCGCCGTGCTGCCGCTGGCGCTGACCGTCAAGGTGGCCCGCGAGGTGCTCACCGAGGCCGGCTTCCCCGCCGACCTGGTGTGCCTGGCCGTGGACAGGCCGGACGAGGGCCTGGCCAAGACGCTGGCCGTCCGCCCCGAGGTCCGCATCATCGACTACACCGGCTCGACCGCCTTCGGCGACTGGCTGGAGACGCACGCCCGGCAGGCGCAGGTCTTCACGGAGAAGGCCGGCGTCAACACCGTCGTCATCGAATCCACCGATGACTACAAGGGCATGCTCAGCAACCTCGCCTTCTCGCTGTCGCTCTACAGCGGCCAGATGTGCACCACTCCGCAGAATCTGCTGATCCCCCGCGACGGCATCACCACGGACGCCGGCCCGAAGTCGTACGACGAGGTGGTCAGCGACCTCGCGGGCGCGGTGGACGGCCTGCTGGGTGACGACGCACGGGCCAACGCCCTGCTGGGGGCCATCGTCAATCCGCAGGTCAAGGAGCGGATCGATGCGGCGGCCGGGCTCGGCGAAGTGGCCCTGGCCTCCCGTGAGGTGCCCAACCCCGAGTTCCCCGGCGCCACGGTACGCACCCCGGTGATCGTCAAGCTCGACGGCGCCAAGCCGAACTCCGAGGCGGCCTATTTTTCGGAGTGCTTCGGCCCGGTGTCCTTCGCGGTGGCCGTCGGTTCCGCGGCCGAGGCGGTGGATCTGCTGCGGCGCACGGTCCGCGAGAAGGGCGCCATGACGGTCGGCGCCTACACCACCTCCACCGAGGTCGAACAACTGGTGGAGGAGGCCTGTCTGGAGGAGTGCGCCCAGCTGTCGCTGAATCTGACCGGCGGGGTCTATGTGAACCAGACCGCGGCGTTCTCGGACTTCCACGGCTCGGGAGGCAACCCGGCGGCCAATGCGGCGCTGTGTGACGGCGCCTTCGTGGCCAACCGCTTCCGGACGGTGGAGGTGCGACGGCCGGCATGACGGGTGCGGGTGCCGGGTCCCGCGCCCCGGGTGCGGGGCCCGGCGCCAGGTGCGGGCCTGAGCCCGACTCGGGACCTGAGGCCCGGAGCGTTCTCCTGGGCCCCGTGCCGGACACCGGCGGTGCCCGGGGCCCGTCAGCCGCCCTCCGGCCCCTCGATCCGCGCATGGCGGCCGATCCAGGCATGCATCGCGATGGCGGCCGCGGCCCCCGCGTTGATCGAGCGGGTCGAGCCGAACTGCGCGATCGAGCAGACCAGCGAGGCATGCCGCCGCGCCTCCTCGGTCAGCCCCGGCCCCTCCTGGCCGAACAGCAGCACACAGCGCCGCGGCAGCGCGGTCGTCTCCAGCGGCACGGAACCGGGGAGATTGTCGATCCCGATGATCGGCAGTTCCTCGGCCGCCGCCCAGGCGGTGAGGTCCGCGGTGTCCGGGTGGTGGCGGACGTGCTGGTAGCGGTCGGTCACCATCGCGCCGCGGCGGTTCCAGCGGCGCTGCCCGACGATATGGATCTCCTTGGCCAGGAACGCATTCGCGGTCCGTACGACCGAGCCGATGTTGAAGTCGTGGCCCCAGTTCTCGACCGCCACATGGAAGTCATGGCGGCGGGTGTCGAGGTCGGCGACGATCGCCTCGCGCCTCCAGTAGCGGTAGTGGTCGACGACATTGCGGCGGTCACCGTGCGCAAGCAGCTCGGGGTCCAGGCGGTCGTCCTGGGGCCAGGGCTCCGGATGCGGTCCGACGCCGATCTGGGTCCCGTACCCCTCGTCGTACTGAAGGGCCTCGGCGGGGGCGGTTTTCTCGCTGCTCACCCTACGAGCGTATGGCCACCGTCGCCGCGCCCCGTACGGGCCTCCGGCTCTCCGCCCCCGGGCCCGTCGGCCGGGCGGGCCGCGGCGCCGCGCGAAAAGAGCCGTTCGCGCAGGCCGGAGAGGCGTGCGGAGACCCAGGTCAGGAAGTTCGTCGGCAGAAAGACCGCGTCCGCGGTGATCATCGCGAGCGAGAAGAACGGCAGCCCGAGCAGGAACGCGATCGAAAGGTGCTCGCAGATCATCGCGACCAGCAGCACATTCTTCAGCCGGCGGTTGAAGACCGTGAACGGGAAGGCGACCTGCACCATCACCGTCCCGTAGGTGATCAGCATGACCATTACGCCGTTGCTGCCCAGCAGCTCGGACAGCGCCGGCCAGGGGGAGAAGTAGTCCAGGTGCATCGGGTAGTAGACCGCGGTGCCGTCCTGCCAGCGTGAGCCCTGGATCTTGTACCAGCCGGCCGTGGCGTAGATCAGGCAGACCTCGACCACGATCACCAGCAGCGCGCCGTTGTGGGCGAGCTTGGCGAGGGTGTCCAGTACGGTGCGCGGCTCGCCGGGTGCGTAGCGCTGCACCGCCCACCACAGACCGTGTACCAGCCACAGGCCCCACAGCGCCAGGCTCCAGCCGATGTGCGGGAACGGGCCGCCCTCGGACCAGCTGAGGCCGTAGCTGCCCTGGAGCTGGGCGGCGGCCAGACCGAGGCCGAGCACGGCCCACAGGATGACGCCGGGCAGATCGCGGGAGGCAGGTGCGCGCGCGGCTTCCTCGCGACCGGCGGCGTGCGCGGCGGCCGCTGCCCGCTTCGCCCGGCGTGCGTCCAGCGACCAGACCTGTCCGCACCGGGTCAGCACGAGGTACATCGACATCAGGTGGATGACGTTGTCGCCGCCGTCGCCTATGAAGATGCTGCGGTTCTGCAGCGAGATCACGCCCACCATGAACAGCACCGACATGGTGCGGGTGCGCCAGCCCAGCATCAGCAGCGCGCCGGCCACGACGGCCATGAGGTAGACGCACTCGAACCAGCCGGGGCTGTCGGACCAGGGGAGGACCGAGAAGGCGTGGTTGCCATCCAGAAGGCGGCGGGCCATGTCCAGGTTCCAGGGGCTGTCGGGCCCGTAGAGAACCCCGCGGTGCGGCCACTCGCGCAGCAGGAACAGCAGCCACGTCGCCGAGAAGCCGATCCGGATCACGGCGGTCTGGTACGGGGCCAGCGCACGGCTGGTGACCAGCCCGAAGCCGCGTCCGATGGCGCGCTCGATGCGGGTCTCCCGGTAGGCGTCGGGCTCCGGGGACGTCTGCGGTGCCTGGGCCTGCCGCGGCACGTCGGCCGTCTCCGTGGTCTGCGGGGCCTGCTGGTCGCTCGGCGTCTGCTGAGGCTGGTGGGGCGTCGGTGACGTCACTGGCTGTTCGCCCCCTTGGGCAGGTCGTCTGCGGTGACCTGCCACCAGGGCAGCACGCGGTACACGGGCTTCTCGCTGATCTTCTCGGAGCTCCATGGCGGCGGGCGGACCGCCGTCGTCTGCGAACGGACCTGGACCTGTTCGACGCGGCCGCCGCCCTCGGTCCACTCGCCGTCCATTCGGAGCATCACGAGCCGCCGGATATAGCGCTCGGAGAGCTCACCGCGCAGGCCGACGGGGCGGCTCTGGGCGTTGTGGGTGTTGACGAAGAGCTCCCAGCCACGGCGGAGTTGGTTCTGCTGGGTGTGGCTGGGCAGCGGGTTGTGGAGGATGCCCTGGCCGTCGCGGGCGGTCAGATCGGTCCAGCCGGTGGTCCGCGGGGAACCGTCCTCGGTGCGCAGTTGCGCACGGACCTGTACCGCGATGTTCTGCTGCAGCGGATTGGGGGCGAACAGCTTCCAGTTCTGTTCGTACTCGGGGTAGACGTAGTCGCTGATCAGGGCGCCCTGCTGTTTGCTGAGCGTGTTCGACGGCGCCACGTGCAGGAACATCATGGCGAGATGAATCGCGACGATGACCGCGAGGGCGCAGGCCGCCACCCCTATGACGATCCGCGAGGGCAGCGAGAGCGCGGACAATGGCCGCGTTTCGTCCCCGTATGACTGCATTCCCGCCCCGTTCCCAGAATCCATGCGGTCAACTCCGCTCCGGAACCGTACCTACGCAGCCGCACCGGGCACACCCTCGGCCGGGTTATCCACAGGCTTGACACCCGCGGTCCGCCCGCTCACCATTGAACCGAACGATCGGTCGGTCGGGAGCGAGGGGGCACCACATGACGACGATCGCGCCGGAGGAAACGGCACGCGAGGCCGTATTCGACGCCACCGTGGCCGCGGACGAACGCATCGAGCCACGGGACTGGATGCCGGACGCCTACCGCTCGACACTCGTGCGCCAGATCGCGCAGCACGCCCACTCCGAGATCATCGGCATGCAGCCGGAGGGCAACTGGATCACCCGCGCGCCGTCCCTGCGCCGCAAGGCGATCCTGATGGCCAAGGTGCAGGACGAGGCCGGTCACGGCCTGTATCTCTACAGCGCCGCCGAAACTCTGGGCACCAGCCGCGACGAACTGCTCGACAAGCTGCACTCCGGCCGCCAGAAGTACTCCTCGATCTTCAACTACCCGACCCTGACCTGGGCCGATGTCGGAGCCGTCGGCTGGCTGGTGGACGGCGCTGCGATCACCAACCAGGTCCCGCTCTGCCGCTGTTCCTACGGCCCCTACGCCCGCGCGATGGTCCGTATCTGCAAGGAGGAGTCCTTCCACCAGCGGCAGGGCTACGAACTCCTGCTGACCCTCAGCCGCGGCACCGAGGCACAGCACGCCATGGCGCAGGATGCGGTGAACCGCTGGTGGTGGCCCTCGCTGATGATGTTCGGCCCCCCGGACGACGAGTCCTCGCACTCCGCGCAGTCCATGGCCTGGAAGATCAAGCGGCACTCCAACGACGAGCTGCGCCAGCGCTTCGTGGACATCTGCGTCCCCCAGGCCGAAGCCCTCGGACTCACGCTCCCCGACCCGGAACTGACGTGGAACGACGACCGCGGCCACTGGGACTTCGGCCCGATCGACTGGGCCGAGTTCCGCGAGGTCCTCAAGGGCAACGGCCCCTGCAACGAGCAGCGGATAAGCCGCCGGCGGCAGGCTCACGAGGACGGCGCCTGGGTGCGCGAGGCAGCCGCCGCACACGCGGCCAAGCACGGGGAGGTCACCCGATGACGACACCACGCCCTGCCGACGCCCCCGCGACCACCGCGGGGACGGCCGCCCGGTCCGCCGACTGGCCCCTGTGGGAGGTCTTCGTCCGCAGCCGCCGCGGACTCTCCCACACCCACGCCGGCAGCCTGCACGCACCGGACGCGGAGATGGCGCTGCGCAACGCCCGCGACCTCTACACCCGCCGCTCGGAAGGCGTCTCCCTCTGGGTGGTGCCCTCCGCGCAGGTCACCGCGTCCTCGCCGGACGAGAAGGACAGCTTCTTCGAGCCGGCCGGTGACAAGCCCTACCGCCACCCGACCTTCTACGAGATCCCGGACGGGGTGCATCACCTTTGATGAACGCAACCGCCACCCCGGCCCTGCCCCTCGGGGACGACGCCCTGATCCTCTCCCACCGCCTGGGCGAGTGGGCGGGGCACGCCCCGGTCCTGGAGGAGGAGGTCGCCCTGGCCAATATCGCGCTGGACCTGCTCGGCCAGGCCCGTGTGCTGCTCTCCCTCGTGGGCGATGAGGACGAGCTGGCCTATCTGCGCGAGGAGCGGCAGTTCCGCAACCTCCAGCTCGTCGAGCAGCCCAACGGCGACTTCGCCCACACCATCGCCCGCCAGCTCTACTTCTCCACCTACCAGGAGCTGCTGTTCGACCATCTCGCTTCGGCAGAGAGCGAGTTGGCGCCGCTGGCCGCGAAGGCCGTCAAGGAGGTCGCCTACCACCGCGACCACGCCCATCAGTGGACGCTGCGCCTGGGCGACGGCACCGCCGAGAGCCGCACCCGGATGCAACGTGCCCTGGACGCCCTCTGGCGCTTCACCGGCGAACTGTTCGAGCCGGTGGCAGGACTGGAAACAGTGCCCTGGCCGGCCCTGCACGACAGCTGGACCGCACGCATCACCGCCACCCTGGAACAAGCCACCCTCACCGTCCCCGAAGGCCCCCGGCACGGCGCCTGGACCGCCGGCGCGGGCCGCCAGGGCCTGCACACCGAATCGTTCGGACGGCTGCTCGCCGAGATGCAGCACCTCCACCGCAGCCACCCGGGGGCGGCATGGTGACCACCACCGCCCTCGAAGAGGAACTGCTTGCCCTGGCCGGCTCCGTTCCCGACCCGGAGCTGCCGGTGCTCACCCTCGCCGAACTGGGAGTGCTGCGCGGGGTACAGCTGACCGGCCCCGGCCGGGTCGAGGTGCGTCTCACCCCCACCTACACCGGCTGCCCCGCCATCGAGACGATGTCGGCCGACATCGAGCGTGTGCTGCACGACCACGGGATACCCGAGGTCGAGGTCCGCACGGTCCTCAGCCCGCCGTGGACCACGGACGCGATCACCGCCGAGGGCCGCCGCAAGCTCGCGGAATTCGGTATCGCACCCCCGCGCCCCACGGGACCGGCCGGCGGCCCGGTCGCCGTCGACCTCACCCTTCGCTGCCCGCACTGCGGATCGACCGACACCACCCTGCTGAGCCGGTTCTCCTCCACGGCATGCAAGGCACTGCGACGCTGTGAGTCCTGCCGCGAACCCTTCGACCACTTCAAGGAGTTGTGATGTTCCACCCGCTCCAGGTCCGGGAGATCGAGCGGCTCACGGACGACGCGGTGGCCGTCACCTTCGCGGTCCCGCCCGAGCTGCGCACGGCCTTCCGGCACACCCCCGGACAGCACATCGCCCTGCGCAGAACGGTCGACGGCCAGGAGATCCGCCGTACGTACTCCATCTGCACCCCGGCCACCGACCAGCCCGTCCTGCGAGTGGGCATCCGCCTCGTCGAGGACGGCATCTTCTCGACGTACGCGCTCAAGGAACTCGCCGTCGGCGACACGGTGGAGGTAATGGCCCCGGCCGGCCGGTTCACCCTCGCACCACGTCCCGGGCATTTCGTCGCCATCGTCGGCGGCAGTGGCATCACCCCCGTGCTGTCCATCGCCTCCACCCTGCTCGAACGGCAGCCGGACGCCCACTTCTGCCTCATCCGCAGCGACCGCACGGCGGCGTCGACGATGTTCCTGGAGGAGGTGGCCGACCTCAAGGACCGCTATCCCCAGCGCTTCCAGCTCATCCACACCCTCTCGCGCGAGGAGCAACAAGCCGGCCTGCCCTCCGGCCGCCTGGACGAGGCCCGGCTCCGCTCCCTCCTGCCGGCGCTCCTGAAGATCGACTCCGTGGACGGCTGGTACCTCTGCGGCCCCTACGGCCTGGTCCAGGGCGCCGAACGCGCCCTCCGCGCCCTCCACGTGCCCCGCACCCGCATCCACGAAGAGATCTTCCACGTCGACAACGGCGCCCCGACCGCCCCCGCCGCCGCCACCCCCGCGCACAGCACCGTGACCGCCACCCTCGACGGCCGCTCCGGCACCTGGCCGGTCCACGACAGCGAGTCGCTGCTCGAGGCGGTCCTGCGCAACCGCGCGGACGCCCCGTACGCCTGCAAGGGCGGCGTCTGCGGCACCTGCCGCGCCTTCCTCGTCTCGGGCGAGATCCGCATGGACCGCAACTTCGCCCTGGAATCCGACGAGGTCGACGCGGGGTACGTCCTCGCCTGCCAGTCCCACCCGGTCACGGAGAAGGTCGAGCTGGACTTCGACCGATGACCCCCATGACCCCATGACCCCGATGAACCTGATGAACCTGATGAATCCGGTCCGTGCGGACACCACCGCATAGCGCTCGCGGACGCCCCGACGCCTCCGCCGCCTCACCCGCCCGCCTCTGCCGCCCCTTCCGCCGCTCTCCCGGACCCGTCCCTCTCGCCCCTTCCAACGGTTCCGCCATTCCCAATTCCTGGAACATGTTCTACCTTGACGCTTCGTCAGTTCGAGGCGGCGCGTGGGAGGACAGTGCAATGGACTTCACCTTCACCGAGGAGCAGCAGGCCGCCGCCGAAGCGGCCAGGGCCGTCTTCGCGGGCGTCGCACCGGACGGCGTGCCCAGCCCGGCGCTCACCCCAGGTGCGGTCGCCGACGACTTCGACCGCGCCCTGTGGCGCAAGCTCGCCGACGCCGACCTGCTGAGCCTGCCGATCGCGCCCGAGCACGGCGGCGCGGGCCTCGACCCGATCGCGCTCTGCCTCGTACTCCGCGAATCGGCCAAGGTGCTGGCGCGAGTGCCGCTGCTGGAGGCCGGCGCCGCCGCGCTCATCCTCCAGCGTTACGCGGCCGACGAGCTGGGTGCGCACGTCCTGCCCCGCATTGCTGCCGGGGAGCTCGTCGTGACCGTCGCCGGCAGCGGGCGCACCGGGCACGAACCGGCCGAACTCGCCGTCGACGCCCGCCAGGAGGGTGCCGACTGGGTTTTCGACGGGGTCCAGACCGCCGTTCCCTGGGCCGGGACCGCGGACCGAATCCTGCTCCCCGCCCACACCCCCGAAGGCCACGCCGTACTCGCGCTCGTCCCCCGCATCCACCCGGGCGTCACACTCGACGACCAGATATCCACCACCGGAGAGCGCCTTGCCGAGGTCCGGCTGGATTCCGTACGTCTCAGCGGCCAGGAAACGATCACTGACCCGGACGCCTGGGAGTTGCTGCGCAACGTTCTGACCACCGGCACCTGTGCACTCGCCCTGGGCCTGGGCGAGCGCGTCCTCGCCATGACCGGCGACTACACGAGCAAGCGCGAGCAGTTCGGATTCCCGGTGGCCACCTTCCAGGCCGTCGCCGTCCAGGCCGCCGACCGTTTCATCGACCTGCGCGCCATGGAGGCCACCCTCTGGCAGGCCGCCTGGCGGATCACCACCGACGCGGCCGGCCCGCTCCCGCCCGCCGGGGATGTCGCGGTCGCCAAGATCTGGGCCTCGGAGGGTGTACGCCGCGTAGTCCAGACCGCCCAGCACCTTCACGGTGGCTTCGGCGCCGACACCGACTACGCGCTCCACCGCTACCACGCCTGGGCCAAACAGCTGGAGCTCTCCCTCGGCCCCGCCGCCGCCCACGAGGAGGCCCTGGGCGACCTGCTCGCAGCACATCCGCTGAGCTGACGCGGGAGAGGAAGGGCGGAGCACAGCGAGCGTCCGCGGGGGGCTCGTGCCACCGATGCCGGCGCAGCGCCGAGTCTCGGGTGCCACTCGGCGGCCACCGCACGCCGACCGCGAGCCACCGCCCGATGAACCCTCCGACACCGAGCAGCCCAGCCGGCCTCCCGGCTCCCGGCTCCCGGCTCCCGGCTCCCGGCTCCCGGCTCCCGGCTCCCGGCTCCCGGCTCCCGGCTCCCGGCTCCCGGCTCCCGGCTCCCGGCTCCCGGCTAGATGATCACCCCGGCGCCGCCCTTGCCATCCGACACGGGGCGGCCGGCGGCCTCCCAGGCCTGCATGCCGCCCGCGACATTCACCGCGTCGACGCCCTGCTGAACCAGGTACTGCGTCACCTGCGCCGAGCGCCCACCGACCCGGCACAGCACGTACACCTTGCCGTCCGCGGGGGCCGCCTCGGTGAACTCTCCGTAGCGGGCGACGAAGTCGCTCATCGGGATGTGCAGCGCACCCTCGGCGTGCCCCGCCTCCCACTCGTCGTTCTCACGCACGTCCAGGAGAAAGTGCTCCGACGTGAGAGCGTCGACATCGACCGTGGGCACAGAACCAAATTGCATGGTCCCGACGCTACCCGACCAGCTGCGCGAGGTACGTCTCGCGTTCCGCAACATCGGCGAGCAGCTTCTCGGCGATCTCGTCCAGGAGCGCGTCCGGGTCCTCCGGCGCCATCTTGATCATCGCCCCGATCGCGCTCTCCTCCAGCTCGGAGGCCGCGGCGGCCAGCAGCTCCTTGCGCTCGGCCAGCCACTCCAGCCGGGCGTACAGCTCCTCACTCTCGCTGAGCCGTTCCTCGGCCGGCGCGGGGCCGGCCTCCCATTCCTGCGCCAGCTCGCGCAGCAGGGCCTCGTTACCCCGGCCGTACGCTGCGTTGACCCGCGCGATGAACTCGTCGCGCCGCGCCCGCTCGGCATCGTCCCGCGCCAGGTCCGGATGGGCCTTGCGCACCAGGTCGCGGTAGACCTTGCGGGCCTCCTCGCTGGGCCGCACCTTCTGCGGCGGCTGCACCGGCTGCTCGGTGAGCATCGCCTGCGCCTCGGAAAACAGCCCGTCCGAGCCCATCCAGCCGTGGAACAGCTCCTCGACTTCCGGCATCGGCAGCACCGACGCACGCGCCTCCTGCGCCTTACGGACATCCTCGGGAGCCCCCGTACGCGCCGCCACCGCCTCGGCGATCTGCGCATCGAGCTCGTCCAGCCGCGCGTACATGGGGCCGAGCCGCTGGTGGTGCAGGCGGGAGAAGTTCTCCACCTCCACCCGGAAGGTCTCCACCGCGATCTCGAACTCGATCAGCGCCTGCTCCGCGGCCAGGACCGCCTTCGCCAGCCGCCGCGTCGCCTCGTCCTGCGCCGCCTGCTCATCCGGCGCGCCACCAGGCTCGGCCCCCGCCCCGGCCTGAGCGCCTGGCGCATCGCCCTGAGCTCCTTGGCCGGCGCCCACCGACTCGGGGTCCACCGCCTCGGGGGCCCCGGACCGGTCTCCCGAGCCGCCGTCCTGCCCGACCTGGGCTCTCTGACCGCCGCCGCGGGCATCCGGTGCCTGCGGCGCGGCCGTGGCGTCCGGGGTCCCCGGTACGTCCGGTCGGTGCTGACCGTCCTGCGTGTTCTCCGCGTGCGAGTTCGTCACCCGGTCAGCGTACGGCCCACGCCGGGCCCGGCCCTCCACGGTCATTCGCTCGCCTCCTATCTGGGGCCCCTCCCCCCCCAGCCCCACCCACCCCCTCACCCGCCCACACCTCAGCCGACCGGCTCCTCAGCTGCCCCTTCCGCCAACAGCCCCGGCAGCCCGTGAAAGCCCTGACAAGCCCCATCTGTCCTCGACAGCCCCGGCGGCTGCAGCTACCCTCGACGGCTTCAGCGGCCTCCAACCCCGGCGGGAGGCCCCGACAGACCGCAGTTGCTCCCGGACGCCCGGGCAAGCCCAGCAAGCCCAGCAGCTCCGGCAGGCCCGCCCACCGGCAGGCCCGAGCAAACCCAAGAGCCCCGGCAGGCCGGGGAGCCCCAGCAGGCCCCGGCAGCCCCAGCAGCCCCGGTGGGCCTGGAAGCCCCGGCATCCCCAGCGCCCCCGCAACCAGCCACCGGATCCCTCAGCAGCCCGCGCTTCAGCAGCCTGCGCCCCCTTTCCCCTGACAGGGCTCCTGCCCCCACCGCTCCGGCCCCCGAACCCGGCCGCGCCCCAAACGCCCCTGCGCCGACCTCCCCACCGGGCCGAAAGCCCGAACGCCTCCCCCCTACACCCCCATCTCCGCCGCAATCCGACCGTTCTTCACCGCTGTGGCCAGCTCTGCGTGGTCTGCTTCCGTGCGGTCCGCGTACGTGACCGCGAAGCTTGCGATCGCCTCGTCCAGCTCCTCGTTCTTGCCGCAGTAGCCGGCCAGAAGGCGTGGATCCGCGCTGTGCGCATGGGCTCGGGCCAGGAGAGCACCCGTCATACGGGCGTAGTCGTCCATCTGATCGCCGGACAGCTGCGCCGGGTCCACGCTGCCCTTGCGGTTTCTGAACTGGCGGACCTGAAAGGGCGTTCCTTCCCACCGGCCGTTACCCGCGGGCGCGCCACCGCCCGGCGGCGGCGCGCCCTCAACCGTCGTCCAGCCCAGCAATATGTCGCTGACCACCTGCATCCGGCGCTGCCCGAGCACCACCCGGCGTCCCTCATGCACCACCTGCGGCACCGGGAAGCCGACCTTCGCCACGAACGGCGCCAGCACCGAAGCGCGGGCCTCCTTCACCTGCAGGACAAGCGGCTCGCCCCGGTGGTCCAACAGCAGCACCACATACGACCGCAGCCCCACACTGCCCGTGCCGACCACTCGGAAAGCCACGTCGTGTACCGCGTGCCGTGCTATCAGGGGCAGCAGGTCCTCGGGAAGCGTCTCCAGATAGGTGCTGAGAGATGCGGCCACGGCGGCGGCTTCCGCATCCGGCACCTGCCGCAACACCGGCTGAGCGTCCACGAACCGGCGGCCACCGTCCGGCGTCTCCTCCGTCGCCTTGGCCGCGAACCGCGCGCTGGTGTTCTTGCGCGCCTTGTCCGCTACCCGCTCCAGTGTCCCCACGAGATCTTTTGCGTCGGCGTGCGAGACCAGCGCCTCGTCGGCGATGGCGTTCCACGCCTCGGTCACCGGCAGCTTCGCCAGCAACCGCATCGTGCGCCGGTACGCGCCCGCCGCGTCCTGCGCCGCCTTGCGGCAGTCGTCCTCGCCGGCGCCCGCTTCCCGGCCGGCCAGCACCATCGACGTCGCAAGCCGCTTCACGTCCCACTCCCACGGCCCGTACAAGGTCTCGTCGAAGTCGTTGAGATCGATGACGAGCTGACCGCGGGCGTCGCCGTAGAGTCCGAAGTTGGCGGCGTGGGCGTCCCCGCAGATCTGCGCGCCGATGCCGGTCACGGGGCTGCCCGTCAGGTCGTACGCCATCAGGCCCGCAGAGCCGCGGAGGAAGGCGAAGGGGCTCGCGGCCATCCGGCCGACCCGTATCGGTGTCAGGTCGGGCAGCCGACCGGCGTTGGACTGCTCCACCGCCGCGACCGCATCCGGCCGCCCGGCCGTGAACGACAGCGCGGCCTGCTCGGCACGCGGAACGCGCTCCCGCAGGGCACGCCCGGCGGCCTTGGGCGAGGCCCCCCGCTCGTCCGCCTTCGCAAACCCCGGTACGTACGGCACACGCGGCATAGCGGGCCACCTCCCCCTTCACGACCTGCGTTCTTGTGTCCTTGTCCGCTGCGTCCATCAGCCCGCCGAGCGAACCCGGCCTGCCGACGAGCAATGACGTTACCGAGATCCGGTCGCACCCTGCAGAGCCTGTGGATAACTCTCCGGATCGCCGAACCACGGGGCCCCGAACCGCGGATCCCTGAGCCACAGAATCCCTGACCCCGGAATCTCCGAACCTCGGGGGCTGAGGACGTCGAACCCTCGGAACGCCGAACTCCGAACTCCGAACACCGAACGCCGAACTCCTGGTACGCCGGAGCCTCAGAACTCACAATGTCCGACCCCCAGGCACCCCAAGCGCCCCAAGCCCCCAAGCACTCCCGGCGCTTGGGGTGCTTCGAGCGGTATCCACCGCCTCGCCCTTCCCCTCCGTCCCCGTCCCGTCCACCCCGAATCAACCGCTAAACCCCCACCGCCTCCTCCATCTCCATCTCCACATCCACGTTCGCCTCCCCAGCCCCAGCAGCCCCAGGCACATCGGCATCCGCGCCCCCAGCGCCCGCTTCCGCCCCTGCTCCCTCTACCGACCGCACCGTCCGGCTCCCCCGCTTCCACGTCGGCTCCGGCTCCGGCTCCGGCACCGTTGCCGCCACCGCGGCCGCCGCCACCGCCGCGGCATTGGCCGCCACCTCCGCCTCGGCAGTGCGCCGCCGCTTCTCGGCCACCGCCGCCAGCCCGACCATCAGCAGGCCGACGACCAGCCACCACCCCAGCGTCCAGACGTGTCCTGACAGGCCGTAATTGTTGAAGTAGACGTGGCTGCGGGTGCCCTCCACGAAGCCCGCGCCATTCCAGAAGGAGTGCAGCGCCGCGAAGAATCCGTTCTGCATCTCTGGACGGAAGATCCCGCCGGAGGACGTGAAGTTGAGCATGACGAAGAGGGCCATCACGCCGAGCGTGGTCCAGCGCTTGAGGAAGGTGTGCAGGCCGGTGCCGATCAGCAGAATGCCGGCGGAGTAGAGCCAGGCCATGCCCCACAGGCCCCTGAGTCCGTGCTCGGCCAGGTGGAAGACCGGGCCGGCGAACGCCGTCCCGATGAGGCTGACGACGAAGGACGTGCCGATCGCCAGCGCGGTCCGCAACCGGACCGGCAGCACGGCCCCGGCACCACCGATCACCGCGACCGAGGCGTACGAGCCGATGCTGATCGCGACCAGCAGGAAGAAGATGCCCTGCCCGGTCGGATCGTCCTCGGCCGTCGGCGCCACATCCGTGACCTTCAGGGGAGCGCCTTGCTGCGCCGCGACCGGGGTGAAGACCTTCTGTACGACGGAAGCGCTGGTGTCGGATCCGGCGGTCGCCACCAACAGCTCGGGCGCCGCCTTCGCCGAAGCCGCCGCCGTCCCGCCGTCACCGGCCCCGGCCCCTTCCTGCGCCCCCTTCGAGGAAGCCTTCTCCACTCCCCTCTTCACCGAAGGCTTCGTCGCACCCGTCACCGAAGCCTTCGGCGCACCCGTCGCATGGATCACATACGCACCGAAGATCTCCTGGCGCTTGAGCCCGTCGACCGCCGCAGCCCGGTCAGCAACGGTCCGCACCTCCAGGTCGCCGTCCACCTTGTCATTGATCGACTGGGCGAGCAGCTGTGCGCTCCGGCCCGATCCGACGACCGCGACGGGAAGGTGATGCGGTGCGGGGTTCGCGAAGGCGCCCAGGTACGCCAGCCCCATCCCGACGCACATCAGCAGCGGGGTGATCAGGTGCGTCAGGACCTGACGCAGCCCGGCGGAGTGGGAGGAGCGCGCGGAACGGTGGCTGCCGTGCTGCTCGCTTCGATGGTCGGGAGGCCGGACCGTGCTCATGGGCAGCCCTTCTCAGCTCGTCGGATCAGCTGTCGCCACCACTGGCGCAAGGCAGTAGTTGGCAAATACAACTCTCATATGCGTTGTACTATACAACTACCTCTGCGAAAGGCAACTCGTGACCCACCGCGACGACTCCGTCGAAACCATCCAGCAGGAGATGACCGCGTTCGCCCGCCGGGCCCGCGCGACCGCCGCCCGGATGCACCCCGAGCTGTCACTGGTCTCCTACACCCTGCTGGCACACCTCGATGACCAGCACGGATGCCGCGCCACGGACCTCGCCGCGCACTACCTCCTGGACAAGTCCACGGTCAGCCGCCAGATCGCCGCACTGGAGAAGCTGGACTTCGTCGAGCGCCGCGTCGACCCGGAGGACCACCGGGTCCAGGTGCTGCACCCCACCGAAAAGGGCGCCCAGGTCCTCGCCAACGTCACCGCCAGCCGCCGCAAGGCCTTC
The DNA here is from genome assembly GCF_900187385.1 of Streptomyces sp. 2114.4. NCBI lineage: Bacteria > Bacillati > Actinomycetota > Actinomycetes > Kitasatosporales > Streptomycetaceae > Streptomyces > Streptomyces sp. 2114.4. The sequence continues at coordinate 3,990,464 of NZ_FYEY01000001.1, forward strand.
CGGGAACGGCTCGCCGACTGGGACGAGGACGACCTCGACCGTTTCGCCGCCTACCTGCTGCGCTACAACGCCGCACAGGAACGGCTGGGATAGGGGGAGCGACGGCCGGGACGAGACGAGGGGTTGGGGCAACTACGGACGCGACCACCCGCGCCCCACTCCAGCCCTACCCACAAGCACTCACCCGCAGACTCGCCGTCAGGCCGTCAACACCTGCGCCCAGAACCTTCTACACCCAGACCCCCCCCCGGGCCCGGAACCGCGGGCCGCTCACTTCCGGAACCGCTCCGGACACTGCCCGCCGTCGGCGAGATAGGTCTCCGCCCAGCGCCCCAGCTCCTTGAGCGCGGGCTCCATGGCGAGACCGGCCTCGGTCAGCCGGTAGGAGACGCGCAGCGGCGGGCCCGGATCCACCTCGCGCAGGAGCAGGCCGGCCGCCGCCAGCTCCACGAGGCGGTCGGAGAGCATGCGCTCACTGATGCCGGGGATGGCCCGCCGCAGATCGGCGAAGTGCACCGGCGCCGGCATCAGGGTGGCGACGATCAGCCCCGTCCAGCGCTTCCCCAACAGCTCGAAGACGCGCGTCACACCGTCGTCGACCTGCCTGCACACCGCCTCGCCGTGATCCGCCATACGGCCAGGGTACCGCTCTCCCGTTGGCTACTGCAGAAAAGTAAGCTGCTGTGCTATTAATAGTTACGCACGGAATTCAATCAGAGTCGGGCGCCGCCCGGCCACGCAGCGAAGGACCGATCCCCATGGCCACGCTTCTGCTCATCGACTCCTCCCTGTTCCCCGAGGGCGGCTCCGCTTCCCGCTCGGTCACCGCGGCCTTCCGCAAGGCATGGGAGGAGCAGCACCCCGACGGCACGGTGATCCACCGCGACCTGGCCGCCGACCCGCTGCCGCACCTCGACGGCATCGGCGCCTCCGCCGGCTACTCCGACCCGGCCGGCCACACGCCCGAGCAGCAGGCGGCCTTCGCGCTGCGCGTGCGGCTGGCCGAGGAGCTGGAGCAGGCCGACGCGATCGTCATCGGCGCTCCGATGTACAACTTCACGATTCCTTCCACGCTCAAGGCGTGGCTCGACCAGGTGATCATCATGGGCCGCACCGCGGGCGAGCAGCCGTCCGCCAAGGGCACCCCGGTCACCGTCGTCGCCAGCCGCGGCGGTTCGTACGCGCCGGGCACGCCCCGCGAGCCCTTCGAGTACGTCCAGAACTACCTGGAAGCCGTACTCAGCGGCGGGCTGGGACTCGACGTCGACTTCATCGTCCCCGAGCTGACCATGGCCCCCAACAACCCGGCGATGACCGAGCTCATCCCGCTGTACGAGACCTCCCGCGACAAGGCCCACGAGGACGCGGCAGCCAAGGCCAAGGCCCTCGTCGCCCGCTTCGCCGCCTGAGACCTTCCAAGAGCACGGACCGGAGGACCTGAGGGCCAGGAGAGGAAGGGGAAGCGAAGGGGACGGAGAGCGGGCCGGCGCCGGGTGACGCCCCACGGCACAGTCAGGGCATCCCGCCACGAAAGGTGACACCCGCGCCACAAAGAGCCACAGGGCCAACCCACAGGGGCCTCACCAGCCCCACATGTGACGCACTCCTCAAGCCGCCCCGAGCCGCCTCAAGCCACCCGAGCCACCCCGGCCGCCAGGCCCCAGCTCAGCCCCCCCATTCCAGCCCCCACCCGGCCCGTCCCGTCTCGGCCCGGGACCCCACCCAGCCCCCACCCCGTGACATACGCAACAACGTGACGAACACAACGAAAGACCCCCGGTCTCCGGATTTCTCCGGAGACCGGGGGTCTCATCTGTGCGCGAGGGGGGAGTTGAACCCCCACGCCCTTTCGGGCACTGGAACCTGAATCCAGCGCGTCTGCCTATTCCGCCACCCGCGCATGGGTGCTGCCGTTCGATGTTCTCACAGGATCCGGGCTGTTCCGTCCGGGTCTTGTGCGACCGCCTTCCGACATCCAGAACACTAGCACGCTGTCGGGGGTGCCTTCACACGCCTTTTCCCCGGTCCCCGCCTTGCGGCACCCCCGGGCCGCACCCCGCCGTGCCTCGGACATTCGCCGGGCACTGCCCCAAGGGTTCACACTCGCGGTAGCCGCAACAGGAACGCGGGCCACCCGGCCCGCCTCCACGCCGGCCGGGACAGGGCCGGCGCATGCGTCATGTCCGACTCCGGCACCCGCCCGGCGGGAGTGCCCGGCGGTTGCGGGACACTGTCTGCGGGGCACATCTACGATCGCAGTGCACGAGCAGTGGGCAGGAGCAAGCAAGCACCGGGCAACCCTGTGAGGGGCGACACTCGTCCTCAAGGCGGGAAAGGGGAACCAGCCGATTTCCCTACGCGTGGATACGATCAGTAAGCAGTATCAGGACGACTCGATCAGGACGACCCCGACGAAGACTGAGGAAGGAGGTGCCCCGTGGGAGTACTGAAGCGTTTCGAGCAGCGTCTCGAAGGTCTCGTCAACGGCACCTTCGCCAAGGTGTTCAAGTCCGAGGTGCAGCCCGTTGAGATCGCCGGCGCGCTGCAGCGCGAGTGCGACAACAACGCCACCATCTGGAACCGCGACCGCACGGTCGTCCCCAACGACTTCATCGTCGAGCTGAGCACCCCGGACTACGAGCGGCTGAGCCCCTACAGCGGGCAGCTCGGCGACGAGCTCTCGAGCATGGTCCGCGACTACGCCAAGCAGCAGCGCTACACCTTCATGGGCTCGATCAAGGTCCATCTGGAGAAGGCCGACGATCTCGACACCGGCCTGTACCGCGTCCGCAGCCGTACGCTCGCCTCCAGCTCGTCCCAGGAGCAGCCCGGCCCGGCGGCCGCACAGCGCTCCGCGGCTCCCCGCGGCGGCCGTCCCGGCGGCGGCCACGTGAGCCCGCCCCCCATGCCTTCGTCCCCGCCTCCCGGCGGCGCACAGCCCGTACCTCGTACGGCACCGCCCGGTGCAGGACCGCAGCCCCACGCGCAGACCCGGCGCTGGATCGAGATCAACGGCACCCGCCACCAGATCTCGCGCCCGACGCTCGTGCTGGGCCGCAGCACCGACGCTGACGTACGGATCGACGACCCGGGTGTCTCCCGGCGTCACTGTGAGATCCGGGTCGGAACGCCCCCCACGATCCAGGATCTGGGCTCCACGAACGGCATCGTGGTAGACGGGCAGCACACCACTCACGCTAATCTCCGCGACGGCTCGCGGATTGTCGTGGGCAGTACCACCATCGTTTACCGGCAAGCCGAAGGGTGAAGCGGGGGCAATGTCAGAGCTGACCCTCACGGTCATGCGGTTGGGTTTCCTCGCCGTACTGTGGCTGTTCGTCATCGTGGCCGTTCAGGTCATCCGCAGCGATCTGTTCGGCACGCGCGTCACACAGCGCGGTGCCGCCCGGCGCGGCGGGCAGGAAGCGCGTACGCAGCGGCAGGCTGCGCCACCGCAGCAGCAGCGCCGCCAGGAAGGCGGTCGCGGCAGCAACCGTCAGCGCCGCGGAGCACCCACCAAGCTGGTGGTCTCCGAGGGCTCGCTGACCGGCACCACCGTCGCCCTCCAAGGCCAGACCATCTCCCTGGGCCGTGCGCACGACTCCACGATCGTGCTGGACGACGACTACGCGTCCAGCAGGCATGCCAGGATCTACCCGGACCGTGACGGCCAGTGGATCGTCGAGGATCTCGGTTCCACCAACGGCACGTACCTGGACCGGACCCGACTGACGACCCCGACACCGATTCCGCTGGGAGCCCCGATCCGCATCGGCAAGACCGTCATCGAGCTGCGGAAGTAGTACGACAATGAGCGAGCGGAGCGAGCGAGCCGCGACGGTCCACTCGGCGGACCCGGGCGTGCTCCCGACCGGAGGGTGGGCAGTGTGGCTCGACGAGACCGGCTGTACCCCGAGCCGACGGGTGAGGTGCACATGAGCTTGTCACTGCGCTTCGCCGCCGGATCGCACAAGGGCATGATCCGCGAGGGCAACGAGGATTCCGGCTATGCCGGGCCACGGCTGCTCGCCATCGCCGACGGCATGGGCGGCCAGGCCGCCGGTGAGGTCGCCTCCTCCGAGGTGATCTCCACGCTCGTCCAGCTCGACGACGACGTCCCCGGCTCCGATCTCCTCACCTCGCTGGGCACGGCCGTCACCCGCGCCAATGACCAGCTGCGGGTGATGGTCGAGGAGGACCCCCAGCTGGAGGGCATGGGCACGACCCTGACCGCCCTGCTGTGGACCGGTCAGCGGCTCGGCCTCGTCCACGTCGGTGACTCGCGGGCATACCTGCTGCGCGACGGCGTGCTGACCCAGATCACCCAGGACCACACCTGGGTGCAGCGGCTGGTCGACGAGGGCCGGATCACCGAAGAGGAAGCCACCACCCATCCGCAGCGGTCGCTGCTGATGCGGGCGCTGGGCAGCGGCGATCATGTCGAGCCCGATCTGTCGATCCGCGAGGTGCGGGCCGGCGACCGGTATCTGATCTGCTCGGACGGACTGTCCGGGGTCGTCAGCCACCAGACGCTGGAGGAGACCCTCGCCAGCTACCACGGGCCGCACGAGACCGTGCAGGAGCTGATTCAGCTCGCGCTGCGCGGCGGCGGACCCGACAACATCACCTGCATCGTCGCCGACGTCCTGGACGTGGACGGCAACGACGCGATGGCCGGCCAGCTCAACGACACCCCGGTCATCGTCGGCGCCGTCGCGGAGAACCAGCACCAGCTCAGCGACCCGAGCACGCTGCAGACCCCCGCGGCGCGGGCCGCCGAGCTCGGCCGGCCGGGCGGGCAGCCGTCCGCGCCCGGCGGTGCCTTCGGGCCGCCCGGCAGCGGTGAGCACGAGGTCGGCGGTCCGCCGCAGGGCTCGTTCGGCGCGTTCATGGACGAGGACTTCGTCAAGCCGCGCCGGCGCGGCCGGTGGCTGAAGCGGTCGCTGTTCATCGCGCTGGCGCTGGCCGTCGTGGGCGGCGGGTGCTACGCGGGCTACAACTGGACGCAGACCCAGTACTTCGTGGGCGCCAAGGACGACCACGTCGCGCTCTACCGGGGCATCAGCCAGGACCTCGCGTGGATAAAGCTCAACGACGTGGACGAGGACCATCCCGAGATCGAACTCAAGTACCTGCCGCTGTACCAGCGCAACCAGGTCAAGGAGACGATCGCGGTCGACAGCCGCACGCAGGCCGGCGAAAAAGTCACCGAACTGAACAACCAGGCCAATGCCTGCCGTATCAAGGAGCAGCGGGAGGCGGCCGAACGCGAGGCGGCACGGAAGCCGAGCAAGAAGGGCCAGGCCGGCACACCGTCGAAGCCCGGTAGCCCGTCCCAGTCCGGTTCGCCGAGCGCCAAGCCCGGTTCCACCGGCAAGGCGGGCAACGACAGCACCGCCGGCACGGCCGGCACGCTGTCGGCGACCGTCACTCCGAAGCCCGGACCCAGCACCAGCCAGGCCGCCCCCTCCGAGGAGCAGAAGCAGCTGGAAAAAAATTGCAGCACCCAGCAGTGAGGGCCTAGGGGGCCGTAGATCTCATGAGCAGCAGCACCACCAACACCACCACCATCGGCACCATCGGAGCCCCGAGCCGCCGCAACACCGAGCTGGCGATGCTCGTCTTCGCGGTGCTGATTCCGGTGTTCGCGTACGTCAACGTCGGTCTGGCGAAGGACGGTTCGGTGCCGGCCGGCGTGCTGGGCTACAGCCTGGGCCTGGGCCTGCTGGCGGGCGTCGCGCATCTCGTCGTCCGCAAGTGGGCGCCGTACGCGGACCCGCTGATGCTGCCCATCGCCACCCTGCTCAACGGGCTGGGACTGATCTTCATCTGGCGGCTGGACCAGGAGCCCTCGCTGGGCAAGGCGATGGCGCCCAACCAGCTGATGTGGTCGACGCTCGGTGTCGCCTTCTTCCTCGCCATCCTGATCTTCCTCAAGGACCACCGTGTCCTGCAGCGCTACACCTACATCTCGATGGTGGTGGCGCTGGTCCTGCTGGTCGCGCCGGTGTTCTTCCCCGGTGTGAACGGCGCGAAGATCTGGATCACGATTCCGGGGCTCGGCTCGCTGCAGCCCGGTGAGTTCGCGAAGATCATCATTGCGATCTTCTTCGCCGGCTACCTGATGGTGAAGCGCGATGCGCTGGCGCTGGCCAGCCGCCGCTTCATGGGGCTCTACCTCCCCCGCGGCCGTGACCTCGGCCCCATTCTCGTCATCTGGGCGCTCAGCCTGATGATCCTGGTCTTCGAGACCGACCTGGGTACCTCGCTGCTGTTCTTCGGCCTGTTCGTCGTGATGCTGTACGTGGCCACCGAGCGCACCAGCTGGATCGTGTTCGGTCTGCTGCTCAGCGCCGGCGGCGCGGTCGCGGTGGCGACGTTCGAGTCGCACGTCCAGACCCGTGTCCACAACTGGCTCAACCCGCTGGAGCTGGCCAACGGCGGTGTCACCGAAACCGCCCAGGCCATGTACTCCTTCGGCTCCGGCGGCATCCTCGGCTCCGGTCTGGGACAGGGCTACTCCCGCCTCATCCTGGGAATCGCGCCGAAGAGTGACTACATTCTCGCCACGGTCGGCGAGGAGGTCGGCCTGGCCGGGCTGATGGCCATCCTGCTGCTGTACGGCCTGCTGATCGAGCGCGGTATCCGCACGGCGCTGGCGGCCCGCGACCCGTTCGGCAAGCTGCTGTCGATCGGCCTGTCCGGCGCCTTCGCGCTGCAGGTCTTCGTCGTCGCCGGCGGTGTGACCGGCCTGATCCCCCTGACGGGTATGACGATGCCGTTCCTCGCCCAGGGTGGCTCGTCCGTGATCGCCAACTGGGCACTGGTCGCGATCCTGCTCCGGATCAGCGACACCGCGCGCCGTCCGGCGCCGGCTCCCGCCCCGTCCACCGACGCCGAGATGACCCAGGTGGTCCACCCGTGAACAAGCCCCTGCGCCGGGTCGCGATCTTCTGCGGCCTGCTCGTCCTCGCTCTGCTCGTCCGCGTCAACTGGGTGCAGTTCGTCGAGGGTGACGCGCTCAAGAACGACCCGCACAACCGCCGGGTCGCCATCGAGCGCTACAGCACGCCGCGCGGCAACATCATCGTCGACGGCAAGGCGATCACCGGCTCCACGACCACCGACAGCGGCGACTTCAAGTACAAGCGCACGTACAAGAACGGCAAGATGTGGGCGCCGGTCACCGGCTACGCCTCGCAGGCCTTCGACGCCAACCAGCTCGAGAAGCTGAACGACGGCATCCTCAGCGGCACCGACGACAGGCTCTTCTTCAGCCGCACGGTCGACATGTTCACCGGCAGCAAGCAGAAGGGCGGCAACGTGGTGACCACCCTCGACGCCAAGGCCCAGAAGGCCGCCTACGACGGCCTGGGCAAGCAGAAGGGCGCGGTCGCCGCGATCAACCCGGAGACCGGCGCGATCCTGGCGCTGGCCAGTACCCCGTCGTACGACCCGTCCACCTTCGCGGGGATGAGCAACAAGGACGCCGAGGCGTACAACGCGCTGCAGAAGAAGAGCGACCCCGACGAGCCGATGCTCAACCGGGCGCTGCGCCAGACCTACCCGCCCGGCTCCACCTTCAAGGTCGTCACGGCCTCGGCCGCGCTGCAGGACGGCCTCTACACGGACGTCGACACCAAGACCAGGTCGCCGCTGCCCTACACGCTCCCCGACACCTCGGGCCTCCCGCTGAAGAACGAGGGCAACATCCCCTGCGAGAACGCCACCCTGCGGGAGGCGCTGCGCTGGTCCTGCAACACGGTGTTCGGCAAGATCAGCGCGGACCTCGGCAACAAGAAGATGAAGGCCGAGGCGGAGAAGTTCGGCTTCAACGACCCGGGGATCAACACTCCGGTCCGCGCCTCGGAGAGCATCTACCCCACGGACAACCGGCCGCAGAACGCCATGGCGGGCATCGGCCAGGCCTCCAACCGCGCCACCCCGCTGCAGATGGCCATGGTCGCCTCGGCGGTCGCCAACGGCGGCAAGCTGATGAAGCCGTACATGGTCGACCAGCTGGTCGCGCCGAACCTCAATGTGGTCCAGAAGCACACGCCGCAGGAGATGAGCCGGCCGCTGAGCGCGGAGAACGCCCAGAAGGTGCAGAGCATCATGGAGACCGTGGTCAAGCAGGGCACGGGAACCAACGCCCAGATCCCGGGCGTCATCGTCGGCGGAAAGACCGGTACCGCCCAGCACGGCGAGAACAACAAGGACAATCCGTACGCCTGGTTCATTTCCTACGCGAAGACCGACAAGGGCACCCCCGTCGCGGTCGCGGTCGTCATTGAGGGATCCGACACTCTTCGCGGCGACATCGCCGGCGGAAAGCTTGCCGCTCCGATCGCGAAGCGCGTCATGCAGGCGGTACTCGAAGGCGAGAAGTGACGCGGGTCATGCCAATACCGGTCACGTATCAGGTTGCGGCACCGGCCCGGTCCGGTACGGCGTGCCGGGTACGGTATGCCCGGACAGCACACCGCCGGACCACACACCGGTGCGGTCGGGACTGACGGAGAGGGCTGGAGAAGCTTATGGAAGAGCCGCGTCGCCTCGGCGGCCGGTACGAGCTGGGCTCGGTGCTCGGCCGCGGTGGCATGGCCGAGGTGTACCTCGCGCATGACACCCGCCTGGGCCGCACCGTAGCTGTGAAGACGCTGCGGGTGGACCTCGCCCGTGACCCGTCCTTCCAGGCCCGGTTCCGCCGTGAGGCCCAGTCGGCCGCCTCGCTGAACCACCCGTCGATCGTCGCGGTCTACGACACCGGCGAGGACTACGTCGACGGTGTCTCGATCCCGTACATCGTCATGGAGTACGTCGACGGCTCCACGCTGCGTGAGCTTCTGCACTCCGGAAGAAAGCTGCTGCCCGAGCGGTCGCTGGAGATGACCACCGGTGTCCTCCAGGCGCTGGAGTACTCCCACCGGGCCGGCATCGTCCACCGCGACATCAAGCCGGCCAACGTCATGCTGACGCGCACCGGCCAGGTCAAGGTCATGGACTTCGGCATCGCCCGGGCCATGGGCGATGCCGGTATGACGATGACGCAGACCGCGGCGGTCATCGGCACGGCGCAGTACCTCTCCCCCGAGCAGGCCAAGGGCGAGCAGGTCGACGCCCGCTCCGACCTGTACTCCACCGGCTGTCTGCTCTACGAGCTGCTGACCGTCCGGCCGCCGTTCGTCGGTGACTCACCGGTCGCGGTGGCCTACCAGCATGTCCGCGAGGAGCCCCAGAAGCCCAGCAACTTCGACCCCGAGATCACGCCGGAGATGGACGCCATCGTCCTGAAGGCGCTGGTCAAGGACCCCGACTACCGCTACCAGTCGGCCGACGAGATGCGGGCCGACATCGAGGCGGCGCTGGACGGACAGCCGGTGGCGGCGAGCTCCGGCATGGGCGCGGGCGGCTACGACCAGGACCAGCCGACCACCATGCTGCGGCCGCAGGACCCGGCCGGCCAGACCTCCATGCTGCCGCCGATGAACCCGGACGACGGGGGCTACGGCTACGACGACCGCGGCGACCGGCGCCGTGGTGGCGGCCAGAAGAAGAGCAACACCTCGACGATCCTGCTGGTGCTGGCGGCCGTCCTCGTCCTGGTCGGTGCGATCTTCATCGGCAAGGCGATGTTCACCGGCAAGAGCCCGGGCGGCAAGACGCCGGTGCCCAACCTCGTCGGCAAGACCCTCCAGGAAGCCAAGTCGTTCGGCAGGAACGGCAGCTTCAAGGTCGCCGAGGGGGGCAGCAAGGCCTGTGACAACGTCAAGAAGGGCCAGGTCACCGAGCAGAGTCCGAAGCCCGGCAAAGAGATCGACAAGAACGAAACCGTCACCGTCACGCTGTGCACGGGCCAGGAGAAGATCTCGGTGCCCAGCGTCACGGGTCTGACCGAGGACCAGGCACGCAAGGAGCTCGAGGAAAAGGGCTTCACCAAGGTCGAGAGCAAGCCCGTGATCTCCGACCGTGAGCCCGGCATCGTCGCGGATCAGGACCCGAAGGCGAACTCGCAGCGGACCAAGAACGCGAAGATCACGCTGTCCATCGCCACGGAGAGCCCGAAGAAGCAGGTCCCTGATGTCAAGGGGCAGGACTTCGCCGCGGCCCAGAAGCAGCTGCAGGACCTGGGCTTCGACGTCGCCAAGAGCGAGCAGGAAACCCCCGACCCCAACCAGGTCGGCAAGGTGCTCGACCAGAGCCCGGCGGGCAACACCAACGCCAAGGTGAACTCCACCGTGACCCTCACGGTCGGCAAGGCGGGTGCTCAGACACCGGTTCCGGGTGTGGTCGGCCAGAAGCTGAAGGATGCGAAGAAGGCGCTTCAGCAGGCCGGCTTCACCAACGTCGCGCTCGCCGGCGGCAGTCAGCAGGACGACAACGCCCGCGTCATCAGCCAGGACCCGCCGGCCAACACGCCGTCCGATCCCAAGACCACCACCGTGACGCTGACCACCATCGGCGGTGGCGGCAACGGCGGTGATGACGGCGGTGGCGGCATCTTCGGCGGAGCGTTCGGAGGCAACCACTAGCGGTCCCTGCGACGAGGAAGCACGGAGCCCCGGCACCCTGGGAAGGGTGCCGGGGCTTCTTCGTTGTCCGCACCGCACACAGGGTGCCGCGCGGGCGTCGGGCGGGTTCTCGGGCGCGTGGGGCCGGGCCGGACCTGCCCTGGCCCGGCTAGCGGAGTTCCTTGGGGGGTGTGCGGTCCGCGTCGACCTTCTCGGTGCGTTCCAGCTCGCCCCAGACGATGAAGCGGTAATTCGAGGTGTAGACCGGGGTGCAGGTCGTGAGGGTGATGAAGCGGCCCGCCTTGTGCTTGCCGGATTCCTTCGGGATGTCGTCGAGGACGTCCACGTTGTACTTCGAGGTCTCGGGCAGTGTCGCGAACACCTTGTAGACGTACCAGGTGTCCTTCGTCTCGAAGACGATCGGGTCGCCGTCCTTGAGCTTGTCGATGTTGTGGAACTTCGCGCCGTGGCCGTCACGGTGCGCGGCGAGGGTGAAGTTGCCCTTCTTGTCCTCCGGCAGCTCCGACTTGACCGGCTTGGTGTAGTAACCGGCCACGCCCTCGTTCAGGATTTCGGAGTCGGTGCCCTTCTTGACCAGGACCTCGCCGTTGTCCATCGCCGGTACGTGCAGAAAGCCGATGCCGTCCTTGGTGTCCAGCTTCCCCGGGCCCTTGGGGCCGTTGCTCGCCCAGTGCTTGCGGACCTGGTCGCCCTGCTGGTGCGCGGCGCGGTCGGCGAGGACATTGGTCCACCACAGCGAGTAGGCGACGAAGAGGCCCAGGATGACCCCGGCCGTGATCAGCAGCTCACCGATGACGCTGACGACGGCGGCGATGGCCCGGAGCACCCGGCGCGGCTCGGGTGGTGGCGCGGACCGCTGGCAATCCTCGTCGGTTCCGGTTGCAGTCACCGCGCAGCACCCCTCTTGTGTTCACTCAGCCGGCGAGCGCATCCGGTTTGCCCTTGCTCCGCGGCCGCTCGTCGACCATCTTGCCCCAGACGATCATCCGATAGGTACTGGTGAATTCCGGGGTACAGGTCGTCAGGGTGATGTAGCGGCCGGGTCCGGTGAATCCCGACCCGGGCGGCACGGGGCCGATCACACTGGTGTTGCTCGGAGAGGTCTGCGGGAGGATGCTCTCCATCTCGTAGGTGTAGTACGAGCTCTTCGTCTCGACGATGATCTTGTCGCCCTTGGTGAGCTTGTTGACGTAGCGGAACGGCTCGCCGTGCGTGTTGCGATGCGCCGCCACCGCGAAGTTGCCCTTCTTGTCCCAGGGCATCGCCGTCTTGATCCCGCTGCTCTTGTCGTAGTGACCGACCATGCCGTGGTCCAACACGCGGTGCTTGTCGATGCCCTCGGCTATCGGGGCCTTCACATCCAGCTTCGGGATGTACATGATCCCGAAGCGCTCACCGTCCGCGAGATTCTTCTTCTCGCCGCCGCCCTTGTCCCACTCGTGCTGCAGGTTGGTGGCGGCGCCGCCCGCCTCCTCTTCGGCCCTCACATTCGTCCACCAGAGCTGATAGGTGACGAACAGCAGCATCAGCACGCCGAGGGTGATGAACACTTCGCCCAGCGCGCGGCTGGCGATCAGGCTGGGGCTGTCCTTGGCGGCGCGCGCGGCCTGCCGGGCCTCCAGCCGGGACATGGCGGCGGGCGCCGCCTCAGAGGCGGTCGCGGCGGCTGATGTGGCGGCGGCCGCGCCGCTGTGGCGCCCGCGCCGCCCTCCGCGCTTGGCGGCCTCCTGAGCGGCCTTCCGCCGGGCCGCCCGGCCGCCGGATGCCGGAGTCGACGCCACGGTGGATGCCGAGGTCTCGGTTTCACGTGAAACCGCGGTGTCCGTTTCACGTGAAACGGACCCCGCGCCGGGCTTCTCCGCCTGACGCAGCGCCATGGTCTCGTTGTCGCCCTGCCATGGTGGGGCGGCGGCCGTCGCGGGGCGCGCGGCCGGCGTGGAGCTGACGGCTGGGCCGGGCCGCGCGGCGGGCGCGGGCGCGGGAGCGGGCGGTACCGGAGTCTCCGGTGGGGCATACGGCCGGGATATCGAGTCGGTCGCCGCGGGGCGGGCGGCGTAGCCGGGGCCGGCTTCCTGGCCGTAGGGGGCTGTCTCGGCGCCGTGGCCCTGCCCGTCCGCCCGGGACGGCCTCTCCGGCTCCAGGTGCGGGCGGAACCACGGTGAGCCCTGGCCCCCGCCCTCCTGAGCCGCCTTGCCCCGCCGTCGCCCCCGGCCCGGCTGTCCGTACGGAGCGGGCGCGGGAGCCGGTGGTGCCACCTGGCCCGGCAGGGGATCGTTCAGCGGGTCGTCGAGCTGCTCCACCGCCGCCTCGAACGCATCGGGGTACCCGTACGGATCCGGTGATCCCTGCGGTTCCTGCGGCCCGTATGACTGCTGCGGCCCGTACGGCCGCTGCGCACCGTCCGGCTCGTAGGACCTCCCTTCACGCTCGGGGCGTGGGTCGGTCACGCGCCGGCCTTGCCGACCACCGGGGCCAGCCCCGTGGAGCGCTCCACCGCCCCCTCGTCGCCGCATTCGACGAGCCAGTTGGCCAGCATCCGGTGCCCCCACTCCGTCAGCACCGACTCGGGGTGGAACTGCACGCCCTCGACCGGTAGTTCACGGTGCCGCAGACCCATCACGATCCGCCCGCCGGGGACCTCCTCGGCCTCCGTCCAGGAGGTGACGAGCAGTTCCTCGGGGATGGTGTCGGGCTCGACGGCGAGGGAGTGGTAGCGGGTGGCGGTGAACGGGGAGGGCAGGCCGGCGAAGACCCCGGCGCCCTCGTGGAGGACGGGCGAGGTCTTGCCGTGCAGCAGCTCGGGCGCCCGGTCCACCACACCGCCGTACGCGACCGCCATCGACTGCATGCCCAGGCACACACCGAAGACCGGGACGCCGGTGTCCGCGCAGTGCCGGACCATGTCGACGCAGACGCCGGCCTGCTCGGGGGTACCGGGGCCGGGGGACAGCAGCACGCCGTCGAAGCCGTCCCGCGCATGCCGCGGCTCGACCTCGTCGTTGCGCAGCACCTCGCATTCGGCACCCAGTTGGTAGAGGTACTGGACGAGGTTGAAGACGAAGCTGTCGTAGTTGTCGACGACGAGAATCCGTGCGGTCATCGGACGGCTGCCATCCCTTGGTCGACAGTGACGTCATTGAAGGGGAGCAGCGGCTCCGCCCACGGAAAGACGTACTGGAAGAGTACGAAAACGACCGCCAGCGCGAGCACCAGGGAAATCAGTGCCTTCACCCAGGTGTTGCCCGGCAGATGCCGCCAGATCCAGCCGTACATGCTGTCGCTGTCCCCTTGCCGATGCCGATGACGATGACGATTGCGACACCAGAGTAAGGGGCGAGGGCGGGCACAGGTGGGTCAGCCGGTCAAAGCCGATGGCCTTCCCTGTGCCACGGGTTGGGTGGAATCGAGGTGTCCCCAGGCGATCAGCCGGTGGCTGTGGCCCCATTCCGGCTCGCAGGTCGTGAGCGTGAGATAGCGGCCGGGGCCGTGGAATCCGGACTTCGGCGGTACGGGGTCGATCACCCCGATGTCGCCGGGCAGCGTCGTATAGGGCCGGCGGTCGATGCGGTAGGTGTACCAGGTCGCGCCGTCGGTGAGCACCACGGCGTCACCGGGGCGCAGCCGGGGGAAGTCCTTGAAAGGGTCGCCGTACGTGCGGCGGTGGCCGGCGACGGAGAAGTTGCCGGTCTCCCCGAGGTGCGCGGTGCGGTCGTAATGTCCCAGGCCGCGCTGGAGGACGTCGGGCGCGGTGCCTTCGAGGACGGGCTTGGCCCAGTCGGCGCCCAGGCGCGGGAGGTACATCACGGCGAAGGAAGCGCCCGGTGCGTAGCGGCGGGGCCGCGTGCCGGGGGCGGGGGTGCCGCCAGGGGCCGGCTTCGCGTCGGGAGCCGGTGTGCTGCCGGATCCGGTGACCGGGGCCGTGGACCACTGGTGCCGGAGCTTGCCGATCTCGCCGGCCATGGCGCTGTCGGCCCGTACGCCGGTCCAGAAGAGAACGTAGATCACGAACAGCACGATCAGCGCGCCGGCGGTGACGCAGATTTCGCTGAGCGTCCACGCGATCCACCGCACCGCCGTCCGGCCCCGCAGCGTCATCCGGCCCCCCGCCCCTCCCGCCGCCCCGCGGCGTGCGGGCTACGGCTTCACAGGCTGTGCGTAGTGCAGATCCACTGTGCCGGAGTAGCCGGGAAGAGTCACCGCGTCGTGCTGGTCGACTTTCCAGCCCAGGCCGTAGGCGTTCACGTACTGGAGGTAGTTCTGGATGGCGGGGGAGGCGGTCAGCGCGTTGGTGAGGGCTTCGCGGTCGCCGATGGCGGTGACCTTGTACGGCGGGGAGTAAACGCGGCCCTGGAGGATCAGGGTGTTGCCGACGCAGCGCACCGCGCTGGTGGAGATCAGCCGCTGGTCCATGACCCTGATGCCCTTGGCGCCGCCCTGCCACAGGGCGTTCACCACGGCCTGCAGGTCCTGCTGGTGGATGACCAGGTCGTTGGGCTGCGGCTGGGGCACCCCGGGGATCTTGGCGGTGGCGTTCGGCGGGGCGTCGGTCAGGGTGACCGTCACGCCCTGGCCCTTGAGCGGCTTGGTGCCGGCGTTCTTCTCCAGCGCCTTGACCTTGGCCTCCTCGGCCCGGGAGTTGCCGTTGTCGCGCCGGGCGAGGGCGTCGACCTCCTCGCGCAGGGTGGCGTTGCGGTCGTCCTGGGCGCCGTTCTTGTGGCTGCGCTCCTGGATCAGGTCGGACATCCGCAGCATCGAGTCGTCCGAGCGCAGGTTGGTGCCCCGTGCGGTGTCGAAGCTCAGCCAGAACAGCAGCCCGGCGAGTGCGAACACGATGAGGGTGAGGAACCGCACGGGCCGCAGGCGGGGGCGGTGGGGGGAGTCAGCGGAATTGCTCAACGTACCCTTACTCCTTACGGCGCCGCGGAAGCACTACGCTAACGGACGCCCGGGAAAAGGAATCCGCTCCCCACCGCGTCCGTGCCCCGGCGCACCCCTCGTACCCTCCCCGCGGATGGGGGCACCGCCCGCCGGCGCCAAGCAGAGAGCGGGGGAGCAGCGCATCGACAGGAGAGTTCCTCGTGCCGAAGTCACGGATCCGCAAGAAGAAGGACGACTTCACGCCGCCGCCGGCGAAGACCACCAACCTGAAGATGAACTCAGGGCGCGGTTGGGTGGCGCCACTGATGCTGGCGATGTTCCTCATCGGGCTGGTGTGGATCGTGATGTTCTACGTGTCCGAGGGCGATCTGCCGATCGGCGCCATGGGCAACTGGAACATCGTGTGCGGCTTCGGCTTCATCGCGGTGGGCTTCGGCGTATCCACGCAGTGGAAGTAGCGCAAGCCCTGCCCAAGGCCATCCACACGGTTATCCACAGCCGGGGAAAACTTCAGAAGATCTGTGGATAACCTTCCGAGGGTTGACGCCGGTGTGATCGGCGGCACCCTCCCCCGGCCTGCGTCTCCCCGCATCCTTACTGGGGAAACGCAGGTCAGGCGGACCGGGACAAGGATTTCGCACAGCATGCACAAGATCGGCCACGCACTGTGGACAACGTGCCGGGACGGGCCCGTCAGCCCAGCAGCTGAAGGGTCCGTACCCACACCACCGCGATGATCGCGAGCAGGGCGGCCAGGCAGGTCGCGAGGTGCACCAGGGTCCGGCGGTGCCGCGGCGCGTGCACGATCCCGAACGCCACCGCGGCGCCCACCACCAGGCCGCCGACATGGGCCTGCCAGGAGATGTTCGGCCACAGGAACGTGAAGGCCAGGTTGAGGCCGAGCAGGATCAGCACCGGCTTCATGTCGTAGTTCAGCCGCCGCAGCAGCACCGCGGTCGCCCCGAGCAGCCCGAAGATCGCGCCGGACGCACCCAGCGAGGGCTGGTTCTGCGCGGCGAGGAGATACGACAGGGCGCTGCCGCCCAGGCCGGCGAGCAGATAGAGCGCGGTGAACCGCAGTCGGCCGAGCGCTGCCTCCAGCGGAGGTCCCAGCCACCACAGCGAGAGCATGTTGAACGCGAAGTGGGCGATCTGCGCGTGCAGGAACATCGCGGTCAGCAGGCGGTACCACTGGCCTTCCGCGACCCCGACCAGCCGGAACTGCCCCGGGTCGGCGGCGAGCCCCACCAGGTCGAGGCGGCTGAGCAGCCAGCCCGTTTCGCCGCCGTTCAGCAGGACGGCGAGGAAGACCGCGGCGTTCAGGCCCAGCAGGATCTTGGTGATCAGCCGCGGATCGGCCGCGAGGGTGCTGCCCGCGAGGGTGCGCGGAGCCGTCGCCCCCGGCGGGTGGCCGGTGCCGCTGCCGGTGCGGACACAGGACGGGCACTGGAAGCCGACCGAGGCGCTGACCATGCACTCCGGGCATATCGGCTGCTCACAGCGGGTGCAGCGGACGCCGGTCGGGCGGTCGGGGTGGCGGGAGCAGCCGGGCAGGCCGTCGTCGCCCTGCGCGTCCTGCGGCGTGTGCGGGCTGCCTGGCACCTGGGTCATCCGTCCCTCGTCCTCTTCTCCGTCCGGGCGCGTTCACGCGTCACCCCGCCCGGCCCCGTTCCGGACGAGCCTCGCGCCCCGCCTGATGTACGACCGGGCGGGGCGCAATGGTTCCCCGGACCCGGCCGGGGCGCAACGCGGCTCAGCGGGTCTCGACGACCACCGACTCGATGACGACGTCCTTGACGGGACGGTCGGTGCTCGGGTTGGTCTGGGTGCCGGCGATGGCGTCGACGACCTTCTTGCTCGCCTCGTTGCTGACCTCACCGAAGATGGTGTGCTTGCCGGTCAGCCACGCCGTCGCGCCGACGGTGATGAAGAACTGCGAGCCGTTGGTGCCCGGACCGGCGTTGGCCATGGCCAGCAGGTACGGCTTGTTGAAGGCCAGGTCGGGGTGGAACTCGTCCCCGAACTCGTAACCGGGGCCACCGGTGCCGTTGCCCAGCGGGTCGCCGCCCTGGATCATGAAACCGCTGATCACCCGGTGGAAGACGGTGCCGTCGTACAGCCGGTCCGTGGACTTCTTGCCGGTCGCCGGGTGGGTCCACTCCCGCTCGCCCTTGGCGAGCTCGACGAAGTTCTTGACCGTTTTGGGGGCATGGTTCGGCAGGAGCCGAATCTCGATGTCGCCCTGGTTGGTCTTCAGGGTGGCGTAGAGCTGCTCAGCCACGATCTACCTTCCATAAGTCTTCGCTGACGGTTCCCGATCCTCGCACGGACCGGCCCTCCCAGGGCCCGACCGCGGCCGCTCGCCGAGCTCCGCGCCGCGTTTCGCCCCCGCCCCGCCACGGGCCCCGCCATGGCACCGCCACGCCCCTGCACGCCCCTCGCGCCGCGGCGTGCGCGCCGCGTGGCCGCCGCCGCTGATGCTCTTCGTACGGATTTCCACCGCCCGGAGCGGGAAATCGTGGCATTGTCGTCCACAAGGCTCCGGAAAGTCTGCAATGACCCGGATGCCCGCTCGCACATGCCGTACGACGCATGAGCGGGCATGATCTTCAAACGGGTGGACAGGCGATACAGCAGACACGGGGGAACAGCCCCCAAGCCCCGGATACGCCACCGAGGAGGAGGATCCCGTGACCCGCAAGGACAGCGTGCGCGCCGCGACCGGTACGGCCAAGGACAGCGTGCGGCACGCCGCGGAGGTGGTAGCTCCTTATGCCGGTACGGCCAAGGACGCCGCCGTGCACTTCGCTCACGAGGCCCGGACGCGAGCGGCTCCCAAGGTGGCCGAGGCCGCCCACCAGGCACGTACGCAGTACGACACCCATCTGCACCCGCGTATCGAGCACGCCCGTGGCAGCCTGCCGCCCAAGGTGGACGCGGCGGCGACCCGGGCGGCCTGCCGGACCCGCAAGGCGGCCCGCCAGGCGGCCGATTACACGGCGCCCCGGCTGGAGAACGCCGTGACCCACGCGCGCGCCGCGGCCGAACCGGTACGCGACGAAGCCCTCGCCCGCGGCACCGCCGCGCTCGCCGCCCTCCGCGGCCAGGTGACGGCGGCCGAGATCGCCAAGCTCCAGAAGAAACACAGCCGGCGGGCCAAGTGCGGCAAGCTCGCCAAGCGCCTCACCGTGCTGGGCATCCTGGCCGGCGGCGCGGTCGCCGCCTGGAAGTGGTGGGACAAGCAGGCCAACCCGGACTGGCTGGTCGAGCCGCCGGCCCCCACCGAGGTCAGCGACCGCGAACGGCTGAGCTCGGTCGACGGCAGCGAGGGCGCCTCGCTCGACCCGGAGATCCAGGCCAAGCAGGCCGAGGCCGACGAACACGGCGGCGGCACCACGGCCTGACGCACCGGCCGACCACCGGCCACGGGCACCTCACCGGGCACCTCAACGGGCCGTGTCCCGCCCCGTACAGGCGGCGGGACACGGCCCGTTGGCGTACGCCGTGCACCGGGTGTCCGGCTCCGGCCGGGGCCGTCAGGCCAGGTCGCGCATCCGCCGGATGGGGCTGCTCCACAAGGCCAGCGGCGCCAGGAAGGCCAGCGCGCACATCACCCAGACGGCGCCCCGGTTGCCCAGTGCGGTGGCCGCGCCGCCGGCCACCAGCGCGCCGACGGGGATGGCTCCCCAGGAGATGAAGCGCACGGTGGCCATGACACGGGGCAGCAGTTCGAGGGGGGTCACCGTCTGCCGGTGGGTACGGGTGAGGATGCTCATGACCACCGCCGCGGCCCCGAAGCCCATGCTGCCCAGGGCGAAGAGGAGCAGGCCCCAGCCCGCCTGCGCCAGCGGCATCAGGAGGGCGCACGCCGCGCCGGCGAACGTGCCGAACACCAGGGTGCGGGCGCTGCCCAGCCGGTTCACGAGGCGGGTGGTGAGCGTCGCCCCGACCAGGCTGCCCAGGCCCTCGGCGGCGATCAGGAGTCCGACGAGGCTCGCGGGGGCGTGCAGCGTCCGCACGAGGAAGACGGGCGTCAGCGCCATGAGGCCGCCGAGGATGAAATTGGTCAGGGTCGCGGCCGCCGCACAGGGACGGATCACCGTGTGGTGGGCCACGAAACGCCAGCCCTCCTTGATCAGCGCCACGGTCGACTCACGCTCCGCCGGCGCCTTGGGAGGGGCGGCCCTGGGCAGGCTCCACAGGAGCAGGGCCGAGACCAGGTAGCTGACGGCGTCGACGACGAGGCTCAGGGCCGCACCGCAGAACTGCACGAGCACGCCGCCGAGCGAGGGACCGCCGAGCTGGGTCGCCGAAGTGGAGGCGGAGGAGAGGCTGTTGCGCGCGGTCAGCTCGTCCTTGCTGACGATCGTGGGGAGGAACGTCGAGTTGCCGACGTCGAAGACCACCGTCGCCAGGCCGATGACCAGCGCGACGACGACGAGCTGCGCCAGGTGCAGGACGCCCAGCGCGTAGGCCACCGGCACCGAGGCGATGGCGGCCGCCCGGAGGAGGTCCATCACCACCTGGGTGCCGCGCAGCGGGAGGCGCTGCACGATGACGCCGGCCGGCAGGCCGATCGCGATCCAGGCGGCGTACTGGGCGGCCGGCAGCAGGCTCACCTCGAACGCCGAGGCCTGCAGCGCCCCCACGGCCAGCAGCGGCAGGGCGACGGTGGTGACCGCGTCACCCGCCTGGCTGACCGTGGACGCGGTCCAGTAGCGCCAGAAGACGGACAGGCCCCTGCGGCGGGCGGCGGGCGCGCCGGTGGACGCGGACGGGGCTGCCGCGTCCGTCCCGGCGTCCTCGTGCTGCGCCGTCATCGGATACCCGCTGTGGTGGCGGGGGGCGTGCGGCGCGGTTCGCCGGCCTCGTTCGCTCTCATTCCTTCTGCCTCCTGAGGGGGAACGTCCGTGATCTGCTGAACGGGACGGACTGCTGACGGACCACCGGACCGCCGGCAGTTGCTGACGGACTGCCGTCTGCCGACGGGCCGCCGACGGGCTGCCGGCGGCTAGCGGGACCACCGTTCGGTCTCACCGAAGAAGTCGGGGATCTCCACTGCTGAAGAGGCTTCCTTCGCGGACGTGTACACATGCATGCCGACCGCGAGATCGAGCACCCCGAGGCCGAAGGGCGAGAAGATCCTGGGCTTGTCGTGGCCGAGGTGCACCTCACCGGTCAGCACACCGGCGAGCGTGCCGTCGATGAAGTCGTGATGCCCGAACTTCTGCTGTGCCAGGTGGGGAGAGGTGTTCGCGGTGAGGCAGTGGTCGATGTCGTCCAGGATGTTGTGGGAGCCCGCGATGATGTCCGGACCGATGTCGCGCAGCGAGATGTTGAGCACGTTCTGACCCGGCGCGAAGGCCGACTCCTCGAGGACGTAGGGCTCCCCGGCGGTGGTCGCGAAGACCACGAGGTCCGCGCCGTCGACCGCCGCGGCCAGCTCCTCCTCCACGGACGCCGTCCCGCCGAGTTCCCCGATGAAGCCGGCGAGCTTGGCGGCGTACTCCACAACCGCGTCGTGGAGGGCGAACCAGCCGGTCTTCCAGCCGGCGGCGTGGAAGAACTCGACGATGTTGCGGGCGATGATGCCGGCGCCCACCACGGCGATCTTCCCGGCCTCGGCGGTGCCCTGCAGCGCCTCGGCGCCGATGACGGCCGAGGCCGCCGTCCGCGCGGCGCTGATCTGCGACGCCTCGAGGCAGGCGAAGGGGTAACCGGTCTCGTAGTCGTTCAACAGCAGCGCGGCGGACGCCCGGGGCACATTGCGGGAGACGTTCTCCGGGAAGCTGGAGATCCACTTGATGCCTGCCACTTGCTGCTCGCCGCCCACGTAAGCGGGCAGGGCGATGATCCGGGAGCTCGGCTTCTCCGGGAACCGCAGGAAGTAACTGTTCGGGTTGACCGTCCGGCCTTCATGGTGCGTCAGGTAGGTCTCCCGCACCTGACGGATGATGTCCGTCCGGGAGCGGGCAATGATGCGGCGGGCCTCCGCACCGGGCACCACGTGGAACGAGAACACTCGGCTCATCTCCCTGCCTGGCCGACGAGTTCGCCGGCCGATAGTGCTTCGGGCCCGAAGGTACGGGCCACCCAGTCATCGTTGTAAACGGTCTGTGCATAGCGGTCCCCGAGGTCCGGCGAGAGCGCCACCACCCGGGAGTTCTCGGGGATGTCCGGGGCCATGCGCGCCACCGCGGCCAGCACGGAACCGGTGGAGCCGCCGACGAAGATCCCCCGCCGGGCGAAGGCACGGCAGGTGCGTACGGCCTCGGCCTCGGGCACCAGAATGATCTTGTCGGGCGCCTGAGGGTGGCAGATCTCCGGCCTTCTGCTGGTGCCCAGCCCGGGAATGTGGCGGGGCCCCGCCGGATGGCCGAAGGTCACGGAGCCCTCGGAGTCGACGGCGATGATCTGCGTGGCCGGAGAGTGCTTGCGGAAGTGCGCCAGGCATCCCATCAGGGTCCCCGAGGTACCGGCGCCGACGAAGAGATGGTCCACGCGGGCGATTTCGCTGAGGATCGCGGTGGCGGTGTGTGTCTCGTGGGCGCGGGGGTTGGCGGGATTGGCGTACTGGTTCAGCCAGACCAGGTCCGGCTCCGCGGCCAGCCGTTCACGGATGTAGGCGATCCTCGTCCCGAGGAATCCGCCGTTGGCATCGCGGTGGCTCACCTGGACCACCTCCGCGCCCAGGGCGCGCATCAGAGCGGTGCTGTGGGGCGAGGTGTTCGGGTCGGTGACGCAGGTGAAGGAGTACCCCTTGGCGGTGGCCACCAGCGCCAGCGCGATCCCGAGGCTCCCGGACGAGGACTCGATGAGCCGGCCGCCCGGCAGCACCTCTCCCGCGCCCTCGGCGTCCTCGACCATGCTGACGGCCGCCTTCAGTTTGATGGACCCGGCAGGGTTCAACCCTTCCAGTTTCAGGAAGACTTCGCTGCCCGGCACCAGATCACCGAGGCGTAGAAAGATGTCATCGGTGATGACTTCATAAGCGTGATCGAGTATCACGGATTACTCCTGCTCCACGAAGTGGGCTGCTCGCACACCGCGGGCCGGACGCGATCAGGGGCAGTCGGTTCACCGGTGTCCCGGCGGCGGATACCCGGCCCGGGTGGGGCGGGGCGGGCGGCGCTGACACGGCAATTCCCGTGGTGCGACATGGATTTGGTGGTACCACACACTTCCGGACCTCGTGGGGGGATCCTGACCCGGTCAGACCAGGCCCGCCGCCGCGAAGGCCTCCTCGGCGCCCGGCATCTCCAGCACGCCCACCGACTCGAAGAGCCGGACGGTGTGCCGGGCCGAGTGGCGGATCTGCTCGCGGACCTGCACGGGCGCGTACGCATCGGCGACGACCTGCTCCACACCGTCCTTGTCCAGGCCCGCCAGGCGCAGCGAGTTGCGCACCGGCGCCAGGTCGGGAGCCAGACTGCGCAGGACCAGTTCCGGCAGACAGCGGGCGGAGCGCTCGCGCAGGGCCGGATCCAGGTCGGTCCACAGCTCCTTGAAGAACCCGGAGAAGTAGGCGTGGTGCCTGCCCTCGTCCTCGGCGTGATCGCGCACCACGTCCCGCACGGTGGTCACGACCAGGGGGTCCTTGGGGACGTCCTTGAGGATGGAGGTGACCAGCGTTTCGAAGACGACGACCTGCAGCAGCTGGCTCAGCAGGGGCTCGCCCGGCATGACCTGTGCGCCGATGCCGTCCAGCTGGCTCAGGAAGGGCATGAAGTCGTAAGCGGGCACGTCGATATCGGTGGCGCCGCGCACCTGGTCGATGATGTCGAGGCTGTACAGGGCGTGGTACGCCTCGTCGCAGTAGATCTTGTACGCGTCCAGCCGCATCCCGGTCGTCACCCCCAGGCCCGAGGTGCCGTTGGCGATGCGCTCGGTGGCGCGGTTCACCACGCTCGTCTCGAAGTGCATGGTGAAGTGGAGGTACTGGTAGAGGTGCCGGGCGACGATGCGGAAGCGCTCGTCGGGCCCCAGGGCCCGCACCAGCGGATGGTCCAGGTACGGGATCATCGCCTCCGGGAAGAGCGTCTTTCCCGATTCCAGGTCCTGGCCTATGACGCGCCGCGGGTCTCTTCGGACCCCTGCCTTCTCGTACCACTGGTTCAGCGGGGACTTCATGGACGTTCCTCTCGTTCCTGCAGGTCGTTCCTGTCAGGGGTGGGTGCCGCGCCGGCCGGGGCAGCGGCCAGGGGCTGCTGCGGTACTAGGCCATGGCCGAGACCACCAGCCAGGTGCCGATGGCGCACAGTGCCCCGCCGCCCACGGTCTCCAGCGCGCGGCGCCAGCCGTCCCGCTTGAAGATGTTTCCGAGCCGCAGCACCAGCAGCGCATAGCCGCACAGACACAGGAAGCTGAGGGCGATGTGGATGCCGGCCAGGGTGAGGGAGACGGGCAGGGAGCCGTTTCCGGCCGGGATGAACTGCGGCAGGAACGAGGTGTAGAAGACGCCGACCTTGGGGTTGCCCAGGCTGGTGACCGCCCCTTGACGCCAGTTCAGCCGGGTGGGGGTGTCCACGTCGCCGAGCGGTCTGCGGGCCGAGGCGATGGCGCGGATGCCCAGGAAGACCAGGTAGGCGGCTCCGGCGATCTTGATGGCGGTGAAGAGGGCGGGCGAGGCGGCCAGCACGGCCGAGAGCCCCGCCACCGATGCCACCGCCCAGGCGACCAGTCCGGTGCACACCCCCGCGGCGGTCTGCACGGCGGCCCTGGCGCCGCCGTGCAGGGCGTTTCTGATGACCACCAGAGTGTCCGCGCCGGGGGACACGACGATCAGTCCGGCCACGGCGATGTATCCGATGAAGTTGGTCATCCGGGAGGTTCTTCCTGTTCTCTGTGCTCACGTGCTGTGGTACTCGGGGCGGCCGGCGCCGGGTGACAGGCGCCGGCCGGGTGGCGGGCGCCGGTCAGAGCCGGTCCGCCAGCCATTCCAGCGTGGACATGGCGCTGGTGAGCTTCATCCGGGCCTGCCCCCAGGCCACGGACCGGTCGCCGTCGAGCACGCTGCCGGCCACCTCCTCGCCGCGGTGAGCGGGCAGGTCGTGCAGGAACCGGGCCTGCGGCCAGCGGTCCATCAGGGCCTCGTCGACGTAGAACGGCAGGAATTTCTCCCGCCAGTCGGCGTCCGGCTTGGCGGTTCCCGTGGTCTGCCAGCGGGTGGTGTAGACGAAGTCGGCCTCGTCGGGGAGTTCGTCGGTCGAGTGCACCTGGGTGAGCGTGGTGCCGTGCTGGGCCGCCCTCTTGGCGGCGGACTCCAGGGCCGCGGCCGGCAGACCGTACCCCTCGGGGGTGGCGAAGGTGACCTGGCAGCCGGAGAAATGGGCGATGCCCTGCGCGAGGGCGGTGGCGGTGTTGTTGCCCTCGCCGAGGTAGACGATGCGCGCGCCGTCCACCCCGCCCCGGCACATGCTGATCGTCGCCAGATCGCAGATCCCCTGCGTCGGGTGCTCCTCCGCCGCCATCGCGTTGACCACCGGGATGCCGCCGTGCCGGGAGATCTCGCGCAGCTCGTCCAGCGGGCCGGCCGTCCTGGCGACCAGCAGGTCCAGCATGCTGCCCAGGATGCGGCCGGTGTCGGTGATCGACTCGCCGGTGTTGGTCTGCAGGTCGTGGGGGCCGAAGGTGACCGGGGAGGCGCCCAGGCGGAGGGCGGCGGTGGTGAACGCCGTACGGGTGCGGGTCGAGGTCTTGGTGAAGAGGATGCCGGCCACCCGGCCGCTCAGCGGGCTGCGGTGCGCGCCGATGTCCCGGTAGAAGTCGGCACCGCGGCGGACCAGTTGGTGCACCTCGTCCCGGGACAGCTCGCCCAGGGAGAACACGCCCTGTTCCGGGGTCACGGGCGGCAGTCCCGTCATGAGTTCAGTCATCGGTGCTCTTCCTTCGGAGGGTGGTGTCCGGCGGGACCGGGTGGGCCCCGGTGAAGCGGTGCGGGGCGCGGGTCAGGGCGCGGCGTACGCCAGAAGTTCCTCGACGTCCTCGGCGCAGTCCCCGCAGCCGGTGTTGGCCGAGGTCTCCTCGCGCACGGCCGCCAGGTCGCGGCAGCCGCGGCCGGCCGCGGCGAGGATCTCGCTCTCCCTGACATGGGCGCACATACAGATCAGGGGGTCGGATTCGTCGGTCATGGCGTGCCGTTCCCCGGGCCGTGAGCGGTCTCCCGGTCCAGCGCGCCGAAGGCCAGATCCAGGATCCCGGCGAGCAGGTCGAGCTCGGCCTCGCCGGTCACCAGCGGCGGGTGGATGTTGAGGACGTCCGGTGCCATCCCGGTCGAGGCCACGAGCAGGCCGTAGTCGGGGTGGACGTGAGCACCCAACTCCCGGATGCGGGCGGCGTGGTGGCCGCTCAGCACGATCCGCGCGGTGGCTCCCATGGCATCGGTCCGGCTGATGAGGTGGGGGTACCGGTCCGCGAGCTGCCGCAGCCGGGTGCGCAGACCGTCCTCCAGGGCGAGGACGTCCTTGTCCACGTCCTTCCACGCCTCCCAGCGGTCCAGCACGGTCTCCGTCACGGCGAGCGCGTGCGGGATCCCGACGAAGGTGGAGGAGTGGCTGCCCGGCGGGTAGTGCTCGGGGTCGGCCAGCGGTTCGCGGGCCCACACGGCGCTCAGCGCGGCCGCGCCGTTGGTGAGCGCCTTGCTCGTCACGATGACGTCCGGCCTGACGCCCGCGCGCTGGAATCCCCAGCGGGGGCCGACCCGGTGCATGCCCGTGAAGATCTCGTCGGCGATGATCACGGCGCCCTGGGCACGGGCGTGGTCGACGGCCGCGCGCAGCAGCGCGGGGTCGGGCGTCACCATGCCGCCCACGTTCTGCACGGATTCGAAGACGAAGGCGGAGACCTTGCGGCCGTGGTGGCGGCCGCCGACCCCGCTGAGCTCCGAGCCCCAGCGGGCCACGGCCTGCGTGCAGCCGCCGGAGCAGCCGCCGGCGGGCCCGGCGTGCGGGCAGCGCAGGCAGTCGGGGCTGGGCAGCCGTACGACCTCCAGGCCCCAGGCGGCGAGCAGTTCGCGGTAGCGCGGGCTGCTGCTGAGCATGCTGGTCACCCCGGAGCGGCCGTGGAAGGCGCCCTCGAAGACCACGACCGTGCCGGGCCCGTTGTTGCTGAAGGCGATGCGCAGCGCGGTCTCCATGCCCTGGGCGCCGCCCAGGTCCAGCTCGACCCGGCCCGGCGCCCCGACGGCCTCGGAGCACAGCCGCTCGATGCGCTCCAGGACGCTCAGGCGCAGCTCCGACTCGCAGAACGACGGGAGGGCCGGCAGCTCCATGCAGCGGTTCAGCGCCTCGCGCAGCAGCTCGTTGTCGTATCCCCAGGAGAGGGTTCCGTTGGCGGCCTCGGCGTCCAGATACCGCCGTCCGTCGGCCGCTGTGAGGAAACAGCCCTGGCCGCCAACGAAGCGGGGGACCTGCGCGGAGCGGTAGATCAGGTTGCCCGCGCCCGCGAAGGGCGGTATCTGCGTGCGCTGCGCGCCGGTGTTCAGGACAGGCACCGTTCGGCCTCCTTCGCGGTCGGGTTCTCGCCGGGTGCGGCGGGCTCCCAGGCGGCTGCCGACGACGTGGGCAGCAGGGGTGCCACGCCCGGTTCGTTGCAGTCGATCCAGCCGGTGACCACCGACAGCACGTCCCAGCGCGCGCTGCCGTACGGGAGCGGGGTGCGGGCCAGTTCCGCCAGCCAGGCGCCGATGTGCTCGGGTGCGGCGGCGGTGGTGGCCAGTTCGGCCCAGGCGTCGGTGCCGCGCTCCAGGCGGCGCAGGGACCGGGCCAGGTCCAGGTCGTGCTGGGGGATGGCGGCCTCCAGCTGGGGCAGCAGCTCGTGCGCGGGGCCGCTGCCGGGCTCGGGCGGCTGCCCGGGGACATCACAGGTCAGCGCCTCGCGGCACCACTGCCAGCCGGTCTGGTAGGAGAACAGCTGCAGCTCGCGGACGACGTCGGCCGGGTCGTCCGCGGTGTGCATGAAGTTGAACAGGCCGTTCACCCGCCCGATGCGGGTCCGCAGATCGCGGCCGCGCGCGGCCTCGGGGTCCGCGCTGCCCTTGGCGGCCGTCAGCCGGACGCTGGCGGGCATCCACGCGGGGCGCCGGGCGTCGCCGAGCAGCACCAGGAGGGCGGGGCCCGAGCCGAGCAGGTGGTCGACGACCGCGATGCGCTGCTGCGAGGCGGCGTTGAACTGGTAGCGCCACAGCTCCCGGGTCAGCAGCGGATCAAAGCGCACCGTGGTCGCCGCCAGCGGGAACCAGCCCTCCTCGTACAGCACGTCCAGGAGCTGCCGGCAGCGCCGCCCGGCGACCGCGTCGGGCTTGAGCGCGACGAACGTCACGCCCCGGGAGCGTTCCAGCGCCCCCATCGCGGCGAAGGAGTCCAGTCCCTCGCGGGCGTAGGTGTCGTAGCGGTACAGCTCGCGCTTGTCGGGGTCGGCCGTCAGCGCGCCGAGCGCGTCGGCCGCGACCGCCGAGCGGCATACCGCGTCAGTCGTCAGTGTCATCGAGTCTCTTTCCTCCGAGCGGGGTGACCTCCCCGTCGACCAGCACCACCCGGCTGCCGTCGGCGTGCCGGGCGCCGTCCACGGCCAGGCGCCCGGCGGCGAAGGCGCGCACCGTCCACTCCAGGCAGGGGCGGTCGCTCCGTTGTTTCTGGAGCAGTTCCTGCTGCCAGGCGTCCTCGGCGGTGGGGCGGCGGTCGCCGACCGGCACCGGCGGCCCCGTGCACAGCACGGCGCCCCCGTCGTGGGTCCCGTCGACGAGGAAGCAGGACGTCCGGGTCGCGCGGTGCCCCCGGCTCATGGCGAGCCGGACCGGGTCCTTGCCGGTCAGCGCCCGGCTGCCGTCGTCCGCCAGCACGCTCAGGTCGCCCGGATGCTGGTTGATCATCCGGTGGGCGTAGCGGTCCAGCAGCGCCCCCTCGATCCAGCGGTGGTACGCCAGGACCACCAGGTCCAGCGGGCCGTTGTCCGCCTCCCAGCTCGCCATACGGGAGTTGAGCCCGTCGTGCCAGGAGCGGGCCCGTTCGCGGTAGCGGCGTACGGCGTCCGGGCCCTCGGCGGCCGCCTGCGACGCCGAGCCGCAGTGTGCGTCGAAGTCGCCGGTCCACGCCTCCACACCGGCCTCGCGCGCCACGTCCAGCGCCGCGACCCGCGTGCCGTGGGAGGCGACCAGGCAGACCTGGAAGCGGTCCGGCGCGGTGTGCTGCAGGGACAGCAGCGTGCGCAGGTTCCCGCCGGTCGCCGAGGCCAGCACGCCGATCCGCAGCGGGCGTCCGGGCCCGGACGGGCCGAGCACCCGCGCCCGGCGCGCCGCCCCGGTCATGACGCGCTCCCCTCGGCGGCCGCCGGGTCACCGGCCAGCAGCGCCAGTACCGCGGCGCAGCCGTCCCGGTCCGGGTTGACCAGGTGCATATGGCGGGCGCCGGGAACGGTGTGATGGTCCACGGCGAGTCCGCCGTCCCGCCACCCCTTGAGCTGATACTCCGTCAGTTCACTGGGTACCGCCTGGTCACAGGCCGCCTCGACGACGGTCAGCGACGCCAGGTCGGCCCGCGAGGGCCGGGGGGTCGCCTCGTCGGCGGTGCCGCCGGCCGCCAGGTGTCCGGCGAGGAAGTGGCCGACGGCCGGCCCGCCGGTCCCGGTCGCGAGGGTGTGCGCCAGGTCCACGACGGGTGCCAGCAGGACCGCGCGCCGGCCGGCGCCCCGCCCGGCGACGGCGGCCAGCGCCAGGTGCGCCCCGGCGGAGTGCCCCACCAGCGTGGCGTCCTGCCAGGGCGCACCGACGGCGTCCAGCCGCTCCAGCGCCTGGACGGCGTCCTCGGCGGCCGCCGGCCACTGTCCGCCGTCCCAGGCCGGGCGGTACTCCACCGCCGCGGTGGCGCACCCGCGCCGCACCAGCGCCACGGCCAGCGGCTCCAGGTCGCGGGCGATGCGGTCGTGCCGCCAGAACCCGCCGTGGAAGATCACGGCCGCGCCGCGGACCGGCTCCCGCACGGGGGTGTACAGGTCGATCCGCTGCCACGGCGAGTCGCCGTAGCGCAGCACGCCTTCCTGGACGGTCACAGGACGCCCATCGCCCGCAGGCGCCCGGCCCAGTGCTCGAACCGCTCGTCGGACATGCGGACCTCGCGGCGCCGCTGTGCGCTCTCCTCGGCGGCGCCCAGCCGGTACCACACCTGACCGTCGGAGCGGCGGATCATGAAGGCCCGGTCCTTGCGCGCGGGGCTCTGGATCATCAGCGAGATCGTCTCGGGCTCGGTGATGGTGGTGTGCAGCTGCTCGTGGTCGAGCGTGATGCAGCGGCCCTCGGGCTCCTCGCGCACGAAGTACGGCCAGAAGCGGTTGACGTCGGCCGTCTCGTCCAGCGGCTGGTCGGTGGCGTAGAGCGTGTGCCGGTAGGCGCCGCGCAGGATGTAGGCGGTGAAGCTGTAGCGGTGGTTGTGCACCCGCTCGTACTGGTCGGTGTTGGCCAGCCGCAGCCTGATGCGCAGGCCCTTCTCCTGGTCGTCCCAGAGGACGATCTTGTCGTCCAGGGCGTGGCACTCACACTTCTCGCGCAGCTCCGGGGTGCGCCGGACCCGCTCGACGAGGGTGCCCAGCAGCTCGGGGTCGTCACCGAGGCGGCGGGCGATCCGCTCGGTGACCTCGGCGGCGGACTCGATGTCGTCCCAGCGCACCGTCGGCAGGGATTCCATCAGGGAGACCGCGGCCTGGGTGCGGTCGGCCGTCACGCTGGTCATCACAGGACCTCCATTCCCCGCAGCCGCGCGGTGAGTTCGTCGTAGTACGCCTTGCTGATGCGCTTGCTGCCCTTGCGGGCGGCCTTCTCCTTGTCCTCGCCGAAGCGCCACCACACCCGGCCGGTCTCCCGCTCGGTGATCAGCGAGCGCTCCTTCTCCGCGGGGCCGCGCAGGAAGAGGGAGACGGTGTTGGGGGTGGTGTAGGTGGTGTGGATCTCGGAGTGGTGCAGCGTGTAGCAGTTGCCGGCGACCTCGTTGGTCACGAACCGGGGGATCACCCGCAGGTCGGAGTCCTGGGCGTCGAAGTCGTCCTGGGCGTCCTCCGGGATCCCCTCGGGGCGGCCCACCAGCTGGTGGCGGACGTGGCGGTAGTGGCCGCGCAGGATGAGGGAGGTGAAGGTGAAACGGTGGTCGTGCGGGCGGTCCCGGTGGTCCTCGGTGGAGACGTGCACCCGGATACGGAAGCCGCGGTCCAGTGCGTCGTAGACCACCAGTTTGTCCAGCAGCCGGTGGTGTTCGCACTTGTCGAAAAGGTCCTCCTCCTCACGGGCGCGCTCCAGCAGATGCGTCATGGTCTGCTTGTCCTCGGCGAGGGCCGTGAGGATCTCGTGGGTCTGGGCCCGCGCCTTGTGCAGGTCCGACCAGTCGACGGTCAGCCGGTCCAGTTCATCAAGCATCGCTTTCTCCTGTGTTCGCCGTGAGGGTGCTGTGCCGAGGGAGCGCCGGCGCCCGGCCTGGCAGGGCGCTCACTGCTGCGCGGACAGGGCCGCGGGCCGCAGCCCCGGTCCGTCCGCCTGGGTTCCGAAGGCGCGGTGCGCCGTACCGCCGACCAGCTGCCACAGCGGATCGGCGGTCACTCCCTGCCCCTGGGCGTTGCGGGTCTGCCGGGCCAGGGGCTGCGAGCCGGCCGCGACGATGCCGCCGTCCTGGTACCAGAGCCCGTTGTCGTCGGTCTGGTGCAGGGCCTGCCCGCCGATCCGCGCGGAGTCGCAGCGGTCGGTCATCAGCATGGTGTTGGCGTGGCCCATCAGCTCGGCGGCACGGGCGGCGATGGCCAGGTCGACATGCTCGCCGTCGAAGTTGATGCAGGCCGCGATCCGTCCGGCGGCCGCCTCATTCATGATCGCGGCGGGCACCGGGCCGGCGATCTGGTCCATGTCGGCCAGCGTCCAGTTCGGCAGGTCGTACGCGGCCAGGGTGCTCTCCCGCTTGGCCCGCGCGGCCGAGGTGCGGAAGGCGTGCTTGATGTTCAGCGGCATGTCGTTGAACAGGTGGTCGGTGATCACCCGGGCACCGCTGCCCGTCCACTCGCTCTGCCAGGCGAGGTCGACGATGTCCCGGACGAGCTCGGCGCCGGCGGCGGGGTCGTGCCGGGTGAAGTGCCCCAGCGCGGGCCGCACCCCGTGGGCCAGCAGCTGCGGGACGATCCAGTCGAGCCGCGGGTGCCGGTCGTCGAGGTTGTCGTACAGGCCCGAGGCGGTGGTGAACGCGTCGGGCGACATCACGGTGTAGACCAGCCCGAGGTCGCCGAGCCTGGCCAGGCGCTCCCACTCGTGGCGGGTGGGGGCCCAGACGGTCGCCTCGGGGGTGCCGCCGTGGCTGGCGAGCAGCGGCCCCTCCAGGGCGATGCCGGGGATGTGCGGCAGCTTGCCGTTGCGGCGCAGGTCGGCGTACCGCTGCATGAACCACTCGAATTTCTCGAGTGCGGACCGGTGGAGATAGAGCGTGGGGATGCACACCACGCCTTCCTCAGCCGATCTGCGGTCGAGCAGCGCGAGATCCAACTGGGAGAACTCCGAGAAGTCCACCTCGCCGAAACCGTGGCAGTGCACCTCGACCGGGAGGGCTGGCGTCTCATTCATGGGCTGTGCATCTCTCTTTCATTTCCTGATCCCGTGGACGTGCAGTTCCTCGAGCGCTCGCGCGTCGTCGAATGCGCCGAGGGACTCGAAGTAGCGCACGGTCTGCCGGGACATGGCGGCAAGGTGCTGGCTGAGGATCTCCGGCGTGTAGGTCTCCGCCACGACGCGGTGCGCGTCGTCCTCGCCCAGCCCGTAGCGGATCAGTTCCTCCCGGATCGCGGGCAGGTCCGGGTGGAGGAACGTCGTGATGAGCCGGGGCACCAGCCGTGCCGCGGCACGCCGCTCCGCCGGCGAGAGCTGGCCCCACATTTGCCGCAGGAACATGGCGAAGTACGCGTGGTGGCGCCCCTCGTCACCGGCGTGGTCGCGTACGGTCCCGGAGACCGCGGTCACCACCTCGGAGGTGTCGGGGATCTCGGCCAGGCTCGCGGAGATCAGGGTCTCCGACACCACCACGAAAAGGATCTCGGCCAGCGCGCCGTCCGCGGGCGGGAGTTCGTCGAGGAGCCGGTGGAGCCGGTCCAGGAAGAACGGCTGCCGCGGCAGCCGCGGCGCGATCTGGGTCCGCTGCTCCACCTGTCGCGCCAGGTCGATGGAGAACAGCGTGTGGTACGCCTCGTCGCAGTAGATCTTGTACGCGTCGAACCGCATCTCGTCCGGGAGTTCCACGCCGACGGAGCCCTGCGCGATGGACAGCACCGTCCGGTTGACCACCAGGGACTCCAGCCGTGCCGTGAAGTCCAGGTAGCGGTAGAGGTGTTGGACGAGTAATTCCTCGTGGACCGCCGCGGGCAGCTCCTTCACCAGCGGGTGCTGGGTGATGGGGACGAGATCCGGCGGGAAGTAGTGGCGGCCGGACTCGTCCTCGCGCAGGGTCCGGCGCGGTGACTGCCGCACGGCGGCCCGCTCGTGCCAGTTGCGGAACGGGCTGCGGTAGTCACCGGGAGCCGAGCGCGGCTCGGGGGCGTCGTCGGCGGCCACCCGGTGCAACAGCAGCTGCTTGGGGCACTGGGTCAGCGCCGCACAGCCCACGAACATGCCCGCGGTTCCGCACATATGAGATCTCCCTTCGCCACTACGGTCCGGACCTACGCACACCCGGCACGGCACCGGGCCCGCCGCTGCGCCACGGGCAGCGGCGACTGGCCCGGGGCCGCGCCCGCCGGACCGATGACGGTCACGGTGCGGTCGCTTCCACCACGCCGCTGCCGGCGAGGTCGGCGAGCAGTTCGCCGATGTCCTCGGCGGCCACCTGCACGGAGACGTCGTACTCGGCGGCAAGCTGCTCGGCGATGCCCTGGACGGTGGCCTGGCCGTCGACCCGCTTGAACACGAACGTCCCGATCTCGTCGAGCTCCACGGCATGCGGGCCGTTGGCGACGATGAGCTTGCCGCGGAACTTGCGCATCCGGGCGGACATGCTGCGCCGCGGCACCGCTTCGGGACCGAAGGGATGAGGTGCTGCCATCAGATCTCGACCTCCAGGGACAGGTCCTTGCAGAACTCGACGGTCCGGCGCACCCACTCCTCGGGGCGCTGCGGATCGAAGTCGGCCATGGTCTCCAGGGCCCAGTACCGCTCGAAGGGCAAGGCGTCGAGACGGGCGTCCTGCACCCGGCGGGCCCGCCACTTGGGCGTGTGCGTGCCGTAGACGCCATGGCTGTCCAGGAGGGCGTCGGTGGCCTGCTGGAAGGCGACCTTGGCGGCCAGAACGGCGCTGTGGGTGTCCCCGGTCTCCAGCATGCCCAGCGCCTGCTCGACCTTGCCGTCCGCCTCGGACAGCGAGCGGGTCGCAACGAACGCCCGGTAGGCGGAGTCATGCAGCTGCTCCGCGCGCCGCTTGAGCCAGTCCGCGCCGGTCAGTGCCACCCCGCCGGACAGGCGCTCCAGGAACAGCTCCTCGTTCGAGGTGAGGATGCGCAGCGAGGACTCATCGGAGTCAAAGGCGTCCCAGGTGACCTTCTCCAGCATCTGGCCGACCTGGGCGTCGGTCCAGTACGTGACCTCGTACCGCCGGCCGCCGTCGGTGAAGTCCACCGAGGTGACGGAGTCCGGGTGGAGCGGCACCGCCACCGTCCGGGCGCCGGGCATCCGGCAGGGGGCGCCTGTGAGGACGTAGAGGTCGAAGTCGCTCGCGGCGTGTGCCCAGCCCCGGGTGACCGAGCCGACCACCACGACGGCGACCGGGTCGTCGGGGGCCAGGCCCTTGCGCCTCAGTGCGTCCAGGCACCCGTCCAAGTCCGGTTTCACGACCAGCTCCTGTCCTCGTTCTCGCGCTGTAGTTCGATGACGATCTGAGGGATGTTGTTGACGAGGTGAGCGAGCAGGGCCGGATAGACCGACTGCGAGGCCAGGGTCAGGGCGAGCAGCGCCACCGCCCCGGCGATCTCCACCGCCGTGGAGCGGACCGTGCCGCGCCGGTTGGCGCCCGGCTGGATGTGGTGCTGCGCCACGAAGGCCGTCGCCGCCAGCAGTCCCAGCAGCGCCGGGTCCGCCACCATCAGGACGGGGGCGCGGAAGAGGATCTCCTCCCCGACGGCACCCACCGCTCCCGCGAAGGCGCGGGCGCTGCCGTGGGAGCGCGGGGTGGGCCCCAGGACGAAGGCGAGCTCGCCGGTGAACAGCCCGGCCGGACGCAGCCCGCTCAGCACGACCAGCCCGGCGCCGACGGCGAGCGCCACGGCGAACCACCACCACTGGCCGGACCGGGTGAGCCACTGGGGCGCCGTGCACGCGGTGAGCACCAGCGCGCCCAGCGGAGCCACCAGACCGGCCAGCGTCTCCGCCCAGATGCTCGCGCCGCTGCGCCCGCCCCGCGGCACCCGCCAGGGCAGGCCCATCAGCACGGCTTCGGCCACCAGCAGGACGGCCACCACCCGCAGGGGGGCCGAGCCCACGGTCCACAGCCCAACGGCAAAGGCCGCCACCGTGGCGGCGGCCATCAGTTGCCGGGGTTCGGGCCGCCAGCCGACCGGTGCGAAGGTGGCGGCGGAGCGGCGTTGCCGGCTCTCGTCGTGCACCGCCCGGCCGGCAGCCGTGGTCATGGCGCAGCCTCCGCGGTCACCACGATCCCCAGGTCGATGGCGTCGGCGAGCTCTTCGTGCACGGTCTCCAGGCTGTGTCCGAGCCCGTCCAGGACCTCGCCGATCGTGCGCTCGCCGTCCAGCGCCCGCAGCACGGCGGGCCACTCGGGCAGCTCGTCCTCGTCGAGGACGTACTCGATCTCGCCGTCGATGGTCAGGTACCACACCGACGGCTCGGCGGGGTCCTTGAGCAGCAGCACGTTGTCCGCGACCGCCGCACGGGTCCGCGGGTCGACGGGGGGCCGCCGTACGACCTCCGCCTCGATCTTCTCCGCGTCGGTGTCCCAGTCGTTCACCGGGACCGACTGCGGCACGGGTGCCTTGGCGACCTGGACGTGCGGGGCGGGCAGCGAGGCCGCCATCTGCTCCAGCAGGCCGAGGTTGACCGCCGAGAGCAGGAACTCCACGTGTCCGGAGGAGGGGTTGGCCTGCAGCTGCCGCAGCGTGGCCCGCAGGTTGTCCGCGTCCAGGAACTCCCGGGCGCCGGGTCCGCTCAGCGCCTCCTCCAGCAGCCGGCCGCCGTCCTGGGCGAGCATGGCGCCGAAGGCGCGGTAGGTGTGCCGGACGCCTTCCCCGTAGAAGAAGGGGCCCTTGGGGCGGTGCACCAGCTCGTCGGGCAGGTGGCCGACCAGGGAACGCCGCAGAATCTGCTTGTCCCAGATCAGACGGGGGCGCAGCGCCCCGGGGACCGCGGCCACCAGCTCGATGAGGCGGTGGTCCAGGAACGGCACCCGGGCCTCGATGCCGTTGCCGGCCGCCGACCGGTCCTCGTGCCAGCAGTTGTACTGCTGCACATCGCGGTACTTCCAGCGGAACAGCGCCTCGTACGGCTCGTGCGCCGGGCGGCCGGCGGCTTCGCGCAGCACCGAGGACTTGACCAGCGGCAGGCCGGGGACGTCCCACCAGGCACCCAGTTCGGGGCTGCGGTACTGGTCCCGGCGGACCGCCATACGGTCCAGGTTGTCCAGGAAATCGGGCCATTCACCGCCGCCCGCGATGCCCTTGGAGTAACCGCCGTTGAATTCATCGGCCCCGCCGCCCAGAAGCATGGCTTTGATATGCGGCGTCCGGTCGCGGACGTAGCGATACATCTCGTGCTTGTAGAACGCCTCGGGACCGGCCAGCGGCGTCTGCATCAGCCACAGGAACCGCTTCCACTCCTCCACACCGGGGACGGAATCGGTGCGGAAAAGGATCTGATGATTCGTCAGTCCGAGGTTTCTGGCCGTACGGTGCCCCCACTCGGAGTCGCCATTGGCGAGGGTGGAGCCGTTCAGCGCGGTGAAGGTCTGAGGCTTGCCGGAGGCCAGTGCGGCCACCGCGGCGGAGTCGATACCACCGCTGAGGAAAAGGCCGATCTCGACGTCCGCCATCTCGCAGTCGGCCACCGCGGAGGACAGCAGCTCGCCGTAGCGGCGCACCAGCTCTTCCTCGGACGCCCCGTCGGCGGGGTCGAACTCGGGGAACGACCAGTAGCGGTGGGTCGAGCGCTCACCGGAGCGCAGGTCGAAGGAGACCACACAGCCGGCCGGGGCGAGCTCGACGCCCTTGAACCACGAGTGGGCCGGGCTCTCGTCGAACGCCGGCGCACGCGTCATGGCCTGGTCGCGCAGCGCGCGCTCCCAGTCCAGCTCACGGGGGCAGTCGGGGTCCTCGAAGAGCGCCTTGACCTCCGAGCCGAAGACGACCCGCTCGGCGTTCTGGTGGTAGAAGACCGGCTTGATGCCGAAGCGGTCACGGGCCAGCAGCAGCCGGCCCCGCGTGCGGTCGTAGAGCGCGAGGGAGAACATCCCGCGCACCTCGTCCAGGAAGCGCAGCCCGTCGCGGCGGTAGAGGTGGAGCAGCACCTCGCAGTCCGAGCGGGTGCGCAACCGCGTGCCGCTCGGGAGCGTGGCGGCCAGCTCCTCGTGGTTGTAGATCTCGCCATTGGCGATCAGGACCAGGTCGTCGTCCTCGGTCCGCAGCGGCTGGTCACCGCCGGCCACATCCACCAGCGACAACCGTACGAAGCCGAATCCGAGCGGGCCCGAACGGTAGTAGGCCTCACCGTCGGGGCCCCGGTGGGCTATGGCCTGAACCATTCGCTGGAGCTGGGAGTCCGCGGCGCCGGTCAGCGCTCTTCCGTCCACGCGAGCGATTCCGCTCAGACCACACATCGTTACCTCGCTCGATTCATGTGCTGATTCCTCCGCCACAAGGCGGAAACGCCGCGTGAAGCGGCGCAACTCCCACGGAAGTGAAGGAGAAGGACGGTCGGCACCGGGGAAGGGGCCACACCTCAAGGCACAACCTTGAGGTGTGGCGCCTTTGCGGTTCAGACCGCCGTGGTTCAGACCACGGAGCCCAGAACGGTGCCCTGGTTGACCTTCTTGGCCTCCGGCTTGGTGTACTTACGCATGGTGATTCACCCCCCTACGGGATCTTGCGGATATCCCCCCGGGATCCAGTGATCCCGAATTGCCCTTGCGGACCAACGGGGTGCCCGAAAGCACCACGCTTTTTGCCCTTACGGACTCAAGCCCCCCGGACAACATCAGTTTTGAAAACTGGTTGGATTCCCGACTTCCGGCGTTTGCCTAATCAGAACAGCGGATCTTGCTTAGTTATGTCAATCACCAGAGATTGTGACGCACGCCACACAGCATTCCTTTCCCAAAACGGGATACTCTGGCTTGAGTTAGCGACATCAACTGCCCGGAGTTCATTGCGGCTTCATGCCCGCAGACCGGGCGGTGAGTGTCCCCAACGGCCGCGCGAACGGCCTCCGTTCGCGCGTCCCGATGCCGGGGACCGCTGCACGGGGGGATTCATCAGGAGACCGTGATTCCGCTTTTCCGTGGGAATCACTGATTCCGCTTTCCCCATGCTGCGAGTGGTGGCTTGCTTTCGGCCATCACCGGCTGTCCCATGCTCGAAAACTGGTAGAGCGCCACCCCAGGCCGGCACCACATGGAGGAATTTTGGCCAGCATCCAGGCTCGTTCGGCCGTTTTTCCGCTGCCCACCGAGCTCGAAGCCATCGTATTCGACTGCGACGGCCTTCTTTTGGACACCGAAACCTGCTGGTCACGCGCGGAAAGCGCGCTCTTTCGCGCGCACGGGCGCGAATTCGGCCTGGCCGAAAAGCAGCTTGTCATCGGCAAGACGGTGGAGGGCGTCGGCGAGGTGATGGCCGATTACTTCGGGCGTCCCGGCGAAGGTGCGCTGCTCTCCGCCGAGCTGCTGGAGGGCGTGCGCCGGGAGCTGGCCGACGGAGTGGCCGCGCTGCCCGGGGCCGCTGACCTGGTCCGGGCCTGTGCCGAACGGCTGCCCGTCGCGGTCGCCAGCAACAGCCCCCGGTCGCTGCTGGACACCGCGCTGGGGAGCTCCGGCCTGGCCGAGCTGCTGCCACTGTCGTTCGCGGCCGACGAGGTGGCGGCTCCCAAACCCGCGCCCGACCTGTACCTCACCGCCTGCCGGGCGCTCGGCGCCGACCCCGGTTCCTGCGTCGCCTTCGAGGACTCCAACACGGGCATCCGCGCGGCCCGCGCCGCGGGGCTCCACCTGGTCACCGTGCCCTCGCTGGCCGGCCAGGAGCTGGACCACGACTGGCTGCTGGGCTCCCTGGCCGACCCCGAACTCCAGGCGTGGTCCCGTGCCCTGCGGCCGGCGGGCGCCCACGCCGCCGACTGACCCCCAGACTTCCTGACCACCCGTCACCAACCGTCCGCCCCCGCAGAGAAGCGCTGTCCGGACGCATCCAGCCGGGCAGTGCTCGTCCACCCACACCGAGCACAGCCCACGCACACCGAGTACGGACCACCCACAAGGACTCCCTCCTCCTCACAAAGGAGCACTCCATGCCGATCGGCACCCAGGGATTCACCGTTTTCGATCTGCCCGCCGTACCCACGGAACTCCTGGACAGCTACGACGACCTTCCGGTCGACGACTACATGGGCAACGGCACGCGCTTCAAACGCTTCTCGCAGTACCGGCTGTCCCCCGGCGAGGGCGACGCCTGGAACTTCGCGCTGCTGCCGCACCGGGACTACACGGCGTACAAGAAGTTCAACAAGGCCGCCGGCGGCATTCGCCGGACCTACGAACCCCTCAAGGCCGACTTCACCGGACTGATCTCCTGCGGAATCGACGGCATCGGCCTCGACCGCCGCGAGGACTGGCAGATCAATGTGCACCAGAACCGCACCCGGGCCGAGGCCGGCCGCCCCGGGCCGCTGACGCCCGAGGGCGTGCACCACGACGGCCACGAGTTCGTGATGATCGCCGTCCTGCGCCGGAAGAACGTGGGCGGCGGCGAGACCCGGCTGTGGAAGCCCGGCGCCGACGAGCCCTTCTGGGCCGGGACGCTCCAGGCGGGCCAGGCCGTACTCCTCGACGACAAGGCCATCGCCCACGACGTGACCGACGTCGTGGCGGACGGCGAGGGGCCCGGACACCGGGACATCGTGATCGTCGCCTTCTCGCGCTGGCAGCACAAGTGGTACGGCGACGAGCACGACTCCTCCGCCCTGTCCGAGGACGCCGGCTGAGCCCGGCCGCCACTTCCCCACCGCCCACACCGAGAAGATTGTGCTGATTCCGCATGTCTGAAGACTGGAAAACCCGGCTCGCCGAGGGTCCGCTGTCCGCGGTGCGCGCCCTGGAGTCCTGTACCGCCGGCGAACTGACCCTGCTGACCGAGAACTACGCCTTCCGCGGCGCACTGGCCGCCGCCTGCAAGGAACTCACCGGGCGCGCCTACGCCGGCAAGGACCGCACCGCGCTCGCCGAAATGCACGAACTGCTCGCCCTCATCTACGACCGGGACTTCTCCGGCGTGGTCATCGGCGAGGTCGACCACGAACGCGCGCCCCTGCTGCGCGATGTGGCCGCGATCCTGGA
Organism: Streptomyces sp. 2114.4; assembly: GCF_900187385.1. Taxonomy (NCBI): domain Bacteria; kingdom Bacillati; phylum Actinomycetota; class Actinomycetes; order Kitasatosporales; family Streptomycetaceae; genus Streptomyces; species Streptomyces sp. 2114.4. The sequence continues at coordinate 4,030,422 of NZ_FYEY01000001.1, forward strand.
AGCGGCCATGCTGGGCGAGGAAACCGCCCGCATCGACGAGGAGACCGTCACCGGCTACCCCCGGTCCGGCACGGAGTACGTCCGCTGGCTGAAGAACCTCGTCAACGACCACCCGGCCGGCCGGCACCCGCTCTACCACGAGCACATCGAGCAGCGGGGCACCCGGGAGGACCTGCGGCTGCTGCTCGCCCAGGAGACCAGCCTCGACCCGCGCTTCGACGACATCCTCGCCTCGATGCAGATGGGCCGCACCGGTGGCGAGAAGATGGAGATAGCCGCCAACTACTGGGACGAGATGGGCAACGGCGACGCCGAGCTGGTCCACACCAGCCTCTTCTCCCAGGCCCTGGAGTCCATCGGCGCCGACCCGGCCTTCATCCGGGACAGCTTCATGCTGGAGGCCGGAATCTGCGGAAACCTCTCCGCCTGCCTCGGTCTCGCCCGCCGGCACTACTACAAGGCCGTGGGCTACTTCGGCGTGACGGAGTACCTGGCGCCCCGCCGCTTCCGCTGCGTGGTCGACACCTGGCGCAGACTCGGTCTGCACGAAGTCGGCATCACCTACCACGACCTGCACATCGGCATCGACGCCGGCCACGCCTCCGGCTGGTTCAAGAACGTCGTGGCACCGCTGGTGGACGGCGACCCCCTGACCGGCCGGGACATCGCCCTGGGCGCCATGATCAGGCTCAACACCTCGCAGGACTACCTCGACGAACTGCTGCGGCGCATGCGGGGCCGGTCCCCCGTCGCGGTCGGCGCGCAGGCCTGAGGGGGAGAACGTGCCGCACCCCTTGCCGCCCCCTCGCCACGACATGGCGGACGGCCATGACTTCGTGAAGTACGAGGCCCTGGGCAACGACTACTTGGTGATCGCTCCGGTCGCCGGCCAGGTGGCGCCGACACCGGAGAACATCCGGCTGATCTGCGACCGCCACTACGGTCCCGGCGCCGACGGAGTGCTCTACGGCCCGCTCCCCGAAGAACACGGATTCGGGCTGCGCACCTTCAACTCCGACGGCACCGAGTGCGAGAAGAGCGGCAACGGGCTGCGCATCTTCGGCCGTTACCTCCGCGACCACGGCTGGACCGGGGAGCCGGAGTTCACCGTCCGCACCCTGGCCGGGCCGGTCACCGTGCAGCTGGTGGACCCGGCCCCCGGCCCGGACGCACCGAACGCCGCCTCCCTTGGCGGTGGCCGCCCCGGGGACGGGGCACCCGTCCGCGTCTCCATGGGGCAGGCGTCCCTGGACAGCGAGCTGATCGGTGCCACCGGTCCGCGCCGGGAGATGCTGCGCGAAACCCTGCCCGCGGCGGCGCGCGAATGGACGGCCACCTGTGTCTTCCTGGGCAACCCGCACTGCGTCCTCCCGCTGGACGGCACCGAGGTCACCGAGGAGCTGGCCCGGCGCCTGGGCCCCGAGCTCGCCGGCCACGCACGCTTCCCCGGGCGCATCAACGTCCAGCTCATGGAGGTGCGCGCCGCCGACCGCATCCGCATCGAGGCCTATGAACGGGGCGCCGGCTACACGCTCGCCTCGGGCAGCAGCGCCTGTGCGGCGGCCGTCGCCGCCCATGCCCTCGGGCTGACCGGCCCCGAGGTCACCGTCGAGATGCCCGGCGGGCACCTCTCCGTCGGCATCTCCGACGCCGGCGAGGTCACCCTGACCGGCCCGGTCCGGGCCGTCGTGGCCGGCCGGTGGGCCCCGGCATTCCGCAGGAGGCTGGCCTCATGACCGAGATCACCATGCGCCAGTGGTACTTCGACGAGGCCCACGGCCACTACGACATCGACCTCGGCGACAGCTATGTGGGTGGCAGCCGCCTGTCCGACCACCCCCTGCCCGCCGACTGCCTCCTCGACTACGGCAACAACCGGGGCACCGCCCCGCTGCGCCACCTCGTGGCCGGCCTCTACGGCCGCGATCCGTCCCACATAGGCATCACCCACGGCGGGCAGGAAGCGCTCTACCTCCTCTACCGCACCCTGCTGTCCGCGGGCGACCACGCGGTGATCTTCACCCCCGGCTGGCAGCAGGCACAGCCGGTGCTGTCCCGGGCCGGATGCCGGGTGGACGCCGTGGGCACCACCGCCGACGGCCGCCCGGACATCGCCGAGGCGCTGCGCAGGATCGGCCCGCGCACGAAAGCCGTGGTGCTCAACTCGCCCTGCAATCCGACCGGCCGGAAGGTCACCGCCGACGGCATCAAGGAACTGGCCGAGGCGCTGCGCGGGCACGGCGGCCATCTGATCCTCGACGAGGAGTACGTCGCCGACCTCGGCACCGACTCCTGGGTCGGGGCGTACGAGAGAGCTGTCTCCGTCTCCAGCGTCTCCAAGGTCTACGGGGTCCCGGGCCTGCGCGTCGGCTGGATGTGCGGCCCGCCCGAGGTCGTGGACGCGGCCATGCAGTACAAGCACTTCACCACCGTCACCAACTCGGTGGTCCTGGAACAGCTGGCCACCGGCATCCTGGAGCGCCGCGAGGAGCACGTGCGGCGCTACCGGCAGCTGATCACCGACGGCCAACAGACGCTGGAGCGCTGGCTCGCCCGGCACCGCGGCACACTGCGGATGTGGCAGCCGGAGGGCACCCCGTACGCCTGGCTGCACACCCCCGGTCTGCCGTCCTCGCTGGAATTCTGCCGCGAGGTACTGCGCCGGGAGCGGGTGCTGCTGATGCCGGCCGAGGTGTTCGGCACCGAGCACGGCCTCCGCCTCACCTTCGCCCGGGAGCCGGACGTCCTGGCCGAGGGCCTGCGGCGGATCGACGCCGTACTGGCCGGCCACCCCACCGCCGCCGGGAGCGGCACCCACGCCGAGAGCAGGGAGCAACGATGACGGCACAGCTCAAGGAGATGCCCACCGACTGGTCGCGCGGGCTGGCACTGGTGGCGCACCCCGACGACATCGAGTACGCCATGGGCCCGGCGGTGATCACCTGGACCGACAGCGGCAAGGAGATCGCCTACGTCCTGGCCAGCCGCGGTGAGGCGGGCATCGACGGCTGCGACCCTCAGACGGCCAAGCCGCTGCGGGAAAGGGAGCAGCGCGCGAGCTCGGCGGTCGCCGGGGTGACCTCGGTGGACTTCCTGGACCACCCGGACGGGCTGATCACCGACTCGCTGGCGCTGCGCCGGGAGTTCGCCACCGCCATCCGCCGCCACCGGCCGGAAGTGGTGCTCACGGTCAACCACCACGAGCACTGGCGCGGCGTCTCCTGGAACACCTCGGACCACCGGGTCGTCGGCCGGGCCGCGCTGGACGCCGTCGTCGACGCCGGCAACCGCTATGTCTTCACCGAGGACGGCCTCGACCCCTGGGAAGGCGTGCAGTGGATGGGCGTCGCCGGCTCCCCGTACCCCACGCACGCCGTGGAGGTCACGGGCGCCGAGGACCGTGCCGTCGAGGCGGTGCTCCAGCACCGGGCCTACCTGGAAGCGCTCACCGACGAGGACCCGGAGAGCTACGCCCGGGGATTCCTGCGGCGCAACATGGCCAGGGCCGGCGCCCTCTTCGGCGACCGCGACGCGGTCGCCTTCCAGCTCTTCGAGCGCGACGCCTACCGCGTCAAGGACGGCGTCACCCACTACCGCTGACCGCCCGCGCCCTCCGCCCCCTCAGCCCCACCGGGAATGGCATGCACCTGGCCTTCGTCGACTCCAACCCCCCTGCCCTGCAGGCCATCAGGCTGGCCAAGAGCGCGGGACACCGGGTCACCTATCTGCAGTCCGCACACACCCAGTACCCGCTCACCGACGCCAACCTGGCCCTGGTCTCGTCCGTGGACCACCTCGTCGACGGGCTGGTCACCACCGACCACGACGTGGTGACCGCGGCGCTGGCCGAGTGCCACGCCGCACACCCCATCGACTTCGTCACCACGCAGCACGAGATGTCCGCCGAGGCGGTGGCTGCGGCCTGCCGCGCACTGGGGCTGCGGGGCACCTCGCCACAGGCGGTGCTCACCGCCCGGCGCAAGGACCGCACCCGGGCGGCGCTGCGGGCCGCGGGCCTGGCCTCGGCACACTTCGCGACCGCCACCGACGAGGAGGCGGCACTGGCGGCGGCGGAGCACATCGGCTATCCCGTGGTGTTCAAGCCACCGTCCGGGGCGGCCGGGCTGCTCGCCTGTGTCGTCCACGACGCGGCCGAGGCGAGGTCGGCCTGGCAGCGGCTGCAGCGCGGCCTCGACGCGGTTCCCGAGGACTGGCGCGGCCAGTTCCGGCGCGGCGTCCTCATCGAGGAGTTCCTGGTGGGGGAGCTGGTGTCGGTGGAGATCGGCGCCCGCGACGGCCGGTTCTTCCCGCTGTGCATCAGCGGCCGCTACCGCTGGGCGGGCGACGGGGTCACCGCCCTGGGGTCCTTCATCCCGGCCGGCCTGGAAGCGCAGCAGGCCACCGCGTGCTGGGAGTACGCCCGCCGGGTCTGCCGGGCGATCGGCGCCGACATCGGCGTCTTCCACCTGGAGATCATGGTCACCGCACGGGGGCCCGTCCTGGTCGAGTTCAACCCCCGGGTCATGGGCGGCGGCCTGCCCGCCGCCTACCGCCACGCCACCGGGCAGGAGGTCTACGCCGCGCTGCTGGACATCCTCGCCGGGGCCGACGACGTCGCCGCGCCGCCCTTCCGGGCCGGCTGCACCGCGGTCCGCGTCGTCCTCCCCCGCGAGGCCGGCCGGCTCGGCCCCGACGCGACCCTGGCGCCTCTGGACGGGCACCCCCGCGTCAAGGAGGTGATCGGCTTCGGCGAGTACCGCACCGGCCCCGGCAGCGACGTGGCCCGGGGCCAGGCGCTGGCCCGGTTCATCGTCCAGGACACCGACCCGACGGCCGTCGAGCGGACCTCCGAGGACCTGCTGAGCCGGCTGGAACCACTGCTCGGCGTCCCGCTGATGACCGGCAGCTACCACCCCGGCGGCCCGGAGCACCCGGGGAGCGCAGCGTGAGCCGCCCCGGAGGGCCCGGCACCGCCGACCCGCGGCGGACGGCGGAGCGTCCGGCCGCACCGCCCGGCCGCCGTGCCCTCGTCCTCGCCCTGATGATGGCGATGGCGCTGGCGGCGCTGGACAGCGCGGTGGTGGCCACGGCCGTTCCGCGGATCGTCGCCGACCTCGGCGGGTTCTCGTACTTCTCCTGGCTCTTCTCCGGCTATCTGCTCGCCGGCACGGTGTCCCTGCCGGTCTACGGCAAGCTCAGCGACACCCTGGGGCGCAAGCCGGTCCTGCTGTTCGGCATCACGCTCTTCCTGGCGGGCTCCGCGCTGTGCGCGGCCTCCTGGAACATGGCCGCGCTGATCGTCTTCCGCATCGTCCAGGGTTTCGGCGGAGGCGCGATCCAGAGCACCGTCCAGACCCTCGCCGCCGACCTGTACCCCCTGGAGGAACGCCCGCGCATCCAGGCCGCCATCTCCTCGGTGTGGGCCGGCGCCGCCGTTCTCGGCCCCGCCGTCGGCGGCCTGATCACCACCTGGACCGACTGGCGCCTCATCTTCCTGCTCAACGTCCCGGTCGGCCTGGTCTCGCTCGTCCTGCTGGCCCGCCGCCTGAGCGAGCCGCCCCGCAAGCGCGCCGCCGGGCGCCTGCGTGCCGACTGGGCCGGCGCACTGGCCCTCTTCCTCACCGGCTGCGCCCTGCTGACCGCCATCGTCCAGGGCGGACACGCCTGGCCCTGGCTCTCCGCGCCGTCCCTCACCCTCTTCGGCACCGGCGCCGCCCTGCTGGCCGTGACGGTCGTGGTGGAGCGGCGCGCGGCCGATCCGGTCCTCCCGGGCTGGGTGTGGCGCCGCCGCACCATCGCCGCCGCCAATCTGGCCATGGGGGCGCTCGGCGTGATGACCATCGCCCCGACCGTCTTCCTCCCCACCTACGCCCAGTCCGTGCTCGGCCTCGATCCCCTGCGGGCGGGCTTCGTGCTGGCCGTCATGTCGGTGGCCTGGCCGATCTCGGCGGCCTTCAGCCAGCACGTCTACCGGCGCATCGGATTCCGCCAGTCGGCGATGACCGGCATGGCCGTCGCCTGCCCCGTCCTGCTGGCCTTCCCGGCCCTCTCCGGCACCCACAGCCCCTGGTACCCCGCCCTCATCTCGCTGGCCCTCGGCGCCTGCCTCGGCATCACCCAGCTGCCCCTGCTCGTCGGGGTCCAGTCGACGGTGCCCGTCTCGGAACGCGGTACGGCGACGGCCTCGCTCCTCTTCTGCCGCCAGCTCGGCTCCAGCATCGGCGCCGCCGTCTTCGGCGCCCTGGCCAACGCGATCCTCAACTCCCGTCTGCAGCAGACCCCTTCCGCCCTCCCGTCCACCGGGGGCAGCCCCCTCGATGCGGTCTCCTCCGCCACCTCCGGCGCCGCCGCGGGACCACTGCGCGACGCCCTCGCCACGGCGGTCGACTGGGTCTACGTCGGCGCCGCGGCGGCCGCGGCCCTCGCCGTCCTCGCACTCCTCCTGGCCCCGCGCCGCTTCCCGGTGCTCGACTGACGGGCCCGAGGGCACGAAATGCGGGCGGTTTCCCTGATACCACTCGCCTCTGAACATTGAAGCCCCGATCGCCCCCGGGTTCGTCAGATCCGCGGTTTCCGTCACCTCAGGGGGTGGCGCTCTTCGCAGACCACAGCCCGACGAGATCGCGGTAGAGATCGGACTCCACGAGCATCCGGTGATGGCTCCCGATCCGCGGGGCCCCGCCGTCCAGCACCATCACCCGGTCCGCGGTCCGGGCCGAGCTCATCCGGTGGGCGATGACGACCAGGGTGCCGGGGCGTTCCCGCATCGCCTCCTCGGCGCGGCTCTCGGTCACTGGGTCCATATGGCACGTCGCCTCGTCGAGCACGATCAACCGGGCCGGCGACAGGTAGGCGCGTGCCAGGGCGATCAGCTGGCGCTGGCCGGCGGAGAGTGCGCCGGGGTCCACGAGACCGTCGTAGCCACCGGTCGTGGACACCAGGTCCGCCAGGCCGAACTCCGTGACCGCACGGTCCATCCGGCGGTCGTCCGCCGGGCCGTCTGCCAGGTAACCGAGGTTCTCCCGGAGCGTCCCCGTGAAGACGTATGCCTCTTGAGGTAGATAGGCCCGCAGCGCGCCCTGCCGGGCGGGCGTGAGCGAGGTGAGGTCGACGCCGTCGAGGAGGACCCGGCCGCGGGTGGGTCCGTGGGTGCCGGCCACCAGGGAGGCCAGTGTCGACTTGCCGATGCCGCTGGGGCCCACGACCGCGAGGTGCTCGCCGGATGCCACGCGCAGGTCGATGCCGCTGAGGATGTCGTTCGCGCCGCCCGGATAGGAGAAGGACACCGACTCCAGGACCACCTCGACCCCGGCGGCTCCGTTCCCGGCCCTGGTGGAGGACGCGGAGGTGGGGACGGCCGGTGTGGGCGCAGGTCCGGCGCCGTCCGGCCGCGGACCGAGGTCGTCCAGCAGCCGGCCGAGCGTGACGAACAGCCTTATGCCGGTTGTGCCCACGCCCTGGACCAGGGTCTGCACCGCAGGGCGCAGGTTCTGCGCGAGGTATGTCAGTACCCCCAGGACCGTGCCCGCGCTCATGCCCTGGGCGCCCCACCGGGCCCACAGCAGGACCAGGACCAGCGGCACCCAGCCGCCCATCCCGAGGGCGAGGGTGCGCAGCGCGGTCAGGCGGGCGAGCGCGATCTCCGCGCGCGCGTTCTCCTTCGCCACGTCGTCGAACCGCAGCAGAGCCGATTCCTCCAGGCCGTACGCGGTAATGTCCCGCAGTCCCGCAGCGAGCCGCCAGGCCTCGTGTGCGAGGGACTCGGTCGCCAGGGTGCTGCGCATCTCGGCGCGTACCACCCCGCGCAGGGACACCAGGTAACAGCCGACGCCGACGGCCACGGGGGCGAAGACCAGCAGGGCGGCCGTCGGCTCCAGCGTGAGGGTGCCGACGCACACGCCGACGAAGGAGAAGGCAAAGCGGCACACCACCGCCAGCAGGCTGCCCGCCGCTTCCCGCACGATCTCGACCTGGCGGGTGAGCCGTGCGACGCCTGACCGGTCCTGCTCCATGCGGCCGCCGGTCAGCGCGTGCCGCAGCGTGGCCTCTACCGTGCGGGTCACCAGTGCGTCCCGCAGTGGCTCGACGACGGCCGCGGTGCTCAGGAGCGCTCCGCGGGCCCCGAACGCACCCACGGCCGAGACCGCGGCGAGCAGGGCCAACCACCCGACTCCCACCAGTGGTGCGCCGGCCAGAAACCCGCGGTCGACAGCCAGGGCCACGGCGTGCCCGGCCGCGAAGGCGGGCAGGGACTCCACGCCCGTCCATACAAGGACGCGGATCAGTGTGCGGCGGTCGCCGCGCAGCCTCTGCCGCAGGTACTGCCCGGCAGTGCGGCTTCCGGCGGGTCTCATCGGGCCGCTCCCTCCGGGTCGAGGGGTGTGCGGGGCTCGGTCTGTTCCTGGAATATCGCCCGGTAGCCAGGCAGCTCCCACAGTTCGCAGTGTGTTCCGGTTGCGCGCACCTTCCCGGCGTCGAGCCAGACCACCGTGTCGGCACGGGCCGCGCTGGACGCCCGGTGAGCGACGAGCACCCGCGTCGCACCCGAGGTGCCGGCGGCCAGCGCCCGGTCGATCTCGTACTCCGTCGCCATGTCCAAGCTCGATGTGGCGTCATCGAGCAGCACGAGCTGGGCGGGCCGTATGAAGGCCCGGGCCAGGCCGAGCCGTTGCATCTCACCGCCCGACAGGACCACGGACTCGACGCCGGTGCGGTATCCGTCCGGCATCTTCTCGATGAAGGACGCGGCGCGGGCGAGCCCGGCGGCGCGGACCACGTCGTCCAGCGTGGTGTTCGGCGCACCGGCCGCGATGGTGTCCGCGATGTCGTCACCGATCAGCTCGGGCCGCTCGAAGGCGAAGACAACCGAGTGCCGAAGCACCGCCCTGGACAGCGTCCGCGCGGGCACACCGCCGAGAAGCACGGTGCCACGGTCGGGGTCGAAGAGGCGGCCCATGAGCGCTGCCACCGTGGACTTTCCCGAGCCCGACCGCCCGACGAGGGCCACCGTCCCTCCGGGCGGCACGGCGATGTCGACGCCCGACAGGACGGTGCGCCCGGCACGCCGCAGGGTCACATCCCTGAGCTCGACGCCCAGGCCCGTGGCGGGGGCCGGCCCGGGCAGTTCCGCTGTGCCGTACTCCATGGTCGGCAGCGCCGTGTACGTCTCCAGCTGGCCCGCTCCGGAGCGGGCCCGGGCGAGCTGGTTGACGAATAGCACGGTCATGCCGAGGCCGGTGCCCATGGCCGTGTACTCCGACGCAGCCAGCAGTTGCCCGGAGGAGATGCGGCCGCGGCCGAGTTCGAGCCCGGCGGTGGCGACGACGGCGATGTGCAGGAGGGGGAAGAGCACGTTGCTTTGCGCGGTGACCTTGGCCTGGAGCCGCCAGAGGGCGTCCCCGCTGCGGCGGAGCCGCGGCAGCGGCTCCACCACACGGGCCACTTCGCGCTCCAGGGTGTGGGACGCGGCGATGGTGCGGGCGCCGCCGAGCGCCTCTGCGAGCCGGCTCGACACCCTGTTCTGCTCCTCCAAGTAGCGGGTGACCAGAAGCGAGCTGTCGACGGCGAACGACCTGATGCACCAAGCGACGACGGGTAGGCCGCAGCTGAAGACGAGCCCGATCCACACGTCCGTCCGCCACAGCATGAACAGGCTCACCAGCGCAGGAAGCAGGGAAAGCGCCAGCCACACCGCCGCGTTGGTCCCCATCGCGGCCGCGGCCGCGCTTTCCAGGATGCAGGCCGCGAAGCCGCCCGGCCCTCCGTCGGTCCGTGGGCGCGGGCCCGCGCCCACGAGTCGGCCGGTGGTCGTCCGTCGGAAGAAGAGCGCGGAGCGCGCCTGCACAGCGCCGGCCCGGTAGTCGCTGTACGCCTCGAACGCCACGTAGACGACCACCAGGGCCAGGCAGGCCGCCAGCCACCGGCCGAAGCCGATGCCTCCGACGAGTGCGTCGACCGCCTTGCCCAGCACGGCCGGCAGGGCGAGCTGGGCGGCGGCGCTCACACACCCGGTGGCGACGAGCACAGCCGCGCCGGCGGCCTGGGTGCGCGCCGCGGTGCGCAGCAGTCGTGTTCCCGCACCACCCGCCACTGGTCTCCACCTCGCTCGTGTGGATCACAGGGGCCGTGCGCCGGCCCCTGATGTTGCCAGCGCCCCGGGGGGACTTGGCTCCCCGAGGCGCTGCCGGAAGTTCGGGCGACGGTCACAGTGGGCCGCCGTTCACCCGGATGGACATCTCGATCAGCCTCAGCAGAACACCCAGCTGTGGCTGGAACAGGTCGCACTGTTCGAGCTGCCCAGCGGCTGCGCGGACGTGTCCGGCAGCTCAAGCCCCTGAAGGTCGAGGAGCGCCATGAGTTTTCCCTCCCCTCGGTCCGTCTCTCGTCGTCACGGCACGTACGGCCGTGGGCCGACTCAGGGTCAGCAGAAGATGTAGCTGGAGTTGCTGCACTGGTTGCTGACGCCGCTCATGGGCGCCATCTCGTCGCCCTCGGGCAGCTCAAGTCCCTGAAGGTCGAGCACCATCGGGTTCACCTCCCTTCGTGGATCGGTCCGTGCTGCCCCGCCCGTGGTCCGGGTGGGAAGTCTTGGGGGTGCCGCTGGGGCGGGCGGTGGACAGCAGAGGGAGTCCGGGGTGTTCCCGGCCCAGGGCCACCGCGAGGGCGGTGAGTACGCCGGCGTTGCCGGTCGACAGGTCCATGGACAGCCGCATGAGCATTTCGCCGGGGAAGGCGAGGCCGCCCCCGTAGGACAGGGCGTGCAGGTTGAGGAGGCCGAGCTGGCGGTCGAGATCGGCACGACTTGCCTCGCTGGGGCGCGTCCTGGCGCGTTCGGCGAGGTACAGGATGATTCCGGCCCGCCCGTTGAACAGGTCGGACTGCACGTAGAACTGGGACGAGGCGGCGCATGCGATCGCGTCCGAGGCGGTGACCAGGCGTTCGTCCGTGTCGTGCCGGAGGTACTGGTCCAGGACGAGACCGATGCCGACGCTGCCGGTCGCGAGGTACGGCATGGTCCGCCATCCCTCGTTCACGTGCATCATCCCGTTCTCGCGTGTGACGCAGCGGCGCAGGTCCTGTTCGATGGCGGTGCGGGACAGCCGCAGGTACTCGCGGTCGCCGGTCCTCTCGTACAGGCGAAGGAAGAAGAGGGCGGGGCCACAAGAGCCACGCATCAGCCCGGCGTAGGGGTGCGCGCCCCCGCTGGTGGTGGCGACGGAGTCGGCCGTGCCCAGCCGGTCGGAGATGAGCTCGGCAGCGCGCAGGTACTCGGTGTCGCCCGTTTTCTGGCTGAACGCCAGGAGGTTGAGCCCGATGCCGGCCAGACCGCCTTTGAGGTCGCTGCCGAGCATCTCCCACTGCTCCTTGAGGCACACGGCGAGCAGTTCGCGTGCGGTGTCCTCGTCGCCGAGCCTCAGCAGGGCGTGGGCCACCCCGTGCATGCCGTCGTACAGACCGAGCCGGTCCTGCGGGCGTGGCGTCAGGGCGCGTCGTGCGAGCCAGCTGCGGTATTCGTGCGGGAAGGCGACCCCGGCGTCGAGGAGCGCGAGAAGCACTCCGGCGGCCCCGTGCTGAAGGTTCAGAGCCCCGGTGTGGAACTGCTCGATGTCACCGGGAAACAGCCGGTCGTCGCGAGAGGGGGTCGCGCTGCACAGGATGGCCCGGCCGAGCGCGTCCCGCAGCCGCGGCCACTGCTCGGGGTCGGCGGTGACCCGCGGTACCCGGTCCAGCGCGGTCTCCGGGCGACGACGCAAGATGGGCGTCGGGCTGGTCCCGGTGATCCTTTCGACAGCCTCGTCGAGATACCCCGGGGGCAGCGGGAACACTTGCCGGATGTACTCGACGAAGTGGTGTGCCTTCCCGAAGTCATGCCGGAGCAAGGTGGTGAGCGGCATGAACAGCGAAAGCCGCAAGCAGCCGAGCGCGTAGTGGTCATGGTCGAATCCAGTGCGGTCGGCCGGCGCCGCGAACGCGGGGTTTACCAGGCTGGGCTTCACCCCCGCCTCGGCGTCCGATGCCACTTCGTAGTCGATCAGCGAGACTCTGCCGTCCTCCCCCACCAGGATGTTGAAGGGATGCAGGTCTCCGAAGACAATGCCACGCTCGTGGATCTCGGCGACGATGGCCTCGGTCTGCCGTGACACCTCCAGGGCCCACTCGGTGTAACGCGCCGCTTCGGCGGGGTCGGTCTCCCGCTCGTTGAGCGGGTAGCGCAGGGCGAAGGTCCTGCTGAGCGTCTCCCCCTCGACGAACTCCTGCACGAGGAAGTGGTGGCCGCCCCACTCGAAGTAGTCGATGAGTTCGGGTACGCCCGTGATGCCCTTGAGCCGCTCCAGGATGTCCCGTTCGTGGCACAACCGGTGCACCGCGTCCGCCGAATCCATGGTCAGCCCGGCATGGGGCCGGGCCTCCTTGAGGATCACCTTGCGGCCGCTCTCCCGGTGCCGGGCCTCGTACAGGCCGCCCGCGTTGGAGAAGTGCACGGCGCGTTCGACGGTGTAGGCGATGTCGTTCGTGGTGCCGCCTTTGCGCGCCTCGACATGGGGGGCGAAGAACTCCGGCACGGTGACCCACGCCGGGACGTGGAAGACCGGGTCGCGACGGTCGGGCACCAGGTTTCCGTGGTCGTCCTCGATGGCGCCGACGAGTGCGCCCGTCTCCGATATGCAGTGCCGCTCGATGAACGCGCCGTAACGCACATATAAAGGACCGTTTCCCCAGCGTAAATCGCTCAGGATGTACGGCCCTTCCTGGCCGTCGAGCTCCTTGCCGAGTTCTTCAAGAGTGGTCCGCAGAATCTGTTCGTCCAGCGGGTAGACGGTGATGAATTTTCCGCTGGACCCGCGGTCGGAGTACTTGAGATTCCGATTCTTCAGCACGTGGCGCCCGGAAAGATATTTGAATGATATATCGCGTGGTACGCAGTAGCGGTACACGGATTCCAGGACGGCATCCGCGTTCGCGCCTGTCGCCGAGACGTGGATCTTCCATCCCTGCATCGGAAGCCGCTGCTCGGGCGGCTTGCAGACAGTCCAGTCCTCCTTGGCGAACTTGGTCCATCCAGGAGGGAGTTCAATGGAATCCGCGGCGAACGCGAGCTTGGCGAGCTCGCCGGCGGTCGCCTTCCGATCCGACAGGTCGTAGAAATAGCGGTCTGCCAGACAGTAGACGTCGTAGCGCTTGTCCACCATTCCTCCTGGGATCTCCCGGCATTTCACCGACAGGTATATCTTCGGCCAACGAGAAATGTCGAACAAGTGTGTTCCTCATGGTTGCACACATGGATTTCACATGAGGGGAGCGGCCCGGTTCATGGATCTGTCGCGGAGGGGGATTTCCGATCAGCGTAAAGGCCGTCGGGCCGAACGGATCTCACGCTCGGCCCGAGGGCCCCGGCCGTGTCAAGCCTGCCCCACCCCGCCCGTTACTCGGCTCCGCGCAGCGCGGCGGACGGGCGCTGGCGCAGGGCGATACGCGTGGTGGACACACCGGTGGCAAGGGCAAGGACGCCCGCGCCGCCCAGGATGAGAGCGAGCGTGGCGCCCTCGAGGCGCGGGCGTGGCGAGCCGGTCAGTACCTGGCTGAACATTGCGAGAACGGCCCCCGCGACCAGCGATCCGACCAGGAGCGCGGTCAGCACGATCACCGCGTTCTCCAGGCGCATCATGCGGGCGACCTGTCTGCGGGTGGCGCCCACGAGACGCAGAAGCGCGAACTCTCCGGAGCGTTCCATCGTGGTCATCACCAGGGTGTTCACGACCGAGATCGAGGTGAAGACCGTCACCACCACGAGGAGCAGATAGGTGGCGGTCATGGAGGCGTCCTGGCGCCGGAGGGCCTCGGCCCGGTAGGCATCGCGGTCCAGTACCCGCCAGGATGACTTGGCCCGGTGCAGTGTCGCGAGGCTGTCGTCCAACTGCTGCTCCCGGCCGGGCTGGGCGCGTACGTACACGGCGTCCAGCAGCAGCGGCCTGTCGTACAAGTGCCCGGCCGCGAGACGCTGGGGCAGTACGGCTTCGCCGAAGCCGCGGGAGCGGCTATACACGGCGGCGACCCTGACCTTCGCCACCCGGTTGTCCTCCAGGGTGACGCGCACCTCGTCGCCCGCCCGGACGTGGGCACGCCGGGCCAGGTCCTCGCTCAGCGCGACGTCCCGCGCGCCCAGCCCGCCGATGCGGCCCTGGACGACGCCCAGGTCGAGGACCTCGTCCAGCGGTCCGTCCGAGACGATCTGCGCGATGCCGCCGGGGCCCTGTTGCTCGGACTCGGGGTCGGCGACAACCGTCACATAGGAGCCCGTGGTGGCAATCGTGGTACGGGCCCCCGCCGCGCCGCGGATCGTTGACGCGGCCAAGGCCGGAAGTCCGCTGCCGGCGCCCTGCACGATCCGGTCGGCCACCATGCGCTGCCGGTCCTGCTGCGCCTGCTCGTGCCACTTCATCTGCGGTACGAACAGGGCCACAGCGGCGAACGCGACGGTGAGGGCGAGCGGCGTGGCGGCGGCACCGAGCCGCCGGTGGCCCGCGCTGAGGTTGGTCTTCACCAGCAGACCCAGCGCCGGGAACAGGACCTGGCAGAGGAGCCCGAACACAGCGCCGGCCAGCTTGCCGACCCAGGGAGCGAGCAGCCCGACGGCGGACATCAGCACCAGGACCATGACCCCGGCCGTGTTCGCCGCGTGGGAGATCTCCGCACTCCTGATCGACACGAGCCCCCAGATACCCCCGGTCAGGACCGCGAGCCCCAGGAAGGTGCGGGCCACGCCCACCCGGCGGCGCGGGGCCGAGGCCTCGCCCAGCGCCTGGACGGCGCGCACCCGAGAGGCCCGCCGGCCGCTGCTCCACACCGAGGCCTGAGCGGTCACCCAGCAGATCAGCACGGCGATCAGGATGCTCACCGGGCCGAAGTCGAGGGGGAGGGCGCTGAGGATCAGGCCCTGGGCCACCAGCCAGGCGCGCAGTCCCACGGCGAGGAGCAGGCCGAGCCCGCAGCCGGGGACGGCGGCGACGGCGGTCACGACCAGCGCCTCGTAGGCGACGAGCCGACGGACTTGACCGGGGGTCGCGGCGACGGCCCTCAGCAGGGCGACCTCCCTGGTCCGCTGCTGGACGGACAGGGCGAAGGCGCCCGAGACCGCGAAGGCCATGACGAACAGACAGATAAAGCCGAAGGGCACGACGAAAGACACCACGTCCCCGCCACCCTGCCCCGGCACGGCCCGGTGGCCGGCATCGAGCAGCACCGCACAGGCCGTGATCAAGGTCTGCGCGCAGAGCATGGCCACAAAGGATCCGGCGAACGAGACCTTGCGGGCGCGGATGGACCACCACGCCAGGAGGAACAGCATGGGTCAGGCCCCCAGTCGCGCCATGTGCTCGGCGATGGTGCCGGCGGATGCCCCGTGCAGGACCTCGGTGACCGTGCCGTCCGCCAGGATCAGGACGGCGTCGGCGTACGACGCGGCCACCGGGTCGTGGGTGACCATCAGGACCGTCTGGCTGACGTCGTCCACGAGACCGCGGAGCAGTTCGAGGACCGTGCGGGCCGAGTTGGTGTCCAGGGCGCCGGTGGGCTCGTCAGCGAAGACCACCTCGGGGTGGGTGATGAGTGCGCGGGCGATGGCCACCCGCTGCTGCTGGCCTCCGGAGAGTTCGGCCGGCCGGTGTCCACGCCGCTCGGTGAGCCCGGTGTAGCCGAGTAGCCACTCCAGCCAGGCCCGGTCGAGCCGAACTCTCCGGCCGGCCAGCCGCGCCGGAAGCGTGATGTTTTGCTCGGCGGTCAGCGCGGGCAGCAGATTGAATCCCTGGAAGACGAAGCCGATCCGCTCTCGCCTGAGCAAGGTCAGCTCCCGCTCGCCCAACGGGCCCAGATCCCGGCCACCGATCTCGATGGTGCCGCTGTCGGGGCGGTCCAGGCCCGACGCGCAGTGCAGGAAGGTGCTCTTGCCCGAGCCGGAGGGTCCCATCACGGCGGTGAACGTTCCGTACGCCAGTTGCGTGGTGACCCCGTCGAGGGCCGTCACCGCGGACCTGCCGCTTCCGTGCACCTTGCGCACGCCGTCCAGGCGCACCGCCCAGGGGCGCTCTGCGGGTGGCGGTTGGGCGCCGCCTTGTGGCCGGAAATGGGCGGGCCGGCCTAAGCGATGGCCGGCTCCGGCGCCTGCGTGCTCGCTCACGTGCGCTCTCTCTCGCTATCAGTACGTGGGGCCCGGTGACCGACGGCCACCCGCACAAGACCCGCCCGTAATAACACGGCCGCCGTCACGCGGTCATGCCGGGCGAGGGGCGGGGGGCGGTCCACCGGTCGGTTCAGGTCACGGCTCGCGCCAGGGCTCGGACGAACCGGGGCACGTCGACCGTGCCCCAGCCGCTGGCCGTGTCGAAGCCCGGGCGTGCGGTGAACCCGTGAACCTCGGCGTAGGTGTTGGCGCCCTCGGTGACGTCGACGATCCCGGCGGTGGGCCTTGCCGCGCACAGCCGGTAGAGGGCGGGGTTGATGTCGCCCAGCGCCCCCTGGTGCAGCTGCGCCGCTAGGGCGAGGACACCAGCGAAGAGCGGGGCCGACTGGGAGGTGCCGGCCGACCCCTGCATCACGATGTCCGGAACCGAACGGCCGGGGGTCGTGTCACCGGCCGTGGCCGTGCGTTGCCATGCCGGGCGCGCGAACAGTGACGAGTGCCCGGCCCCCGACTTGGGCCACAGCGTGTCGGGAGAAGTGCGGTGGCCCTGCGGATCGACATGCAGCAAGGACCCGCCGACCGCGGTAACCCGGGGGTCGGACGCGGGCCAGGCCACTACGCGCCGGGGGTAATGCCGGTCGGGATGGTCGCGCAGTGGGCCGCTAGCCCCCAGGTCCCCCGAGGAGGCGACCAGGGTCGTGCCCACCGCGCGTGCCCGGTCGAACGTGGCGCCGTAGGCGAGCACGGACGCGGAGTCGGCGAAGTTCTGCTCGACGGAGCCGAAACTCATGGACACCACGTCCGCCAGGCGGTGCCGCGTGAGGTGGTCCAGGACCCGCATCATCTCGGGCATGCCGCTCTCGCCCTGCGTCTCGTCCACGGGCGAGGCGGCGACCACGATGCGAGCCTGCGGGGCCAACGAGTGGACCATGGCGACATCGAGCCGGGTCTCCGAGGCCCAGGCCTGACAGCTCTCCGTGTCGACGCCGGGTGAGGTGCAAGACGGCGGCTTTCCCAACGGTTCGACCCGCCGGATGTCGGCGGCAGGCAACCCGTACTGCGCGTCGTAGTCCCTCATGAACCGCTCCAGGCCCGGGTCCCCGTACGACACGAGCACCGCGACCGTGGTGCCGCGGCCCGTGATCCCTTGCCGCCACAGCTCGGCCACACGGTAGGGCACAGCTATCGAGGGCTCGCGCCCACCAACGGCATCGGCGGTCCGCGCGCGGCCGACGGTGTCGGCCGAGGCCGCACCGATGCCCGGAAGGAGCAGGCCCCCCACGACGAGCAGACCACAGATGCGCCGCCACGTACCGCCGCCGCGCACGGTCCTTCCGCGGAACCCCATGCCGCTGTCCCCTCACCGGACGTGTCCTGTCACTACAGGATCGATCCGCCGGGCGGCCCGAGCACGGCTCGGCACCACAATCGTGGGTTATCCATGCGGAGTTGAACACCCCCTGCAGCCGATCCCTACGGATGGCACCCGCGGTCCGTGGGTGCCAAGCGTGCGGTGTTTCACGAAGAACTCCTTCAGTGGGAGGGGAGGTTCGAAAAGGCCCGGGCCACGCTCAGCAGCCAGGCCACTTCCGCACCGTAGTCGCCGCTCCCGCGCACGTACGGCTCCACGGCGGGCAGTCCCTCCCCGGTGCTCAGCCCGGGGCCCGCGTGCCTGGCCCGCAGGGCCTGACGCACCGCTGTGGCCTGCACCACCGCCTGGAGGGCCGCCCCCGACAGGCCCTCCTGCCGGGCGCTGTGCCGGGCGCGCGCAGTGATCTCCGAATCCATGTAGGGCCGCAGGGCAAGGAGCCCGTCCTGGATCTCGATGACCTCGCGGTAGAGGCGGTAATCGATGTTCCCGGGCATGGCGCGGAAGAGCGGGGAGGGGTGCTGCGGTTCCAGGACGACGTGCGGATGCGCCTCGGTAACGGCGCGCCACAGCGCGTGCAGCCGCTGGTAGTGGATGTAGTTGCGCACCTTGCGGTGCCATTCAGAGGCGGCCGGCCCCCACGAGGGCATGGTCAGTCCCACCGCGAGGAAGGCAATCCCGATGCCGCTGACCAGCGGTGTGAGCAGTTCCCAGCGCCGCGGATCGAGGCCTAACTGCACGGCCGGCACTGCGGATGCGCGATGGATGCAGTAGACGAGGTACGCAGCCGCACCGATCCCGGTGGTGTACAGGCCCCGGCGCAGCCACTGACGCCCCGCCACGCGGCCGAAGCGCCGGCACAGCCGGATGATCTCGACCATCCCAGAGCCGAAGGCGGTCACATACACCAGCAGGTACACGGCGCCGGGCGCCCGGTGCGCCTGCTGGAGCAGATAGTGGGGGGCCCGCCCGGCACCCGCCGGGTCGTCGACGAACCACATCGTCAGCATGACGGCAGCGCACAGCCCACTGCTCACCAGCGCCCGGATAGCCTTGCGGCGGGCCACGTCAGGCGGATGCACCCAGTAGGCGATCGCGATGAGGGTGGCCGCGCTGGACGCCACTCCGCCGAAGAGGTGGATGCCGAGCGCGCCCAGATTGGGAATTCCGGTGCGGGCGTCCACGGCCGCCGACACGGACGGGGTGGACAGCGCGAAGGACACCGCCGTGCAGGAGAACGCCATGAGCAGGGCCAAGAGCGCCCGATCGTTGCGATGGACGCGGATGTCTCGCACCTTGTAGAGCAGAACCAGCAGGCATATCGCGGTGCAGAGGGGAAAGACCACACCCTTCACACCGTTCACTCCGGCAGCCTCAGTGACTGGTCGATCCGCGCGACGGTGGCGGCGTCACCGGAGGGCACCGCCCATGTGGATTCCCTCGGAGGGCGGGTGACCCGCTCCAGTATCAGCGAGGCGACGATTTCCGCCGCTTGTTCGTCCTCGGTGGAATAGGCGGACCGGCCCATGACCTCGATGACGCGCTGGACGTCAAGGTGAGGGAAGAGCAGCGCCATGCCTTCCGGGTCGGGCTTCGACGAGTCGGAGTGGGCGCACAGCACGTGCGCCAACTCGTGCGCGATGATGTGGTCCTGATGGAACGGCGTGATGTCGGCCTCGACGACGATGATGTCGGCACTGTCCGTCGCCAGCCATATCCCGCACGGCTCGCCTGCGCCGAGAGCCGCGGGGATCACGTGAATGGGGCGGTTGCGCCGACGGCTCAGCCGGTCGATGAGCGCGGCAACGCTGCTCCCGGTGGGCAGGTCCAGGCGGTCAAGGAGCTCTTCGGACGCACGGTGCAGCCGCCTGAACCTCCTGCGGTCGGCCCACCAGCGGGACAACAGGGATAAGCCAGACACCGTTACAGCCGCCGACTGCTCTCGCCCGCAGGGAAGTCCCGGCGGGCTCCTCTGTGGAGAGATAGCTCCTGGATCCGCACTTGCGGCATTCGCCCTCCAAGCCCGTGAAAGTCACTGACTCACAAGTAATTGAGCCCCGGGATCGTAACCGGCGCCAACGGCTCCCGCTCGAAGACGATGACCCGAAGTGACCGTCAGCTGTCGTGGATGATGGCTGAAGTGACCGTCAACTGTCGTGCGAGTGCTCCTCGTGGTGTGCCGTCCCCGGGAGCCCCTCCAGTTCGCGGGCGTGTTCGATGATCTCCTTGATGCTCCGCAGGCTCCTGGGGGAAAGTCCGGCTGCCCGCAGCGCCACATGCTGCACACCGGCGGACCGCAACGCGACCATCAACTCCAGTTCGCCGTCGACCGCTTGGGTCGTACGGTCATCGAAGAAGTAGGCAGGCGGCACTCCGAAGAACCGCGCGAGCGCCTCGACGTGTTTGAGGGTGGGGTTGTCGCGCTGCCCCTTGCGGAGCAGCCATATGTAGCTGCCGGAGATGGACACGCTGCCCGAGGAGATGGCACGTGCGACTTCTTCCGTACGGAAAGGGCCACGCCCCACCGGCACGACTGTCTCGAAAAGGTGGTTCAACTTGGCGGCGAACGAACGCTCACCGACGTCCTCTACATCAGCCACGTAACGCCTCCGTCCCCCGCTTCAATGTAGTGGCACACCCGTGTGCACGTCGTTGCGCTGTCTCAATTACATGAGTTGACGCGTGTGGACGGGCGGCTTAGCGTCCTGCTGATTGCATCAACTCTGTTGCCGCGCTCGGGAGTCGATCAGTCAACGGTCGACGGGCGTGAGGGCGCGGCAGTGCCCGGCGCGGTCCCTGGCTGTGCATGTGCCTGACTTTCTCTAGTTTGGGGGGAGAGAATCTCATGAGCATCGCGCAAAGAGCAGCAAGCCGACACGGCGGCGCGGGGTACGAGGCGAGATCCTCATTGCCGACTGCGGCCCGGCTGCCCGGCAGTGGTCTGGCCGGTACCGAACCGGACACCATCGATGTACTGATCCTCGCCCAAGGGGCCCTCACACGCAGCGGCATCGCTGCCATGGTCTCCTGCCGGGCGGGCATCCGGGTGCTTGGGGACGGGGAGGACGTCGCCTCCGTTCCGGCCGGCAGGCGGCTGCGCCCCCATGTGGTGGTCCTCTGCCTCGCCGACGGCAGCAGATCCGCTTTCGAGAAGCTCCGCAACGCGCGTGAGGCCTTCGGCGCGAGCGCAATCCTGCTGGTCATGGGAGCGCTCTCATCAGGCGGCACGCAGCGCGCCCTGGAGGCCAATGTGGCGGGGGTGATCTCCGACGATGCCTCTGCCGACGAACTCGTCGAGGCGATCAGGCGCCTGAGCCGCGGCCAGCGCATCGTGGGCGCCGATGTCGCCGTCATGAGCAGCGCCAGGACGGCGAACCCGCTGACCCCGCGGGAGTCGGAGCTCCTCGGTCTGGCGGCCGAGGGCGAGAGCCCCGAGGAGTCGGCGGGCCACCTGCACCTGTCCGTCGGGACCGTACGCAACCACCTGCTGTCCGCTGTGCAGAAAACCGGCGCCAGGAACCGCCTGGACGCGGTCCGGATCGCCCGTGCCCGAGGCTGGCTCTGACTCGCCTCATCCCGGTCTCTTCGAGGCAAGCGAACGCTCCTCTTCCCTACGCTTCTGCAGAGCAGATGAGTGTGGAAAGCGGTAGCGGTGGATTTTGAACCCACTGGTCCTCACCCTGGCACGTGTCCTGATCCAGGGACCTGGTACCTCGGTTCCGATGACGTTCGTCAAGCGCCGGGGGCCGTGTCGTGCCCGCCCGAGGTGCTCGGCGATCCCCGGATGCTCCGCGTCCGCTTCCAGGCTGGACAGCGCCGGCGCCCACAGCCAGGTCTCCGGATCGAAATACGCCCGGTGGATCAGCGCCGCGACCTCGCGGTTCCCCGTCAGCGCCGGCAGCTGGGGCGCGTCCAGTGCTGGATCACGCGGTAGCGTCCTGCCCGTCTGTGAAAGCCGGTCCACCGGGGGGCGAGATCGTGGGAACCCTTGAGTCTCAAGGGTTCCCACGCCTCAGATGGACCCAGGCACGCCTTCCAGGGGGCACATGATGGGCACGAAAAATGCCCCCTGAAACCGCGTTCTCGCAGTTCAGAGGGCATTTACCGAGTGGAGCCTAGGGGAGTCGAACCCCTGACATCTGCCATGCAAAGACAGCGCTCTACCAACTGAGCTAAGGCCCCTTCGCGCACCAGGGTACCTGGTGTCCGACCGCTTTCCCGACCGGGTATCGCCGCACACCGTCGCTCTCCGTAGGATGCTTCGCGAGATTCGCGGCAGCGAAGCGACCGGGGAGACAGGGGAGACGGTATGGACACAGCACAGCAGGAAGCCACCGCGCGGGCCCGGGAACTCCAGCGCAGTTGGTACGGGGAGCCGCTGGGAGCGCTGTTCCGTCGTCTCATCGACGATCTCGGCCTCAACCAGGCCCGGCTCGCCGCGGTGCTCGGCCTGTCGGCACCGATGCTCTCGCAGCTGATGAGCGGGCAGCGCGCGAAGATAGGCAACCCGGCCGTGGTGCAGCGGGTGCAGGCGCTGCAGGATCTGGCCGGCCAGGTCGCCGACGGCAGCGTCAGCGCCGCCGAGGCCACCGACCGCATGGAAGAGATCAAGAAGACGGCGGGGGGTTCGGTGCTCAACAACACCGCACAGCAGACGTCGTCGACGGGGGCGACCACGGTCCGGCGCGTGGTGCGGGAGATCCAGTCGCTGCTGCGGTCGGTCTCCGACGCCGGGGACATCATCGATGCGGCGAACACCCTCGCCCCCGCTCACCCCGAACTGGCAGAGTTCCTCCGGGTCTACGGTGCCGGTCGTACCGCGGACGCGGTCGCCCACTACGAGGCGCACCAGAGTTAGCCACCAGCCACTGGGGACGTTGCGAGTTCAGAAGCGGACGGGGCGCAATGGGTGAGGTCTTCGCCGGTCGGTATGAGCTGATCGACCCGATCGGACGGGGTGGGGTGGGCGCGGTCTGGCGCGCCTGGGACGCCCGGCGCCGCCGCTACGTTGCCGCCAAGGTGTTGCAGCAAAGCGACGCGCACACCCTGCTGCGCTTCGTCCGCGAACAGGCACTGCGGATCGACCATCCGCATGTGCTGGCCCCGGCGAGCTGGGCCGCGGACGACGACAAGGTGCTGTTCACCATGGATCTGGTGAACGGCGGCTCGCTGGCGCATCTGATCGGGGACTACGGCCCGCTGCCGCCGCGGTTCGTCTGCCTGCTCCTGGACCAGCTGCTGGCCGGGCTGGCCGCGGTGCACGCGGAAGGAGTGGTGCACCGTGACATCAAGCCGGCGAACGTCCTTCTGGAGGCCACCGGCACCGGCCGCCCGCATCTGCGGCTGTCGGACTTCGGCATCGCGATGCGCAAGGGTGAGCCGCGGCTGACCGAGGCCAACCTCGTGGTCGGGACGCCCGGATACTTCGCCCCGGAGCAACTGCAGGGCGCCGAACCGGACTTCCCCGCCGACCTGTTCGCGGTCGGCCTGGTCGCGCTCTATCTGATCACCGGCACCAAGCCGGACGCCGACGCCCTGGGCCGGCACTTCGGCCGGCACGGGATCCCGAACGCGCCCGAGGGGGTACCGGAGCCGCTGTGGCAGGTGCTGGCGTCCCTGGTGCACCCCGACCCGGAATCCCGGTTCAGGACGGCCACGGGGGCGCGTAAGGCGGTCCTCTCGACGGCGGAGCTGCTGCCCGACGCGACGCTCGAGGACGAGGTCGTCGAGGTCTTCGACCACATCGGCCCGCTCCCGGCCGGCTTCGGGGCGGACGGGCCGCTGCGGACCGGGGAGGCCGACGGGCCCGCGACGGCCGGTGCCACCGCGGGCACCACGGCCGCCGCGCAGGTGTCCATGTCGGACACCGGAAGCTTCCATATCGCCCCGCCGGAGCCGAGCACCCCGCAGACTCCGGCACCGACACCGACACCGACACCGACGCCGACGCCGACTCCGCTGCCGGTGCCGGGCGGCCCGCCCACGGGGCACGGCGAGAGGCCCAGCGGCTTCGGTGAGACCCCCATGGGGCACGGTGAGACGTCCACCGGGCACGGCATGACGTCCGCCGGCCAGAGCACCGCGCCCACCGGCCACGGCGGCCCTGCCACCGGCCACACCTCGGCCTCCACCGGCCACGGCGGTCCTGCTGCCGGCCACGGCGTCCCGACCGGCCAGGGCGCGCCGACCGGCCAGGGCGCTGCGACCGGCCCCGGCACGGCCTCCGGCGGGCTGCCCCTGACGCCGCCCCCGGCGCCCGTGTACCGGCCCACGGCCGCCGTCCACCACGGACACTCCGCGACCCGCCCCTATACGGCGGGCCCTCACCCGGTCCCCGGACCGCCCCCGGGCGGCACCCCCGTCGCCGGGCCGGCCACCATGCCTCCCGTCCCGTACCGGAAACCGGGACCGCCCCCGAAGGTCGCGATCCCGGTGCTGGTCGTGGCGCTGCTGTGCATCGCGGTCGGCGTGTGGGCCCTGGCGGCCGCCTGAGACCACGCCGCGGACCGGTGGCGGCGGGGGCCCGCCGGCCCCTGAAACCCCCGTTACCAGCCCCGTGGAGGCCCGAACTGCGTATTCTGCTGCGCCTGTTGGGTCGTCTGTGTCGGCTGACCCGGCTGTCCCGGCTGTCCTGGTGGTGACGGCTGTGACGACTGTCCCGGCTGACCCGGCTGACCCGGCAGTGCGGGCTGCCCGAGCGGGCCACCGGGACCGGCCGGGCCACCAGGGCCGACCGCCGCGGCCGGTGCACCGGCCGTTGACCTTCGCGCCACCAGCGTCCACGCGCCCAGTCCCAGCAGCAGCACCACCCCCGTGCCGATCCCCGTGTAGGCCACCGTCATCAGGGTGCCGCTCTTCGCCGCCTGCTGTGCGGTCTGACCCTTCCGCGCCGACTCACGGTCTCCGGACGTGACGGAGAAGGTGCCGGTCGGCTCGGCGTAGCCGGGCCCGGCCTTGGCGGCGCCGCGGACATCCACCCGGAGGGTGAGTTCCGCGCCCTTGGGGAAGAACCGCGCGGCGTCGGGGTGCAGGCTGACCTCGAGGTAGTACCAGCCGGCGAACCGCATCGCGCTGACCGGGCCGACCGGCTGGAAGCGGTTGCCGTACGCCACCGGCGCGGTGAACTCCTTCGCGGCGACCGGTTTCCCGGTGTACGCGACGAAGGAGAGGTCGTCGACCGCACCACGCGCCGGGTTGTAGACCCCCAGCCCGAGCATCCGGGCGAGGAAACCGGAGGAGCCGGAGGGCGCGTTCGGCAGCTCCGCGCTCAGGTTGAGCCGCTGTCCCCAGTCCACCGGTACGCGGTAGAAGCGGGTCTCGCCCGGCCTGATCCGGTCCTTCCATACCCCGGAGTCGACCGAGCCCGCGTCGTTGAAGCCGGTGCCTCCCTTGGCGCTGCGCTTGGTGGTGTCCGTGCGCGGGGCGGGCGTGACGGTGCTCCAACTGCCCTGGCCCGGCCGGGCGGGCGTGGTGCCCTTGAGCGGCGGCTCGTCGAGGTAGTCCAGTTCGAGCGGCCAGGCGTCGGAGCCGGACTTCGCCGACCCCTCGCGGGTGATCACCAGGTAGTACGGGCCGGCCTTCTGACACCCCGTGCGGTCGGCGCCGATACGACGGGTGGCGTAGTCGGCGATCGGATAGGCCATCCCGCCGCCGTGGAAGGACGGATGGGCGCCCGTGTCGCAGGTCGTGCCGTCGCTGGCCTGGACATTGACGGTCAGTCTGTCGCCGTAGTCCGCGACCTTGGTCCCGGGCCGGGGCGCCGCGACGGCAGAGAAGTAGGCGCTGGTCCTGTCGTCCAGGGAGACGGCGTAGTACTTCTTCTCACCGCGCTTGATGGAGTCGGTGTGCAGTCCGGGCTTGAGCTGCGGGGCATCCGCGGTACTGGTGCTGCCCTTGATCGCCGTGGCGCCGTCCCCCGTCCGGTAACCCGGGACGGTCTCGGCCGAGGCCACACCCACCGCCCCCGGAAGGATCACCACCACGGCGAGCGCCGCCAGTACGGCTATGCCCCTGTTCGTCGTGCGCCCCGTCACCACGAGCCACCCCTCATCGGATCGGAATTCCCGGCGCCGGCCCGCGGCTTCCCGCAGACTCGTCCACAGGCCGCCGCGAGACCGGCCGGCAGCAGCACGCCCCCACGCCGACCGCGACGGCCATCACACGTCCTGTGAGTCATCTTCCACCGCCGCCCCGCGTGCCGTACGCGGAGGCCGGGGAATCGCCCCGGGAGCGTCGGTCCGGCCACGACCACACCGGCGTGACGTCCCCCTTCAACGGATGTTCCACGTGAAACATCCGCACCCTCGGCCACCGCGCGGCACCAACCCTCGGAATCTTTGCTTCTGCAAGCAAATGGTGTGCTTTAGCGAATCCAAGGGGAGTGCCGTCCCGCTCCGACAACGACATCCAGCCACCCCGCGGCAGCCACCACCCCCACCGCAGAACACCCCGCACACCCCGCACGCCCCACACGCCGCACACGCCGCACACGCCGCACCTGCCAGACTTCCCGCACCCGCCCCAGGACGCACGAAACCCCGATCACCCAGGGGCAATCGGGGCTCGTACGAACCTGTGCTGCTGTGCTGTGGGGGGTCTCAGACACCCGAACCTGCGGGCACGGAGTCGGTCGCCTCCGTCCACAGATCCTGCTCGGCGCGATCCGCCTGGATCTGGCGGTACACGAGGAGCCCGCCGATGGCGGCCAGTGCGACCAGGAGAAGCTTCTTCACCGCGCGACCTCGTCTTTCGTTGACGTAGGGGACCTATGTCGGCCGATGATACACACCGGCCGATACCGATTGGTTACCTAGCCCGCGGTCGGCAACACCTCGTCCGAGGCCGCTGCCGCGAGCCAACTTCCGCCTCCGTACAACGAATCGGCCCGGCCGGGGAGTTCCCCGGCCGGGCCGATCGGTGCGGTGCGGCTACCAGGACTTGAACCTGGGGCCTCTTCCTTATCAGGGAAGCGCTCTAACCGTCTGAGCTATAGCCGCGCGCTCGCTGCAACGAAAGATTAGCGCACTTCAGAGGCGTTCCCAAAATCGGTTCCGGGAGCCCCCCGAACGCCCTCCCGTGCGGGGGTCACTCATCCTCGGCGAGGGTGAGCTCCACCCCGCCGACGAAGCCCGCCGACAGGTTGTAGATGAAGGCCCCGAGCGTGCCCAGCGCGGTCGCCAGCACCACGTCGATCACCGCGATGACCGAGGTGAACAGCACCACCCGCGGCAGCGACAGGAACGACTGCAGATCGAAGCCGGCACCGTCGCCGGAGCCGGTGGCCTCGCTGAGCGTCCCGCCGACCGCGGAGAAGACGCCCATCGCGTTCATGACCATCCACAGCACGGCGGCCGCCACGACCGTGCAGATGCCCAGCGCGATGGAGAGCAGGAAGCTGACCTTCATGACCGACCACGGATCGGCGCGGGCCACCCGCAGCCGGGCCTTGCGGGTGCGGGGGACCGTGCCGGCGCCCGTACGCGGGCGGCGCACCGCCTGCCCGCCGCCGTCCTGCCCACCGCCGGTGGGGTACGCCTGAGGCGGCTGGTACGGCTGCTGGGAGCCGCCCTCGGGGGCGCGCCCCTGGGGCTGCGGTTGCGGCTGACGGGTATCGGTCACGGGTCCCCCTTGGTGTGAGCCCTCGTCTCGGGGGCCGGTGTCAGAAACGGCAGAGCCACGGGCGCTGTCCTCCGTCACGGTTGCGGGTCCGGACGGGGAGTCCTTCTTCGCTCCCGATCCACCCGCCGCAGCGCCCGTGGCTCCACTCACGACCTACTCCTCGTGCTACTCCGCCGGGGGCTGCTCGCCCTCGGCCTCCGTGGGCACGGTCTCCTCCGCCGCGTCGGCCTCGTCGGGCGCCTCGCCCCCGTCGACCTCTTCGGCTTCACGACCGGCCTCGGCGTTCCATGCGATGCCGACGACGGCATCACGCTTGCCCAGGTTGATCAGTTGGACGCCCATGGTGTCACGGCCGGTCTCCCGCACCCCGCTGACCCGCGTACGGATCACGCCACCGCCGAGCGTCACCGCAAGGATCTCGTCACTCTCCTCGACGACCAGCGCTCCGACCAGCGAACCCCGGTCCTCCACGATCTTGGCGGCCTTGATCCCGAGGCCGCCGCGGCCCTGGACGCGGTACTCGTCGACCGCGGTGCGCTTGGCGTAGCCGCCGTCCGTGGCGGTGAAGACGAACGTACCCGCGCGGACCACGTTCATCGAGAGCAGTTCGTCGTCCTCGCGGAAGCTCATGCCCTTCACGCCGGAGGTGGCCCGGCCCATCGGGCGCAGCGCCTCGTCCGTCGCGGTGAACCGGATCGACTGGGCCTTCTTGCTGATCAGCAGCAGGTCGTCGTTCTCCGAGACCAGCTCGGCGCCGATCAGCTCGTCGTCCGTGCCGTCCTCCTGCTCGCGCAGGTTGATCGCGATGACACCGCCGGAACGCGGCGAGTCGTAGTCCTTGAGCGGCGTCTTCTTCACCAGGCCGGCTTTGGTGGCGAGCACCAGGTACGGCATGGCCTCGTAGTCGCGGATCGCCAGGATCTGCGCGATCTGCTCGTCCGGCTGGAAGGCGAGCAGGTTGGCCACATGCTGCCCCCTGGCGTCGCGTCCCGCGTCGGGGAGTTCGTACGCCTTGGCGCGGTAGACCCGGCCCTTGTTCGTGAAGAACAGCAGCCAGTGGTGGGTGGTGGAGACGAAGAAGTGGTCGACGATGTCGTCTTCCTTGAGCTTCGTGCCCCGCACGCCCTTGCCGCCGCGCTTCTGCGAGCGGTAGTCGTCGGTCTTCGTCCGCTTCACATAGCCGCCACGGGTGATCGTGACGACGATGTCCTCCTCGGCGATCAGGTCCTCGATGGACATGTCGCCCTCGAAGGGCACCAGCTTGGAGCGCCGGTCGTCGCCGAACTTGTCGACGATCGCGGCCAGTTCCTCGCTGATGATCTGGCGCTGCCGCTCCGGGGAGGCCAGGATCGCGTTGTACTCGTTGATCTTGCGCTGCAGCTCGTCGTGCTCGGCGGTGATCTTCTGGCGCTCCAGGGCGGCCAGCCGGCGCAGCTGCATCTCCAGGATCGCGTTCGCCTGGATCTCGTCGATGGTCAGCAGGCCCATCAGGCCCTCGCGCGCCACCTCGACCGTCTCACTGCGCCGGATCAGCGCGATGACCTCGTCGATCGCGTCCAGCGCCTTGAGCAGACCGCGCAGGATGTGCGCCCGCTCCTCGGCCTTGCGGAGCCGGAACTTCGTCCGCCGGACGATGACCTCGATCTGGTGCGTGACCCAGTTGCGGATGAACGCGTCCAGCGAGAGCGTGCGCGGCACCCCGTCGACCAGCGCCAGCATGTTCGCGCCGAAGTTGGTCTGCAGATCGGTGTGCTTGTAGAGGTTGTTGAGGACGACCTTGGCGACCGCGTCCCGCTTGAGGACGATGACCAGGCGCTGGCCCGTACGCGAGGAGGTCTCGTCGCGGACGTCCGCGATGCCGCCGATCTTGCCGTCCTTCACCAGGTCGGCGATCTTCTGCGCGAGGTTGTCCGGGTTGACCTGGTAGGGCAGCTCGGTGACCACCAGGCACTGGCGGTTCTGGATCTCCTCGACCGCCACCACGGCACGCATGGTGATCGAGCCGCGGCCCGTGCGGTAGGCCTCCTCGATGCCCTTGCGGCCCACGACCAGTGCGCCGGTGGGGAAGTCGGGACCCTTGATGCGCTCGATCAGCGCGTCCAGCAGCTCCTCGCTGGAGGCCTCGGGGTGCTCCAGCGCCCACTGGGCACCGGCCGCGACCTCGCGCAGGTTGTGCGGCGGGATGTTCGTCGCCATGCCGACCGCGATACCGGCCGAGCCGTTGATCAGCAGGTTGGGGAAGCGCGCCGGCAGGACCGTCGGCTCCTGGTTACGGCCGTCGTAGTTGTCCTGGAAATCGACGGTCTCCTCGTCGATGTCCCGGAGCATCTCCATGGACAGCGACTTCATCTTGCACTCGGTGTACCGCATGGCCGCGGCCGGGTCGTTGCCCGGGGAGCCGAAGTTGCCGTTGGAGTCCACCAGCGGCATCCGCATCGACCAGGGCTGCGCCAGACGCACCAGGGCGTCATAGATCGAGGAGTCGCCGTGCGGGTGGTACGTACCCATGACGTCGCCCACGACGCGGGCGCACTTGTAGAAGCCCTTCTCGGGGCGGTAGCCGCCGTCGTACATCGCGTACAGCACGCGGCGGTGCACCGGCTTGAGGCCGTCCCGCACATCGGGCAGCGCACGCGAGACGATGACGGACATCGCGTAGTCGAGGTAGGAGCGCTGCATCTCCGTCTCGAGCCCGACGGGCTCGACACGCATTCCGACGCCTTCGATGGCGGCGGGCGCGCCCTCGGCGGTCACGCCGTCCGGGGTCACAGGGGGGTTCTCGTCGGCCATGGTGGTTCAAAGTCCTTTCGAGCTGCGGCTGTTGTTCGGGCCGACAGGGCTCAGATGTCGAGGAAGCGGACGTCCTTGGCGTTGCGCTGGATGAACGAGCGGCGCGCCTCGACGTCCTCGCCCATCAGCACGGAGAACAGGTCGTCCGCACGGGCCGCGTCGTCCAGCGAGACCTGACCGAGGACCCGGTGGTCGGTGTCCATGGTCGTGATCCGCAGCTCCTCGGCGTTCATCTCGCCGAGACCCTTGAACCGCTGGATCGAGTCCTCGCGGATCCGCTTGCCGTTCTGCTTGCCGATCTCGATCAGCGCGTCCCGCTCCGCGTCGGAGTAGGCGTACTCGAAGTCGTCCCGGCCCCACTTGATCTTGTACAGCGGCGGGCGGGAGAGGTAGACGTGCCCCGCCTCGACCAGCGGCCGCATGAAGCGGAAGAGGAAGGTGAGCAGCAGGGTGTTGATGTGCTGACCGTCGACGTCGGCGTCCGCCATCAGGATGATCTTGTGATAGCGGAGCTTGTCGATGTCGAAGTCCTCGTGCACGCCCGTGCCGAACGCCGAGATCAGCGCCTGGACCTCGTTGTTCTGCAGGATCTTGTCGACCCTGGCCTTCTCGACGTTGAGGATCTTGCCTCGGATCGGCAGGATCGCCTGGTACTCCGGGTTGCGGCCGGACTTGGCCGAGCCACCGGCGGAGTCACCCTCGACGATGAAGATTTCGCACTTCTCGGGGTCGTTGGACTGGCAGTCGCTCAGCTTGCCCGGCAGCGACGCCGTCTCCAGCAGGCCCTTGCGGCGGGTCAGATCGCGCGCCTTGCGGGCGGCCACACGCGCGGTCGCGGCCTGGATGCCCTTGCGGATGATGTCCGCGGCCTCGTTGGGGTTGCGGTCCAGCCAGTCGTTGAGGTGTTCGTGGACCACCTTCTGGACGAAGGTCTTCACCTCGGTGTTGCCCAGCTTGGTCTTGGTCTGGCCCTCGAACTGCGGCTCGGCGAGCTTGACCGAGATGATCGCCGTCAGACCCTCGCGGATGTCCTCACCCGTGAGGTTGTCGTCCTTCTCGCGCAGCAGCTTCTTGTCGCGCGCGTAACGGTTGATCAGACCGGTCAGCGCGGCGCGGAAGCCCTCTTCGTGGGTGCCGCCCTCGTGGGTGTGGATGATGTTCGCGAAGCTGTAGACACCCTCGCTGTACTGGGTGTTCCACTGCATCGCCAGCTCGACCGAGAGCTGCCGCTCCTTGTCCTCGGCGTCCACCGAGATCACCGTCGGGTGCACCAGCTCGCCCTTGCGCGAGTTGAGGTACGTCACGAAGTCGACGATGCCGCCCTCGTAGTGGTACCGCACCGAGAGCGGCTTGCCCTCCTCGTCCACGTGGTCCGGGCGCTCGTCGGTCAGCGCGATCGTCAGACCCTTGTTGAGGAACGCCATCTCCTGGAAGCGCCGCGACAGCGTCTCGAAGCTGTACGTCGTCGTCTCGAAGATGTCGCCGTCGGCCCAGAACGTCACCGAGGTGCCGGAGTCGTCGGTCGGCTCGTGCTTGGCCAGCGGCGCGGTCGGGACGCCGAGCTTGTACTCCTGCGTCCAGCGGTAGCCGTCCGTGCGGACCTCGACCGCCACTCGCTGCGACAGCGCGTTCACGACGGAGACACCCACGCCGTGCAGACCACCGGAGACCGCGTAGCCGCCGCCGCCGAACTTACCGCCGGCGTGCAGCACCGTCATCACGACCTCGACGGCCGGCTTGTTCTCCGACGGCACGATGCCGACCGGGATACCGCGGCCGTTGTCGACGACGCGGACACCGCCGTCGGCCAGGATCGTGACCTCGATGGTGTCGGCGTGCCCCGCCAGCGCCTCGTCGACGGAGTTGTCGACGACCTCCTGCACGAGGTGGTGCAGACCGCGCTCACCTGTCGAGCCGATGTACATGCCAGGGCGCTTACGGACCGCGTCCAGGCCTTCGAGGACGGTGATCGCACTGGCGTCGTACGACTTCTCCACCGCGGAGTCGCCCATGGCGCCGGCAGGAACCCCCTCTTCAGTAGAAGCCGTCTTGTTCTCGTTGAGGTCGCCGGAGTCGGCCACGAAGCGCCCTTTCTGGCACAGCACGAGCCCTTCCGCGCCTGCGGGGATCACCCCTGGGAAGACAGGCGGGCGGGGCTGCGTCGTTCGACATGTTCCGCGAGTGGGCGGAATTGGCACCAGTCTACCGGTAGCGCCGACACTCATGGGGGTTTGCAGGTACCTGAGTCGTCATGTGCCGCCCTGAACTGGCGTCCGCCGACTCCCCATATTCGAGAAGGGGCCCCAGGACGCTCACACGGGCACTCAGCGCTTCGGACTGTCAACCGGCGGCTACCGTGAGCGGAGTCTCATCCGCCTCACCCGTAGAGGGGGGTCACAGGGGTCAGCCGTAGGTGTCGCCGGGGCCCTTGCTGCCCGGTGCCCGCAGCGATCCGTACCGGCGCGCGGGACCCCCGGGACCGAGCACCTTGATGACCTTTACGGTGCCGTGGCCCAGGTCCTCGTTGAGGCGGGCCACCAGCGTCGGGGCCAGCAGCCGCAGCTGCGTCGCCCAGGCCGTCGAATCGCACTGGACGGTCAGGACCCGGGCGTCCTCGTCGTACTTCTGCGGCTCGCAGTGCTGCGCCACCTCGGGCCCGACCAGCTGCGGCCAGCGCCCCATCACCCCGCCGACCGCGGCCGGGGTCTCCCAGCCGCGTTCCGTGATCAGCCGGTTGATCGCCGCACCGAGCGGCAGCGGATCGCGGCCGTCCGCCCGCGCGCCGGAGCGCAGTCCCCCGCGCCGGGCCTGCTTCTTCTGCTGCGCGGCCGCGCCCCGCGCCCGCGCCTGCTCCTTGGCGGCGACCAGCGCCTGCCGGGCCAGATCCACACCGGAGAGCTCAGGGGAAGGCTGGGGCGGGCCGGGCTGCTCCTCGCTCACGGGGTCACCTTCTCCGCGGTGCCGCCGGACACCGCATAGCGCGCCCCGGCCAGCGCGCCCGGCACATCGTCGTCCACCGCGGCCGTCACCAGCACCTGCTCGCCCGGGGCCACCAGCTCCGCCAGCCGCTCGCGGCGCCGCGCGTCCAGCTCGGCGAAGACGTCGTCGAGCACCAGCACCGGCTCGCCCGCCCGTCGCCCGCCACCGCCCCCGTCCGAGGGCCCTCCGGGCCCGCCCATCGGACTCTCGGCCCGCAGCAGGTCGTACGAGGCCAGCCGCAGCGCCAGCGCGTACGACCACGACTCGCCATGGCTGGCGTACCCCTTCGCCGGGAGCTGACCCAGCTTGAGCACCAGATCGTCGCGGTGCGGGCCGACCAGCGTCACCCCGCGCTCGATCTCTCCCTTACGGGCCTCGCCGAGCGCCGCCAGCAGCACGCCGTACAGCTCCTCGCGGGTCCCGGCGGCGGCCATCGCCTCGCCCGCCGAGCCGCGGTACTCCAGCGCCAGCGGTCCGCCGCCCGGCGCCAGCTGTTGATAGGCCTTGTCCGCGAGCGGCTGCAGCGCGGCGATCAGATCGAGCCGCTGCGCCAGCAGCTCGGCGCCCGCGCGGGCCAGATGCTGGTCCCACACGTCCAGCGTCGACAGATCCATCTGCCGCCCGCCGTGCCTGCGCGCCAGCGCCGCGGTCTTCAACAGGGTGTTGCGCTGCTTGAGGACGCGGTCGTAGTCCGAGCGCACCCCGGCCATCCGCGGCGACCGCGCGGTGATCAGCTCGTCCAGGAACCGCCGCCGCTCGCCCGGATCGCCCTTGACCAGCGCCAGGTCCTCCGGCGCGAACAGCACCGTCCGGACGATCCCCAGCACATCCCGCGGCCTGACCTGGGACGACCTGTTGATCCTGGCGCGGTTGGCCTTGCCCGGGTTGAGCTCCAGCTCGACCAGCTGCTGCCGCTCGCCCTGGACGACCGCGGCCCGGACGACCGCCCGCTCGGCGCCCATCCGCACCAGCGGGGCATCCGAGGAGACCCGGTGGCTGCCGAGCGTCGCCAGATAGCCGACCGCTTCGACCAGATTGGTCTTGCCCTGGCCGTTGGGGCCCACGAAAGCCGTGACGCCCGGGTCGAGCGGAACCTCGACCCGGGCGTACGAGCGGAAGTCGGCGAGGGACAGATGCGTGATGTGCATGACTGAGCGCCGACCTCCCCCGGCGGTTGCCACCGGTTACTGCGGTGGTTACTGCTTCTTGTTGCTGCTTGCTACTTCTTGTTCTCGACCGCGTGGCCACCGAACTGGTTGCGCAGCGCGGCGATCATCTTCATCTGCGGGGAGTCGTCCTGGCGGGAGGCGAAGCGCGCGAAGAGCGAGGCCGTGATCGCGGGCAGCGGCACGGCGTTGTCGATCGCGGCCTCGACCGTCCAGCGGCCCTCACCGGAGTCGGCGGCGTAGCCGCGCAGCTTCTCCAGGTGCTCGTCGTCGTCGAGGGCGTTGACGGCCAGGTCGAGCAGCCAGGAACGGATGACCGTCCCCTCCTGCCACGAGCGGAAGATCTCGCGCACGTCCGTGACGGAGTCGACCTTCTCCAGCAGCTCCCAGCCCTCGGCGAAGGCCTGCATCATGGCGTACTCGATGCCGTTGTGGACCATCTTCGCGAAGTGGCCGGCGCCGACCTTGCCGGCGTGTACCGAGCCGAACTCGCCCTCGGGCTTGAGGGCATCGAAGATCGGCTGCACCTTGGCGACATCGTCCTTGTCGCCGCCGTACATCAGCGCATAGCCGTTCTCCAGACCCCAGACGCCGCCGGAGACACCGCAGTCGACGAAGCCGATGCCCTTGGCCTTCAGCTCCTCGGCGTGCTTCTCGTCGTCGGTCCAGCGGGAGTTGCCGCCGTCCACGACGATGTCGCCCGGCGACAGCAGCTCGGCCAGCTCGTCGATCGTGGACTGGGTGGCGGCACCGGCCGGCACCATGACCCAGACCACCCGCGGCCCCTTGAGCTTGTCCACCAGCCCCTGAAGGCTGTTGACATCCGCCACGTCGGGGTTGCGGTCGTATCCGATGACGGTGTGGCCGGCGCGGCGAATGCGCTCGCGCATATTGCCGCCCATCTTGCCGAGACCGACGAGACCGAGCTCCATCCGAGACCCTCTTTGCACGTAGTCGTTGCTGTTCGTACCCGGGTCCGAGCCTACGCCCGCAGGTCCGCGCACACCTGTGGGCTCAGCCGCTCATCAGGGGCCCTTCAGCCGGTCGCCGCACGGCGCGCGGCCGGGGCGCCGTCCGGTGTCCGCCGGACAGCCGTCACCCCTGCGCTCCGGCCGTCAGCCCGAGAGCCGCACCGGCATGATCAGGTACTTGTACGCGTCGTCCGCCTCGGCGTCCTTGGCCGGCCGGCCGCTCAGCAGCGCGGGCTTGGTCGAGGTCGTGAAGGACAGCTGCGCCACCGGGGAGTCGATGGCCGACAGGCCCTCCAGGAGGAAGCCCGGGTTGAAGGCGATCGAGATGTCGTCGCCCTCCAGGTCGGCGTCCACCCGCTCCACAGCCTGTGCATCGTCGCTGGAGCCGGCCTCCAGGATCAGCACGCCCTGCTCGAAGCTCAGCCGGACCGGGGTGTTCCGCTCGGCCACCAGTGCCACACGCTTGACGGCCTCGACGAACGGGGCGGTCTCGATCACGGCGACCGAATTGAACTCGGTCGGGAAGAGGGTGCGGTACTTCGGCAGGTCGCCTTCCAGCAGACGCGTCGTCGTCCGCCGTCCGGCGCCCTCGAAACCGATCAGGCCCTCGCCCTGGCCGGAGCCGGACAGCGCGAGCGTGACGGTGTCGCCGCTGCTCAGGGACTTGGCGGTGTCCAGCAGCGTCTTGGCGGGGACCAGCGCGACCGCGGAGGCGTCCGGGCTCTCCGGCTTCCACAGGAACTCACGCACGGCGAAGCGGTAGCGGTCGGTGGAGGCCAGGGTGACGGTGTCGCCCTCGATCTCGATCCGTACGCCGGTGAGCACCGGAAGGGTGTCGTCACGGCCGGCGGCGATGGCGACCTGGGCGGCGGCCGCGGCGAAGACCTCACCGGGGACGGTGCCGGTGGCGGTGGGCATCGTCGGCAGGGACGGGTACTCCTCCACAGGCAGTGTGTGGAGGGTGAAGCGCGAGGAGCCGCAGACGACGGTCACCCGTACACCGTCGGTGGAAATCTCCACCGGGCGGTTGGGGAGCGCACGGCAGATGTCGGCGAGCAGCCGGCCGGAGACGAGGACCGTGCCCTCCTCTTCCACCTCTGCTTCCACCGAGACCCGTGCGGAGACCTCGTAGTCGAAGCCGGAGAGGCTCAGCGCGCCTTCCTCCGCCTTCAGCAGCAGGCCCGCGAGGACGGGCACCGGCGGACGGGCCGGGAGGCTCTTGGCCGCCCAGGCCACTGCCTCCGCGAGTACATCGCGCTCCACCCGGATCTTCACCGGAAACCGCCTCCTGCTGTTGCTGGCTCTCGCCCTGCTGGCCTTCGTCGTCGGCTGGGTTGCCGGAGACCAGTCTGACGCACGCCACCGACAGTCGGTGCGGCTCGGGGTCAAGTCGGCTCGACCGGTGCCGGACGCTCGGCGGCCAACTTGTGCACAGGCCCCGTTTCCGAACGAGTTCCCCGGTAGATATCCGTGGTCGTAGTAGTAGGGGCTGTGGAAACCGTGGACAACTGCTTTTGCGCAGGTCAACGCGGATTTTTTGTCCACTGCCCCTGTGGGTGGCGGCCGTGGAAAAGCCGGTGGCTCTGTGGACCGCCGGAAGTTCTGCACACCCGATGCACAGGGGACGGGCACTTCTCCCCAGCGCCATCCCCAGCTTTACCCCCGTTCCCCACAGCCCAATCCCTCACCTTGGTGTGACCGCTTTCACTCGGCCCGGTGAGGGCGGGTGTTGTGTTGCCGAACAGTGGACAGCGATGTGGAGAAGCCGGTGATCGTTGGGGACAACAGCGGCTTGCCTGTGGGCGGGCGGTGGACAAGACGCGGCCTTCCCTGTGGACGAATCCACTGTCCACACCCTGTGGAGGAAGGTTGGCCACAAATCCACACGCGGCTGACCTCCTCCGATGCCCCGTCAGAACACCGGCCTGTGGATCCCACAGGGATAACTTTCCCCTCCCCAGGATGTGGACGGAAGATTCTTGCCCAATCTGTGGAGAGAAGCCGTGACCGGCCGCGGAATCGAACACAGCAGGCGCGCTCCACAGGTTTGGGACGGCGGCGGGGCGGACCGGAGGAGGGGCCACAGGGGGCCGGGAGCCGGGTCGGGAGCGTCTTTGTGGGGAGCACTCGGCCTCTGGGGAGCACTCGGCCTCTGGGGAGGCGCGGGCTTCGCCGCACGGCCGGCCCCGTACGACGAAGGGCGCTGCCGGAACGGGTCCGGAGCGCCCTGGGACGTCCTGCGGTGGCCGGTGGCAGCGTGGCCGCCCTCAGCCGTTCTTGATGCGGTTGGTCAGCTCGGTGACCTGGTTGTAGATCGAGCGCCGCTCGGCCATCAGCGCGCGGATCTTGCGGTCGGCGTGCATCACGGTCGTATGGTCCCGGCCGCCGAACTGCGCGCCGATCTTCGGCAGGGAGAGATCGGTCAGCTCGCGGCACAGATACATGGCGATCTGGCGGGCGGTCACCAGCACCCGGCTGCGTGACGAGCCGCACAGGTCGTCGATGGTCAGCCCGAAGTAGTCGGCCGTCGAGGCCATGATCGCGGTCGCGGTGATCTCCGGCGCGGCGTCCTCGCCCCCGGGGATCAGGTCCTTCAGCACGATCTCGGTCAGCCCCAGGTCCACCGGCTGCCGGTTGAGCGAGGCGAACGCGGTGACCCGGATGAGCGCGCCCTCCAGCTCACGGATGTTGCGCGAGATCCGGGACGCGATGAACTCCAGCACCTCCGGGGGCGCGTTCAGCTGCTCCTGGACCGCCTTCTTGCGCAGGATCGCGATCCGGGTCTCCAGCTCGGGCGGCTGGACGTCGGTGATCAGACCCCATTCGAAGCGGTTGCGCAGCCGGTCCTCCAGGGTGACCAGCTGCTTGGGCGGCCGGTCACTGGAGAGCACGATCTGCTTGTTCGCGTTGTGCAGCGTATTGAAGGTGTGGAAGAACTCCTCCTGCGTCGACTCCTTGCTCGCCAGGAACTGGATGTCGTCGACCAGCAGGATGTCCATGTCGCGGTAGCGCTTGCGGAACGCGTCCGCCTTGCCGTCGCGGATGGAGTTGATGAACTCGTTGGTGAACTCCTCCGAGCTCACGTACCGCACGCGGGTGCCGGGGTACAGGCTGCGCGCGTAGTGCCCGATGGCATGCAGCAGATGGGTCTTGCCGAGACCGGACTCCCCGTAGATGAACAGCGGGTTGTACGCCTTGGCCGGCGCCTCGGCGACGGCGACCGCGGCGGCGTGCGCAAAGCGGTTCGAGGCACCGATGACGAAGGTGTCGAAGAGGTACTTCGGGTTCAGCCGCGCGGTCGGCTCGCCGGGGCCGGTCGCCGGTGCGGGCTGCGCGGCGAGCGGGCTGGGCGCACCGCTGGGCGCGGGAAGCACGGCGCCGGGGCCGGAGCCGGGAGCGCCCGAGCGGCCGTTGTGCCCGCCGGGCTGGTGCTCGGAGAGGTCGCGGCGCGGCTGGTCGTAAGGGGAGCGGGCGTCGGAGTGCTGCGGCGGCCCGCTGCGGTCGGGCGCCTGCCCGCGGTAGTCGTTCTGCCGCTGCTGATGCTGCGATACATGGGACGAAGGGGAGGCGTAGGGGTCGCGCTCGGGGTAGCCGCCCAGGTGCTGCTGCCAGCCGTAGTCCTCGCGCGGGCCGGGGCCGCCGGCCATACCGGAGGAGTGCTGCGGCCAGCCGCCGGGCTCGTGCCGCGGCTGTGGGTAGTCCGGATAGGCGGGGCGCACGCCGGGCAGGTCCTCGCCCTGGTGCCCGTAGCCCTGCCGGTTGTCGTGACGGCTCTCGTGACGGTTGTCGTGCCGCGCTTCGTAGCCGTCGTAGGCATCGTGTTGCTGCTGCGCCTGATGCGACGGCTGAGAGTGCGGGGTGTGCTGCTGAGGCGACGACGGGTGCTGGGGGGACTGGTGCTGCGGCGACTGGTGCGGGGGCGCGGGCGATGCCGGGGGCTCCTCGGAGGAGTCGTCCACGGTGATCGCGATCCGGATCGGGCGGCCGCACTCATGGCTCAGAGCCTCCCCGATCAGCGGCGCCAGCCGGCCTTCCAGCACACCCTTGGCGAACTCATTGGGGACGGCGAGCAGCGCGGTGTCGGCAACCAGCGCCAGCGGCTGGGTGCGCTTGAGCCAGTCCTGGTCCTTGGGCTTGAGGCCGTCGGCCTCCGCGCGAAGGAGATGGTCGAGCACGCGCGGCCACACTGCGGCAAGATCGGCAGGTACATCAGCCACGGGGCACGCTCTCTCAGCAGTCCCACGAATGTGTGATTCTCAGGACGGGCGGGAAGGAATCGGAGTTCAGCCACGGTAGTCAGGGCGGGCCTGGGGATTCAAGTTGTTGTCCACAGGCTGTGCATAGTGTGTCCTGACAAGAGGCCGGTCGGGGCCGCCGAGGAGCCGGTTTGACCGGATGGCGTAGCCGCGCGTACCGTGACCAGGTCGAGTTGTCGATGGCTGCTGCCGCCTGCCTCCGATGGGCAAAGATCACGCTCGAGTGATCGTGTAGCGGTGCACTTAGGCGTTGCGAGCTACTCGTGGGCGCACGGTGACAGCCAGTCGACGCCCCACATCTGTCTCTCGCGAGACAACAAGCATTCCTGGAGCCCCCGAGTGAGCAAGCGCACCTTCCAGCCGAACAACCGCCGCCGCGCGAAGACCCACGGCTTCCGTCTGCGCATGCGGACCCGCGCCGGCCGCGCGATTCTCGCGTCCCGCCGTGGCAAGGGTCGCGCCCGCCTGTCGGCCTGAGCAGCCTGAACCTAGGTCCATGACGTGCTGCCTACCGAGAATCGGCTGAGGCGGCGCGAGGACTTCGCGGCCGCGGTACGCCGGGGACGCAGGGCCGGGCGCCCGCTCCTTGTCGTTCATTTCCGCAGCGGTGCAACGGACCCGCACGGGTCGGGGGAGAGTGTTCCCCCGGCACGTGCGGGTTTCGTCGTGAGCAAGGCAGTGGGCAACGCCGTCGTGCGCAACAAGGTCCAGCGCAGGCTTCGGCATCTGATGCGCGACCGGCTGGACCGGCTGCCCGCCGGTAGCCTGGTTGTCGTACGGGCCCTGCCCTGTGCGGGTGATGCGGAACACGACCAACTGGCCCGCGACCTGGATGCCGCACTTGAGCGGCTGCTGGGAGGGGTGCCGAAAGGCTGCCATCCCCCGGGGGCCGTGACCGGCGGCGGCTCCGCCGCGGGCCCCCGGAACCCCGGACGGGACCCGGGAGGGAGCGCACAGTGAAGTACCCGCTGCTGCTTTTGATCAAGATCTACCAGTGGACCATCAGCCCCTTGCTGGGACCGGTCTGCAAGTACTACCCGTCGTGCTCGCACTATGGCTACACGGCCATCGACCGGCACGGTGCGGTGAAAGGGACTGCGCTGACAGCCTGGCGCATCCTGCGATGCAATCCGTGGTCGCTCGGTGGCGTCGACCACGTCCCTCCCCGGAAGCGTCCGGTTTGGCATCAGCGGCTGAGGAGCCGCCTGGGCGGGCCCACCGTCCCTGAGCCTGTCGCCCAGCCCGAGACTCAGCCCAACGCCCAAGGAGCCTGATTCGTGGACACGATCCTCGGTCCCCTCTATATCGCTGTTTCCTGGATCATCGTCCAGTTCCACTCGTTCTACAGCCTCATCTTTGACAAGAACAGTGGCGCGGCGTGGGGTCTGTCCATCGTCTCGCTGGTGGTGCTGATCCGTATCTGCCTGATCCCGCTCTTCGTGAAGCAGATCAAGTCGACGCGGAACATGCAGGCGCTCCAGCCGAAGATGAAGGCGATCCAGGAGCGCTACAAGAACGACAAGCAGCGCCAGTCCGAAGAGATGATGAAGCTCTACAAGGAGACGGGCACCAACCCGCTCTCGAGCTGTCTCCCGATTCTGGCCCAGTCGCCGTTCTTCATCTCGCTGTACCAGGTCCTGAGCCACATCGCGCAGAACAAGACGGTCGGCGTCATCGACCAGCCGCTGCTGGAGAGCGCGCAGAAGGCGCACATCTTCGGTGCGCCGCTGGCGGCGAAGTTCATGGACAGCGCGGAGAAGATCCAGAGCCTCGGTGCTTCCGTGGTCGACGTCCGCGTGGTTACGATCATCATGATCGTCCTGATGTCGGCGTCGCAGTTCTACACGCAGCGCCAGCTGATGACCAAGAACGTCGACCTCACGGTGAAGACGCCGTTCATGCAGCAGCAGAAGATGCTGATGTACGTCTTCCCCGTCATGTTCGCCGTCTTCGGCATCAACTTCCCCGTCGGTGTTCTCGTCTACTGGCTGACCACCAACGTGTGGACCATGGGCCAGCAGATGTTCGTCATCCGTCGTAACCCGACCCCGGGCAGCAAGGCCTTCGCGGAGCGCCAGGAGCGGCTGCGTGCCGCCGGCAAGATCGTCGAGGACCCGGCCGTCGTCGAGGCGAAGCAGGCCGCCGAGGAGGCGCGCCAGAACCGCCAGCAGCCCAAGCGCCAGACGAAGTCCAAGCGGCAGACCGGCGGCGCCGCACCGGTCGGCGGTGCGCAGAACCGTACGCGTGCCGGATCCGTTTCGGGTGGTACGGGCGCCGGACAGGGTGCTGCGAAGAAGCAGTCGCTGGAGAAGAAGGACGCGCAGGAGGGCAAGGAGAAGGGCGGCGCCTCCGGGTCCCGCACCACCAAGTCCGGTCAGCGCAAGGGCCAGCAGCGCCCCAAGCACCCGTCCAAGAAGTAAGAAGGAGTCCTTTCGTGACGGACACGACCCCTGCCACCAAGGGCACCGACACCCTGACCCGCCTGGAGCAGGAAGGCGAGATCGCGGCCGACTACCTCGAGGGTCTGCTGGACATCGCCGACCTCGACGGTGACATCGACATGGATGTCGAGGCCGACCGCGCCGCTGTATCGATCATCAGTGACTCGACCAGCCGTGACCTGCAGAAGCTGGTGGGCCGCGACGGTGAGGTGCTGGAGGCCCTGCAGGAGCTGACCCGGCTGGCCGTGCACCGTGAAACCGGTGACCGCAGCCGTCTGATGCTGGACATCGCCGGCTTCCGGGCGCGTAAGCGCGAGGAGCTCGCGGAGATCGGTGCGAAGGCCGCGGAAGAGGTCAAGGGCACCGGTGAGCCGGTGAAGCTCGACCCCATGACGCCGTTCGAGCGCAAGGTCGTCCACGACGCGGTGGCGGCGGCCGGGCTCCGCAGCGAGTCCGAGGGCGAGGAGCCGCAGCGCCGAGTGGTTGTTCTCCCGGCCTGACCGCTCAGCGCTCCCGTTTTTCTTTGGCCCCGTCTGCTCGCAGGCGGGGCCAAAAGTTGTCAGCGTTCTGTGTTATCCCGGGGGCGTAACCCGGGTTCCCGGCAGAAAAAGCAGTCCAGAGGAAGGGCGGTTCCCGTGACGGAGGCAGCAGCGGAGCTCCCTCCTGCGCCGAAGGCGGCGGAGGAGGTTTTCGGCGAGCGCTTTGCGGAGGCCGTGCGGTACGGCGAACTGCTCGCCGACGCCGGGGTGAAGCGTGGGCTCATCGGCCCGCGTGAGGTGCCGCGGTTGTGGGAGCGGCACCTGTTGAACTGCGCGGTGCTCTCCGAGGTCGTGCCCGAGGGCGTCTCGGTCTGCGATGTG
The DNA here is from genome assembly GCF_900187385.1 of Streptomyces sp. 2114.4. NCBI lineage: Bacteria > Bacillati > Actinomycetota > Actinomycetes > Kitasatosporales > Streptomycetaceae > Streptomyces > Streptomyces sp. 2114.4. The sequence continues at coordinate 4,073,049 of NZ_FYEY01000001.1, forward strand.
GGCTCGGGGGCCGGGTTGCCCGGTATCCCGCTGGCTCTGGTGCGCCCGGATTTGAAGATCACGCTGCTGGAGCCGTTGCTGCGGCGTACGAACTTCCTTCAGGAAGTCGTCGAGTTGCTGGGGCTTGACCATGTCACGGTCGTGCGCGGGCGGGCCGAAGAGGTGATGGGGAAGCTGCCCCAGGTGCATGTGGTGACGGCGCGTGCCGTCGCCCCGCTCGACCGGCTGGCCGGCTGGGGGGTTCCGCTGCTGCGTCCTTACGGCGAGATGCTGGCGCTCAAGGGCGATGCCGCGGAGGAGGAGCTCAAGGGAGCCCGGGCGGCGCTGAGCAAGCTGGGCGTCGTGGAGACCTCGGTGGTGCACGTCGGCGAGGGCATCGTGGATCCGCCGTCGACCGTCGTACGGGTCGAGGTGGGCGAGAGTCCCGGCGGTGTGCGCTTTGCGGCCAAGCGGGCCAAGGCGGCTCGGGTGGGCCGGGCATCGAGGGGTCGCCGGCGCTGACGCCCTGGTGCCGAATCGTCACAGATCGGCAGGGGTGCCAGGGGGTGCCGTTCCGTGAGGAGAGGAAACGGCAAAAGCCCTCAATGCCACCAAAACGACACAAGGCGGAGTGTCGCGGCTGATTCAGGCGTGACGCTGGCATCGTGTTTCACGTGAAACGTCGTTCTCTACTGCAAGGGATCATCGACCGTGGTCGTGCGGCCGCCGCGCCCCGCGACCGTAGACCCACAAGGGTCAGCGAAGTATCCACAGAACTGGATTCGTCCACAGGAGAACGGACCTCACTGGTTCGCGACACCGAAAGCATGGCAGGCTCTGAACATTGCGAGCCTGATGTCGAGGAGAGTGAATCCTTGCGGTCCGACGCCAACATCGCGGGACCGATGACCGATCCGGTCCCCGGTCCCCGTAGCGAGTCGTTCGGGGACGACGTTTCACGTGAAACGCCGCCCCCGATGGACGACACCCCGATCGGTCGTGCAGCTCAGCTGGCGGTGGAGGCACTCGGCCGCGCGGGTGAGGGGCTGCCCCGGCCTGAACAGACTCGGGTCATGGTGGTTGCCAACCAGAAGGGCGGGGTCGGCAAGACCACGACCACCGTGAACCTGGCGGCCTCCTTGGCTCTGCACGGTGCCCGGGTTCTGGTGATCGACCTCGACCCCCAGGGCAATGCGTCAACGGCGCTGGGCATCGACCACCACTCCGAAGTGCCCTCCATCTACGACGTACTCGTGGAGAGCAAGCCACTCTCCGACGTTGTACAGCCGGTCGTGGATGTGGAGGGCTTGTTCTGCGCGCCCGCCACGATCGACCTGGCCGGTGCGGAGATCGAGCTGGTCTCCCTGGTGGCCCGTGAGAGCCGCCTCGACCGGGCGATCAAGGCGTATGAACAGCCCCTGGACTACATCTTCATCGACTGCCCGCCCTCGCTCGGCCTGCTGACGGTCAACGCTCTGGTGGCCGGCGCCGAGGTACTGATCCCGATCCAGTGCGAGTATTACGCGCTGGAGGGGCTGGGCCAGCTGCTCCGGAACGTTGATCTGGTGCGGGGGCATCTCAACCCCAAGCTCCATGTCTCGACGATCCTGCTCACCATGTACGACGGCCGCACCCGGCTGGCCTCCCAGGTCGCCGATGAAGTGCGCAGTCACTTCGGCCACGAGGTGCTCCGTACCAGCATTCCCCGCTCGGTGCGCATCTCCGAGGCACCCAGCTATGGGCAGACGGTGCTCACCTATGACCCGGGATCCAGTGGCTCGCTTTCCTATCTCGAAGCAGCCCGAGAGATCGCGTTGCGTGGGGTCCCGCACACCGGGGGCCAGGGCCTCAGCGTCAACTATGAAGCACAGCACAGCATCTCGGAGGGGACTCAGTGAGCGAACGACGTAGAGGCCTGGGCCGTGGGCTCGGTGCGCTGATCCCCGCGGCACCGCAGAGCACGGACCATGCCGGGACTACGGGGCAGGGAGCGGCGTCATCGTCGTCCGCACCGGTCTTGGCCCCGGAACGAGGAGTAGCGGCAGCCAAGGTGACGTCGCTGCCGACGCACGGTGTTTCACGTGAAACGGAGACATCGGCAGGGTCGGAGGCATCGTCGGCCAGCGTCTCGGAAGTGGCAGGCGCACACTTCGCCGAGGTGCCACTGGGCGCGATCAAGCCGAACCCGCGCCAGCCGCGTGAGGTCTTCGACGAGGACGCCCTTGCCGAGCTGGTCACCTCCATCAAGGAGGTGGGTCTGCTCCAGCCGGTGGTGGTCCGTCAGACGGGACCGGGGCGCTATGAGCTCATCATGGGTGAGCGCCGCTGGCGGGCATGCCGTGAGGCCGGTCTGGAGAAGATTCCCGCGATCGTGCGGGCCACGGACGACGAGAAGCTGCTCCTCGATGCCCTTCTGGAGAACCTCCACCGGGCGCAGCTCAACCCGCTGGAAGAAGCAGCCGCTTATGACCAGCTGCTGAAGGACTTCAAGTGCACGCATGACGAGCTGGCCGACCGGATCGGGCGTTCGCGCCCACAGGTCTCCAACACGCTGCGGCTGCTGAAGCTCTCGCCGTCCGTGCAGAAGCGGCTCGCTGCCGGTGTGCTCTCCGCAGGACATGCCCGCGCCCTGCTCTCCGTCGAGGACTCGGAAGAGCAGGACCACCTCGCGCGCCGCATCGTGGCGGAGGGACTGTCGGTCCGTTCCGTCGAGGAGATCGTCACGCTGATGGGGTCGACCCCCAAGAGCGCGAACAAGGCCAAGGGTCCCCGTGCGGGCACCCGGGTGTCTCCCGCGCTGACGGGTCTGGCCTCCCGGCTGTCCGATCGCTTCGAGACTCGGGTGAAGGTCGACCTGGGGCAGAAGAAGGGAAAGATCGTCGTCGAGTTCGCCTCGATGGATGATCTGGAGCGCATCCTCGGCACGCTCGCCCCTGGTGAGGGGCGCGTCCTGGGCCAGTCGCTGGCCGAGGAGAGCGACGACGAAGAGTGAGCTGATGCTCTCGGCTCCTGGGCGGGCCGTGTTCCGGAGTGCATACCGGAACACGGTCCGCCCTTTGCTCTCTTGCGGTACCCGTGCCCGTAAAGGGTGGATACGATGCGTTCGGGTATGGCACGCATCCATGCGGAGAGACCTCACACCGAGGAGAGGGCCATGCAATCGGTGAGCCGCACCGGACTGTTGGCAGCGGGGTTCGGCCTCGCAGCTGTCGGAGGATTCGTTGGTGGTCTGCTCAGAGAGCAGGCGGCGCTGACGGCGCTTCGTGGTGCGGCAGGCGAGGGAAGCGAGGACCTGGTTCCATGGGCCGTCGGCTCGTACCGCTCACGTTGGACAACCTTCCGGACCTTCCCAAGCGCTGCCGCTCCTGTGTCTTCTGGGAGCTCGACCCCGTCAGCGGCGAGGCCGCGGTAAAAGCGGGACGCCCGGAGCTGGAGAAGGAAGCCTGGATCTCGGCAGTACTGCTGGAGTGGGGGTCCTGCGGGCGGGTGGTCTATGTCGACGAGGTGCCCGTCGGATTCGTGATGTACGCCCCGCCGGCGTATGTGCCGCGCTCCACGGCCTTCCCCACCAGCCCGGTCTCACCGGACGCGGTGCAGTTGCTGACGGCCTGGTTGATCCCTGGATACCAAGGTCAGGGGCTGGGGCGCGTGATGGTCCAGACGGTCGCCAAGGACCTCATCCAGCGCGGCTTCAAAGCCATCGAGGCCTTTGGCGATGCCCGCTGGAGCGAGCCGGCGTGTGTGCTGCCCGCCCATCACCTCCTCGCGGTCGGCTTCAAGACCGTACGGCCCCATCCCCGCTTCCCTCGGCTGCGCCTCGAGCTGCGGACCACGCTCTCGTGGAAGGAAGATGTCGAGCTGGCTCTCGACCGCTTGCTGGGAGCCGTGCAGAAGGAACCGGCCCTGCGACCGTTGTAGGGCGTGCGGTTTCCCGTGAAACAGAGAACGGGCCCGCCCCTTGGTGGGGCAGGCCCGTTTCCCGTGAAACGGAGTGGCGTGACTCAGGCGAGGTAGTCCGCCAGGTCGCGCTCGATCGCCGCCTTCGGCTTGGCACCGACGATGGTCTTCACGACCTCGCCGCCCTGGTAGACGTTCATGGTCGGGATCGACATGACGCCGTACTTGGCGGTGGTGGCCGGGTTCTCGTCGGTGTTCAGCTTGGCGATGACGATCTCGTCGTGCTCGGCGGCAATTGCCTCCAGGGACGGGGCGACCTGGCGGCACGGGCCGCACCAGGTGGCCCAGAAGTCCACAAGGACAGGCTTGTCGCTCTTGAGAACGACCTCTTCGAAGTTGTCGTCCGTGACGGTCACCGTGGCGCCGGCCATGGCAATCTCCTTACTGGGTGGGTGGTGGGAAAGCTGGGTGCGCGGATCAGACGGACGCGGTCTTGTCCGGCTCGGGCGCCTCGCTGTCCGACAGCGCCGCGAGGAACCGCTCGGCGTCGAGGGCGGCGGAGCAGCCCGTACCGGCCGCGGTGATCGCCTGGCGGTAGGTGTGGTCGACGACATCGCCGGCACCGAAGACGCCCGGTAGGTTGGTCCGCGTGCTGGGCGCATCGACCTTGAGGTAGCCCTCGTCGTCGAGCTTCAGCTGCCCCTTGAACAGCTCGGTCCGCGGGTCGTGGCCGATCGCGATGAAGAGGCCGGTGACGGGGAGCTCGGAGGTCTCGCCGGTCTTACGGTTGCGCAGTGTCAGACCCGAGAGCTTGCTCTCACCGTGGATCTCGGCGACGTCGCTGTCCCATACGAACTTGATCTTCGGGTCCGCGAAGGCACGCTCCTGCATCGCCTTGCTGGCCCGCAGGGTGTCGCGGCGGTGGACGACCGTGACCGACTTGGCGAAGCGGGAGAGGAAGGTGGCCTCCTCCATCGCGGTGTCGCCGCCACCGATGACGGCGATGTCCTGGTCCTTGAAGAAGAACCCGTCGCAGGTGGCGCACCAGGAGACGCCACGGCCGGACAGCTCGTCCTCACGGGGAAGGCCGAGCTTGCGGTGCTGGGAGCCGGTGCTGACGATCACGGTCTTCGCCCGGTGCACGTTGCCGGCGGTGTCCGTGACGGTCTTGATCTCCTCGGAGAGGTCGACCGAGACGATGTCGTCCGGCACCAGCTCGGCGCCGAAGCGCTCCGCCTGGGCGCGCATGTTGTCCATCAGGTCCGGCCCCATGATGCCGTCGCGGAAACCGGGGAAGTTCTCCACGTCAGTGGTGTTCATCAGCGCGCCTCCGGCGGTGACGGCACCTTCGAAGACCAGCGGCTTCAGGGACGCGCGGGCGGTGTAGAGCGCTGCGGTGTAGCCCGCGGGCCCGGAGCCAATGATGATCACGTTGCGGACGTCGCTCACGGGTGTCTTCCTTGTCTCTGCCGACTGCTTGCTGGGGCTCTCGGAACTCTCACCCCACCCAACGGATCCTACGGGGCGAGCATTCCCGGAGTGTCACAGCGCACTGCTCGCCGTTCAGTCTCGCTGGTATGAGTGAGACAGCAGAATCTTTCCGGGAGCCGGTGGCGCGGCAGAGACGCAGGAGGAACTGACGACAAAGGCGGAGACGCGCTGTGCGTCGGTCGGATCGGGCAGCACCACGAGGTAGGCGTCCTTGCCCTGGTACCGGGTGTGGCTGGACGCAATCGGTACCTCCGTCCGCCCGGTGCCCAGACGGACACACGACGGAACGGTGTCGGCGCCGCCGCGCAGCGTCGACTCGGGAGCGGTGCGCGTGCCGATGTCCGGGGACTTGTGCGAGCCCTTTGACGCCAGCAGGTCGTGTACATGCGAACCAAGAGTGGCGGCGGTCAGGCCTGCTGCCTCTGTGGTTTTCTCGGGGGCGGCGGTGGCCCGGCCATGGTGGCCAGCCTGGGAGCCGTCGACAGCGGCGTTCTGGATGAGCAGGCCACCGAAGCTGAAGACCGCCGCGGCTGCTGCGGTGCTGAGCAGAATCCGGGGCCAGCGCCGCGAACGAGGCGAACGGCCGCCGGGCGACTGTCGACCTGGCCCGGAGGCTCCCTTGGGACGCCCGGCAGGCCGGGTGGACGCCCCGACACGGTGGGGAGGCTCATTGTCGGTTTCACGTGAAACCATGACGGGGGTGGTGGCTGTTTCACGTGAAACATGAGCCGCGGCGGCAGGCGTGCTGGCGTCCAGCAGTGCCTCGGCGGCAAGGGCGGCATCGATACGGCCGGCCACGTCGGCCGGCATACGGGTCGGGCCGGGAAGGGTGCCGAGCAGTGCCCGGATCTCTTCCAACGACGCATAGACGTCATCACACAACGGGCAGCCGGCGAGATGATGGCGCACATCTGCGCTGCGAGAGGGGGACAGCAGCCCGTCCGTGAGGTCAGAGAGCTCGGAGACTTCCGGGTGCTCACCTGTGGGGTGCTCATCCGTGCCGGTCATCGACGTCACGCTCGCCCACCTCCGCCCTTCACGGCACCTGTGTCGTTCGGTCCTGCCGTCGGTGGGACGGATGTCCCCTGCGCCCGGTTCCTTCCCCCACTCGTGGGTTTGCTATCCCCGTTGTCGGCGCGCAGATGGGTGACCAAGGGGAGGAGCCGAGCGCGGCCTCGTGCACAGCGGCTTTTCACCGTGCCGGTAGGGATGTCGAGGATCGCCGCGGCTTCCGCGACGGGGTAGCCCTGCATGTCGACGAGGACGAGCGCTGCGCGCTGTTCCTCGGGGAGCGTGCGCAGAGCACTGAGCAACTCACGGTGCAGGTCCTGGCGCTCAGCGGGTGCCGCGGCGGATTCCTGGGGTTCGAGAAGCTGCTCCAGCCGCTCGGTCTCGGCAACGGGCGAGGTACGCCGCGAAGCGGCCTTACGCGCCCGGTCCAGGCAGGCGTTGACCGTGATGCGGTGCAGCCAGGTCGTCACGGCGGACTGCCCGCGGAAGGTGTGGGCCGCGCGATAAGCGGAGACCAGGGCGTCCTGCACGGCGTCCGCAGCCTCTTCGCGATCACCGAGGGTGCGCAGTGCCACCGCCCAGAGCCGGTCGCGATGGCGGCGGACTATCTCCCCGAAGGCATCGGGGTCGCCCTTCACGTGCAGGGCAAGGAGATCGGCGTCGCTTGGTATCGAAGCCTTGTCGCTCTCGGTGGACACGGGCCCCCCGGCCGTAGCTGCCTGATCTCGGTCCAATTGAAGCCCGCCAGGTCAGGAATGTAAATGCTGTCGAAAGGCGGTGGTGTGCAGGCGGGTGGCCGATTTGCTCCGCCCTGACATGGACGGTCCGCACGAGCAGCGCCCAAGAGTGTGGGGCTCCGGCCGGAAAACCGGACCGGAGCCCCTCGCAGTGTCCTGGACAGTCGTGCCGTCCTTCACTCCGCTCAGCTGGTGAAGGACACCTCTGTCACACCTTGCCGGTACCCGGCGCTGCTGTACCCGTCACCCGGCGCGTACGGCATCGCGGTGATCCACACCACGACGTAGCGGGCCTTTGCCGGGTGCTTGAGCTTGACCTTGGCGGACGAGCCCGACGTCTGGCTCGTTCCGAGCCGGCGCATGGAGCTGAGCGGCTGCGAAGAGGAGAGTGAATCGGCGGCATAGAGCGTCACGGTCGTGTGATTGCCGGTGTAGTGAAGGCCGATCGATGCGCCGCTTATCTGCTGTTTCGAGCCGAGGTCGTAGACGAGACCGACGCCCTTCTTGAAGGCCGGGTTCAGGTCAGGGCCTTCGCGGTAGCCCTTGCTGCCCCAGTAGGTGCTGGGGTTCCCGTCGATCGTGTCCTGCGCCTGATTGGCGTGCTGCGGCTGGCCGTCGGGGTAGTACTCCCCCGCCTCCACGATCTTGATCGGCTTGCCCTGGGGTTTCTTGGCAGCGCCGCCACTGCTCGGCTGCGAGTTGGCCGGATCGTCCCGGTCCTTCTCGCGCTTCAACAGAGTGTCCGCCAGCTGCCAGCTGCCCAGCCCCAGCGCCGCGATCAGCAGCGCGGAGACGGACCACTTCAGCGCCCGGCCGGTGCGGCTCTGCAGCGGAGGCGGCGGAGAAGCGACCGGCTGGGTCGCATGGCTCGCCTGAGCAGGGCGAGCCGACGGCTGCCGGTAGTTGCCCTGCTGGTATCCCGTGCGCTGATACGGCGGAGGCGTGGCGAAGGCGGTCTCCGGAGGCCGGATACGCGGCATGGCCGCTACAGCCTTGGCCAGCTCCTCAGGGGTGGTGCACGGCTGCTCCTGGCGGGAAGCCGTGGCTCCATCGTTGATCAACGCGCGCATGGCGAGCTCTGACAGCCCGCGGTGCACACCGGCGCGCACCTGGTCGGGGGCGATCAGCCCGACGCCCTTGGGCAGGCCGGTGAGGCCGTGGGCGTCGTTCTCGTACGGCCAGCGCTGGGTCAGCGCGGAGTAGAGCAGCGCCCCGATCGCCTCGGTGTCCGTGCGCTGCGGGTGCTCGCAGGTGATACCGCGCAGCGCCGCCATGACGGCCAGCCCACGGATGCGGTACTGCCCGGACTCCGTGCGCAGCACCGAGCCGGGGGTGATCCGCAGATGGGACAGGCCCTCGCGGTGCGCGGCGGCCATGGCCTGGGAGACCTGGCTGACGAGCTGGTAGGCGTCGTGCGGCTCCAGCGGTCCGTTCGCGAGCACCGTGGTGAGCTCGGTGGCGTCCGGCAGCCACTCATGGACCACGTAGACGAGGTCGTTCTCCTCGACGGCGTCCAGGACCTGGACGAACCGGGGGTCACCCAGCAGCGCCGAGGAACGGGCGGCGGACAGCACCGGCCGGGCCCGGGGGTGGTCGGCCGGCAGGATGTGCACGCCGACGGCGCGGCGCAGCTTCTCGTCCACCGCACGCCAGCTGCTGAATCCGTCCAGACGGGTGACGCACTCCTCGAGGCGGTAGCGTCTGGCAAGCTTGTGGCCGCTGTGCAGTTCCGGTGGCTGGGCTTCGATCGCCGCGGCACGCTCCTCGTCGGTGCCCTCGGCGTCCTTTTCCCTGCCGGATACCTTCTCGGCCTTAGCACCGTCGTCCGTGGCCTTACCCGCCTTGGCGGTCAGCGGTTCTTCACCGCTCGTGTCAGCCACGTCGACGGCAGCCGTGCTCCGTTCCGCCACCGTCGTTCCTGCCTCCCCATCCGTTGCAGGCTCAATGAGCCAAGACAATTGTGCCCACAGTCCGCCACTATGCACGACACACGGTGGCAGTCGATGGTTGTGCTCAATCAACGCCCAAGCTTCGACCGGACCATGCCGACCAGGGCGTTCAGTTCCTCGATGCGCATTTTGCGTGCAGCCACGTAGAACACGGCCAGAAGTGCGGCGGCACCGACGATCAGAGCGGCCAGCGACCCGAGGACACCGGTGCCCAGCGCCTGCATGATCCCGTACACCGCGGCGCCCGAGATAATCGTGGCCGGGATGCTGGCGCCCGCCAGCCGTGCATAGGTCCGCACGACATGAGCGGTGTCGAGATCACCGTCCATACGCTTGCTCAGCCGGCGCCAGGCCACACCCACGCCGATGATGTACGCCAGGCCGTAGGAGGCCGCCATGCCGACCACGGCCCAGCGGGCGGGCAGGACCAGGAAGCACAGGCCGGAGGCCGCGGCGTTGACGGCCGCGACGATCACCGTGTTGTAGAAGGGCGTGCGGGTGTCCTCGTACGCATAGAAGGCGCGCAGGACGACGTACTGCACCGAGAACGGGATCAGCCCCACACCGAAGGCCATCAGCATGTAGCCCATCGGGACGCCGGCGCCGGACGAGCCGTAGACCAGCGTGCACAGCGGAATGCCGAGGGAGAGGAAGCCGAACGAGATCGGCACGATCGCGACGGCGGAGGTGCGCAGGCCCTGCGACATGTCGTCCCGGACGGCGCCGGTGTCACCGTCGTGTGCGGACCGTGCCAGCCGCGGCAGCAGCGCCGCCATGACGGAGACGGTGATGATCGCCTGCGGCATGTTCCAGATCAGCTGTGCGCTGGCGTACGAGATGAAGCCGGTGCCCGGGTGCCCCTGGTCGTTGGCGGTGTTGCCGGCCCAGGTGGAGAGCTGGGTGACGACGAGGACGCCCGCCTGGTTGGCGAGCACGAACAGCACGGTCCACTTGGCGAGCTTGGCGGCCTTGCCCAGGCCGTGGCCGCGCCAGTCGAAGCGCAGCCGGAGCTTGAATTCGGCGTCGCGCAGGTAAGGGATCATCGCCAGGGCCTGGACGACGAGCCCGAGGAGGGTGCCGATCCCCAGGAGCCGGATGCCCTCGTCGGGGATGGTGGTGACGCCGATGTGCGAGGTCTTCGCCGTGCCGTAGACCCAGATGAACAGGCCGAAGGTCGCGATCATGACGATGTTGTTGAGGACGGGGGTCCACATCATCGCGCCGAAGCGGCCGCGGGCGTTGAGGATCTGTCCCATGACGACGTGCAGACCCATGAAGAAGATCGTGGGTACGCAGTAGCGGGTGAACGCGACGGCGACTTCGTTGGCCGCCGGGTCACGGGAGATGTCGAAGGAAACCAGTTTCACCAGCAGCGGCGCCGCCACGACCGCCAGGACCGTGAGCACGCCGAGTACCACGATGACCAGCGTCAGCAACCGGTTCGCGTAGGCCTCGCCGCCGTCCTCGTCCTCCTTCATCGCGCGCACCAGCTGCGGGACGAAGACGGAGTTGAGACCGCCGCCGATGGTCAGGATGAAGATCATCGTCGGGAGCTGGTAGGCGACCTGCCAGGAGTCACCGAGCACCGCACCGCCGAGGGCCGCGACGATCAGTGCCGAGCGGACGAAGCCGGTGAGACGCGACACCATCGTGCCGGCGGCCATCACCGCGCTGGACTTGAACAGGCCGGAGGCACGGCCGCCGGAGGGCTTGCCGGCCGCCGCCACGGGTGCCGGCTCCGGTGCGGTCTGCTGCGGCACGGCTTCCGGTCCGGGCGCCGCGGGCGCCGAGGGGCCGGCCGTCGCGGGAGCGGAGTGCTGGGGCTCGTAGGACTGCTGGTCCCGGAAGAGATGGGCGAAGGCGTCGGGCTCCGGACGCCCGTCGGCGGCCTGGGTGATCAGGTCGTCCACACCCACGAACTGCGTCGTCGCCGCGGCATCGCCGTACGGCAGATTCCGGGTCGGGCCCTGCGGCTCGGGTGCCGGGGGCGTGGCCCACAGCTGCGGGTCGGGCGGGTGGCTGCCCGCGGCAGGCTGCTGGTAGAGCGGATGCGTGGGCTGCCCGGGCGGCGGCGGGGGGTGTGCGGCGCGGTCGTAAAGCGCCTCGGTCACCGGATCCTGGGCCGTCGGGTCCTGGGCGCGGTGCGGGTCGTTGCGGTAGGCGTCCTGGACATAGGGGTCCTGGGCGTACGGGTCCTGCTCCGCGGGCGGCGGGGGCGTCGGAGGCACCGGTCCCGTGGAGTCGCCGTTGGCGCCCCGGCCCCGGTCACCGTCGTACGGCGCATTCATCGCTGCCCCACCTCATCCGTCGCCGGCCATCCGGCCCCGCCATCTATCAACGGTCCACCTTCTCACCTGAGCCGGACGGGTCGGAGCTTTCCGATCCGGTGTCCGGCGTGGGGTCACTCGGCTGCTCCGGCTCGTCGCCATCGGTGCCGCCGTTGTCGTCGTCCGTGCCGGCGCCGTCATCGGGCTCGTCACCGTCGGACCCGTCCTCGGTCCGCCGGGCGGCCGCCCGCTTGCGCTGGAGGTAGATCCGCACACCGGCGAGGACGAGCAGCAGCACGCCGCCCGCGATGACGAGCATCACCGTTGCGGTGATCTCCGTGACGTTCACCTGGAACATCATCGGCTCACCGTAGGGCTTCCCGTCCGCCGTGTAGAGCTGGGCGGTCACCCATGCCCGGCCATTGGCGTTCGCCGTGGTGTCGAACTTGAACGACTGGCTGTGCCCGCCGTCCACCGTGATCTGCTGCGACTTCCCCGCGTCCAGACGGTTGGGCTGGGACGAGGACAGCTTCAGCGTCATGTCCTTGACGCCTTGGACCAGGTTGTTCTGCACCGTCACCGGAATCGTGGCGCTGCGCCCGGAGAGCGTGGCCCCCGACTTCTGGATCAGGTGGACCTTCTTGGTCAGACCGTCGAGGTAGCTGCGTACGGAGTGCCGGTACGTGGTGGCGCCGGTGGCATCGCCCCGCCACTCCGTCGACATCTCCCGCATCATCGCGTTGCCGAACGGGGTCACCACGCGCTCCGGCTGCGCCAGGATCACCTGGAACTCGTCCAGGGCGGACTGGGTGCCCTGGACCTGCCGGAAGGCGTTGACGGGGAGCTCCTGCCGACGCAGCGAGGACGGGTAGGCGGCGCCACTCGGCACATGGCGGGTTGCCGCGCGGTCCGGCTTGGCCTTGGCCGCGCCGCCGAGGTTCAGCGACTGGGTCCAGCTGCCGGACTCGTCCAGGCTCCGCAGTGCGCCGGCCATGGCGTGGGCCTGGCTGACCGACGGCATGCGCTGCGGCGCGACGACGATGCTGCGCTGCCGGCCCGGGTCCTCAAGGCTGATCATCTGGGTCTGTGCGAGGAAGTCCTGGACCGCGTGGGCGGAGTTTCCGGCCTTCGACATGTCGCCCTCGAAGGCCCGTGAGAGCTGCGCGTCCGCCACGACGGCGGTATTGCCGCCGCCGATGGGGCGGGCCGCCGTCGGGGTGTAGGACAGCCTGTCGGCGTCCCGCAGGCTGTCGCTGCGAGTGATCACGTTGTGCGCGCCGGCCGAGGTCGCGACATCCACGATGGACGAGTCGATCGCGCCGTCGACGGGCCAGGCGAAGTCCGTGCGCGGCTTGACGCCGAGGATCGTGTCCACGGTCTTGTCGGCAAGGTCGGTGGCCGGGCCGAGGTGACTGAGCGCGCTGGGCACGCTCTTGCCGTGGTGAGCGAGCGAGGCCAGATCGGGATCGGCAAAGGGCAGCGCGACGACCTGGTGCGACTTGACCGCTTCTTCGAGGTCGTGCAGCCACTGCTTGGCGACCGCCTGGTTCTTGCCCATGGGGCCGTCCGGGCCGTTCACCCGGTACGACTTGGTCATGGCGTCGACGGTCGCGAGGAGGTCGGGATCGATGACGAAGGTCACCGGGAGGTTCTTGCCGAGCGCGACCATCTGCTGCAGCCGGCCCCCGGGTGCGAGCTCGGCAGCGAGGTCGTCGTTGCGGAAGACCGGCGTCTGCTGGGCATCGGCGTCGGTCTCGGCGGTGAGGTGGGTGCGGGAGATCAGCGGCCACATGTAGGTGAGCTGCGTCTTCTTCCCGATTCCGCCTGTCTGCCAGGGCAGGAACGTCCGGTCGAAGCCGAGGACCTGCCCTGAGGGTGCGGACGGGGAGCGCCCTGACAGAGAGATGCCGAGCTGGTACACACCGTTATCGCCGAGGTTGAGGTCCTTGGCCGGCACGCTGAGGCTGAAGGAACGGCTGGCGCCGGGTTCCAGCTTGCCGATCTTCTCGGTGTGCCCCTTGATCTCCTCACCGTCCGTGCCCGGCAGATAGCCGGTTCGGCGGGAAGCGCTCTCGATGGAGCTACGGCCGCCGAGCGCGGATCCACGGTGCATTCCGACATGCGCATCCGTGATCGTGCTGCGGCCGTCATTGGTCAGCGTGCCGGAGACGGTGACCGTGTCGCTCTTGGAGGGAGCGGACGGGGACATCGAGTCGATGGTGACGTCGACCGTGCGGGAGCCGGTCGGGGCCGCCTGGGCGGAGGAAGCGTGCGGAATCTGGAGCAGCCCCACGAGAAGGAGCATCCCAGTGAGCAGTGTCACGGTCCTTCGCAGCCATCGACCACGCGGCCGTTCAGTCCGCTGGAACCCTGCCGCCTCGGCCACGCGCTCGCCCGTCCCTCGTCGTCGTCAGTGGTCGTTCGGAATGTGCGTCCACGAATGGTAACGAGGCGCGCAGCGACGGCGTGCCAGGGACTGCTCCACATGATCTCGATGCAGAGGCCGTGTGCCCAGCCGGTTCCCTTGATCGGGGCCCAGCCTGTCCCCTTTATTACGTGACGCTTTGCACTGCGCGGCCACGTACCCTGTTTTGTTGTGCCGAACGCCAACAATGACCTCCCCGCCCCGACCGCCGAGCGGACCCCGCTGTCGACGAACGCGCTGAACCATGTGCAGCGGCGCGCTGTGAGCGAGCTGCTGAGGGTGTCCCCCGTCGCGGATGATCTGGCCCGCCGCTTCCAGGAGGCCGGGTTCACACTTGCCCTGGTCGGCGGCTCGGTCCGGGATGCGCTGCTGGGCCGGCTCGGCAATGACCTCGACTTCACCACCGATGCCCGCCCTGAGGACGTTCTGAAGATCGTCCGGCCGTGGGCGGACGCGGTCTGGGAGGTCGGCATCGCCTTCGGGACGGTCGGCTGCAAGAAGGAATCGTTCGACATCGAGGTCACCACCTACCGGTCCGAGGCGTACGACCGCACCTCCCGCAAGCCCGAGGTGTCGTACGGCGACTCCATCGAGCAAGACCTGGTGCGTCGGGACTTCACGGTGAACGCCATGGCGGTGCTGCTGCCGCAGAAGGAGTTCGTCGATCCGCACGACGGTCTGGAGGACCTGGCCGCGCGTGTGCTGCGCACGCCGGGGACGCCCGAGGAGTCCTTCTCCGATGACCCGCTGCGGATGATGCGCGCGGCCCGCTTCGCCGCTCAGCTGGACTTCGCGGTGGCCCCGGAGGTCGTCGCCGCGATGAAGGCGATGTCGGACCGCATCGAGATCGTCTCCGCGGAGCGCGTACGGGACGAGCTGAACAAGCTGATCCTGTCGGCACACCCCCGCGAGGGCTTGCGACTGCTCGTCGAGACGGGCCTGGCCGACCAGGTCTTGCCCGAGCTGCCCGCGCTGCGGCTGGAAAGTGACGAGCATCACCGTCACAAGGACGTCTACGAGCACTCGCTGACGGTCCTGGAGCAGGCGATCGACCTCGAGGAGGACGGCCCCGATCTTGTGCTGCGGCTGGCGGCCCTCCTGCACGACATCGGCAAGCCCAGGACACGGCGCTTCGAAAAGGACGGTCGGGTCTCCTTCCACCACCACGAGGTGGTGGGCGCGAAGATGACCAAGAAGCGGATGACCGCCCTGAAGTACTCCAACGACATGGTCAAGGACGTCTCGCGTCTGGTGGAGCTGCATCTGCGGTTCCACGGTTACGGGACGGGCGAGTGGACGGACTCCGCCGTCCGGCGGTATGTACGCGACGCCGGTCCGCAGCTGAAGCGGCTCCACAAGCTGACCCGGTCGGACTGCACCACTCGCAACAAGCGCAAGGCCGGTGCCCTGTCGCGCGCCTACGACGGGCTTGAGGAGCGCATTGCCCGGCTGCAGGAGCAGGAAGAGCTGGAGGCGATCCGCCCGGACCTGGACGGCAACGACATCATGCAGATTCTGGGCATCCGTCCGGGGCCCGAGGTCGGCAAGGCCTACAAGCAGATGCTGGAGCTCCGGCTGGAGCGCGGGCCGATGGAGCGGGACGAGGCGATCGCCGCTCTGAAGGAGTGGTGGGCCACCCAGGGCTGACGTTTCACGTGAAACGGGGCCGCGAACCTTATGTTTCACGTGAAACATGGGGCGGTGTTTCACGTGAAACACCGCCCCATGACGCATCCCAGGTGCTTGCCGTGCGCTACTTCGCCGAGGTCAGGCAGAGCACCATGTGAGTGTCGGATCCCCTGCGTCGGTGCACGTTCTTGGTGTAAGCGGACTGATTTGCCGGGCACACGGACGGGTCCGAGGTGTCATCGTGAACCGCGGTCACCTTGTACTGGGCCTCCGAGGTGCCGCAATCCACCACCGAAAGGCCATCGTCGAGCGAACTGCTGGACTTCTTCACGCAGTCGCCGACCTCGGCGCTGCTCGCGTCGTCCATGCTGCTGATCCAGGCGACTGCGAGGAAGACCAGACCGAGGACGGCTCCGATGCCCCTCAGGATCGACTTGGGGGAACGGCGCTTGGCGGGTTGCGGCGGTGGTACGGGTGCACCGCCTTGCATGAAGGGTTGCTGGGGCGGCGCGGGGTATCCAGGCTGAGGCTGTCCGTACGGAGCCTGTGGCTGCTGGGGGTAGGCGTATCCGCCCTGGGGCTGGCCGTAGGGGGCCTGGGGTGCCGACGGTGCCTGCGGATACGGGTTCTGTCCGTAGGGCTGTTGCCCGTACGGCTGTGCGTACGGTGCCTGGCCGTATGGCTGCTGGCTCTGAGGCGGCGTCGTCATGGATCTCCCCCGATATTGATGTGTACAGGCTGCTGTAGGACGTCCGTAAGGTATCCGGTCCGGAGGTCTCGCCGCAGAGCCCTGATCATCTCGGGGTGACGGATGTGTGCTCAGCTGCGCACGAAGCGGGCCAACGCCGCGGTGACCACCGCGTAGAGGACGGTCACCACGCCGAGCAGTGCGATGGAGCGTCCGTCCGGCGGCAGCATGAGGGCGGCGACCGCGGCGGCGCCGACGAAGGCGGCATTGAAGAGAACGTCGTAAATGGCGAAGATCCGGCCGCGGAAGCCGTCGTCGACCGTCGACTGGACGATGGTGTCGGTGGCGATCTTGGTCCCTTGGGTGCCGAGGCCGAGCAGGAACGCGGCGGCCAGCATCGGACCCGGCAGGAAGAACAGCCCGAGAGACGGCAGCAGCACGGCGCCCATGGCGGCACAGCAGGCGATCCAGCCGAACGCGGTGAGCCGCGCGACGGCCCAGGGCGTGATCACAGCGGCCGCGAAGAAGCCTGCCCCTGACACCCCGACCGTGATCCCGAGCAGGGCCAAGCCCTCCGCTTCGGTGCGGGACCAGGAGTACCGGCACAGCATCAGCACCGTGACCGTCAGGGCTCCGTAACAGAAGCGGATCAGGGTCATCGCGGTCAGCGCCCGTGCCGGAGCGCGCCGCTCGGCGAGATGGCGCAGCCCGTCCGCAAGTCCCCGCAGGGTGCTCAACAGGGCCTCGCGCAGGTGAGGCTGGAGGCGTGCGGCATCGGGGCCGAGCAATTGCGGTGCCATGCGCAGGGCGGTGAGAGCCGAGCAGAGGTAGAGGGAGGCGGCGAGCAGCACGACATACGCGTCCACATCCGAGCCGGCCAGCCGGAGGGCGAACGCGAGCCCGCCGCCGGCGGTGGCGGCGAGCGTTCCGGCCGTGGGGGCCAGGGAGTTGGCCATGAGCAGCTGCTCTTCACCGTCGACCACTCGCGGGAGCGCGGCCGAGAGCCCCGCCAGGACGAAGCGGTTGACGGCGGTCACGAACAGGGCCGAGGCGTAGAAGAGCCAGTCGGGGGCTTGTGACGCGATCAGCGCCGCCGTTGCCATCGCCAGCACCGTGCGCAGCAGATTGCCGTACAGCAGGACCTGACGCCGCCGCCAGCGGTCGAGCAGTACCCCGGTGAACGGCCCGAGGAGGGAGTAGGGGAGCAGCAGGATCGCCATGGCGGAGGCGATGGCGGCGGGGGAGGTCTGTTTCTCGGGCGAGAAGACGACGAAGGCGGCGAGCGCGACCTGGAACACCCCGTCGGCCGCCTGGGAAAGGAGCCGTGCGGCAAGGAGCGAACGGAAGTCGCGTAGCCGGAGTAATACGCGGAGGTCGCGCACAGCATGCATGAGGCACAGCCTCACACAGCCCGCAGGCCCCCGGGTGGAATACCCGGGGGCCTGCACAGGCGAGGTGCCTCGGGCGTCTCAGCGCTCGACTTCGCCGTTGATGAACTTCTCGACGTTCTCCCGCGCCTCGTCGTCGAAGTACTGCACCGGCGGGGACTTCATGAAGTACGAGGAAGCGGAGAGGATCGGGCCGCCGACGCCCCGGTCCTTGGCGATCTTGGCGGCGCGCAGGGCGTCGATGATGACACCCGCGGAGTTCGGGGAGTCCCAGACCTCGAGCTTGTACTCCAGGTTCAGCGGGACATCACCGAAGGCGCGGCCCTCGAGGCGGACGTAGGCCCACTTGCGGTCGTCCAGCCAGGCCACGTAGTCCGAGGGGCCGATGTGGACGTTGTCCTCGCCCAGTTCACGGTCCCGGATCTGGGAGGTGACGGCCTGGGTCTTGGAGATCTTCTTGGACTCCAGGCGCTCGCGCTCGAGCATGTTCTTGAAGTCCATGTTGCCGCCGACGTTCAGCTGCATCGTGCGGTCCAGGATGACGCCCCGGTCCTCGAAGAGCTTGGCCATCACGCGGTGCGTGATCGTGGCGCCCACCTGCGACTTGATGTCGTCACCGACGATCGGGACACCGGCCTCGGTGAACTTGTCCGCCCACTCCTTGGTGCCGGCGATGAAGACCGGGAGGGCGTTGACGAACGCGACCTTGGCGTCGAGGGCGCACTGGGCGTAGTACTTCGCGGCGTCCTCGGAGCCAACCGGGAGGTAGCAGACCAGTACGTCGACCTGCTTGTCCTTGAGGACCTGGACGACGTCGACCGGGGCCTCGGTGGACTCCTCGATGGTCTGGCGGTAGTACTTGCCCAGGCCGTCGTGGGTGTGGCCGCGCTGGACCGTCACGTCCGCGTTGGGCACGTCGCAGATCTTGATGGTGTTGTTCTCGCTGGCGCCGATGGCATCCGCGAGGTCGAGCCCGACCTTCTTGGCATCGACGTCAAAGGCCGCCACGAACTCGATGTCACGCACGTGGTAGTCGCCGAACTGCACGTGCATGAGGCCGGGCACGCGGCTCTTCGGGTCGGCGTCCTTGTAGTACTCGACGCCCTGTACCAGCGAGGCGGCGCAGTTGCCCACGCCGACGATGGCTACGCGAACCGAACCCATTCCGGTTGCTCCCTGTGTTCTCGATGAGGACCTGCACAGCAGAGCCTCATGTGGTGGTGTCATCGGACGGATCCGGCCGGGAAGCACCCCGGTGCCGGGGCAGGCCGCCCGTATCGCCTGACTGGTTCTTCCGGTCCTGTGCTGCGGGACCTGGTGCGCGCTGGTCACGTCCGGCGCGCTCACTCTCGATGAGCTCGTTCAGCCAGCGGACTTCGCGCTCCACGGATTCCATGCCGTGCCGCTGCAACTCGAGGGTGTAGTCGTCCAGCCGCTCGCGAGACCTGGCCAGGGAGGTGCGCATCTTCTCGAGGCGCTCCTCCAGCCGGCTACGGCGGCCTTCCAGCACCCGCATCCTTACGTCCCGAGATGTCTGGCCGAAGAATGCGAAGCGGACGCCGAAGTGCTCGTCCTCCCATGCGTCTGGTCCGGAGTGGGCGAGCAGCTCCTCGAAGTGTTCTTTGCCCGCTGGGGTCAATCGGTAGACGATCTTGGCCCGGCGCCCTGTCAACGCCGCGGCCGGAACGCCCTCCGCAGCGCCCTCCGTCTCCTCGATGAGCCAGCCGCTCGCGACCAGCGCCTTGAGGCAGGGGTAGAGGGTGCCGTAGCTGAACGCGCGGAAGACCCCGAGCGAGGTGTTGAGCCGTTTCCGCAGCTCATAGCCGTGCATCGGGGACTCGCGGAGCAGGCCGAGGACGGCGAACTCAAGGATGCCGGAACGTCTGCTCATCCTCCGCCTCCCAGGTCCTGTGCGTTCTTTATGTCGTGCTGATGTATCGACCCGATACATCCAGACGATAGAGCGGTCCCCCGGGCTGAACAAGCGGGGGGACGGTGAACGGCATCACATCACCGAATCGTTCTCATCAACCTGACTGATTTGGAGTGAATTTCAACACTGGGCAGGTTTTGGCCGTGCGTAGTCTGTGCGGCATGCAGACTGCCGGGAACCGTGGGCCGATATCTGGCGTCCCCATCCTCGGTGTAGTGCGGCTCGCGCCTCAGGAGCGAGCTGTGCATCGGGGGGACCTGAAGACAATTGCCGCCTTCAGGCGACGAGATAGCGCGCCTGCCCGAGGAGTATTCGTTCCATGAGCGAGCACCGTCGCAAACCGCCACAGCCGCAGAGTGGCGGACGTGCCGCGGCCCGACGCGCCGCACAGCAGCCACCGGGGCGCCGTGCCGCCTCTCCGCGTGGCTCCGCTGCCGATCCTGCCTCCCACTCCGCGCCGACCGGTCATGAGCCGGGGCAAGGAGGGCGCGCCGAAGCCCGCAGAGCTGCCCAGCGCGGCGGCCGCCGGCGGGCGACTGATACCTCCGTGGCGGCCGCCGGTGGCGGCGCCGCGGGCCGCGGCGGCGGAGGCCGGCGCGGTGGCGGGGGAGATGGCCCCGATGGAGGCCGCGGACGCGGTAGTGGGAAGCCTGCGAAGAAGCGTCTGATCGACTACCCGCGTGCCAACCGTGTCGGGTGGCGGCGCTTCGTTCCCTCCTGGAAACAGGTCGCCACCCTGTGCGTCGGTTTCATAGGGCTGATCGTGGGTGCCTCCGGCGTCGCGCTGGCTCTGGTGCAGGTTCCTGACGAGAGCCTGGCAGCGAAGTCGCAGAACAATGTCTACCTCTGGGCCAATGGCAAGGTCATGGCGCGCGACGGTGAGACGAACCGGCAGAACGTCAACATCACCGAGATCCCGTCGTCGATGCAGAATGCGGCGATCGCCGCGGAGAACGCCTCGTTCCGGACGGACTCGGGCGTCGACCCGATGGGCATCGCGCGTGCGGTGTTCAACATGGCCAAGGGTGGCGAGACCCAGGGCGGCTCGACCATTACCCAGCAGTACGTGAAGAACGCGATGCTGAGTCAGCAGCAGACGCTTGACCGCAAGTTCAAGGAACTGTTCATTGCGATCAAGGTCGGCTGGTCGAAGAACAAGAACGAGATCCTTCAGGGGTACCTGAACACCAGCTACTACGGTCGCGGGGCCTACGGAATCCAGGCAGCGGCTCAGGCGTACTACGGAGTGGACGCCGCCAAGCTCAACGCGAACCAGAGCGCCTTCCTGGCCACCGTGCTCAAGGGTGCGGACCTGTATGACCCCGCGGGCGGCACCAGCCCGGGAGCCACGCGGGCAGCAAACACCGCGCGTGCCAAGGCCCGGTGGTCCTGGATCCTCGACCGCGAGGTCGAGAACCACCTCCTGTCGAAGACGCAGCGGGACAAGTACCGCGGTCATTTCCCCACGCCACACCTGCCGAAGCCGGTGGCCAGCAAGAGCGGCCAGATCGGCTACATGATGGACACCGCGAAGAAGTACGTGCTGAAGCACGCGGGTCTCAGCGAGGCCCAGTTCGACAAGGGTGGCTACACGATCCGGACGACCTTCGACGCGAAGAAGACCAATGCGCTCGAGAGTGCGGTCAAGAAGGTCAACAAGCGCTATATCGATCCCAAGAAGCGCGCCAAGGACAAATATGTCCAGTTCGGCGGGGCCTCCGTGGTGCCGGGAGACGGCAAGATCGTCGCCCTGTATGGCGGTGAGGGCTACGACAAGGGGCACTTCAGCAACAACGCCGACACCTTCGGCGTGCCGGTCGGCTCGACCTGGAAGCCGTTCGTGCTCGCCGCGGGGATGAAGTACGGAACGGCCAGGAGTAATGGTCCGATCTCACCGGACAGCCGTTACAACGGCGATGACCACCTGAAGGTGAAAAACGCCGACGGCAGCTTCGTGACGAAGCGGGACAACTCGCCCTTCTATCAGGAGAACGAGAGCAACCATCCCTGGGGTTACATCCCCTTGACCAAGGCGATGGAGCAGTCCGTCAACACTCCCTTCGTACAGCTCGGCATGGACGTCGGGATGAAGAGGGTCCGGGACATGGCCCAGGCTGCGGGCATCGCACCGGCCAGCTTCGACAAGAATCTGAACCCGTCCTTTGCGCTGGGCACCTCCACTCCGAGCGCGATTCGTATGGCCGATGCCTACGCGACCTTCGCCCAGTCGGGGCAGAAGGTGGAGCCGTATTCGGTGACCAAGGTGACGTTCGAGGGTGAAGACCTGCCGGGCTTCGACAAGCCCAAGCAGGAGACGGCGATGAGTTCCAACATCGCCAACAACGTGACCAAGGTGCTGGAGAACGTCATCCAGAACGGCACGGGAAAGCTGGCCAAGCGGCTGAACATGCCGGCGGCGGGCAAGACCGGCACCACCGACGAGAACAAGTCGGCCTGGTTCGTCGGCTACACCAAGCAGCTTTCGACGGCCGTCTCCATGTTCCGTGAGGACGCGCAGAATCCGCGTCAGCTGTCCATGAACGGCGTCGGTGGCTTCGACTCGATCCACGGTGGTGCCCTGCCCACCGAGGTGTGGACCGAGTACATGTTGCAGGCGATGAAGGGCGTCACAGGCGAGCCGTTCCCGGCCGCCACGCCCATCGGGCGACGGGTGGACGAGGCCGGGATGCCCACTCCGACGCCGACGCCCACGCCGTCGGACACGCCCTCGCAGACTCCGTCGGGGACTCCCAGTGACTCCGCTTCGCCGTCGGACAGTCCCAGTCCGAGCCCGACGGATACCTGTTCTCCGTGGGACATCAACTGCAAGAACAGCGGCGGAGCCGGTAACGGCGGGGCCAACGGCGGAGGACCGGGCGGACCTGGTGGACCGGGCGGTGACACCGGAGGCACGAGTCCGACACCCGACCCGACGGACGCGAACGGTGGTGGAGGCCTCTTCGGCGGTCCCAGCGGCTGACCGACCGTTTCACGTGAAACGCTGTTTCACGTGAAACGTGGAGCCATAAAGCCCCCGCACGGCTCACGCCGGGCGGGGGCTTCGCCGTCTTCTGCACAGGGTCGTACGGCAGGATGGGGCCATGACGAGCGTGCGACGGGACGAGCCGGTACGGCCGACGAGGCGGGATGAGGTGGCGGCGGCCGGCAGCGAGCTGATCGGCGGACCGATCGGCCGGCGCGCACTGCTCGGGACCAGCCGGCTGACGCCGGTACGAGTCATCGCGCTCGTCGCCATCGGCATGTTCGCGCTGGGCATGGTGCAGAAGCTGCCCTGCTACAACGGGGGCTGGTTCTTCGGCGCCACCAGCCAGTACGTCCACGCCTGCTACTCCGATATTCCCCATCTCTATGCGGGGCGGGGCTTCGCGGACGGGCTGCTCCCGTATTTCGACCGGTTGCCCGGCGACATGGAGTACCTCGAGTACCCCGTGCTCACCGGCGCCTTCATGGAGATCGCCTCCTGGATGACCCCGCACAGCGGGGGTATCCAGTACCGCGAACAGCTCTACTGGCTGGTCAATGCCGGCATGTTGATGGTTTGCGCCGCTGTCGTCGCGGTGTGCGTGACCCGCACCCACCGGCAACGCCCCTGGGACGGCCTCCTGGTCGCCCTGGCGCCGGCTGCTGCCCTCACCGCGACCATCAACTGGGATCTGCTGGCGATCGCCCTGACCGCCGCAGGGATGCTGATGTGGTCACGCAGCCGCCCGCTCGCGGCCGGTGTCCTCATTGGGCTGGCCACCGCGGCGAAGCTGTATCCCGTGCTGTTGCTCGGTCCGCTGCTGGCGCTGTGCTGGCGTGCGGGAGCCTGGCGTGCGTACGGGCGGGCGGTGGCCGGCGCCGTCGCATCCTGGCTGGTGGTGAACCTGCCGGTGATGATCACGCATGATGGTGCGGGATTCCATATCCGGGAGGGCTGGGCAAAGTTCTACACGTTCAGCCAGCAGCGGCCCATCGACTTCGGTTCGCTCTGGCTCCTGATCTCGCAGCGGACCGGTAACCCCCTGGAGAACGCCAATACCTATGCCACGCTGCTGATGATCCTGGGCTGTGGCGCCATCGGCCTGCTGACCCTGTATGCGCCGCGCCGGCCACGCTTCGCACAGCTGGCGTTCCTTGTCGTCGCGCTGTTCATCCTCACCAACAAGGTCTACTCGCCGCAGTACGTCCTGTGGCTGACCCCGCTCGCCGTGCTGGCCCGGCCGCGCTGGCGGGACTTCCTGATCTGGCAGGCCTGCGAGGTCATGTACTTCCTGGGGATCTGGACGTACCTCGCCTACACAGGCAACGAAGACAAGCACCAAGGCCTGCCGCTCGAGGGCTACCAGCTGGCCATCGTGCTGCACCTCCTGGGAACCCTCTACCTGTGTGCCGTGGTCGTCCGGGACATTCTGCTGCCGGAGCGCGATGTGGTCCGCAGGGACGGGGACGACGATCCGTCGGGCGGCGTCCTGGACCGCAGCCCCGATGTGTTCGTGCTCGGCCGGGCCCACCACCGTCCCCGGCACGCGGTGCAGTTCGAGGGAGCTCCACAGGTGAGCTGGGGCGCCGTACGGGAGTAAGGCCGCACCGGGCCGTCCATGCACCGGGCCCGGTGCCGCAGAGAAGGTCTGCGGCACCGGGCCCTTGGCGTGTGTTGCGGTCCGAGCCGGGCGCTACCGGATCAGCGGTCCACAAGGCGGTCGAACTGCGTGGTGGTGTGCCGCAGATGAGCCACCAGTTCCTCTCCGACCTGCGGCTGCGGTGCGTCGCCCGGCACGAACAGGATCGACACCTGCATGTGCGGCGGCTCCGCGAACCAGCGCTGCTTCCCGGCCCACACATACGGCGCGAGATTGCGGTTGACGGTGGCCAAGCCGGCCCGGGCCACGCCCTTGGCACGCGGCATCACGCCGTGCAGCGCCTTGGGCGACTCCAGGCCGACGCCGTGCGAGGTGCCGCCGGCCACCACGACCAGGTAGCCGTCGGAGGCCGCCTTCTGCTGGCGGTAGCCAAAGCGCTCGCCCTTGGCGACCTTGGTGACATCGAGCACCGAGCCGCGGTACTCGGTGGCCTCGTGGTCGCCGAGCCACAGCCGCGTTCCGATCCGCGCGCGGAACCGTGTCTGGGGGAACTGCTGCTGGAGACGGGCGAGTTCATCGGCCTTGAGGTGGCTGACGAACATGGTGTGCAGCGGGAGGCGGGCATTGCGGAGCCGGTCCATCCAGCCGATGACCTCCTCGACCGCGTCGGAACCGTCGGCACGGTCCAGCGGGAGGTGCAACGCGAAGCCCTCGAGCCGGATGTCCTCGATGGCCGCGGCAAGCTTCGGCAGATCCTCCGGCTTGACGCCATGGCGCTTCATGCTGCTCATGACCTCGATGACGACCCGGGCGCCGACCAGGCCACCCACGCCCTCGACCGAGGAGACCGACCGGATCGCCCGGTCGGGCAGCGGCACCGGCTCCTCACCGTGGCGGAACGGGGTCAGGACGAGCAGGTCGCCGCTGAAGAAGTCCTTGATACGGGCCGCTTCGTAGGTCGTGCCGACCGCGAGGATGTCGGCGCCCAGGCGGGTCGCCTCGTCGGCGAGACGTTCATGGCCGAAGCCGTAACCGTTGCCTTTGCAGACCGGGACCAGCCCGGGGAACTGCTGGAGAACGCTCTGCTGATGCGCCCGCCAGCGCGCGGTGTCGACGTAGAGGGTGAGCGCCATGGCCGGGCCCGGAACCTTTCTCGTGGCTGGGGTGTGTCAGGAGTACGGACGGTGCGGTGAAGCGTCAGCGGCGCGACATATACATGTCGAGCGCCTTGTGCAGCAGCTTGTTGAGCGGGAAGTCCCACTCGCCGAGGTACTCCGCTGCCTGCCCACCCGTGCCGACCTTGAACTGGATCAGACCGAAGAGATGGTCGTTCTCGTCCAGCGAGTCGCTGATGCCGCGGAGGTCGTAGACCGAAGCGCCGAGCGCGTAGGAGTCCTGGAGCATCTTCCACTGCATCGCGTTCGAGGGCCGGACCTCGCGCTTGTGGTTGGCGGAGGCGCCGTAGGAGTACCAGACGTGGCCTCCGACGATCAGCATCGTGGCCGCTGCGACATTCTCGCCCTCGTGGCGGGCGAAGTAGAGCCGCATGCGGTTGGGGTCCTCGGAGTTGAGGGCCGTCCACATGCGCTGGAAGTAGCCCAGCGGCCGCGGGCGGAAGTGGTCACGCTCCGCGGTGATCTCGTAGAGCCGCTGCCATTCGGCCAGCTCCTCGTAGCTGCCCTGGACGACCTCGACGCCGGCCTTTTCGGCCTTCTTGATGTTGCGGCGCCACAGCTGGTTGAAGCCCTTGTGGATGTCCTCCAGCGAGCGGTTGGCCAGCGGCACCTGGAAGACATAACGCGGCTGCACGTCGCCGAAGCCGGCGCCGCCGTCCTCGCCCTGCTGCCAGCCCATGCGCCGCAGCCGGTCGGCGACCTCGAAGGCGCGGGGCTCGATGTGGGTGGCCTCGACGTCCCGCAGCCGCTTGACGTCCGGGTTCTGGATACCGGACTTGATCGCGGCGGAGTCCCAGCGGCGGATGATCACCGGCGGGCCCATCTTCACGGAGAAGGCGCCCTTCTGCTTGAGGTGGCTGAGCATCGGCTGCAGCCAGTCCTCGAGGTTCGGTGAGAACCAGTTGATGACCGGGCCCTCGGGGAGATAGGCGAGGTAGCGCTTGATCTTGGGCAGCTGGCGGTAGAGCACCAGACCCGCGCCGACCAGCGCGCCGCTCGCGTCGAACCAGCCCAGACTCTCCGAACGCCATTCGGCCTTGACGTCCGCCCAGGCAGGAACCTGCATGTGGCTGGCCGCGGGCAGACTCTGGATATATGCCAGATGCTGCTCTCGGCTGATGGTCCTCAGGGTCAGGCTCATGCGGGGCGCTCCTCGGCAGGTGTGTCCCCTTGGTGGGGCTCCGGCTCTCGCGCCGAAGCCTACTGTGACCGCGGAGCGCCCCGTCTGGGCCATACGGGGCGGAGCCCCGTATGCCGTATCGGCTAGCCGATCACGCCGCCGAAGAGGCCGCCGTGCGCCAGCCCGAGGTAGAAGCCGACGGCCGCCGCCCCGAGGCCGATGATCAACAGGAAGCGTTCGCCCGTCGTCGACGAGATGAACTGTCCCCACAGGCCGGTGCCGATTCCGATCAGGCCGACCCAGGAGCTGACCAGGTGCAGGCTGGGAGAGAGCGTGGTGAAGATGGCGATCGCGCCGAGGACCACGGTCACAATGGCGATGGTGTTCTCGACGGGATGCTCTTTGCCGTCGCTGTTGAGAAGCGAGAGCAGACTGCGCTGGGTCCGTGCTGCCTGTGCCATGCGGCACCTCCGATGACAGGGCGGCGCACTGTAACGCCGCTCACACCCTTGTGTTCCAGATTGAGGGGTGGAGCGGGCGGATTTCAACCGGAAGGCTTCAGGCAGGTACTCTGTACGGTCTGCGCCTATGTCTGTCCGGATGACCGGACGGGCTCGGTGCGGAACGCATACGACCCTCCTGCCACGGAACGACCGTGGCCGCTGAGTCCAAAGGAGGTGGGTTCTACATGCGTCACTACGAGGTGATGGTCATCCTCGACCCCGATCTCGAGGAGCGCGCTGTCTCCCCGCTGATCGAGAACTTCCTCTCCGTCGTCCGTGAGGGCAACGGAAAGGTCGAGAAGGTCGACACCTGGGGCCGTCGTCGTCTCTCTTACGAGATCAAGAAGAAGCCCGAGGGCATCTACTCGGTCATCGACCTGCAGGCCGAGCCTGCGGTCGTCAAGGAGCTCGACCGTCAGATGAACCTGAACGAGTCGGTCCTCCGGACCAAGGTCCTTCGTCCCGAGACCCACTGAGCGCGCAAGCGTCCAGCGGTAACCGGGTCCGAGTAGCAGCAACACCAGCAGCCAGCAGCACACCCGCCGAGAGGTTCCCCTAATGGCAGGCGAGACCGTCATCACGGTCGTCGGCAATCTTGTCGACGACCCCGAGCTGCGCTTCACCCCGTCCGGTGCGGCGGTCGCGAAGTTCCGCGTCGCGTCCACTCCCCGCACGTTCGACCGTCAGACCAATGAGTGGAAGGACGGCGAGAGCCTGTTCCTGACCTGCTCGGTGTGGCGTCAGGCGGCGGAGAACGTCGCCGAGTCCCTGACGCGGGGTACCCGCGTGGTCGTCCAGGGCCGCCTCAAGCAGCGGTCGTACGAGGACCGCGAGGGCGTGAAGCGCACGGTCTACGAGCTCGACGTCGAGGAAGTCGGCGCGAGCCTGAAGAACGCCACGGCCAAGATCACCAAGACCAGTGGTCGCGGTGGCCAGGGCGGCGGCGGCTTCGGCGGCGGCCAGCAGGGCGGTGGCCAGGGTGGCGGCGGCTGGGGCGGCGGCCCCGGCGGCGGCCAGCAGGGTGGCGGCGGTGCTCCCGCCGACGACCCGTGGGCGACCAACGGCCCGGCCGGCGGCGGTCAGCAGGGTGGCGGCGGTGGCTGGGGCGGCAGCTCCGGCGGTGGCTACTCGGACGAGCCGCCCTTCTAGGTCCGTACAGCCGGTCCGACTCCGCGCTGTTTCACGTGAAACAGCGCCGTGAGGCGGCCAGGGACCTTGAGGGCGTCAGCACAAACTTCTTGAACTCATTGGAGAGAGACAATGGCGAAGCCGCCTGCTCGCAAGCCTAAGAAGAAGGTTTGCGTGTTCTGCAAGGAGAAGATCTCCTACGTCGACTACAAGGACACGAACCTGCTGCGGAAGTTCATCTCCGACCGCGGCAAGATCCGTGCCCGCCGGGTCACCGGCAACTGCACTCAGCACCAGCGTGACGTCGCCACGGCCGTGAAGAACAGCCGTGAGATGGCGCTGCTGCCCTACACGTCCACCGCGCGATAAGGGAAGGGTGACCGAATCATGAAGATCATCCTCACCCACGAGGTCTCCGGCCTCGGCACCGCCGGCGACGTCGTTGACGTCCGCGACGGGTACGCCCGTAACTACCTGGTCCCGCGTGGTTTCGCGATCCGCTGGACCAAGGGTGGCGAGAAGGACGTCGAGCAGATCCGCCGCGGTCGCAAGATCCGCGAGATCGCCACGATCGAGCAGGCCAACGAGATCAAGGGCCGGCTCGAGGGCGTCAACGTGAAGCTGGCCGTTCGCGCCGGCGACGCGGGCCGCCTGTTCGGCTCCGTCACCCCGGCCGATGTCGCCTCGGCGATCAAGGCTGCCGGTGGTCCGGACGTCGACAAGCGTCGTGTCGAGCTCGGCTCGCCGATCAAGACCCTGGGCGCCCACCAGATCTCCGTGCGTCTGCACGCCGAGGTCGTGGCGAAGCTCGGCGTCGAGGTCGTCGCCGCGTAGTTTCCGCACCACGCCGAAGGGCCGCATCCCGTCACCAACGGGGTGCGGCCCTTCGCCGTGTCCGGGGCGCCGGCAGCCGGAGGTCAGTCCTCGTTCTGAGCGCGCCGGTAGAGCTCGGCGACATCGTCGTCGAAGTACGCGGCGTAGGAGACATCGTCTTCGTCGCCACCGCCTTCGTGGCCGCCGAGAACACCGATGACCGTGCCGGTATGGCTCTTGGGGTCGTAGTCGGCCAGCCAGGGACTGCCGCTCGTCCCGCCCTCGAAGTCGGTGCACTGGATGCGCATCTGGGTGTCGCTGTACTTCGTGGTGCGGTTCTGGCAGGAGATCGGGGTGTCCCGGCTGGTCGGATAGCCGGTGATCTTGACCTCGTTGTCGAAGCCACGGTCGATGCCGAGGGTGTTGCCGCCCAGGACGTCCTGGATCTGCTTGCCGTTCTTCTTGTCGAGCACGAGGAAGGCAACATCCAGATCCTCGTCCTGCGACTTGACCCAGCGGTCGTCGACGATCACCTTCTTGACCTTCCAGAGGCCGGTGGGCTCATCGCGGTCGCGGTAGTCGGGGGCGAAGACGAGATCGTTCACCGTGGTCCCGGCGTCCGCGTCAAAGGCGCAGTGTGCCGCGGTGATGAGCATGTTCCGGCCCGGGCTCTGCACCACGCTCGCCGTACAGAAGTGGTCTCCGGAGTCGTCCTTCTCGAAGACCACGCCGACCCGGGCGTTCTGCTCGGTGCGGCGTGGAGTGTAGGCATTGCCGTCCTCGGCCGGGGCCGTGGCGGCGGGATCCTGATCCTGGGGATCTCGGTCGGCCTCGCCGGACTTGCCGAAGCTGCTGTGACCGCTGACACGGCTGCTGCTCCTGTCGCCCTCCCCTTCCGAGGCGTAGCCCACCACAACAGCAGCCACCATGACGACGAGCGTCAGGGGCACCACGGACCTACCGGCAAGCGAGCGCACACGGTCATTATTGACATGCACTACGTGCTGCGGGAGATGGTTCAGCGCGAGGCTCCTGTCACAATCCACCGGCCCGAGCGGGTACGCAGCCACAGAGTCAGCATGCGGACGGTCATCATCAGCGCCATGGCCCACCACAGCGCCACCAGTCCGCCGCCCAGAGCGGGCACGGCCAGCGCGGCCGGAGCGAACAGCGCCAGCGTCACCACCATGGCCCAGGCGAGATACGGGCCGTCCCCCGCGCCCATCAGGACGCCGTCGAGGATGAAGACGATGCCGGACACCGGTTGTGTCACGGCCACGACCAGGAGCGTGCTCAGCAAGGGGCCCTGCACGGCGGGGTCCGAGGTGAACAGGGGGATGAACGCGGGGCGGGCGAGCGCGACCAGCACACCGAGTACCAGTCCGGCCGCGATGCCCCACTGGACCATCCGGCGGCAGGCGGCGCGGGCGCCGTCGCGGTCCCCCGCGCCGAGGTAGCGGCCTATGATGGCCTGCCCGGCGATGGCGATGGCGTCCAGCGCGAAGGCCAGCAGGGACCACAGCGTGAGCACGATCTGATGCGCGGCGACCTCGGCATCGCCGAGCCGGGCGGCAACGGCGGTGGCGATCATCAGCACAGCGCGCAGCGAAAGCGTACGGACCAGCAGCGGGACCCCTGCCTGGGCCGAGGCGCGGATGCCCACGGCGTCGGGGCGCAGCGAGGCGCAGTGTCGTCGGGCACCGCGGATGACCACGGTGAGGTAGACCGCGGCCATGCCGCACTGGGCGATGACCGTGCCCCAGGCGGAGCCCGCGATGCCGAGCCCGGCGCCGTAGACCAGGCAGACGTTGAGCGCGGCGTTGACGGAGAAGCCGCCGATGGCGACGTAGAGCGGGGTCCGGGTGTCCTGGAGCCCGCGGAGCACGCCGGTGGCGGCCAGCACGACGAGCATCGCGGGGATGCCGAGGGCGCTGATGCGCAGGTACGCCGTCGCGTACGGGGCAGCGGTGGCGGAGGCCCCGAAGGCCTCCACGAGCCAGGGGGCCGTGGGCAGGACGGCCACGATGACGGCGGCGCCGAGCAGCAGGGCGAGCCAGATGCCGTCCATGCCCTGGCGGATGGCGGCGGGAAGATCGCCGGCGCCGACCCTGCGGGCGACCGCCGCGGTGGTCGCGTAGGCGAGGAAGACGAAGACGGAGACGGCGGTGGTGAGCAGGGCGGCGGCGACGCCCAGGCCGGCGAGCTGGGGAGTGCCGAGGTGGCCGATGACGGCGCTGTCGACCATGACGAAGAGAGGTTCCGCGACCAGTGAGCCGAAGGCGGGCAGGGCGAGGGCGATGATCTCGCGGTCATGGCGACGGTCGGTGCGCCGCGGTGTCGCGGGAGCCTGGGTCATGCGCCCAAGGTAATCGTCCACAGGTAAGAGATGCAAACCTATTGCAGTCCTTACTTTCCGCTGTGGGGAGTTGCCTCCCCTGTGCCGTTTGTCGTGATCTTGAGCCGCATGGGGAAGTTTTTCTTCCCCACAGCCTATGGATGAGAAATCTGCAGGTCAGGAGGGTGTGGGCAGGGTGATTGTGTGCTTGTCCACAGAAGTTTCCCCCGTGCCGTGCACAGGATCCGGGGACTTCTCCACAGCTGTAGGCCAGTCATCCACATGGCCTGTGGATAACCAGATTGGCGGACGGTGCCCACGGGCCTACCGTGGTCCGGCACCCGCCGCCTGTTCCGGCTTGAGAAATCGTCCGAACTCGACGCGCCGTAACCGGAGTCGGGCGTCTCGATTGTCAGAGCTGTGCCGTAAGAAAGAACAGCACAGCAAGGTCCGCGCCGCGGACGGGAGGAGGTGCCGGGGTGAGCATTCCCGAGCCCATGGAAGACCCCTGGGCGGACTCCGGTCCCAGCGACCTGCTGCCGGCCGCCCGCTCCCGGCGGGGCGAGGGCAAGGGACGCGGCCGCGGCGACCGCCAGGAACGCGACGACGACGGCGGCTCCTGGGCAGGCGGTTTCGAGCGTGTCCCCCCACAGGACCTGGATGCCGAGCAGTCCGTGCTCGGCGGCATGCTGCTGTCCAAGGACGCGATCGCGGATGTCGTCGAGGTCCTCAAGGGCGAGGACTTCTACCGACCCGCCCATGAGCTGGTCTACCAGGCGATCCTCGACCTGTATGCCAAGGGCGAGCCTGCCGACCCGATCACCATCGCCGCGGAGCTGACCAAGCGCGGCGAGATTGCGCGGGTCGGCGGTGCCTCGTATCTGCACACGCTCGTCCAGTCCGTACCGACCG
Source organism: Streptomyces sp. 2114.4 (assembly GCF_900187385.1). Lineage (NCBI taxonomy): Bacteria > Bacillati > Actinomycetota > Actinomycetes > Kitasatosporales > Streptomycetaceae > Streptomyces > Streptomyces sp. 2114.4. Next base: position 4,105,012 of record NZ_FYEY01000001.1, read on the forward strand.
CCGCGAACGCCGAGTACTACGCCGAGATCGTCCATGAGCGTGCGGTGCTGCGCCGGCTGGTCGAGGCCGGCACCCGCATCACGCAGATGGGATACGCCGCGGACGGCGACGTCGACGAGATCGTCAACAGCGCCCAGGCGGAGATCTACGCCGTCACCGAGCAGCGGACCAGTGAGGACTACCTTCCGCTCGGCGACATCATGGAGGGCGCCCTCGACGAGATCGAGGCGATCGGTTCGCGCCAGGGCCAGATGACGGGCGTGCCGACGGGCTTCACCGACCTGGATGCCCTGACGAACGGCCTGCACCCCGGCCAGATGATCGTGATCGCGGCCCGTCCCGCCATGGGTAAGTCGACCCTGGCGCTGGACTTCGCGCGGGCCTGCTCGATCAAGAGCAACCTGCCGAGCGTGATCTTCTCGCTGGAAATGGGACGCAACGAGATCGCGATGCGTCTGCTGTCCGCCGAGGCGCGGGTCGCGCTGCACCACATGCGCTCCGGCAGCATGACGGACGAGGACTGGACACGGCTGGCGCGCCGGATGCCGGATGTCTCCGCCGCGCCGCTGTACATCGACGATTCGCCGAACCTGTCGATGATGGAGATCCGTGCCAAGTGCCGCCGGCTCAAGCAGCGCAACGAACTGAAGCTGGTGGTCATCGACTACCTCCAGCTGATGCAGTCCGGCGGCTCGAAGCGCGCCGAGAGCCGCCAGCAGGAGGTCTCGGACATGTCCCGGAACCTCAAGCTGCTGGCGAAGGAGCTGGAGCTCCCGGTGATCGCGCTCTCGCAGCTGAACCGTGGTCCCGAGCAGCGCACGGACAAGAAGCCGATGGTCTCCGACCTGCGTGAATCCGGTTCGATCGAGCAGGACGCCGACATGGTCATCCTGCTGCACCGCGAGGACGCCTACGAGAAGGAGTCCCCGCGGGCCGGCGAGGCCGACCTGATCGTGGCGAAGCACCGTAACGGCCCCACGGCGACGATCACGGTCGCGTTCCAGGGTCACTACTCGCGCTTCGTGGACATGGCGCAGACGTGAGTGGCGCGTGTAGGGTCTCAGATTTCGCGGCACAATCTCATCTCCGATGGCACATCGATGGCACTTATGCCGCCGTTGTGAGACTCGCCGGTCGGGGCGTTCACCCTTTCGGGTGAGTGGGTTCCGGCTCGTACCGCGCGTTGAAGTTCGGCTGACACCCTTGGCTGCGCGGGCCAGCGCCCGTGGGCTGGGGGTGCGCGATGGACAGTGTCGCTGCGACGGTGAGTCTCCGGCGGAGGCGTGGTCCTCTGGTGGAGGACCGAGACTGGGGTACGGCGCCTGTCGAGCTTCTGCAGTCGGCTCATCCGTGGCGGACGTTCCGCTGGCACAGGGGCCAGAAGCATTACTCGGGTACCTACTGGTCGGCGACGATGCGCGACCACGTGATCTACGAGTCGCGATTGGAACTGTCGCGCTTGCTCTTCGCCGACTTCGATCCGTCCGTACGCGGCATCGTGGCCCAGCCTTTCCTTCTGAAGACGGTGCTTGAGGGGAAGGCGCGTCGGCATATCCCGGACTATCTCCTGCTCACCGGGAAGGTGCCGGTGGTCGTTGACGTCAAGCCGTTGCACCGGTTGTCCAAGCCTGAGGTGGCATTCACCTTCGGCTGGACCCGGCGGGCGGTGGAATCGCGGGGGTGGAAGTACGAGGTCTGGAGCGAGCCTCCGGCCGTGGAGCTGGAGAACATTCGGTTCCTGGCGGGTTACCGCAGAGACTGGCTGTTCAGAGCCCAGGTTCTGGAAGAGCTCCGAGACGTGGATCTCGACGGGCTTCTTCTGGAGCAAGTCGCGGGGTGCCTGCCGAATCATCCGGAGCCGCAAGTGCGCGCCGCCGTCCATCATTTGCTCTGGACGCAGGCTCTTGTCACCGATCTCAACCGGCCACTCGGCCCTTCACGCATTCTGAGGAGGGCAGCGTGAGCAGGGCGGGGGCTCGGGTTGGAGTTGGTACGCGCTTCCGCTACGACGGGGAGTCCGTCGAGGTGGTGGAGATGGCAGCGACCACGGCGGGCAACGAGGTGGTTTTGAAGGATGGTCATGGGCGGCTTCTGCGGTTGTCACTCAAGGAACTGCTGTTCTCCGACCGTGCTGCGATCAGTCCTGACGGCCCGGGACCGTCGGCGGACGACGAGGGTGAGATCGCCTCAGTGGTTCTCGGGCAGCTCGACGTGGCGGAGAAGCGGAAGGTCCTGGAACGAGCTGAGCACGTCCGCGAAGTGCTGACGGGTTATCGGTCCGGCAGCCTCGAACTCGCACGCGACGAGGAACCTCGCTCCGAGTACTCGCCGGAGAAGCCCTTGGAGGCCAGATACGCGGCGAAGATCGCTGAACTCGGCGTGGGTCTACGGACCTTGAAACGATGGATCGCCGAGTTCCGGGAGCATGGGGAGGCTGGACTCGCTCCCAGGAAGGGGCCGACGCGGAATTCGCGGATCGCGGTCGATGACCGATGGGTGGAGACCGCGATGGAGGTGATGGTCGAGCACACCGACCAGTCGCGGCCGTCGCGGACGATGGTGATCGAGCGGACCCGGGCTCGGGTGATTGCGCGGTTCGGTGAGGGGGTGGTGCCGCAGCCGAGTCGGGCAACGGCGTTTCGGCTGCTGGAGGAGCTGGAGCGACGACATCCGCTGTTCCGGCTGAGTACGAAGCGCAACCGGGATATCGTCGGTCGGCCGGAGGGTCAGTACGGCAAGCTGCGGCCGACGCGGCCGGGCGAGTACCTGCTGATGGACTCCACCCGGCTGGACGTCTTCGCGTTCGACCCGCTGACGCTGAAGTGGGTGCAGGCCGAATTGAGTGTCGGGATGGATTGGTACACCCGGTGCATCACGGGGATCCGGCTCACGCCGGTCTCGACGAAGGCGGTGGACGTCAGCGCGGTGCTTTTCCAGTCGTTTCGGCCGAGGCCGGCGGGGCGGGATTGGCCGCGGCACGCGGTCTGGCCCGAGCACGGCATCCCCCGCACCGTCCTGGTCGACGTCGAGGGCACCACCGGACCGGGCCTGGCCTCGCCGCCCCTGGTCCCCGAGACGCTGGTCGTCGACCACGGCAAGGTCTACGTCTCGGAGCATCTGACCAGCGTCTGCCGCCGGATGGGCATCTCGATTCAGCCAGCGAGGCTACGAACGGGCCGCGACAAGGGCCCGGTGGAGCGCTATTTCCGGACCCTGCGGGAAGGGCTGCTTCAGGTGCTGCCCGGCTACAAGGGGCCCGACATCCACTCGCGGGGCGAGAACCCGGAGGACGACGCGTTCTTCTTCCTCGACGAGCTTGAGGCGATCATCCGGGAGTGGACTGCGTCGGTCTATCACTGCAGGCCTCACTCCAGCCTGGTCGATCCGGGCCTGCCGGGTCTGCGGATGTCCCCGGCGAAGATGTTCGAGCACGGCATGGCGCGGGCGGGTTATATCGAAGCACCCCGCGACCGGGACCTGGCCTTTGAGTTCCTGCAGACGAAGTGGCGCACGGTCCAGCACTACGGGGTCGAGATCGGCCGCCGCCGCTACAGCGGCCCCGGCTTGCCCGAGCCGGGCATCCGTAGCCCCTACGACAGTCCAGTCAAGAACGGCTGGCCGTTCCAAGTGGACCCCGACGACATCACCAAGATCTACTTTCGCAACCCCACAACTCGCGAATGGCACACCCTGACCTGGGAGCACGCGCCGTCGGTTGAGATGCCGCTGAGCGAGGACGCGTTGACATTCGCCCGGCAGCTGGCCGCCTCGAAGTATCGCTTTCCCGACGACCGGCTGGCCGTCGCCGACTTGCTTCAGCGGTGGAACCTCGGGCTGGGCACCACGATTGCCGAGCGGCGCATGGCCCTGCGGCTCTCGCGCGAGCAGGCCGCCATCGAACTTCCGGAGAGTGAGGCGGAGTCGGTCGTCTCGCTTCCGTCCGTACGCAAGGCCCTTGGCCAGGACGAGGAGACCGCAGAACCGCGGGAGCCCGACGTGGTGACGGAGACGGGGGACGACGACGAGGCCGATCTGGAGGACCTCGCCGAAGAGAACGACTTCTACGCCGATGCTCTGGAGGACGTGTGAATGACAGCAGCGTTCCGGAGCCGGAAGATCTCGCCCTGTCGCGGAAGGAGGACTTCAAGGCGTTCGCTGAGAGCCCCCGCCGCAGCCGGCCCGATCTGCTGACCCGCAAGCAGCTGAAGTCCCTGGCCACGCAGGCGAGGGCGGACTACGACCGGTAGCGCCGGAAGTGGCACGCGAACATCGGACCGGTCAAGACACCACAACTGGCAGAGCTCCACGAGGACTTGTGGGACATCGTCGACAGCAACGAGCAGGACGGTGACAAGGCCAAGGGGGCGGTGGCCGTCGACGCGTTCCCGGGGCTGGGCAAGACGACCTCGGTGCTTGCCTTCGCCCGCGACTTCCACCAGCGTGAGATCGAGGAGTCGGGCCCGTTCACGAGCCAGGGGCACGAGCGGATTCCCGTCTGCCGGGTCGGGCTGACCGGGAACACCGGGATGAAGGACCTCAACCGAGCCATGCTGGAGTTCTTCGGCCACCCCGGACAGGGGCGGGGCACCACCGCCCAGTTCGGACGGCGGGTGCTGGACTGCGTGTTGTCCTGCGATGTCCGACTGGTGGTTCTGGACGATCTGCACTTTTTGAAATGGGGACAGAAGAGCGGCATCGAGGTGAGCAATCACCTGAAGTGGATCGCCAACGAGTTCCCGGTGACGTTGCTGATGGTGGGGGTCGAGCTCGCGGAGAAGGGCCTGTTCGGCGAGGGAACGAACGGGCGCGACACCGCTCTGGCCCAGACCGGCCGTCGCACCACCCGCCTGGGACTGCGTCCGTTCACCATCGACGCGGAGGTCGGGCGACGGGAATGGCGGCAGATGCTGCTGGCCCTCGAACAGCGCGTCGTGCTCACCGACAAGCACCCCGGCATGCTCGCGGACGACCTGTCGGACTACCTCTTCGCCCGCAGCACCGGACACATCGGTTCGCTGATGACGCTGATCAACCGCGGCTGCCAGCGGGCGGTCCGCACCGGCGCCGAACGGCTGGACCAGGAGCTGATGGACCGGGTGAAGAACGACGAGGCGTCCGAGGCAGCCCGCCTCGAACTTCAAGCCGCGCTGGAGAAGAAGCGGCTGACCAGCCGTCCGAGGTCCCGGGGCCGACGAGCCGCATGAGAGCGCCGGCCCGCACCCTGCCGATCCGGCTGCCGCCACTGCCCGGCGAGGCCCTGGACTCCTGGCTGGAGGCGACGGCCAGACGGATGGACACTACGCTCGGTGATGTTCTACTGCACTTCGGATTCCCGGTCCGGCAGCGGGCCGGAAACCAGTTCCGTGGCATCCCAGCGGACTGGACGATCTACCTCGACGAGCGGTTGACCGCCGCCGTCGCGCACGCCACCGGCACGGTCCCGGAGGCGGTCACTGCCATGACCCTGGCGCACTATGACGGACGGGCCCTGCAGCTGAGTTCCGAAGGCCGGGCTGTGACACGGCATGTCCTATGGGGACGCGGGCGGGGATCCCGGTTCTGCCCGGACTGCCTCCACTCCAGCGGCGGACGCTGGCAGCTGTCCTGGAGGCTCGGCTTCTCCTTCGCCTGCACCCAGCACCGCCGCCTGCTGGCGGACCGCTGCCCGTACTGCGGACGGGTCCCACGGCAGCGGCCCTGCTCCGGGCGGTCCGTTCCCCGGCCTGAACTCTGCGGCAATCCGCCGATCCGCCCCGGCGGTCCGGTTACGGCTGGCTGCGGCGCCGATCTGACCCGCGCGTCGACGCTTCGCCTGCCTCCTGGCCATCCGGTTCTCATGGCGCAGGACCGGGTGATGGAGATCATCGACAGGGCAACGGTGGCCTTCGGCCCCTACCGGGCTGTTCCCCAGTCGGCACCGGCGGTGCTGGCCGACATCCGGGCCCTCGGCATCCGCGTCCTGAGCGACCTGCCCGCCGAACAGATACCGGCCGACATCGCAGAAGCGCACCTCGCCACCGATCAGGTCTCCCCGCACACCGAACAGGCGGCGGACCGCCCGGGGTTCATGGCCCCGCCGCGAGCCGTGGATGCCGCCGTCGCGGTCACCATGGCCCTGGGCATCCTGGAACAGCCAGGAATCCACCCGGCCGGCGAGGCCCTGCGGGGTCTGCTGGAAGCAGTACGCGAGGAACTCACGCAAATCTCGGCGACCAGCATCGACGACTGGGGCCGGGGCATCAGCCCAGTGCTGCAGTCGGTGCACCTGGCTGCCCTTGCTCCTTCCTTCCGCCCCAGCGAGCACCTGCGCTACCGCATCACGACCGAGACTCCCCGCCGGCCGACAAGGACCACGCGGGACATTGAGGAGCGAGCCAGCAAGATCCCCACGATGTTCTGGCCATCCTGGACGGTCCGGCTCACACCGCCCGAAGGAATCCATGCACGGGCCCTGGCACCCGTCCTCGCTGCCCTGCTGCTGATCCCCGACAGCCGCACCTCCCTGGACCAGGCCGCCGGACTGGCCGGCGACGTCGTGGACGGCATCGAGACCTCACGCCTCCTCCAGGAACTCGACGACCTTCCGCAGTGGCCGGACATTGTCTCCGCCCTGGACCGGCTCGCCGGCCACCTCGACACCGACGACACCCCCATCGACTACGGCCGGCGCCGACGACTGGACTACACCGCCCTGCTTCCCCATGACCGTTGGCTGGAGATCTGCCGCCGCACCGGAACGCCGCCGGGGACCGGACGGCGCGAACGCATCGCCCGCAGCCAGCTCTTCCGACGCCTCAGCGGCCTGCCTGCCGAGTCCGTCCCCGACGACCTGGGCGGGCTCGACAGCGCAGAGTTCCGGGCAACGTCCTTGCGGTTCACCGCGCTTCAGACCCCCGAACTCGCGCTCGCCCTCCAGCAGGAAGCCCTCGAATTCCTGGCCTCACACCACATCCACGACGAGCCCGTGACTTGGCAACCTCCCACCGCCCTGCTAGCCGGACTCACCCTTCCCGGACCCGACCCGGCGCACGTCGACCTACCCCGCCTGCACCAGCTCGTCCGACAGCGCAAGCACCCCATTCAGCACGCAGCCCAGGTCCTGGGCACGACCGTCGAGGCCGTTCGGCACGTCCTTGACGAGCACCCAGCACCCCCACCCCCGCTGACGAAGAACACCGCCAGAGCCACCGGCCGCATCCGACAGCAAGCTCGGCAAGCCATCCCGGAAGAGCGCTTCACCCAGCTCTACCTCGACGAACACCGATCCCTCCAGCAGATCGCCTCCCTCACCGGCTTCTCCCGCAGAGTCTTGACCGACCTCGCCAAGGAGTACGGCATCCCACTCCGCGAGGGTCCTCAGGACTACAAGCGTCGCGGCACCATCGAACGGGCCTGGCTCATCGAGCAGTACGTCCACCGCCGCCGAACTCTGCCGGACCTCGCCCGCGAAACCGGCATGAGCACCGCGAACATGGCCCGCTGGGCCCACACCTACAACATCCCCCTCCGGCCACGCGGCGGAGCCAGCCACCACACCGCCCTCCGCACCGCCGACGAAGCCGAGGCTCTCCCCGTCATCCTCCGCAAAGCCCTCACCGGCCCATACGCGCGGAAGCGGCTCTCCCGCTTCCTGGCAGCCCGGCCCTACCCCACCCTCACCGAAGCAGCCCGAGCCCTCGGCATCCACCAATCCACCCTGGTAGTCCAGATCAACCGCCTCGAAGCGGACCTCGGACAGCCCCTCTTCGAACGAGCCGAACGAGGCACGGCCATGAAACTGACCCGATTCGGGAAACGCGTCACCTCAGCCGCCCAGAAGGTGCCGGCTGAGGAAATGAGACAACGGTGAGCGGACGTTGGGTCGTACTGCGATGCTCAGGTCATGTCGTCGATGCCTGCCACGAACCCTTGGCCCACCACCATCAGCACGGCCAGGCTCCTACTGCGTCCCGCCGAATCCACCGACGTGAAGGAATTCACCCGGCTCTGGACTGACTCCGAGGTCCGGCGCTTCCTTGGTGGGCCCGTTGCAGAAGACAAGCTTCCCGCCTACCAGCAGCATTTCGCGAACCTCCCCAACGCGTTCGCCGTGACCACCCGACAGGACATGACCGTCGTTGGCTCCGTGCTGATCGATCAAGCATCTCGATTCGACGACCGGAGGGAGGTGTCCTATGGGCTCCTGCCCGAACACTGGGGCCGGGGATACGCCCGTGAAGCCGTGGCCGGTGTCGTTGAGTGGGCCTTGGGGAACGTCCCCTCGGACAACCCATCGGTCATCGCGGTCACTCAAGAGGCCAACGTCCGTTCGTGCCGCCTCCTTGAAGCCATCGGCATGCGCCATATCGACAGCTTCGTGGAGTTTGATGCACCCCAAGCGATGTATTCAGTTGATCGCCAGGGCCTCCGCATCGTTCAGTGAGCGATGCGGGGCGCTGCCCGCCCAGCTGCGGTCGACACCCGAGGAAATGACACGACCGTGAGACGGAAGCCCTGGCCAACGGCGTGAGACACCGGGAGACATCGCAGGTCACAGCATCGTGCTATGCCATGAGCCGCGAGATTCTACAGCGTGCGCGGCGCCGCACGGCACATGACGGACGCCAACGGTTGACCGCCGTCAGGGCGCGACGGACAGGACGATCTTTCCGGTGGTGCGGCCGGTCTCACCGAGGGTGTGCGCCTGTGCGGCCTCCTCGAGAGGCAGCACGGTGTCGACGTTGACCTGCAGCTTTCCGCTGTTCACCAGGTCGGCGACGGCGCGCAGTCCGGCCTGGTCGGGCTCGACGAGCAGGAACCCCGCGCGGATGCCTGCCTCGCGTGCCTGCGCGGCCGGGAAGGAGCCGTCCAGCGGCAGGATCGACACCAGCGTGCCGCCGGGGCGCAGGGTGCGCAGCGAGCGGGCGCCGTAGTCGCCGCCGATGGTGTCGAGCACGATGTCGATGTCGCGCACCGTCTCCGCGAAGTCCTGCTGGGTGTAGTCGACGAGTTCATCGGCGCCCAGGCCGCGTAGGAAGTCGTGCTTGGCCTGCCGGGCGGTGCCGATGACGTATGCGCCGCGGGACTTGGCGATCTGCACGGCCAGGTGGCCAACTCCGCCCGCCGCGGCGTGGACCAGCACCCGCGCGCCGGGCTGGACGTGCGCGGTGTCGACCAGGGCCTGCCAGGCAGTCAGCGACGCCAGCGGCAGGGCGGCGCCCTGGAGGTGATCCAGGCTCGCCGGGAGGGGGGCGAAGTGGCGCGCCGGGGCGGTGACGTACTCCGCGTAGGCCCCGGCGGGGTGCGGGAAGCGGGGCATGCCGAAGACCTTGTCGCCCGGCGCGAACACGGTCACGCCGAGCCCGACCGCCTCGACCAGGCCGGAGACATCGAAGCCCAGGGTGAAGGGGGTCTTGGCGCCGCTGAGGAATTCGCCCTGGGCGCGGCTCTTCCAGTCGGTCGGGTTGACGCCCGCGGCGTGCACCCGGACCAGGACCTCCGTCGGGCCGGGTACCGGACGGTCGGTGGTGATCATCTTGAGGACGTCGGGGCCACCGGCGGTGTCCTGGCTGACGGCACGCATCTGCGGGGTCCGGGTCTCGGACATGGGGGTCTCCTTGGTACTGGTGCCTACGGCGATGACGGGCGTTCCGCGCCGCTGGGCGGCCGCGTTTCCCGGGGTGCTGCCAGCTTTCCGTGGCGGGCGGGGCCCCGGCGGTGTCCAGATGGCCAACGTTTGAAAGAATCGGGTCATGCATCGCGTCGGTGTGCTCGCCCTGGACGGTGTCGTCCCCTTCGAACTCGGGATCCCCGCGCGGATCTTCGGCGCCGCGCACAGCCCCGACGGCAAGCCCCTCTACTCCGTGGTCACCTGCAGTCCGGACGGACGCCCGGTCAGCGCGCAGGCCGACTACGACATCGCGGTCGCCGAGGACGCCTCCGTGCTCGCGAGCGTGGACACCGTCGTCATCCCGCCGTCCCACGCGCTGGGCTCGATCGTCGAGGACGGCCGGCTGCCCGACGAACTGCGCAAGGTGCTGGAGCACGTACGGCCCGGCACCCGGATGGTGGCGATCTGTACCGGTGCGTTCGTGCTGGCCGCTGCCGGGTTGCTCGATCACCGGCCGGCCACGACGCACTGGCGGGAGGCCGAACAGCTGCAACGCCTGTTCACGACGGTCCGTGTCGACCCCAATGTGCTCTTCGTCGATGACGGTGATGTCCTCACTTCTGCCGGTGCCGCCGCCGGGGTGGACCTGTGTGTGCATCTCGTGCGCCGTGACCACGGCAGCGCCGTCGCCAACGAAGTGGCCCGTTTGTGTGTGGTGCCGCCCTGGCGGGACGGTGGTCAGGCCCAGTTCATCCGGCTGCCCGTCCCCGGCCCCTCGGCGGGCGGTACCGCGGCCACCCGCGCATGGGCTCTGGAGCGTCTTGGCGAGCCGCTCACGCTGAACGCCCTCGCCTCGCACGCCCGGGTCAGCGTGCGCACCCTCACCCGGCGGTTCCGTGACGAGGTCGGTATGAGCCCAGGTCAGTGGCTCGCCGTGCAGCGTGTCGAACGCGCCCGGCATCTGCTGGAGACCACGGACTGGTCCATCGACCTCGTCGCCCATCACGCGGGCTTCGGCACCGGCACTTCCCTGCGTCAGCATCTGCACGGTGCGGTGGGGGTGTCACCGCAGGCGTACCGGAGGACCTTCCGGAGCGCGGCGGAGCTGACTGCCTGACGGCCTGAGGACGTGCCGGGTGACGGTGGTTGACGTGTGAGCCCGGCCGACGGGTGAGGCCGGTCGGCCGACGGGACCGGTCGAGGGGTGGGGCCGGTTTGGGGCGGGCCGCGTACCGCGCGGTGGCTCCCCGAGGAGGAGCAGAGCGAACTGGGCGCGCTGACCGGGGCGGCAGCGCTGCGGTGATGCGGCGAGGATGGGGCCCGGCCGAACCGGATCCGCTGTTGAGGAGCGCCATGACCATCGGAGAGTCCACGCAGTTCCACGCGCCGGGGGCGGCGGGCCCTCTGTCGCGGGTGGCCGCTGCTCCCGAGGAGTTCGCGGAGTTGTTGCCCCAGACGCGGCGGGCATTGCTGCACCGGCTGGCGGTCGGGCAGACCGAGGGGCGCGCACCCTCCATGACGGGTGCGGTCGTCCGCGGCGGGCGGACGGTGTGGACGGCCGGCCGGGGCTCGGTGGAGGGAGAGGCGCCGCACGGAGAGGTGCAGTACCGGATCGGTTCGCTGACCAAGACCTTTGTCGCCGTGCTGGTCATGCGGCTGCGGGACGAGGGGCTGCTGTGCCTGGAGGACCCGGTCGGCAGGCATCTGGACGGGACTCCGGTGCCGGACGCGACGATCGCTCAACTGCTCGCGCACAGTGCGGGACTGGCGGCCGAGGCGCGGGGGCCATGGTGGGAACGGACCACGGGAGCCCTGCGGCCCGAGCCGGCCGACCTCTTCGGTGAGCGGCCGCACCGGCTCCCCGCCGGACGGCGCCACCATTACTCCAACCCCGGCTACGCACTGCTCGGCGCACTGGTCGAACGGCTGCGAGGCGGAACCCCGTGGGGCGAGGTGCTGCGGAACGAGGTGCTGGAGCCGCTGAACATGGGACGCACGACGCTGGGGCCGGAGCGCCCGCACGCGAGCGGCTGGGCGGTCCACCCGTGGGCCGACGCCGTGCTGCCGGAGCCGGCCGAGGACACCGGTTTGATGGGCCCCGCGGGGCAGTTGTGGTCCACTGCCGAGGACCTGTGCCGGTGGGCGGCGTTTCTGCTGCGGGGCGACGAGCGGGTGCTCGGTGCGGCGAGCCTGGACGAGATGCGGAGGCCGGCCGTACCGCCGGAGGGGAACGCATGGGACGCGGGGTATGGACTGGGCCTTCAGCTCGTACGGCGCGAAGGACGGCTGCTGGCCGGGCATGTCGGTTCGATGCCCGGCTTTCTGGCGGCGTTGTGGACCGATCCCGAGGAGGACGTTGCCGCGGTCGTGCTCGCCAACTGCACCTCGGGCCCGGCGGTCGCGGCCCTCGCCGCCGATCTCGCCGGGGCGGTGAGCGAGCTGGAGCCCCGGATCCCCGAGCCCTGGCGCCCGATGCCCGGGCCGCTGGATCCGCACCTGCTGGCGCTGACCGGGCCTTGGTACTGGGGCGCGAACCCGCACCTCCTGCGGCTGCGGGACGGGGGCGGGCTGGAGCTCACGCCGCTGTCCGGGACAGGGCGGCTCTCACGGTTCCGGGCCGAGGGGGACGGCACATGGACGGGGCTGGACGGCTATTACGCGGGCGAGACGCTCCGCGTGGTGCGGGAGCGGGACGGCTCGGTGAGCCATCTGGATCTCGCGACCTTCGTGTTCACCCGCGGACCGTACGAGCCGTCGGACACGGTGCCCGGTGGGGTGGATCCGCAGGGCTGGAGGGTGTGAGGCCTGTACGGCAGGGGGCCGGGAAGCGGACGTACAGTCGAACCAGATGTCAGGAGCCGCGCCGAGTCGGCTCGCTACCGCTGGAAGGCCCTGTGACTGCCGTGTCTGACCCGACCGCGAACTCCGCCGCCCCGGATCTGCTCGACCTGCCCCCGCTTACCGCTGCTCACTTCGCGCGGATCGAGGACAAGGTCGCCGCCCTGATGCACACCCGCTGCGATGTGGTGGCGATGCAGGGCGAGGCGCTGCTGCCCCTGGAGGCCTGTATCCGCTCGGCGGTGCGGCCCGGCAGCACCGCGCTCAACATCATCACCGGACCCTATGGCGAGACGTTCGGCGGCTGGCTGCGCTCCTGCGGAGCCGAGGTGGTCACCGTCACCGCGCCGTTCACGGGTGCGGTCGACCCGCGGCAGGTGGCGGAAGCGTTGCGGGAGCACCCCGAGATCGACTTCGTGAGCCTGGTGCACGCGGAGGCGGCTACCGGCAACACCAACCCTGTCGCGGAGCTCGGCCGGGTGGTGCGGGAGCACGGCGCGCTGCTGATGCTGGACGCGGTGGCGTCGGTGGGCGCCGAGCCTCTGCTCACCGATGAATGGGGCGTGGACCTGTGTGTGATCGGTGGGCAGAAGGCGATGGCAGGCCCTGCCGGGGTGTCGGCGGTCTCGGTCAGTGCCCGTGCGTGGGAGCGGATCGCCGCCAATGAGCAGGCTCCACGGCGCTCGTATCTCTCGCTGCTGGACTGGAAGGAGCGCTGGATCGACGGTGGACGCACGGCACTGCCGCACGCCCCGGCGCAACTGGAGATGCTCGCGCTGGAGCAGGCCACGGACCGTCTGCACGCCGAGGGCCTGGACTCCGTCATCACGCGGCACCGGGCGGCGGCCGCGGCGACCAGGGCCGGTGTGCGGGCGCTGGACGGTCTCGCTCCCTACGTCGTCCGTGACGAGGACGCGGCGCCGGCCGCCACGACGCTGCGTGCGCCTGAGGGCGTGGACGCCCGGGAGATCGTGACCGCCGCGCTTGCGGTGGATGCAGCGGTACCGGTGCAGGCAGCGGCGGGTGCGCTGGCCAAGGAGATGATCCGGGTGAACCACTATGGCCGCGCGGCCGACCGGGCGGCGGTCATGGATTCGCTGGCGGCACTGGCGGGCGGGCTGCGGGCGCTGGGTGCGTCCGTGGTTGCCGAGGGCGCGGCGCAGGCGGCGGCCGCCGCGTGGGACGCAGTGGCTGCACACTGAGGCGAGTCTGCGCCCAGCCGTAGGGCACGTGGTCGTGGTGGGGTCGTGTTTCACGTGAAACACGACCCCACACGTGTATCCGGAAGCGACGTCGTTTCACGTGAAACACCCAGGCCCGTGGGGGCACGCCCCGAGGGTTCAGTGTTCCCCAACCTCCTTTACTCATAGGGAAGTTGAGCGTTTACGGCGGGGGAAGTCGAGGGGCGTTGTTCTCCTGGATCCGGCACCGGCGGCATCGTGGCCGGCGGTTATCCGCCCTGACGCCTGTCAGGAGCGGCCCGGTGGCGTGCCCAAGGCTCCGGGGGTCGGCTGGGCACACGAGACGCCGGCAGGGCCCCTGTCCGCTCAGACGTCGACTGCGGTTCCGTTTCTCCGGCCGCCGCGCCGCTGAGGCCCTGAACGATCTTGCTGGAACCCTCTCATAGAATCGGAACGAGCGACCCGTTTGAAAAGGCGGGACGAGCGCACCGGGTGTCGACGTTTCTCAGGAGGTCCGGCGGTGATCCAGAGTGGTGTCACGCGCCCCCGTGCGGATGCGCGGCGCAACAGGGCACTCGTACTCCAGGCGGCTCGATTCGCTTTCGAGGAACAGGGGTTGGGCGTACCACTCGGGGAGATCGCGCGCCGTGCGGGCGTCGGCGCGGGCACCGTCTACCGCCATTTCCCTTCCAAAGAAGCCCTCTTCAGGGCGACGATCGTGGAGCGGATCGAGCTTTTCACCGACACCGCAAGGGACTTGGCCGAGGCGCCGGACCCTGGTGCGGTGTTCTTTCGCTTCCTTTCCTCCGTGGTGCGGCTCGCTTCACGGAACAAGGCGTTGTGTGACGCACTGGAAGCCGCCGGCGCGGGCCGTTTCGAACCGTCGCCAGGGGTCGGCCAGGGCTTCGACGATGCGCTGGAGGTCCTGCTCGGGAGAGCCCAAGAGGCAGGCGCCGTACGGCGGGACGTCGGCATAGCGGATCTCAGGGCCCTGCTGGTGGGCTGTCTTTCCATGGAGCGGGCCCGGGCGGCAACCGGCGCTGAGCCGGGGGAACAGGGCCGGATGACGGCGCTGATGTGCGATGCACTGCGGCCGCCGCACACCGTAACAGCCGTAACGAAACCTCCGGGGGAGCGCATGAAACGTAACGAAGCGCGGTGTGGGGTGTGCGGCGCGGCGATCGCGGCGGCGCGCACGGGTCGGCCCCCGCGCTACTGCGGTGGTGCCTGTCGGCAGAAGGCACACCGGACACGGGGACGCACCCAGCAGGCGTGATCAGATGAGGCCGCGCATCGGCAGCCGCACTGCTCAGAGCTGGAGCTTGAAGCCCAGGTGGGAGGCCTCGAAGCCGAGGCGCTCATAGAAGCGGTGGGCGTCGACGCGGGTCGCGTCCGAGGTGAGCTGGACCATCTGACAGCCGAGTGTGCGGGATTCCGCGACTGCCCACTCGATGAGCTGGGTGCCGAGGCCGCTGCCGCGCTCGTCGCTGTGGACCCGTACCCCCTCGATGATCGCGCGGGTGGCGCCGCGCCGGGACAGGCCGGGGATGACCGTGAGCTGAAGCGTGCCGACCGTTCGCCCCTCGCGGACCGCGACGATCTGGTGCTGCCCCGGGTCGGCAGCCAGTGCCTCGAACGCGGCGCGGTAGGGAGCCAGGTCGTCCGGCGATTCGCGGGCGGCGCCCAGGGGGTCGTCGGCGAGCATCGCGATGATGGCGGGCAGGTCGGCCTCGGTCGCGCGGCGTATCTCGATATCGCTCATGGGCGTGACCTTATGCCGTGCGGTCGAGGGGGCGGGAGGCAGGCAGCCGCGCCCCCTCCAGCCGTCGGCCCGTCAGCCCCGTCAGCCTCGGCCCTCCGGGCTCTGGGCGTCACTCCAGCGGGCTTTCGGCGTCACTCCTGTGGTGCGAGCGTTTCGACGGCGGTGACCAGCGGTGCCAACTCGGGTCGCTGTGCGGCGTCCTGGAGGGCTTCACGAAGTGCGCCGTCATGGGTGGGCCGGGCCTCCACCAGGAGCGCGAGGCCGTCGGGCGTCACATTGGTGTAGATGCCGCGCCGGTCGTCCGGGCACAGGTAGCGCGAGAGCAGTCCCCGCTCCTCGAGTCGCGTGACCAGGCGGGTCGTGGCGCTCTGGCTGAGGACGACGGAGTCCGCGACCTGGTGCATCCGCAGATGGCCGCCGGGGCCGTCGTGCTGCTCGCTGAGCACATTGAGGACCGAGAACTCACGGACGCTGAGGCCGTGCGTCTGCAGGGCGCGCTCGATGTGGGACTCGATGCGGCTGTGCAGCGCGGAAAGCGCGCACCAGCCCTGCGCCAGTCCAGGGGCCGGGGCCGGCGGGCAGCCGGGATCGGCCGGTGCTGCCGACTGCGGTCTCTCCACCGCCTCCTGCTGCTCCTGTATCTCCCGCGTCTGCTGCGTCATCGACGACCTCCTCAAGGGCGCGCCTCATGGGCGCACCACCCCAGGGTAGGGCACTGGCGAAATATGCGGCGCTTGCAATTAACCCGCGTCTGCAATTATTGTCTACGCTTGTAAGGGATGGACGCAATCATTTGAAGGGATCCGTCATGCCTCTCGCACTCCTGGCTCTCGCCATCGGTGCCTTTGGGATCGGAACGACCGAGTTCGCGGTCATGGGCCTGCTGCCCGACATGGCGGCAGGTTTTGGTGTCTCCATTCCCCTCGCCGGATACGCGACCACGGTCTATGCGCTCGGCGTGGTCATCGGAGCGCCCCTGATGACCGCCGTCGGCACGCGCTTCACCCGTAAGCAAATGCTGATGCTGCTGATGGGCCTGTTCATCGTGGGCAACCTGCTCACGGCCACCGCGCCCAACTTCGGGATCATGCTCGCCGGGCGGGTCGTGGCCGCGTTCACGCACGGAGCGTTCTTCGGCATCGGCGCGCTCGTCGCCGCCGACCTCGTCGCGCCCGAGAAGCGGGCCACCGCCATATCGCTGATGTTCAGCGGCCTGACCATCGCCAACGTCGTGGGCGTACCGGCCGGCACCATGCTCAGCCAGCAGTCCGACTGGCGCACCACCTTCTACGCCATCACCGCGCTCGGTGTGCTCGGCCTGCTGGGCATCGCCAAGCTGGTCCCGGCGCAGGAGGCGAAGGCGGCCTCTCCGCTGGGCAGCGAAATCGCGGTGTTCCGCAACCCGCAGGTCGGTCTCGCGATGCTGATGACGATCCTGGGCTTCGGCGGTGTCTTCGCGGCCGTCACCTACCTCGCCTCGATGATGACCGAGGTCACCGGCTTCGCGCCGTCCTCCGTGGTCTGGCTGACGGCCGTCTTCGGCCTCGGCATGGTCGGCGGGAACCTGGTCTCCGGTCGCTTCACCGACCGCGCCATGATGCCGATGCTGTTCGTGTCCATGACCGGTCTGGCACTGTCGCTGGCCGCTTTCCACTTCACCGCGCACGACAAGACCGCCGCCATCGTCACCATCGCGCTGATCGGCATCTTCGGCTTCGCCACCGTTCCGCCGCTGCAGAAGCGGGTGATGGACCAGGCGGCCGCGGCGCCCACCCTCGCCTCGGCCGGCAATATCGCGGCCTTCAACTTCGGCAACGCGCTGGCCGCCTGGCTCGGCGGGATCGTCATCTCCGCCGGCCTCGGCTACACCGCGCCCAACGGGGTCGGTGCGCTGATGACCGTCGCGGCGCTGGGCGTGGCGATATGTGCCACCGCGCTGGAGCGGCGTCAGACAGGCCGTGGCTGCGTGGTGGCCGCCGGCGGAGCCGACGCGACCGCCGACGAGCCCGTAGCAGCGGCGCACGGCTGACAATCCCGCCGTATCGCACCTTCGCATCAACGGCGCACGGCCATCACCGGACCAACGAACCCCCAGCGCCACACACCCTCAGCGCAGCACACATCCCCAGCACCACCACGCACCCAAGGAAGAGTCCTCATGAGCACCACCACCTCTGTTACGCCCACCCCCACCGTCCGTCCGCTCACCACACGCGATGCCGAGGGCATCATCGACGCTGCCGTTCGTGCCGCCGAAGGCATCGGGGTGCGGGGCAGCGTCAGCGTCCTGGATGCGGGCGGTCATCTGCTCGGCTTCCGGCGGGACGACGCGGCCGTGCTGATCTCGGGGGAGACCAGCACCCGCAAGGCGTACACGGCACTGCAGTTGGACGCCCCGACCGCTGACCTGGTCGAGCTCGTACGGCCCGACGGGCTCTTCCACACCCTGCCCACGGCGCTGGACCGGCCGCTGCTCTTCCTCGCGGGCGGTGTGCCGCTCCACCGGGACGGCCGGCTGATCGGCGCGCTCGGCTTCGGCGGCGGTGCCCCCGAGCAGGACCACCGGATCGTCACCGAGGCGATAGCGGAGGCCGACCTCGCCTGACGAGGCTCCTCCTGTGGCCGGGGCGCGTCTTTCGGTCTCCGTGGGCCTGTGGTCAAAGGACCTGACGGACGCCCGCGCCTGTGATGCCGCTCTTTCGTGCCCGGCCGGCGCGCGCCACGGCCGACTGTGCTTCGCGCCGTCGGCTGCCGCGCCCCCAGGCGGTGCCCACCGACAGCACCAGCCCGCTGACCAGCGAAACCAGCGCAACGGGGAGGACCAGCCAGTCACCGAAGAGCTTCATGGCCCGGCAGGCGACGCCGGCCATGTCGGGGGAGTCGGTCGTGTAACCGGTGACGTCGAGCGCGAGCAATCCGAGGGTCAGACCGAGCCAGCTGACGGAAACGGCGATGTGAAGGACGAGGAGGGCCCGGCGGGCGGGTCGGCTGAGCTGCTGCATGGCTTCCACGGTGGCGCCGCTCGCCCCGCGGTACCTCTGCCGCCGGGAGTATCCGCACGTATGCGGGCTTGAGTACGCCCCGCGACGTACGGCGCCGGACACAACTCGCTCCGGGGCCCCGATCGTACGGTTCCGGTAATTTCCCGGGCTCGTCGGCCCTGCGGCCGGCCCCGGCCGCAACGCCCTTCCCCCAGACTCTCGCTCTCGTCAGCCGCCCTCGCGCCTCCTAGGCTCCGGGGCATGAGCAAGCTGCATCTGTTCGACATGGACGGGACTCTGCTGCATGGGTCCGCGGCCGCCGTGGAGATTTCCCGGCAGCTCGGGCTGGACCGGGAGATCGCCGAGCTGGAACGCGGATTTGTCGCGGGTGAACTGACTCCCTTGCAGTTCGCGCAGCGGGCATGTGACCTCTGGGCCGCCGAGTTGACCGAACTCACGGTGGCCGCGGCTTTTGACGGCTCACCCTGGCTGACCGGAATCCGGGAAGTCTGGGCGGATATCCGAAGGCGCGGCGAACGGTGCGCGGTGATTTCTCTCTCGCCGGGCTTCTTCGTCGAACGGCTGCTGGCCTGGGGCGCCGATACGGCACACGGTTCCCGCTGGCCCGCGTTGCCGATCCGCGCGGCGGTGGAGCCGGCCGGCATCCTCTCGCCGGCGGCGAAGGTACGGATTGCCGATGAACTCTGCGTGCAGTACGGGCTGACCCGGGCCGACTGCGTGGCATACGGCGACTCCATGTCGGACGCCGAACTGTTCGCCGCAGTTCCGCAGTCCGTGGCCGTGAATGCGGATCACCATGTCAGTGGGCTGGCTTCATATGCGTACGCAGGCGGTGATCTGCGGGAGGCATACGAACTGGTGCGTACTGGCCGGTAATTCCGAGCCCCTCCGACGGCTTCGTCCACTGTGTACGCGGAAAACGCCGTCTGTGGGGAGGATCACTGTTATCGGAAGGGCCGCGTGGAGTGTTCCAAGATCAGGGCTTGTGGTTTCAACTGCTGCCGGTATGGTCGAGTCCGACTTGGCGGAGGCATGGATTCCAGCGGTGCGCGAAGGGCGAGCTCAAAGCTCGTCAGCCTAGCGGCGAAGCGGCCCTCGACGCCCGGACTTCCGGCTATTTGTCCGATGTGGTGAGCGGGGATGGCATGCTGCTGACGCGGCATCTGCTCCGCATTGTCGCAAGGGAGTGAGATATGTCCGCTTTGGAGGGTGTTGCCGGAGTCGCTTGAGTCGATGAAGAATTCCGGGGCAGGACGGGGGAATTCCGCGCAGTTCCGTTCCACGGAAGTGCGAAGACAACCGAAAGACGTTCGAGGCGAGGCAGACCATGGACGCTCCGACCACCACGTCGGCCGATAGTGGCTCTTCCGGCGGGAGCAGTGGCGATTGGGGTTGGTTCACTCCACCGGCGAAGAAGTCCTCCGGAGAACAGCAGGAACGGCAAAACAGCCAGGACCGGCAGCAGAACCAGGACGCACCGGCAGAACCGGGCGACCGGAGTGAACACCCCGACCACGGCGACCGCAGAGACCGCCATGAGTGGAACGAGAGAGATGAACGGAACGACCGGGAACAGATACCCAGTCGGCCGGTCAATCCGATCCGGCCGGTAGGCACTGCCGCCGCGCGCGAGCGGGAGACGGAGCCGTCGCAGGCACCCTCGCCGCGACACGAAGCGGACCGGCCGTCCGCGGCAGCCGGCTACCCCGAGCAGCCCTTCCCGGCCGGCTACCTGGAGCAGCCGTTCCCGGCCGCCTATCCCGAGCAGTCCACCGCAGCCCCAGGGACCACCACAGCTCCGGGAAACACTGCGGTTCCAGGAAGCGGCTCAGTTTCAGGAAACACCGCGCCGGCTCCCGCCCCGCCACGCCGCGAGGCCGAGCCCGCCTGGCGCGGTGAGCCACCCATGGACCGCCAGTCGGTCCGGGAGCGCGAACCCGCCCGGGGCCGGGAACCCGAGCCCGTACACGAAACGGCGCGCGCCACGGGAGCGCCCGCGGGAGCCCCCACCGGTGGCGTGCCCGCCGCGGCACCGGCCGCCCAGCACCAGGCCCCCGCCGCTCCCCCTGCCTTCACCCCCACGACGCGACCCGCGGCCCCTGCCCCGGCGCCCTCTCTCGACGCCCTGCAGGCCTCGGCCTCGTCCGCCACGCCCGCCTCCCCCGACGCGCTGCTCATCCGTCGCACCATGGCGGAAATCGAGCCCGTGGCCGACAAGGTCACCTCGTACTTCTACGCGCTGCTCTTCGTCCAGTACCCCGATCTGCGGGCGCTGTTCCCCGCGTCGATGGACACCCAGCGCGACCGGCTCTTCAAGGCGCTGCTCACCGCCGCCCAGCATGTCGACGACGCCGAGGTGCTCACGGCCTACCTGGCGAACCTCGGGCGCGGTCACCGCAAATACGGCACCCAGCCCGACCACTACCCGGCCGTCGGCGAATGCCTGCTCAACGCGCTCGCACGCTATGCGACGTCCAGTTGGGGGCCCGAGACGCAGGCCGCGTGGGTACGGGCCTACACCGCGATCTCGCAGATCATGATCGATGCAGCGGCCGAGGACGAGGCCGTGGCGCCCGCCTGGTGGCAGGCCGAGGTCGTCTCGCACGAGCTGCGGACGCCTGATATCGCGGTGGTACTGGTCCGTCCGGACCAGCCCTACCCGTTCCTCGCGGGGCAGTACGCGAGTGTGGAAACCCCCTGGTGGCCACGGGTCTGGCGGCACTACTCCTTCGCTTGTGCGCCGCGCTCCGACGGCCTGCTCTCCTTCCACGTCAAGGCGGTCCCGGCCGGCTGGGTCTCCAACGCCATGGTCCACCGCGCCCGCCCCGGCGATGTCATCCGGCTCGGCGCTCCCGGCGGCACGATGACCGTCGACCACAGCAAGCGCAGCGGTCTGCTGTGCGTCGGCGGCGGCACCGGTATCGCCCCCATCAAGGCGCTGGTCGAGGATGTCGCGGAACACGGCGTCCGGCGCCCCGTCGAGGTCTTCTACGGCGCCCGCAGCGATCACGACCTCTACGATCTCGACACCATGCTGCAGCTGGAGCAGACCCATCCGTGGCTCTCCGTGCGCCCGGTCGTCGCCAGCGGACCGGCGGCCCGCGGCGGAACGAGCAGCGAGAGGGGTCAATTGCCCGATGCGGTCCGGCAATACGGTCCTTTCCGGGAATACGACGCCTATCTTTCCGGGCCGCCAGGGTTGATTCGCAGCGGTGTGGACGCTTTGGTGGGGGTCGGCATCCCGACCGAGCGCATCCGGCACGACTCCGTGGAAGAGCTGGTCCCGGCGGGAGATTGAGGTTGTGGCAGCACAGGTCGAATTCGGTCCGACAGGGGAGGGGTGGGGCATGCCACGGCAAGAGCGCCCCGGGAGCGACGGCGAGCATCTGGTGCAGCAGCGGCTCGGTACGACCAAGCGGGCCGACCGTTTCTACGGTGAACAGGTCCTGGACCATCTCAATGTCCGTATGCAGGAGTTCGTGGCCCGGCAGGAGATGTTCTTCCTGTCCACGGCTGACCGGCACGGCGAGTGCGATGCCACGTTCCGGGCCGGGCCGCCGGGGTTCATCCAGGTGCTCGATGCCCGGACGCTGGCATACCCGGAATACCGTGGCAACGGTGTCATGGCGTCCGTCGGCAACATCTCGGAGAACCCGCGCCTGGGAATCTTGATGGTCGACTTCACCCGTGACCGCATCGGTTTGCACGTCAACGGCCGGGCACGCGTCGTCATGGACGAGGACATGCGGCTGCAGCACCCGGGTCTGCCGGTCGACCCGGTCCCCGGCCGGCGTGCCCAACTGTGGGTGACCGTCGAGGTCGAAGAGGCGTATATCCACTGCGCCAAGCACATTCCGCATCTGCAGAAGGTCCCGGCGCAGCAGCGCGGAGCGCGAGCCTGGGGCACCGATGACGCCAAGCGCAAGGGCGGCGACTTCTTCGGCGCGGCGGCGGAGGCAGATCAGCGGCCGCCCTTCCGGCGCGCCGAGCGCGGGCACGAGCACCTTCGGGGCGGACTGCACGAGGACACCGATGACGCGGTGTACCAGGCGGCGGCCCCGGTGTACGGAAGCGGACCGGTGTACGGAAGCGATCCGGTGCCCGGGGACGGCGCGCCTGCTGCCGCACGGGGCGGTCCTGCGTACCCGGGCGCGCCCCGTGATCCGGGCCGGGACGACTTCGTGGAGGAGCTGAACGCGGAGTTCCTCGACCGGGTCGAGCGGGTGCTCGCCCGCGCCCAGCCCCGTCGGTCCGCGGAGGACGATCCGGAGTTCCGCGGGTGGTTCGACCGGCGCGACGGCTGAGACAGCCCGCCGCACGGGCGGGGGTGCGGGATGCCGCTCAGCCCAGATCCGGGGCGTGCATCGCCCGCACGCCCTCGATGTTGCCGTCGAGGTAGTGCCGCAGTGACAGCGGCACGACCTCGACGGAGGCGATGCCGACACGGGTGAAGGGCACCCGCACGATCTCGTACTCCCCGCAGGGTTCCTCGACCTCGGGGCCGTGCCGGCGGGAGACGTCCATCGAGTCGAGCCGGCAGACGAAGAAGTGCTGGACCTTCACGCCGTCCACCCCGCCGTCGCTGAAGTGCTCGACGGTGTCGACGAAGACCGGCACCACGTCCTTGATCTTTGCGCCCAGCTCTTCGTCCAGTTCGCGGTGGAGGGCGTCGATGACGGTGGCGTCCTCGGGCTCCACGCCACCGCCCGGAGTGATCCAGTACGGGGCTCGGCCCGGCTTGGTGCGCTTGATCAGAACCAGGTCCGCGCCGTCGAGCAGAATCGCGCGGGCGGTGCGTTTGACGACTGGCCGTACGTTCATAGGGGACAGATGCCGCAGTCACGGCCCGGTGAAACCCACGCCCCTCGGTCACCAGTCGACAGCGGTGCGCAGCAGCCACTCATGTGCTCGGGCTATGTGCGGAAGGCCGAGCGTCCCGGTCCGTATGGTCAAGAAGTACGTCCGCAGCGGGGGTACCGGCGGGTCGAGCAGGGCCACGACCTCGCCGCTGTCCAGTGCGTCGGCGCACAGGTAGCGCGGCAGCACCCCGAGCCCCACACCGGCCGTCACGCAGGACAGCACCGCCCGGAGGTCCGCGGCGATCACGGCGGCGGAGGCGGCGGGCTTGGCGTCGAAGACCGCAGACCAGTAACGGGCGATCAGCGGCAGGCTTTCGTGGACCTCGACGAGCGGCACGGGATCCAGCACGCGGACTCCCCCGGCCTGCAGCGCGGCGCTCCCGCCCAGCTCGGCCGCCCACTGCGGCGTCGCGATCAGCACATGCTCCTCGTCGCAGAGCGGGGTGGCGGTGAGCAGCCCGCCGCGCGGTCGGGTGGTGGTGACGGCCAGATCGTGGTGGCCGGCCGCCAGTCCGGTCAGCAGCTCCTCCGCGGGGCCGAAGGCGGTCCGTATGGACAGGCCCTGGGCGATCAGCGGGGTGAGTGCCGGGAGCGCGCGCTCGGAAAGGAACTCCGGGGGCCCCGCCAGATGGAGAGTGCGGGTGACGGAGTCACGGTCCAGGCCGGCCTCTGTGATCTCGGTGAGCGCATCCAGGTGCGGTGCCACTTTGTGGGCGAGTTCCTCGCCGATGGTGGTGGGGGTGACGCCACGGGCGCAGCGGAGGAAGAGAGGGCGGCCCAACTGGCGTTCCAGGGCCCGGATCTGGCTGGTCACCGCGGGCTGGGAGAGGCCGAGTAATGCCGCGGCGCGAGTGAAGGAGCCGGCTCGGTGCACGGTGACGAAGGTGCGCAGCAGAGCCAGATCCATCGCGTACCTCCTGCGCCTCTCGGAAGCCTGGTCGCGGGCCAACTATAAATTTGTCGATAGGGCTGTGTCGCTAGCGTGATTGGACAATGACGCTCAGTCAACTAGCCTTGTTCGAGCGGTTCGTTTCACGTGGAACATTTGGTTTCACGTGAAACGCGTGGACTCGGGGCCATGGGGAACCGCAGGCCGGCAGGGTGACGAGGGGGGATGCCCTGCCGGCCTACTTCATGCCGCTTCCGCACCTCGGGCCGGGGCGCGCCCTGTCTGTTCGACTCGTCCCGCGGCTTTGGGTCACACCGGCCGTCCGGTCAGTTCTGTGCGGCCGCGCTCAGCGCCCGGATGACGTCCGCGACCAGATCCTCCGGCTCCTCGATGCCGACCGAGAAGCGGATAAAGCCCTCCGGCACGGCATCGCCGCCCCAGCGGGCCCGTCGCTCGGCGCTGGACCGTACGCCTCCAAAACTTGTCGCATCGTCCACCAGGGCCAGTGCGGCCAGGAACCGCTCCGCGTGGGCCTTGTCGGGCAGGACGAAGGACACCACGGAGCCAAAACGGCCCGGGCGCATCTGCCGGGCGGCGAGCTCGTGGGACGGATCGGAGGGGAGGCCGGGGTGGCGCAGGCCGGTGACCTCGGGGCGGTCGGTCAGCGCCGTGGCCAGTGCCAGGGCACCCTCCGACTGCTGGCGGACGCGCAGCGCGAGGGTGGCCAGCGAACGATGTGCGAGCCAGCTCTCCATCGGGCCGGGGATCGCGCCCACCGTCTTGCGCCACAGTCGTACGGAATCGGCCAGCGTGGCATCGCGGGTGCTGGCGTACCCCAGCAGGACGTCGCCGTGACCGGTCAGTGCCTTGGTGCCGCTCGCGACCGAGAAGTCCGCGCCGAGGTCGAGCGGCCGCTGGCCGAGCGGGGTGGCGAGGGTGTTGTCGACGGCCACCAGCGCACCGCGCCGGTGTGCTTCGTCGGCCAGCCGCCGGATGTCGCAGACATCGAGGCCGGGGTTGGAGGGCGTTTCAATCCACAGCAGCCGGGCGCCGTCCAGCGCGTCGAGTTGTGCGTCGTGTGCGGTCGGAGCGGTACGGACCTCGATTCCGTAGCTCTCCAGGCGCGTGCGGACGGCGGGCAGCAGTTGGTATCCGTCGCTGGGGAGCACCACGGCGTCGCCGGAGCTCAGATGGGAGAAGAGGACCGCGGTGATCGCGGCCATCCCGGAGGCGAAGGCAACGGTATGGGTGCTTTCGTCCGGTGACTCGAGCTCGCCGATGGCCTGTTCCAGACGGGTCCAGGTCGGGTTGGCGTCGCGGCCGTACGTGTACGGGCCGACGGCATCGCCGGGGAGGTGATAGTGCGCCGCGAACACCGGCCCCGGGAGGGTGGGCTCATGGGCCTCGGGCTCGGGAAGCCCGGCGCGCACGGCGCGGGTGCCGTCGCCGGTCATGCGCTCTCCTTTCGCTGCGGCGGATGCTGCTGGTGAGGCCCCTGCGTCCGGGGTCGGCCGGGGGCATACCCGCGAGCCGGAGCGGTGACCGCCGTACGGGACATGATCGCGGCCCGTACCGCCACCAGCAGGCCGTCGCTCGCCGCCTCGATCATCTCCAGGCACTCCTCGAAACCGGCGATACCGCCGTAGTACGGATCGGGCACGTCGAGGCCGTCGGCGGTGGCGAGGTCGTTGCTGGTGCCGAGGCCGGGCGGCGGTCCCGTGACGGTGTCCGCCGCCGTGCCCGGCCCGTACGAGCGCAGCAGGTGGATCTTTGCGGCGTCCTGCGCGGTCGGGGCCAGGGCGCGCAGCTCGCGCAGGTGGCCGGAGTCGAGCGCAATGACCAGGTCGAGGTGGTCGAACCAGGAGGTGTGGAATTGCCGGGCAGCGTGGACGTGTTCATAGCCGCCCGCGCGCAGCACGGCGTCCGTGCGCGGATCGGCTCCCTCGCCCTCGTGCCAGCCGCCGGTCCCCGCGCTGTCGACCTCGACCAGGCCGTCGAGGCCGTCTTCCGCGAGTCGGGCGCGGAAGACGGCCTCCGCCATCGGCGACCGGCAGATGTTGCCGGTGCAGGCGAAGCAGATACGGAAGGGGGCGGTCAAGGATCAGTCCTCGTCGGGAAGGATCACATGCATCGCCCAGGCGACGATGGAGATGATCACGCCGCCGAGCAGGGCCGTCCAGAAGCCGTCCACATGGAAGGCGAGGTCGGCCTTGCCGGCGAGCCAGGAGGTCAGCAGCAGCATCAGCGCATTCACGACCAGTGTGATCAGGCCGAGCGTGAGGATGAACAGCGGGAAGGACAGCAGCTTCACCACGGGCTTGACCAGGAAATTGACCAGCCCGAAGATCAGCGCGACCAGGATCAGAGTGAGTATCTTGCGGCCGGTGTTCTCACCGGTGAGCGTGATGTCCTTGAGCAGCCAGATGGCCACGGCAAGCGCCGCGGCATTGGCGATCGTCTTGACCAGAAAATGCTTCATGGTGAGATCGTCGCAGACGAGTCTGAATCATCAGAGGGGACGATCGGCATGAAGGCTTTCAGACTGGATGAGCTGGAAGCGGAACGGGCCGCGAACGACGGCGCGTATCTGCAGTTCCTCCGGGAACGCAACATGTCGGTCGGGCTGTACGCACTGGACGCCGGCAGCATCGATCCGCAGCAGCCGCACGCCCAGGACGAGGTGTATCTCGTGGTCAGCGGCCGGGCGGCGATCACCGTCGGGACAGAGACCCAGTCGGTGGCCCGGGGCAGTGTGGTCTACGTGCCGGCCGGGGTGCCCCATAAGTTCCATCACATCAGCGAGGATCTCCGGGTGATGGTGGTCTTCTCTCCTCCTGAGAGCTAAGGGCCTGGCCCCGGAACCCGTAGGGGAAGGGTCAGGGAAGGGCCAGGGCTGCGAAGCCCCCACGGCCGCGGTACGCGTCCTAGCATCGTTGGTGCAGGGGAACCCGAAGGTGTGAGGCAACAAGGCAACAGACAGGCCGCACGCGGACGGCATCACCACTGCGGCAAACGGCACAGCCGACGGATGGCGCGGTACGGACAGCGACAGCGCGACAGACAGAAAGCAGGGCAGAGCAGTGGCTGGTAAGGGGATATTCGCAGGACTTCCGTGGTGGGTCACCTGGGTCGTGGTGCCCGTCGTTCTGATCGTCGTCTTCGGCGGACTGATCACCACCGCGCTCGGCTTCCTGATCGGCGTGCTGTTCAAGGTCCTCATAGCGGCAGCCCTGATCGCCGGAGTCATCTACCTCGTCCGCAGGGCCAGTGGCTCTTCCTCGTCCACGTCGAAGAGTGACTGGTAAGCGGCAGGCTGCCCGTCGGCCGGCGCCCGCGCCCCGCTGTGAGCGGACTCGGGCGTGCGGTATTGCCATCGTGAACAGCGAATCCGCCTGCTGCCCTTGCGGGCGTCCGGCCCGGAGCCGGGCGCCCGCAGGAAGCTCGCCAGGTCTGCGAAGGCGGGCCGTGGCGCGCCCGGGCCGGCCCCGCCGTCTACTTCGCCGTCCCACCGGGAGGGTGATGTCGGGACGCCGGCGGCCGCTCACCGCGGCTGCGGCCACAGGTGAAGTCGTAAGCGGGCTTCCGTGCCACCACACCCGGACACGCGATCGGGCAATATCTGCTCGCACGGTTTGACGAGGTATCAAGCGGAGAGCGGTCGGCACGCCATGCTGTCCAGTAGATATCGCCCTTTCCGTGCGATCTGCGGACGAATTGCTGCACCCTGCGGATACGGTGCGTGGTAATCATCGGGCTTTCGCGCATCGGAAATATGCCCTGGGCACGGCGCGAGTGCCCTTCCCCGCCCAGGTCGAGGTGGTCGCCCCAGTGTCGGAGGATCCCCGCCTGCGGACGAACTGCATCGATTGCGGTCCGTTACAGACCGACTACGAAAAATGGCGGAGGCGACACTAACGACACTCGCCTTCTCTGTCAGTATCTGAAAACTCACTCCTTGTGATCTGCTTGCGCGTGGCAGACGATGGCGCCAATAGGGCCACGGGGATGTTTCCCGGCCATCTCCGATCAAGTGCGGGGCAGTGGTTGATGACCGACACAGTTCAGGCAGAAGTGATCATGAGCTTCGTCGTTTCGGAGGAGCTCGCGTTCCGGATTCCGGTGGAGCTGGACTTCGCCAGCGCCGATCCGTACGCCGTCCGCCTCACCTTCGATCTGCCCGGCGACGCGCCCGTGACCTGGGCGTTCGGTCGAGAGCTACTGCTGGACGGGCTGAGCCGGCCGTCCGGTGAGGGGGATGTGCGTATCGAGCCGGCCTCCCCCGCGCACCTCAGTGATGTCTTCATCAGCCTTCAAGTCGGCGCCGAACGCGCGCTGTTCCGGGTCAGCGCGGCTCCGCTGGTCGCCTTCCTCGACCGTACGGACCGGCTCGTACCTCTGGGCAAGGAAGAGGTCTGCGACACCCTGGAGGCCGTACTGGACCGGATCCTCACGGAGGCACCGGCCGGCTGACCCGCCCCGGTCGCGCCGTCCACGCCGACGCCCCACGGGTACGCCGGTCCACCCGCATACCCGGTGCCTCCCCCTGTCCGTACCGCCCGTCCGTGCCGCCTGCCTGTCACCGTGCTCCAGCCGCCGGCCCGTCAGTCCGTCCGCATCCGCACCTCTCGCGGCACCGGCCCGAGGAGGGGGCGGAAGCCGTCCCTGCGTCCCGTCACCGCTTACGGCGCCTGCCGCGTCCCCCGCGACGGCTCGTGCGGCTCTCCGTGGCGCCCGTCGGCTTGCCGGCGCCCACCACGGCCCCGGAATCCGCCCCGGATTGCCGGACGGCTCCGGGCCCGCCGTCGCCGCCCGGCGTGCCCGGCCCCTTCCGGTCCGCCGAGACCACCAGTGCCGCCAGCAACGTCGTCAGCGGCACTGCGGCAACCAGCCCGATGCTGCCCACGAGGGTGCGGATGACCTCCTCCGCGACCACTTCGCTCGTGGCAACCGTGCCGACACTGCTCTGTGCGATCGAGAACAGCAAAAGCAAGGGCAGTGCGGCGCCCGCGTAGGCCAGCACAAGGGTGTTGACGACGGACGCGATGTGGTCCCGGCCGATCCGCATCGCGGCGCCGTAGAGCTTGCGCCAGCCGGCCGACGGGTCGGCCTCCTTGAGTTCCCAGACCGCGGCGGTCTGCGTCACCGTCACATCGTCGAGCACACCCAGCGACCCGATGATGATCCCGGCGAGCAGCAGGCCGCGGATCTCGATGTCGGGGTACAGGCCGTGCACCAGCCCCGTCGTATCGTCCGTATTGCCGGTCAGCAGCGCCCAGTTGATGAACACCGACCCGAGCAGCCCGATCAGCAGCAGCGAGGCGAGCGTGCCGAGTACGGCCACCGACGTACGGGCCGTCAGGCCATGGCACAGATACAGCGCGATCAGCATGATCGCGCTTCCCCCGACCACTGCCACCACCAGCGGGTTGGAACCCTGCAGGATCGCCGGGAGGATGAACAGCGTCAGGACCACAAAGCTGGCCGCCAGCGCCACCAGTGCCAGTACTCCACGCAGTCGGCCGACGATCACCACCGCGCACGCGAAGAGGGCGGCCAGTACCCACATCGGGACGGTCCGGTCGACATCGCTGACCGCATACTGCAAATCCTTCGGCGCCTTGGGGGAGTACGCCACCACCACCTCCTGGCCGGTGGTGTAGTGCCGCAGGGCGTCCGGCGTCACCACCGCCTGGAAGGTGCGTCCGGCGTTCTCTCCCGTGGTGACCTTGATCGTCGCCTGCTGACAGGGCTTGCCCTTGGTCTCTCCCCCGGCCGGTGGCTGTCCTGTCGGAGAGGGGGGCTGCTGCTCGGCATGGACGTCCGCGCAGTTCACCTCCGCCACTTTGACGACTCGGGCCTGCTCCGTGGGCTGGTCGAAGCCGACACCGGACGGCTTGTGGGGAGGCGCGCCGCCTGGCCAGAGCACGACCAGACCGACCGCCACCGCGGCGGCAAAGGGGATCAGTACGGCCGCGAT
This sequence comes from Streptomyces sp. 2114.4, assembly GCF_900187385.1. Taxonomy (NCBI): domain Bacteria; kingdom Bacillati; phylum Actinomycetota; class Actinomycetes; order Kitasatosporales; family Streptomycetaceae; genus Streptomyces; species Streptomyces sp. 2114.4. The sequence goes on from NZ_FYEY01000001.1 coordinate 4,135,109, forward strand.
GACCTGGCGCAGATGCCGGGAGACGGGCGCGGCAGGGCCATGGCCGTGCGCGTGTGAGTGCACGGCGGCAGGGTGGCGGGACTCGTGAGTGCTCACCGCCCGATCATTGCAAGAACTCGGGGCCCCCTGTTCACTCCGGCGCATCGGCCGCTACCGTGGTGCCACCTTTGCAATCGCGGGAGCTCGGAGCACCGGGCTGAGAGGGCGCTGACCTTCGTCCCGGCGGCGTTTCACGTGAAACGCCCATGGACGAAATCCGCTGCGTCGACCGCTGAACCTGTTACCGGGTAATGCCGGCGTAGGGAGTTGGGTCTCATGACTCTGCAGGATGCACGCACGCCCGAAAACGGAAACGGTGCCGGCGGCAGCAGTGAGCCGCAGATCGGCTGGCACAAGGGCTATGTCTCCGGATCGCGCCCGGATGTTCGGGTCCCGGTCCGGCGGGTGCACCTCACCAACGGCAAGGACGTGACGCTCTACGACACGTCAGGGCCGTACACCGATCCGCAGATCGATACCGACGTCCGTCGTGGTCTGGCGCCGCTGCGGGAGAACTGGATCATCGCCCGCGGCGACACCGAGGAGTACGCGGGGCGCCCCCCGCGGCCCGAGGACGACGGCCTCAAACACACCTCGCCGCGCGGCGGGCTCAAGAACCTCGACGCGGTCTTCCCAGGCCGCCCCCGCCAGCCGCGTCGCGGCCGTGACGGCGCCGCGGTCACCCAGCTCGCCTATGCGCAGCGCGGCGAGATCACCGCAGAGATGGAGTATGTCGCCCTCCGTGAGAACGTCACCCCCGAATTCGTCCGCGACGAGATCGCGGCCGGACGCGCGGTGCTGCCGTCGAACATCAACCACCCGGAGATCGAGCCGATGATCATCGGCAAGAACTTCCTGGTGAAGGTGAATGCCAACATCGGTAATTCGGCGGTCACTTCCTCCATCGAGGAGGAGGTGGAGAAGATGACCTGGGCGACTCGCTGGGGCGCCGACACGGTCATGGACCTCTCCACCGGGCGCAATATCCACACCACCCGCGAGTGGGTGCTGCGCAACTCCCCCGTCCCCATCGGCACCGTGCCCCTCTACCAGGCGCTGGAGAAGGTCGACGGCAAGGCCGAGGAGCTGACCTGGGAGATCTACAAGGACACCGTCATCGAGCAGGCCGAACAGGGCGTCGACTACATGACGGTGCACGCCGGTGTGCTGCTCCGTTACGTGCCCCTGACGGCCCGCCGTAAGACCGGCATCGTCTCGCGCGGCGGCTCGATCATGGCGGCCTGGTGCCTGGCACACCACAAGGAGTCGTTCCTCTACACGCACTTCGAGGAGCTCTGCGAAATCCTTGCCTCGTACGACGTCACCTACTCGCTCGGTGACGGCCTGCGCCCCGGGTCCATCGCGGACGCCAACGACGAGGCGCAGTTCGCGGAGCTGCGGACGCTCGGTGAGCTGAACACCATCGCCAAGCGGCATGGCGTGCAGACGATGATCGAGGGCCCGGGACACGTCCCGATGCACAAGATCAAGGAGAACATCGACCTCCAGCAGGAGATTTGCGAGGAGGCCCCGTTCTACACGCTCGGCCCGCTGACCACCGATATCGCCCCCGCCTACGACCACATCACCTCCGGTATCGGAGCGGCGATGATCGCGTGGTGGGGCACCGCCATGCTCTGCTACGTCACGCCCAAGGAGCATCTGGGCCTCCCGGACCGCGACGACGTCAAGACCGGCGTCATCACGTACAAGATCGCGGCTCATGCGGCAGACCTGGCCAAGGGGCACCCGGGCGCCCAGGAATGGGATGACGCGCTCTCCGATGCCCGCTTCGAGTTCCGCTGGGAGGACCAGTTCAACCTGGCCCTCGACCCGGACACGGCCCGCGCCTTCCACGACGAAACGCTGCCCGCCGAGCCGGCGAAGACGGCCCACTTCTGCTCGATGTGCGGCCCGAAGTTCTGCTCGATGAAGATCAGCCAGGACATCCGCCGTGAACACGGGGGTGATCTGGCGATCGACCCCGAGGCCGGAATGGCCGAGAAGTCGAAGGAGTTCGCGGCCGCGGGCAACCGCGTATATCTGCCACTCGCGGAGTAGCCCGCCTTCGGACGGCGTTCCCTCGGTCCTCGCTCCTTCGGCCCCCCGGACGTCGCTCCTTCGGCCGCCTCTGGAAGAAGGCCCCCACCGCAAGGCGGGGGCCTTCCGCCTGCCCACGGTGCGGCGATGCGCGCCCTCCGGTGCCCCTCAGGGCGCCGGCCCGCCACCCCCTAATCCGTCCGGTGGTCCGGTCCCCCGTAATCCGGGCTGGTGAAGTCCGGGCTGGAGTAGCGCGGGCGGGAACCCGAGGAGCCGCTGTCGGGGCTGGTGAACTCGGGGCGGGTGTAGCCGAGGGTGGGGATCCGCCTCTCGGGTGGTGGGGTGCGACGCGGGACATAGCGGACCGGGTCGTCGTCCGGAGTGGCCGTGGGGTCGGCCAGGGCCTCACGGAGAAAGGGCAGCACACCGCGCTCCAGGAGGGCGCGGCGCCACACCTCACGGGCGTCGTCCAGCGCCTCGCCCAGTTCGTCGGCTCTGGCGACCTGGGGGGACGAGCCGTTGCGCACCGCGGTGATGAGGAGTCCGGCCATCGCGACAAGGGTCCCCGCGGCGGTCAGTGCCGCGAAGATCCAGCCGACGTTGATCAGTGGCTGCGCCAAGGACTTGTCGGGGCTGATGGCGCGCAGCACATAACCGATGAGGAGGAAGAGCACCGCGGCGATCCCGGCGAGGACGGGCGCGAGGACGGCGACCATGGCGGTGAGCCCGGCGCCGGCGGTTTCGGCCTCGCCCGGGGCCATGGCGGTGGCCGGTCCCGGTCTCCCGTCGGCCGCCAGGCTCTGCTCTCCGTCGTCCGCCGGGACGGGGGACGACGCGGGCGTCGGCGCGCGCCACTCGGCGCGGAGCTGTACATAGCGTTGGTATTCGGCCGTGGCGCACGCGGCGATGGCGGTGGTCGCGCTGAGCGCCATCGTGCGCAACTGCTCGTTGTTGAGGTGATTTCCCGCGGCGGCGGTGAAGTCGTCCGGGCGGTATGCGGCGGTACGCAGCGCCTCATCAAGGATCCGCGCAAATTCCGCGCGGTCCTCGTTCAGCAGGTGCGGAGCGCTGTTCATGTGGATCCCCCGATGCTCCGTAGGGCCGTACGGCCGGCGTTGGCCGGGCAGTGGGCGGAAACGGAGGAGAGCCTGCTACGGATAGTCCGATGGTAGAGCGACTGCGGCGCGGGGTGACAGAGAGTTTACGGAATTTGAGTAATGCCGCGACCGGTTTCCGCCCGTGCCGACCCTGCGGTGTGCCGTCCGCAGACGTCCGCCCGCCGTCCGTCCTTCCGTACGCCTGCCCCGATAACGTTCAGCCGGCCAGCGGAAGTTGAACGACCAAAAGCTTTCCGGCCATGGTGATACCGCCGTCCATGGCGATGGCCAGACCGTCCGCGTAGACATGCGGACCGTCGACCGCCACGCTTTCGCTCTCGCCCTCCTCGGTGCCGACCTCGCCCAGCAGATAGGGGATCGGGCTGTGGCCGTGTACGACGCGGTCGCCGCCATAGGCATCGAGGAGTTCGCGTACGGCGGCCGAGCCGTCCTCGTCGCGGAAGGCGAAGCGTTTGGTGAACTTGCGGAACAGATCCCAGACTTCGTCCGCGTCGCTGCGGGTGAGCACGTCGTGGACGGTGTCGTTGACGGCCTCGATGGAGTCGCCGTATTCGAGGTAGGCAGTGGTGTCGGAGTGCACGAGCAGATGCCCGTCCTCCTCCATCACGGCGTCCAGGCGGGCCATCCACTGGAGGTGGTGGTCCTCCAGGCGGTCCATATCGGTCTTCTGGCCGCCGTTGAGGAGCCAGGCGGCCTGGAAGGAGGCGGTGCCCGCGCCGGACTGTACGGGGGTGTCGCCGAACCGCTTGGCCCCCAGCAGCAGGAGTTCGTGGTTGCCCATCAGGGCCTTGCAGTAGCCGCCGGCCGCCGCGGCCTCGGCGGAGAGCTGCATGACGAGGTCGATGACGCCGATGCCGTCCGGGCCGCGGTCGGTGAAGTCACCGAGGAACCAGAGCCGGGCATTGCCGGCCGCCCAGTTGCCGTCGGCGTCGATCAGGCCCTCGGCGGCCAGCGCCTCACGCAACTCGTCGTAGTAGCCGTGCACATCGCCGACGACATACAGCGGCCCCATGCCCTCGGGCGCGTCGGGGTCCTGGGCCGGTTCGGGCACCGGGACGACGGCGGGGTGGTCGATGAGGGTGTCCGTGCGGTCGGGCTCGATGACCGGGAGGTCACGCGCGGTCGGGGTGTACTCCTCGGGCAGCTCGGCGGGCGGCGCGGCAGACGGCACCACGGGGGATGCGGCGGGAGGCGCGGCCGGGGTGCCGGCGGGCAGGTGGAGCGGCGGGCCGGCAGGCGGCACGGGGGACCCGGCGGACGCGCCGGAGGGAACTCCTGGCGGCGGAAGCGCCGCCGGAGTTTCTCCCGCCATGGTCCACACCATGGGTCCCTGACTGGCCCCCTGAGTCATCGACCCCTCCACCGTCGCGCCGCCGTGCACCTCTCGGACCTTTGCCTGGTCGACGGCGGTCCGCGGTGTCGTGCGCCCATCATAGGAATGCCGATCGCGGGTTGTGACGCACCCGGGGGTGATCAATCCTCCGAAGCCCGGCATTCGCAGCGGATTTATCCCGGGATCGCCCTGTTTTTTCCTCGTAGAAGTGATCACGCCGTCGCTCGTATGTGGGAGCACGCTCAGTCGCCGGTGGGCCCTCGCGGTGGGCTGATGGTCGTTCTCGGGGGACGCCGCTGCGACGAGGCCCGGACGATCAGATCGGTCGGTATCACCTGTTCGACGGGCCGGCCGTTGTCGAGCCCTTCGATGGCGTCGATGAGGATCTGTACGACGGCGGTGCCGATGCGGCGCGGTTTGAGGGACAGCGTGGTGACGGGCGGCTCGGTGGCGGCATAGAGGGTGGACTCGCTGCAGCAGACCAGCAGCAGGTCCTCCGGCACTCTCAGGCCGTAGCGCCGGGCGGCGGCGAGCAGGTCCGTGCCGTTGGGGTCGAAGAGCCCGTAGACGGCGTCCGGGCGGTCCGGGCGGGCCAGCAGCCGGTCGGCGGCGACGGCCCCGGCGCACGGGTCGTGTGCCGGGTAGGACTCATACACCGGGTCCTGGCCGACCCGCTCGCACCAGTGCAGATAGGCGGTGGTCGACAGGCGGGTGTAGGTGTCGGTGGTGTTGCCCGTGAGCAGGCCGATGCGACGGGCGCCGGCGTCGGCGAGATGGTCGAGCAGACCGAGGACGGCCGCCTCGTGATCGTTGTCGACCCAGCCGGTGACGGGCAGCGTGCCGCCGGGGCGGCCGTCGGAGACGACGGGGATGCCGTGCCGGACGAGCTCGGTGACGACGGGGTCGCCGTCGGCGGGGTCGATGACGACGGTGCCGTCCAGGGCGACGTTGGACCACACGTCGTGGCGGGAGGTCGCGGGGAGGATGACCAGCGCATAGCCCCGGGCCAGGGCCGCGGAGGTGGCCGCTCTGGCCATCTCGGCGAAGTACGCGAACTCGGTGAAGGTGAAAGGTTCATCCCCGTACGTGGTCACGGTCAGGCCGAGGAGCCCCGACTTGCCCGTACGGAGGGTGCGGGCGGCTGCGGACGGGCGGTAACCCAGCCGGTCGGCCACCTCGCGGACATGGCTACGGGTGGCGTCCGGAAGCCGGCCCTTGCCGTTGAGCGCGTCGGAGACAGTCGTGATCGACACCCCGGCTGCGGCGGCCACGTCCCGGATGCCCGCCCGCCCCAGCCGGCGACCGGTCGACCGGCTCACCTGATGCTTCCCTGCTGCTGTCATGGCGAGCCGATAGTAGGGCTCATGAGGGCCATTCGCGGGGCTTGGGTGATGGCTGTGGAGAGGTACGTTTCTGCACGGCTGGAAGCGCTCAATTCTCATGGAAGCAAAGGAAGTTGGCGCACTGGGTGATCATTTCGTGGGAGAGATGGCGCGTTTGCCTGTCGATCGGTTCGGGTCTCGAAGTGGCCTCAAGTCACCTTGACGGGGGACGCGCGCCACGGAGTGAGCCACCGGCGCACGTCGAACCGGACGGCGCCCCCTGGAGGCTCCGCGCGGGGCCTCCCCGGTGCCGGACCGAGCGTGTGGGCGGGTCGGGCGGCGGGCCGGGGGCTGCCGCCGGACGGGTCAATCCTCATAAGGTGTGCAGTATTGGAGAAGAGGCAGGACGGTCGAGGAGGACCTGCGGTGAGCGAGAAGACCCCGAAGCTGCGTGCTGCGCTGGACGGCATCCCCACCTACAAGCCGGGCCGGCCGGCGACGGCCGGCGGCCCCGTCACGTACAAGCTGTCCTCCAACGAGAACCCCTATCCGCCGCTGCCGGGTGTCCTGGAGAGCGCGGTGACCGCCGCCGGCGCCTTCAACCGTTACCCCGACATGGCCTGCACGGGCCTGATGGCGGAGCTGTCCGAGCGGTTCTCGGTGCCCCTGGAGCACCTGGCGACCGGCACCGGATCGGTCGGAGTGGCCCAGCAGCTGGTCCAGTCGACGGCCGGGCCCGGCGATGAAGTGATCTACGCCTGGCGGTCGTTCGAGGCCTACCCGATCGTCACCCAGGTCTCCGGCGCCACGTCCGTGCAGGTCCCGCTGACCTCCGGTGAGGTGCACGACCTGGACGCCATGCTCGCCGCGGTCACCGACCGGACTCGGTTGATCTTTGTCTGCAACCCCAACAACCCCACCGGCACCGTTGTCCGCCGTGCGGAGCTGGAGTCCTTCCTGGACCGGGTGCCGAGTGATGTGCTGGTGGTGCTGGACGAGGCGTACTGCGAGTTCGTGCGCGATCCCCAGGTGCCGGACGGCATCGAGCTCTACCGCGACCGCCCCAATGTGTGTGTGCTGCGCACCTTCTCCAAGGCGTACGGCCTGGCGGGCCTGCGGGTCGGCTTTGCGGTGGCCCATGAGCCGGTGGCCGCGGCGCTGCGCAAGACGGCGGTGCCGTTCGGGGTGAGCCAGCTGGCGCAGGAGGCGGCGGTGGCGTCGCTGCGCAGCGAGGCGGCGCTGCTGGAGCGGGTCGACGCCCTGGTGGCCGAGCGGGCGCGGGTGGTGGACGCTCTGCTGGGGCAGGGCTGGACGGTCCCCGAATCGCAGGCGAACTTCGTCTGGTTGCGGCTGGGGGACCGGACGACCGACTTCGCGGCGGCCTGCGAGCGGGCCGGTGTGGTCGTGCGGCCGTTCCCCGGCGAGGGCGTACGGGTGACGATCGGCGAGGGCCCGGCGATGGACCTGTTCCTGCAGGCCGCTGAGGAGTTCCGCAAGGCGCTGTAACCCGCCGTCGGACGGGTGTGTCGAGGCCGTGGGTCTGCTGACCCGCGGCCTTGTGCGTGAGGCGCGCTTTCTCGCCGCTGCGGACGGGTGCCGGGGTGCCCCGCCCGCCGTCGGTGCGGACCGGCATCGTGGCAGGTGAAGGGCGTAGTGGCGGCCGACGGGCAGGCGTGACCGCGGTCACGTACCCCCCCGGCAGAAATGGCTGAGACGCATAGGAGATAATTGCTTGTGAATGTGAACGCGTTCACAAGCGCGTCCCGTATGGGCCACTTTATGTGGCGCATACAGGGCATTGCCGTAGTGCAACGGCGACGTAAGGAGCACGGCATGGAACTGGCGTTGGCGCCAGAGACTCTGGCGCGATGGCAATTCGGCATCACCACCGTCTACCACTTCCTGTTCGTCCCCCTGACGATCTCCCTCGCCGCTCTGGTGGCCGGACTCGAGACCGCATGGGTACGCACGGGCAAGGAGAAGTACCTCAAGGCCACCAAGTTCTGGGGCAAGCTGTTTCTGATCAATATCGCGATGGGGGTCGTCACCGGCATCGTCCAGGAGTTCCAGTTCGGGATGAACTGGTCCGCCTACTCGCGGTTCGTCGGGGACGTCTTCGGCGCCCCGCTGGCCTTCGAGGCGCTCATCGCGTTCTTCTTCGAGTCGACCTTCATCGGCCTGTGGATCTTCGGCTGGGACAAGCTGCCGAAGAAGATCCACTGCTTCTGCATGTGGATGGTCTCGATCGGCACGCTCCTGTCGGCGTACTTCATCCTCGCGGCGAACTCCTGGATGCAGCACCCGGTCGGCTACAAGTACAACGCCGCGAACGGCCGTGCCGAGCTGACGGACTTCTGGAAGGTGCTGACCCAGGACACCACCCTGGTCGTCGCCTTCCACACGCTGACCGCGGCCTTCCTCACCGGCGCTGCGTTCATGGTCGGTATCGCCGCCTTCCATCTGATGCGCAAGAAGCACATCAAGGTCATGCGGACGTCGCTGCGGCTCGGGCTGATCACGCTGGTCATCTCGGGCATCCTCACCGCGGTCAGCGGTGACTCGCTCGGCAAGGTCATGTTCAAGCAGCAGCCGATGAAGATGGCCGCGGCCGAGGCGCTGTGGGACAAGGAAGAGCCTGCGCCGTTCTCGGTCTTCGCCTACGGCGATGTCGACAAGGGGCACAACACGGTCGCCATCGAGATACCCGGCCTGCTGTCCTTCCTCGCGCACAACGACTTCAGCTCGCCGGTCCCCGGCATCAACGACGTCAACAAGTCCGAGCAGCAGAAGTTCGGGCCCGGCGACTACCGGCCCAACATCCCGGTCGCCTACTGGGGCTTCCGCTGGATGATCGGCTTCGGTATGTCGTCCTTCGCCATCGGGCTCGCCGGGCTCTGGCTCACCCGTAAGAAGTTCTGGCTGGCTCCGGGGCTGCGGACGGGAGACGAGGAGCCACCGCACCTCGCGCTCACCAAGAACAAGGTGCTCGGTGCCCGGCTGAGCAAGTGGTACTGGTCGCTCGCCTTCGTCACCCTCGGCTTCCCGCTCATCGCGAACTCGTGGGGCTGGATCTTCACCGAGATGGGCCGCCAGCCCTGGGTCGTCTACGGCGTGCTGCGTACCTCGGACGCGGTGTCCCCGGGCGTCTCGCAGGGCGAGGTGCTGACCTCGATGATCGTCTTCACCGCGCTCTACGCGATCCTCGCCGTGGTCGAGGTCAAGCTGCTGGTGAAGTACATCAAGGCCGGACCGCAGGAGCTCACCGACTCCGACCTCAACCCGCCCACCAAGATCGGCGGCGACAGCACGGACGCCGACCGGCCGATGGCCTTCTCGTACTAGGAGGCGACTGTGCAACTCCACGACGTCTGGTTCGTCCTTATCGCCGTCTTCTGGACCGGGTACTTCTTCCTCGAAGGGTTCGACTTCGGGATCGGTATCCACACCAAGCTTCTCGCCCGCGACCGGCGGGAGAAGCGCGTACTGATCAACACCATCGGCCCGGTCTGGGACGGCAACGAGGTCTGGCTGATCAGCGCGGCCGGTGCGACCTTCGCCGCCTTCCCCGACTGGTACGCCACGCTCTTCTCCGGCTTCTATCTGCCGCTGCTGCTGATCCTGGTGTGCCTGATCGTGCGGGGCGTCGCCTTCGAATACCGCCACAAGCGGACCGAGGAGCACTGGCAGCGGAACTGGGAAAACGCGATCTTCTGGGCCTCGCTGCTGCCCGCGGTGCTCTGGGGCGTCCTGTTCGGCAACCTCGTGCACGGCGTCAAGATCGACGCTCACAAGGAATATGTGGGGAGCGTTCTCGACCTGCTGAACCCGTACGCGATTCTGGGCGGGCTGGTCACGCTGACGCTGTTCACCTTCCACGGTGCGGTGTTCGCCTCGCTCAAGACGACGGGCGACATCCGGGAGCGGGCACGCAGGGTGGCGGCCGTCCTCGGGGTGCTCACTCTGGTGCCGGTGGTCGGCTTCCTCGGCTGGACCCAGGAAGGCAAGGGCGACGGCACCAGCCTGATCGTCATGATCGTCGCGGTGGTCGCGCTGGTCGCGGCGCTGGGGGCCAACAAGCTCGGACGTGAGGGCTGGGCGTTCGCCTTTTCCGGCATCACGGTCGTGGCCGCGGTTGCGATGCTGTTCCTGACGCTCTTCCCGAACGTCATGCCCTCGACGCTGAACGAAAGCTGGAGCCTCACGGTCAGCAATGCCTCGTCCAGCCCCTACACCCTGAAGATCATCACGTGGTGCGCGGGTTTCGCCACGCCGCTGGTGATGCTCTACCAAGGGTGGACGTACTGGGTGTTCCGCAAGCGCATCGGCACCCAGCACATCGCCGATGCCCACTAGCTGAGCGGCCGCCCTCCCGGGGGCGGCCCCAGCAGGACGGATGTTTCACGTGAAACCGGTCGACCCGCGTCTGCTCCGCTACGCCCACGCCACCCGCGGCTTCCTCGTCGCGGTGGTGGTACTCGGGCTCGCCGGAGCGGGCCTGGTCATCGGCCAGGCAATGCTGATCGCCGAGATCGTCGTCGGGGCCTTCCAGCACCATCTCGGTACCGGCGCCCTGGCCACCCCGCTGGCGCTGCTCGCCGCGGTCTCCGTCGGGCGCGGTCTGGTCTCCTGGCTCACCGAGCTGGCCGCGCACCGCGCCGGCGCGGCGGTCAAGTCCGAGCTGCGGATGCGGCTGATCGAGCGGGCGGCGCGGCTGGGGCCCGGCGCGGTGATCGGGGGCACGGACGGTGGCACGCCGGCCCCGGCTCCGAACGGTCCCGGGGCGGCCGACGCGGGCACGCCCGACGGCACCGGCACCCTGGAGATGCGAACCGGCGAACTCACCACCCTCGCCACCCGCGGCATCGACGCACTGGACGACTACTTCGCCCGCTATCTGCCGCAGTTGGGGCTGGCGGTCGTCGTCCCGCTCGCCGTGCTGGCCCGGATCGTCACCGGCGACTGGATCTCGGCGCTCACCATCGTCCTCACCCTCCCGCTGATCCCGCTGTTCATGATCCTGATCGGCTGGGCCACCCAGGCGCGGATGGACCGCCAGTGGCGGCTGCTCGCCCGGCTGTCGGGCCACTTCCTCGATGTCGTCGAGGGCCTGCCGACCCTCAAGGTCTTCGGCCGGGCCAAGGCCCAGGCCGCCTCCATCCGGGCCATCACCGGCGCATACCGCCGGGCGACGATGCGCACCCTGCGGATCGCCTTTCTCTCCTCCTTCGCGCTCGAACTCCTCGCCACCATCTCCGTCGCCCTGGTCGCGGTCGGCATCGGTATGCGGCTGGTGCACGGTGAACTCGACCTCTACACCGGCCTGATGGTGCTGGTGCTGGCGCCCGAGGCGTATCTGCCGCTGCGGCAGGTCGGTGCGCAGTACCACGCCGCGGCCGAGGGGCTTTCGGCGGCAGAGGAGATCTTCGCGGTGCTGGAGACTCCGCTGCGCACCCCCGGCACCGCACCCGCGCCCGAGGGCACCGCGCTGACCGTGGAAGAGCTGGTGGTGCGCCACCCCGGGCGGACCGCCGACTCGCTCCCGGCGACGTCGTTCGAGGTCCGGCCCGGCGAGACCGTCGCACTGGTCGGCCCCTCCGGCGCCGGCAAGTCCACCCTGCTGAGCGTGCTGCTCGGCTTCACCGCACCGTACGGGGGCCGGGCCCTCGTCGACGGCCGGGACATCGCGTCGCTCTCCCCCGAGAGCTGGCGGCAGCGGATCGCCTGGGTGCCGCAGCACCCGCATCTGTTCGCGGGCACCATCGCCGAGAATGTACGGCTGGCGCGGCCGGAGGCGGATGACGCCGCGGTGCGCAACGCCCTGGGCGGGGCGGGCGCGCTGGACTTCATCGACGCGCTCCCGGACGGTATGGCGACCCGGCTCGGCGAGTCCGGTGCCGGGCTCTCGGCCGGCCAGCGCCAGCGGCTCGCGCTCGCCCGCGCCTTCCTCGCCGACCGCCCGGTCCTGCTCCTGGACGAGCCCACCGCCAACCTCGACGGCGCGACCGAGGAAGCGATGGTGGCCGCGATCGGCAGGCTCGCCGTCGGCCGTACGGTCCTGCTCGTCGTCCACCGGCCGGCGCTGCTGGCGGTGGCGGACCGGGTGGTGCGGTTGCCTGGGGCGGTGGTGGAGGCGCCTTCGGATCGGTCGGGCCGGTCGGTCCAGTCCGGCCGGTCGGGCCGGTCGGTCCAGGAGACGGTTGCCGAACCGGCCGAGGGGGGCCGGGGCTCCGCCGAGGCGGCGGCCGGTGCGCCGGACCCGGGTGAGGACGCCGGGCCCGACTCCCTTCCCGGCCCCGCCCGGGGCTCGGCGCTCACCCGGCTGCGGCGAACGGCCCGGTCCCATCGGGCGCGGTTCGCGCTGGCGCTGCTGCTGGGGAGCCTGGCGCTGGGCAGCGCGGTGGGGCTGATGGCGACCTCGGGATGGCTGATCTCGCGGGCGGCGCAGCAGCCGCCGGTGCTGTATCTGATGGTCGCGGTCACCGCCACCAGGGCGTTCGGCATCGGCCGTGCGGTCTTCCGGTACGCCGAGCGGCTGGTCGCCCATGACGCGGTGTTCCGGATGCTCGCCGAGGCACGTGTCGCCGTCTTCCGGCGGCTGGAGCGGCTGGCACCGGCCGGGCTCAAGGAGCGCAACCGCGGCGATCTGCTGTCGCGGCTGGTGGCCGATGTCGACGCGGGGCAGGACTACTTCCTGCGCTGGCTGCTGCCCGTCGGGGCGGCGGTGCTGGTCGGCGCGGGCGCGGTCGGTTTCACCGGCTGGCTGCTGCCGGAGGCCGGTGCGCTTCTCGCCGTCGGACTGCTGCTCGCGGGCGTCGGGGTGCCGATGCTCTCGGGTGCGCTGGCCCGGCGGGCGGAGCGTCAACTGGCGCCCGCCCGCGGGCAGCTCGCGACCCGCGTCGTCGATGTGCTCACCGGTACCGCCGAGTTGACGGTGGCCGGTGCCCTCCCCGCCCGTACGGAGGCGGTGCGGGACGCCGACCGGGAGCTGACCCGGATCGCCTCCCGTTCGGCCACCGTGTCCGGGACCGGCGCCGGGCTGTCGGCGCTGCTGTGCGGACTGACGGTCGCCGCGGCGGCGGTGGCCGGTATCCAGGCCGTCCACGCCGGCCGGCTGTCGGGCGTGGCGCTTGCCGTGGTCGTGCTCACCCCGCTCGCCGCCTTCGAAGCGGTGACCGGGCTGCCGCTCGCCGTGCAGTACCGCCGGCGCACCCGGCACGCCGCCGAGCGGGTCTTCGAGGTGCTGGACGCGCCGGTCCCGGTGCAGGAGCCGACCGCGCCGGCCGAGGCGCCCGAGGCGCCGTTCCCGCTGGTCGTACGGGACCTGACCGCGCGCCACCCGGGAGCGGACCGCCCGGCGCTGGACGGCGTGGGCTTCACCGTGACCGCGGGCCGCCGGCTCGCCGTCGTCGGCCCGTCCGGTTCCGGGAAGACCACGCTGGCGCAGGTGCTGCTGCGCTTTGTGGACCGGGAGTCGGGGGCGTACCTGCTGGGCGGAACGGATGCCGGGACGCTGGACGGTGACGCGGTCCGGCGGCTGGTGGGGTTGTGTGCGCAGGACGCGCACCTCTTCGACAGCTCGCTGCGGGAAAACCTCAAGCTTGCCCGCCGGGACCGGCACGGCGCCTCGGGCGATGCCGACCAGGACCTGTGGGAGGCGCTTGGCCGGGCACGGCTCGCGGACTGGGTGCGGGGGCTGCCCGACGGCCTGGACACCATGATCGGGGAGCACGGCGCCCGGCTGTCCGGTGGCCAGCGGCAGCGCCTGGCCCTGGCGCGTGCCCTGCTCGCGGACTTCCCGGTGCTCGTTCTGGACGAGCCCGCCGAGCATCTGGATCTGGCTACCGCCGATGCGCTGACCGCCGATCTGCTGGCCGCGACCGAGGGCCGTACGACGGTCCTGATCACCCACCGGCTCACCGGGCTCGAGGAGGTCGACGAGGTGCTGGTACTGGATCAGGGGCGGGTCGCGCAGTGCGGGCCGTACGCGGAGCTGGCCGCGGCCGACGGCCCGTTCCGGCGGATGCTGGAGCGCGAGCGGGCGGTGGACGCGGCGTACGGGGCGGCGCAGCCGGTGGCGTGAGGCCCGCGTCCAGCGATGACACAGCGCGACGCGCTGCCGGTGGCGCGGGACGGCGCACCGTCCCGGCCCCGCGCCGGGGCTCGTCCCGCGCTGCACAGGCCCCCGCCCCATCCGCGCTCGCCCGCCGCACATAATCGGACTTTCCGTGGAAAACAGCTCTTATTAGGCTCGTGGCATGGCAGCCACGGCAGAACCCCCACCCGCGGACCCCGGGGACGCCGCGGATTTTGCGTCCCCCGCGTCCCCCGCGTCCCCCGGGAGCGACGGCGCGCGTGCGGCCCCCGACCCCATGGACGCCGCCACCGAGGCGACCCGCAGTCTGCGGGGACTGTCGTCCGAGCTGACCGCCCGGGTACCGCAGCTGCTGGAGGCGATGCGCACGGTCGGCGCGGGTCTCGATCTGCACATCACCCTGGACCGGATCGTGGAGACGGCCGCCGAGCTGGCCGACGCCCGCTACGCCGCGATCGGGATCATCGACGACGCCCGTGAGGGGCTGTCGGACTTTGTGACGTACGGGGTGACCAGCGAGCAGCACGAACGGATCGGCGCGCTGCCCGACGGCCACAAAGGCCTGCTCGGGGCGCTCATCCATGATCCCAAGCCACTGCGCCTCGCCGACCTCACGAAGGACGCCCGTTCGGCGGGCTTCCCGGCCGGGCACCCGCCGATGCGGACGTTTCTCGGGGTGCCGATCCGCGTCCAGGGCGAGATCTTCGGCAACCTCTACCTGACGGAGAAGCGCGAGGGCAGGGAGTTCAGCGAGGAAGACCTGCACATGGTGCGGGTGCTGGCCACCGAGGCCGGTATCGCCATCGGCAACGCCCGGCTGCATGCGGCAACCCGGCAGCGGGAGCGGTGGATCGACGGCTCCGTGGCGGTGACCACCGAACTCCTCGCCGGCAGCGATGTCGACGATGCGCTCGCGGTGGTCGCCGAGCAGGCCCGCAAGCTGGCGGAGTCGGCGGCCGGCATCGTGCTGCTGCCCGACGAGGAGGGCGGCCTGGAGATCGTCGCGGTGTCGGCGGACGACCCCGCCGGGATCATGGGGACGCAGATTCCGCCGCACAGTCCAGTGGTGGAACAACTCCTCACCGGGGAGCCCGTGTTCGTGCACGACTCGGCCACCGACCCCCGGATGATCACGGATATCGCGGCCCGCTTCGGCCCCAGCATGATGCTGCCGCTCAAGAGCGGCGGACGGGTGCTGGGCACCCTGGCGACCCCGCGGGCCAGGGGCTCCCGCCCGTTCACCGCCGCCGAGCGGACGCTGGCCACCCAGTTCGCGGCGCAGGCCGCACTGGCGCTGGTGCTGGCCGACGCACAGCGCGACCGCGAGCGGCTGGCCGTCTACGAAGACCGCGACCGGATCGCCCGTGACCTGCACGATCTCGTCATTCAACGGCTCTTCGCGACGGGCATGATCCTGGAGAGCGCACAGCGCAGATCCGTGGTGCCGGAGGTGGCACAGGGAGTCGGCAAGGCCGTCGACGAGCTGGACGTCACCATTCAGGAGATCAGAACCGCGATCTTCGCGCTGCAACAGGGACCGGCCGAGGCGCCGTCCGGGCTGCGGACCCGGGTCCTGCGCGAAATCGGCACCGCCGCCGTACCACTCGGCTTCCAGCCCTCGGCCGGCTTCATCGGCCCGGTCGACTCCCGGATCGGCGAGCTGACCGGCAAAAACCTGATCGCCGCGCTGCGTGAGGCGCTGTCGAACGCCTTCCGGCACGCCCAGGCCTCCCGGATCGAGGTCGTCGTCGACGCCACGATCCAGCTGCCGGACGGCGCCGACGGTGTCCGCCTGACCGTCGCCGACGACGGTATCGGCATCTCGGACGGCGGTCGCCGCAGCGGCCTCAAGAACCTCGCCAAGCGCGCGGAGTCGCTGGGCGGCTCCAGCTCGTACGGCCCCGGGCTGGGCGAGGACGGTACGGGGACGACGCTGAGGTGGGAGGCGCCGCTGTGAGGGCGGGGTCGCGCGGGGCAGGGCGGCGCGGGCGTGGCGGCGGGGCCGGGGGCGGGAACGGACGGCGCGCTGTCGCCCTCGGTGCTACCGGTCGTCCCGTGGGCCGTCGTGGCGCAGGATCCGCTCGATGACGGCCGCGACGCCGTCGTCGTTGTTGGAGGCGGTACGGCCCGTCGTCGCGGCCAGCACGTCGGGATGGGCGTTGGCCATGGCGTACGAGGTGCCGGCCCAGGTCAGCATCTCTATGTCGTTCGGCATGTCCCCGAAAGCGACCACTTCCCGCGGGGAGATGCCGCGCTCGGCGCAGCAGCGGGCGAGGGTGCCGGCCTTGCTGACACCGGAACCGCTGATCTCCAGGAGGGCGGTGGGGCTGGAGCGGGTGAAGGACGCGAGATCGCCGGCGGTCGTACGGGCCAGCGTGAGGAACGCGTCGGGGTCCAGCTCGGGGTGGTGCGCCAGCAGCTTGATCACGGGCTGGTCGGGGAAGGCGGGGCCCGTGGGATCGGTGGGGCGATTGGCGTCGCCGGAGGGGGCGTCACCGGAAGGGCCGCCTCCGGAAGAGGTGTCACCGGAGGGGGCGACCGGCCCCCGGGGCTCGTCGTGCCCCGTCATGTGCGGGCACAGCGTCGAGACGAAGTCCTCGGCCAGCAGCTTCTCGGCCGGCGCGATGACCGCGGCCGGGTCCAGCAGGAGCGGCGGGTACTGCGGTTCGTAGTGGATACCGCCGGTGCGCTCGACCGCGAACGAGGTACCGGGCGCGGCGCTGCGCAGCGCGTCCACGACGGCGAGTGCGACGGTGCGCTCCAGGGGGCTGACCTCGACGATCCGGCCGCCGCGGTGCAGATCGACGACGGCCGCGCCGTTCGCGCAGATCGCCAGGCCGTGACCGTGCACATGGTCGCTGACCACGCCCATCCAGCGGGCCGGACGCCCGGTGACGAAGAACACCTCGATGCCGGCCCGCTCCGCGGCGGCCAGCGCGGCGATCGTCCGGTCGGAGACCGTCTTGTCGTCGTGCAGCAGTGTGCCGTCGAGATCGGTGGCGATCAGCCGGGGCGCAACGGCCGTTTCGGGCGCCCGTGGTGGTGTGGCGGGGGCATCAGTCACGGGGCCATCTTCCCGTACCGCCGTGCACAGGGGTGCGGTGGGTTGCGTGCATGAGCCCGTGGCGGCCGGGCGGATGGCGTAAGAACGGGCGGTGGCGAACCGGTCCCCGGCCCCGAGGCGACGTGGCGAACCGGTCCCCGGCCCGAGGTGACGTGGCGGAGCCCGTCCCCGGCACCGAGGTGAATCGTTCGCACCGTGCGGACGGCCGTACGCTCGGGGGTATGCGACTGAGCACCGTGATACTCCCCGTCCGCCGTTGGTCCGAAGGCGGACGGGAGGCATGGCAGCGCGCCGAGGAACTGGGCTTCCACGCCGCGTACACCTATGACCACCTCTCGTGGCGGAGCTTCCGGGACCAGACGTGGTTCGGCGCCCTTCCGACGCTGACCGCCGCCGCGGCCGCGACCTCCCGTCTGCGGCTGGGCACCCTCGTCACCTCGCCGAACTTCCGGCACCCGGTCACCCTCGCCAAGGAACTGATCTCGCTCGACGACATCAGCGACGGCCGGATCACCCTGGGCATCGGCGCCGGCGGCAACGGCTTCGACGCCACCGCGCTCGGCCAGGTCCCCTGGGAGCCGCGGGAACGGGCCGACCGTTTCGCCGAGTTCGTCGGGCTGCTGGACCGGCTGCTGGCCCAGGATGTCGTCTCCTACGCCGGCGACCACTACTCCGCGCACGAGGTCCGCAACATCCCCGGCTGTGTGCAGCGGCCGCGTCTGCCGTTCGCGGTGGCGGCCACCGGTCCGCGCGGGCTGAAGCTGGCCGCCCAGTACGGCCAGGCCTGGGTGACGACCGGGGATCCCAAGGTCTCCAACGGGGGCGGAACGCCGGAGGAGTCGCGGGAGGCGGTTCGCGGGCAGATCGAGCGGCTGGGGAAGGCCTGCGCCGATCAGGGCCGGGAGCCGGCCGACCTGCAGAAGATCATGCTGACCGGCTTCACCCCGGACCGCCCGCTGGATTCCGTGGACGCGTTCGTCGACTTCGCCGGACGCCACGCCGAACTGGGCATCGACGAGCTGGTCCTTCACTGGCCGATCGCCGATTCGGTCTTCGAGGCCGACGTTGCGGTCTTCGAACGGATCGCGACGGAGGGGCTGGGGCAGCTGGCCGCCCGGTAGGCGGAGCTCCGGAGGCGCCTCCCGGGGCCGCAGGACGTCCCGGCGGCCCCGGGAGGCGCGGCATCCCCTGGAGCCCTGGGAGCCCCGGCGTCGGAGGCGCCCGACAGCCCGACGCGCCCGGCACTCCCCTGGCCTGGGCTTTACCCCGCATATAGCTCCGAAGAGGGAGAATTGGGGCAGCGGGGCGCGGTGTGCGTCCCGCGGCGCGCGGTGCGCGGACGCGACGCGAGCGGTCGGCGCAGTGCGCGAACTGCGGTGCTTTCGGAGGAGCCATGGCACAGACCCGATTCGCCCCGGACCGCGGGCTGACCACACGCATGGTCACCACGATGTTCTTCATCGGGCTGCTGTACGTCGTGGTCGTCGGCGTGCTGGTGGTGCTGCTCAAGGGCGCGTGGGTGGTGGTGCTGCTGATCGCGGGCGCCCTGTTCATCGCGCAGTTCTGGTTCAGCGACCGGATCGCGGCATTCAGCATGGGTGCGCGCGAGGTCACACCGGAGCAGGCGCCCGAGCTGCACGGCGCCGTCGACCGGCTGTGTGCGCTGGCCGATATGCCCAAGCCGCGGGTGGCGATCGCCGAGTCGGATGTGCCGAACGCCTTCGCCACCGGCCGCGGTCAGCAGAACTCCCTGGTGTGTGCCACCACCGGGCTGCTCAGGCGGCTGGAGCCGGAGGAGCTGGAGGGGGTGCTGGCCCACGAGCTCTCGCATGTCGCGCACCGCGACGTCGCGGTGATGACCATCGCCTCGTTCCTCGGCGTGCTGGCCGGGATCATCACCCGGGCCGCCCTGTGGAGCGGCATCGGGCGCAACAACCGGGACCAGAACGCGGCCATCGCGGTGCTCATCGTGACCGCCGTGAGCGTGGTCGTCTACGCGATCAGCTTCCTCCTGACCCGGCTGCTGTCCCGTTACCGTGAGCTGTCCGCCGACCGGGCCGCCGCCCTGCTGACCGGCCGCCCTTCGGCACTGGCCGCCGCGCTGACCAAGGTCACCGGCCAGATCGCGAGGATCCCCACCGAGGATCTGCGCAAGGCCCAGCCGTTCAACGCCTTCTACTTCGCCCCGGCGTTCAACAAGGAGACCTTCAGCCGGCTGCTGTCCTCGCACCCGACGCTGGAACAGCGGCTGGACCAACTGGCCAGGATCTCCGCGGAGCTGGGGCGGGCGTGATGAGTGGAGTGGCCGGGGCGGATGTGACGAGCGGCGCGGAGGCGACGACCGGCGCCATCAGGCCGGAGGTATCGAGCAAGGAGTACGTCACGCATGGGATTTCTTGACGCCATCCTCGGCCGCAGCAAACCGGTACGCCCTGATCTCGACCAGCTCTTCGCGCTGCCGTCCGCCGCGGTCACCCTCCAGGCCGCGGCCGGATTCGAACCCACCGGCCTGGGGTCGGTGTGTTTCGCCAGCGTCGAGGGCGGGACGTTCGCGCGCATCCAGGAGGAGGCCCGGTCGCTGCTGGACGGTTCGGTGGAGTTCACACAGGACGCGTACGGCTATACCTGGCTGCTCGCGCGGCATCCGCCCGAGGACGTAGCGGGCCTGGTCAACGACCTGCACGCGGTCAATACCTCGCTGGAGGAGGCGGGGTTCGGGCCGCAGCTGCTGTGTTCGCTGGTGGGCTTCCGTGACGAACGGCAGCGGTCGCTGGCGCTGGTCTACCTCTACAAGCGCGGCACGTTCTACCCCTTCTCTCCCAAGGGGGGCGGCGGCGAGAAGCGCGACAACCCGCTCGAACTGGAGGTGCGGGCGATGCTCGGGGACGACCTGACCATCGAGCAGGATCTGGCGCGGTGGTTCCCGGTGTGGGGGGCGCCGGGCCTCTGAGGGAGCGGCCTGCCGGGCCGGTGTGGGTGTGGGGGGCAGGGCGGTGGGCCCCGGCCGTCTGGGCACCCCGTTTCCGGCGCTGTCCTACGGGAGCGAGGGCTCAGCCCGGGAAACGCAGGTACGGGGCCGGTACCCGGCTGGTGAGCCAGACGCCGTTCGCGCTGACCCGGAAGACGTGGCCGGCGCGGTGCATCGCCCCCGCGTCCACGGTCAGGACCACGGGCTTGCCGCGCCGTGCGCCCACCCGGGTCGCGGTCTCGCGGTCGGGCGAGAGATGGACGGCATGCCGCGACATCGGCCGCAGCCCCTCCTCCCGGATGGCGGCCACATTGCGGGCCACCGTGCCGTGGAAGAGATGGGCGGGTGGTTCGGCCGGCGGCAGATCGAGATCGACCTGCACCGAATGGCCCTGCTGGGCCCGGATCCGGTCGTTCTCCATGGCGTAGCGCTGCTTGTCGTTGTCGGCGACCACCGCTGCCAACTCCGCCCGGGAAAAACGGAATCCATGCCGTGCGGCCGCTGAAATGAGCTCTTCCACGGACACCCAGCCCTGGGCGTCGAGAGCGATACCGATCCGCTCCGGTTCATGGCGCAGATGTTTCGCCAGGTACTTCGAGATGCGCACGGAGCGCTGGTTGTCCATGTCTCCAGGGTGCCGCGCGCGGCATGCGACGGCACCTGAATTGTGGACGGGGAGACGGTGGGGCGGCCGCCCGGCGGACTCTGCCTGCCTTCGCGCTACTCCGCTTCGTTCTGCCGGTCTTCCTTCTCCGGGCCTTTCTTCCCCTGGCCTTCCTTCTGCCGGCCTCCCTCGTGCTGCTTCCTCGCGAGTTCGCTGGCCCTTTTCGCCTTTGCGCTGGTCACCTCATCGGCTGCCCAACGGGCCCATTCCTCCTGGGTCGCCGACATCCGCAGCCCGTACTCCAGCGCGATCCGCCCGTAGACCGAAATCATTTCCTCGTCCCACTCGGCGGTCTCTTCGACGTGCTCGAGCGTGGCACGGGTACGAGCGGCGCGCTCGGCCTGATGCAGGAGGAAGGCCTGTGCCTCGAGAGGCGTCACGATGCCGAGGAAGAAGACGCGCAGCAGGCCGTCATCGCGAGGGGGGCCGCCGGGTTCGACGTCGGTGAGCCAGTGGCGCAACTGCGCCAGGCCGTCCTCGGTGATCGCGTACTCCTTGCGGCCGCGGGGGCCGTGGGCGGCGATCTCGACGAGTCCGGCGGCCGTGAGCTTGGTGAGCTCGCCGTACACCTGGCTCTGTGTGGCCGGCCAGACGTTCGACAACGAGGCGTTGAACAGCTTCATCAGGTCGTATCCGCTTGCCGGGGCCTCGGCCAGCAGGCCCAGCACTGCATGTCTCAGGCTCATGACCGGCACATTACCTTCCACTGTTGACATGTCAAAGGTAGAGGTTCTACATTCGACATGTCGAAGTTGGAATGTGTGGCAGGTTGCGGCGACTCCGCCCCGGCGTTGAGGCACGCGGCCGTGCAGGAAGAGGGGGAATCATGAACTACCTGCGGAGCTTCATTCCGTGGCTGGTCTTTGCGGGGGTGGGCGCCGCCGGCTGGCAGTGGGGGGCGCTCGCCGGCCTGCTGATAGCCGTGGCGCTGCTCATCGCCGACCGCGCCGCGGGCCTTTCGCTCGACTACCGGCTGCTGGAGTACGGCACGATTCTGTTCTTCGCGGGCCTCAGTGTGCTGGCCTTCGCCCGTCCCGACAGCGGACTCAAGATGTACGGCAGTGCCTTGTCGCAGGGCTGGCTGGCGCTCATCGCCTGGGTGTCGATCGCCGTCCGGAGGCCCTTCACGATGGGGATCGCGCGACGGATGGCTCCGCCCGAGGTCTGGCACACCCCGCTGTTCCGCCGCATCAACGTCGTGCTCACGGCCACGTGGGCGCTGTCCTTCACGCTCACCGCTATCGCCCAGACCGTCGCCTCTCTCCAAGCCTGGAACGTCATCGTCTCGATCGCCCTCCAGGTCGCCGGATTCGTCCTTCCCATCCGCTTCACCGCCGCCTACCCGGAGCGGGCCCGCGCCCGCTTCTTGGGGAACTCCGGCGTGCGGGCCGACGCCCAAGGAGACCTGGCCGTATGACCACCACACCCCCGACCACCGCAACCGCATCGACCGCTCCCGCACCCCACATGGCCGGCAACTTCGCCCCGGTGAAGGACGAGGTGACCGCCTACGACCTCCCGGTCACGGGCACGATCCCGCCCGAGCTCACCGGCTGGTTCCTGCGGAACGGCCCCAACCCGAGGGACGCCGCCTCTGCGCACTGGTTCTTCGGCGACGGCATGGTCCACGGCCTGCGCCTGGAGGGCGGCCGGGCCGTCTCCTACCGCAACCGCTGGGTCCGCACCTCCACCTTCGAAGGCGAACCCACGGTGGACGCGCAGGGCCGCCGCAACCTGGCGGCGGGCGTGGCCAACACCCATATCGTCCGGCATGCCGGGCGCACTCTCGCCCTGGTCGAGTCGTCCTTGCCGTACGAGATCGACTGCCGCCCCGGCCATGAAATGGAGACTCTCGGCGCCCATGACTTCGGGGGCCGGCTCACCACCGCCATGACCGCCCATCCCAAAACGTGCCCCACCACCGGCGAGCTGCATTTCTTTGGATACGGCGGCTCCACCCCGCCCTATCTCACCTACCACCGTGCCGACGCGTCAGGGGAGTTGGTGATCAGCCGCCCCATCGATGTTCCGGGCCACACGATGATGCACGACTTCCATCTGACCGCCGGCCATGTCATCTTCATGGACCTCCCGGTCGTCCACGACCGCAGCCGCCCCGGCATGCCGTTTGCCTGGGATCCGGAGTACGGCGCCCGGCTCGGGGTGCTGCGGCGTGACGACCCCTATGGCGAGGTCCGCTGGCTGCCCATCGACCCTTGCTACGTCTTCCACGCCCTGAATGCCCATGACGAGGGGGACCAGCGGATCGTTCTGTATGTGTCCCGCTACGCCGAATTCGGCGGGAGGACCCCGGCACACCTCTGGCGCTGGACCATCGACCTCACCACGGGCATGGTCGCCGAGGAGCAGCTCGACGACCGGTTCTGCGAGTTCCCGAGGGTGGATGACCGGCTCGCCGGGCTGCCGGCCCGCTTCGGCCATGCCACCACCGGTGAGCTGCCGGGCAGCGGCCCGATACCCGGTGCCTTGCTCCGTTACGACCTGCAGACCGGTGCGGTCGTCCGGCATGACTTCGGCCCGGGGCGTACTCCCGCCGAGGCTGTCTTCGCCCCGGCGGACGACCGCCCGGGAGGTCCGGGCTGGCTGATCACTTATGTCTACGACGCCTCCACGGACACCAGCGATCTCGTCGTGCTCGACACGGAGGACATATCCGCCGCCCCCGTCGCCACGGTCCATCTGCCGCAGCGGGTGCCGTACGGATTCCACGGCAACTGGCTCCCCGATCCGGTCAGTTGAGGTAGTGAGGGGCGTCATGAGGGGACCCGGGCCGCGCAGGATCTGATCCTTGACAACTCAAGACTGCGTACGGCGGGGCCGGGCGGGGCTCGGGGTGGACGCTGGGTGGCGTTCAGGGGGCGCCGGGCCCGGCAGCGGTTCGGTGCTCCGGGTGGGCACCGGCCGCGTCGCCCCTCGGCGCGGTCCTGCTTGCGTCCGACGCCAGGGCGTCCATGGTGCGGGCCTGTACCTCCCGGTGTACGGCAGCGGCGATGAAGGCGGCCGTGTGCTCCGCGCCCACCAAAGCCCGCACCGCCTGCACGGCTTCGGCGGGGAGCAGCACCGTTTCCGCCACCACGGCGGGGCCGGGCGCGGTACGAGGGGCCGCGGCCTGCCCGGAGTCGGCCGTCACTGCCGACGCCTGGACCCGCGCCTCGACGGACCCGATCGCCTCTGCCGGTAGTGCCTCGCGGAGGTGATGGCGCAGGTAGCCGGTGGCGAGGGTGCGCATGGCGCGGGCGAGTTCGGCGTCAATCGTCTGCTGGGCCAGAGGGCGCAGCCGGCGTACGAGGACGGCGGCCTCCGCGGCCCCGGCCTCGCTGGGCGGGTGGTCCAGGAAGGGCTGGAAGACATGCTCGGTGGTGAAGTCCAGGAAGCGGGAGGCGATGTGCTCGACCTCGACCCGCACCTCCCGCAGATGGCCGGTGATCGCCAGAAGCGGGACGCCGGCGGAGTGCAGTTCGGCGGCGACGGCGAGTTCCTGCGGGCTGGGGACGAGAAACGTGTCGTCCTCGCCGGGGATCCTTTCCAGGACGCCGAGTTCGACGGCCTCGGCGATCGCCTCCTCATAGGAGGAGCCCCCGAAGGCGGCGTCCAGGTCCGGGCGGCTGACGCGGGACGCCTCCTCGTCGGTCCACGGCCCGTCGATCTCGGCGACCAGGCCCAGGACCCCGCCGAGGCCGAGTCCTGCGTCCCAGGCATCCAGGAGTTCCTTGATGCTGGCGAGGGAGTATCCGCGGTCGAGCAGATCGGCGATCTGGCGCAGCCGGGTCAGATGGGTGTCGCCGTAGACATTGGCCCGGCCCCGGCGCTCCGGGCGGGGGAGCAGCCCGCGGTCCTGATAGGCGCGGATCGTGCGGACCGTGGCGCCGCTGAGGTGCGCCAGGTCCTCAATGCGGTATTCGCCCTTCGGCGGCTGCTCGGTCACTGGGGTGCTCCTTACGAGAGACGGCAGCGCATAGAGGCCGGGACTGCGGCCGAGCCCGGCTGCGGATGCGTGCCGGGATCCGGGCCGAGCCCCGGCTGCCGGCCGGGCGTCCGGCCTTACAGCCGCGGCTCGAAGCGGGCAAGGGCGCGCAGCGCGCGGGGGGCGAAGCGGGACATCAGGTGGGCGCCGCGGGCTTCGGGGGTGACCGGCACCACCGCCTGGTTGCGGACGACCGCACGCACAATGGCGTCGGCGACCTTCTCCGGAGGGTAGTTGCGCAGCCTGTACATCCGCGAGGCCCTTGCCTGGCGGCGCTTCTCCTCGTCGGCCGGGACACCGGTGAAGCGGGCCGTTGCGGTGATGCCGGTGTTGACCAGCCCGGGACAGATGGCCGAGACGCCGATGCCCTGACCGGCCAGTTCGGCACGCAGGCACTCGCTGAGCATCAGAACGGCCGCCTTGGACGTGCTGTAGGCGGGCAGCACCCTCGACGGCTGGAAGGCGGCAGCCGAGGCGATATTGACGATGTGGCCGCCCTGCCCGCGGTCTGTCATCCGCTTGCCGAAGACCCGGCAGCCATGAATGACGCCCCACAGGTTGACGTCCAGCACCTTCTTCCAGTCCTCGGTGCCGGTCTGCAGGAAGGGGCCGGACATGCCGATGCCTGCGTTGTTCACCAGGACGTCGACGGTGCCGTACTCGGTGCCGACTTTGTCGGCGAGTTTTTCCATCGCCGCCTCGTCCGAGACATCGACGACCTCCGCCCAGGCTTCCGGCGCACCGACCAGCCGGGACAGCTCGGCGGTCCGCGCCGCGCCCTCGGCATCCCGGTCGACGGCGACGATCCGCGCGCCGGCCTCGGCGAAGGCGAACGCCGTCGCCCGGCCGATGCCGCCGGCCGCGCCGGTCACCAGCACCAGCTGACCGCCGAACCGGTCGGCATGCGGGCCGGATGCCGCGACCTGCTGTGCCGGGTTCCCCTCTTCCTTGGCGGTGACGAACGCACCGATCCAGGAGACGAGCTGGTCGGGGCGGGTACGCGGGACCCAGTGCTTGGCCGGGAGGGTGCGCCGCACCAGCTGGGGCGCCCACTGCTCCAGGTCGTCGTACAGCCGCCGGGAGAGGAAAGCGTCGCCGGTCGGGGTGATCAGCTGGACCGGGCAGTGCGCATAGGCGTCGCCGCGCGGGCGGCGCAGCCGGGGAAGAACATTGTCACGGTAGAGCCAGGCGCCGTGGGCGGCATCGGCCGGCAGTGAAGCGGTCGGGTAGTCACCGCCCGGCACCTTCTCCAGGCGCCGCAGGATCTGTGGCCAGCGCTTGCCGAGCGGACCCTTCCACGCCAGTTCGGGCAGCACGGGCGTGTGCAGCATGTAGACGTACCAGGACTTGGCGCTCTGGTGGAGGAGCTGGGCGGCGCGCCGGGGCGTGGGGCGCGCCATGCGCTTCTTGATCCAGTGGCCGAAGTGGTCCAGGGACGGGCCCGACATGGAGGTGAAGGAGGCGATCCGGCCCTCCGTACGGCGCACCGTGGCGAACTCCCAGGCCTGGACGGAGCCCCAGTCGTGGCCGACGAGGTGAACCGGGCGGTCGGGGCTGACGGCGTCGGCGACGGCCAGGAAGTCGTCGGTCAGCTTCTCCAGGGTGAAGCCGCCGCGCAGCGGCCGCGGAGCGGTGGACCGGCCGCAGCCCCGCACGTCGTAGAGCACCACATGGAACCGGTCGGCCAGGCCGCGGGCGACCTCGGACCACACCTCTTTGCTGTCCGGATAGCCGTGCACCAGCATCACCGTGGGCTGTGCCGGGTCCCCCAGCTCGGCGACGCACAGCTCGATGCCACCGGTCCGCACCCAGCGCTCCCGCGCGCCGTCGAGCCCCGCGCCGTTTCCGGCCCCGGGCTGCGGCCCCCGCCCCGGTCGCTGTCGCTTTCCCCGACCTCGTTCCGTGTTCACGCTGCCTTCTCCTCCTGCCGGTGCCGCACATGCGGCAGATCGTCGTCCAGCCGAAAGGCCTTCTCCTGCGGGCCCTTGGAGTCCGTCACGACCAGGACCTCCTCGAACTTCGCGCCCGTTCCCCGGAACCCGAGGCGGGGTTCGACCGCCCACAGGCACGGCTGCGTCCGGCTGCGTCAGGTGGTCGGAGAAGGCGTAGGGGCTCCACAGCGGGGATCAGCCGGCACGGGTGACCGAGATGACTGAGGCCATCGTCAACCGTCCGTCCCTGAGCGGTGCATCGCGGTACGCGTCCGTAACCTGACACTGACGAATGTGACAATGGCCGACGGCTGCGTCAAGGGGGCCTTCGGGCAGGCACCCCACCCCGACGCCCTGACCACTCGAAGCAGGAGACCCCTACGGGCACGTAATACCGCAGGGGGAGGCACATCCCACCGTCTGGTCTGACGACCGCTGTGGCCGGGGCCACTACCGTCGATGACGTGACTGTGATCGTGACCGAAAGCCTGAGCAAGCGGTACCCGCGGGTGACCGCGTTGGACCGGCTCTCCCTTGACATCGCCCCCGGCGTAACGGGCCTGGTGGGCGCCAACGGTGCCGGCAAGTCCACCCTGATCAAGATCCTTCTCGGACTGGCCCCGGCCACCGAAGGGACCGCGCACGTCCTCGGCCTGGACGTGACCAAGGACGGCGGCGCCATCCGTGAGCGGGTCGGCTATATGCCCGAGCACGACTGCCTGCCCCCGGACGTATCGGCCACCGAATTCGTCGTGCACATGGCCCGGATGTCCGGACTGCCGCCGGCCGCCGCCCGTGAGCGCACCGCGGACACCCTGCGCCACGTCGGTCTCTACGAGGAGCGCTACCGCCCCATCGGCGGCTACTCCACAGGTATGAAGCAGCGGGTGAAACTGGCCCAGGCGCTGGTCCACGACCCACAGCTGGTGTTCCTCGACGAGCCCACCAACGGCCTCGACCCGGCCGGGCGGGACGAGATGCTCGGTCTGATCCGGCGCGTGCACACCGACTTCGGGATCTCCGTCCTGGTGACCTCCCACCTCCTCGGTGAGCTGGAGCGGACCTGTGATCATGTCGTCGTCATCGACGGCGGCGCACTGCTGCGCTCCTCCTCGACGGATGAGTTCACACAGGTCACGGCCTCGCTGGCGGTCGAGGTCACGGACACCGATGCCCATCCGGACGGCACCGCGGCGCTGCGCGCGGCCCTGGCCGCCGCCGGAGCCACCGTCACCACCGGCGCTGCCGGTTCGGAAAGCCTCGCCTCGGCCGGGCACCTCCTGTACGTCGAGGCGGCCGGAGAGGAGACCTACGACCTGGTGCGGGACACCGTCGCCGGACTCGGGCTCGGCCTGATCCGGATGGAACAGCGCCGGCACCGGATCGCCGAGGTCTTCCGCGATGCGGACGCGGCGCACGACACCCCCGCCACCGAAGGCGCCCCGAGCGCCCCGTATGCCACCCAGGACGGAGGCGCCCACGATGTCGCCTGAGCCCACGACTTCCGCGCCCGCGACTTCCGCGCCCGTGACGTCCGCATCCGCCGCGCCGGGTGGCGCCTATATCCACAACATCGGCTACCGCCACTACGACGGTCCCCGTCTGGGCCGCGCCTACGCCCGGCGGTCGCTGTTCTCGCAGAGCCTGCGCGGTTCCTACGGTCTGGGCCGCTCGGCCAAGAGCAAGGTGCTGCCGATGCTGCTCTTCGCGGTGATGTGCCTACCCGCCGCGATCATGGTCGCGGTGGCGGTGGTCACCAAGGCCGGCAGCCTCCCGGTCAGCTACTCCCGCTACGCCGTCTACCTCCAGGCCGTCATCGGCCTCTACCTGGCCTCCCAGGCCCCGCAGTCGGTCTCGCGTGACCTGCGCTTCAAGTCCATACCGCTGTACTTCTCCCGGCCCATCGAGCGCAGCGACTACGTGGCGTCGAAGTTCGCGGCGATGGCCGCCGCTCTGCTGATCCTCACCGGCGCCCCGCTGCTGGTCCTCTATGCCGGCGCGCTGCTGGCCGAGCTGGACTTCGCCGACCAGACCAAGGGGCTGGCACAAGGACTGGTCGCCGTGGTGCTGCTCTCCCTGCTGTTCGCCGGGATCGGCCTGGTCGTCTCCGCGGTCACACCCCGTCGTGGGTTCGGTGTCGCGGCCGTGATCGCCGTCCTCACCATTCCGTACGGTGCGGTGAGCGCCGTCCAGAACATCGCCTTCGCGCAGGGCAACGAGGCAGTCGTCGGCTGGCTGGGGCTGTTCTCCCCCATCACGCTGATCGACGGTGTGCAGTCGACCTTCCTCGGCGGCACCAGCTCCTTCCCCAACCACGTGGAGCCGTCGACCGGTGCCGGATTCGTCTATCTCCTCGTCACCCTGGCCGTCATCGTCGGCTGCTACGCCCTGCTGATGCGCCGCTACCGGAAGGCCGGCCTGTGACCGCCCCTCGCCGCCGGCTCCCGGCGGCCGGCACCCCCGGCCCGACCACCACCCTCCTAAGGAATGGGCTGCGCCCATGAGCACTCTCACCATCGACCACGTCTCGCGCTGGTTCGGCAACGTCGTCGCCGTCAACGACATCACGATGACCATCGGCCCCGGCGTGACCGGCCTGCTCGGCCCCAACGGCGCGGGCAAGTCCACGCTCATCAACATGATGGGCGGCTTCCTCGCGCCCTCCAACGGCTCGGTCACCCTCGACGGGACCACGATCTGGCGCAACGCCGGTATCTACCGTCACATCGGCATCGTCCCGGAGCGCGAGGCGATGTACGACTTCCTGACGGGGCGCGAATTCGTCCTCGCCAACGCGGAGTTGCACGGACTCGGCCGGGCGGAGGCGGCCAGGGCGCTGGCCACCGTCGAGATGGAGTACGCCCAGGACCGCAAGATCTCGACGTACAGCAAGGGCATGCGGCAGCGCGTGAAGATGGCTTCCGCGCTGGTCCACGACCCGTCCGTGCTGCTGCTCGACGAGCCGTTCAACGGCATGGACCCCCGCCAGCGGATGCAGCTGATGGAGCTGCTGCGGCAGATGGGCGACCAGGGCCGGACGGTCCTGTTCTCCTCGCACATCCTCGAAGAGGTCGAACAGCTCGCCTCCCACATCGAGGTGGTGGTGGCCGGACGGCACGCCGCGTCCGGTGACTTCCGCAAGATCCGCCGCCTGATGACGGACCGCCCGCATCGCTATCTGGTCCGGTCGGACAACGACCGGGCACTGGCCGGTGCGCTGATCGCCGACCCCTCGACGGCCGGCATCGAGGTGGACCTCGCCGAAGGCGCGCTGCGCATCCAGGCGGTCGACTTCGGCCGCTTCACCGAACTCCTGCCGCGGGTCGCCCGCGACCACGGCATCCGCCTGCTGACGGTCTCGCCCTCCGACGAGTCGCTGGAATCCGTCTTCTCCTACCTCGTAGCGGCCTGAGGCCCTGAAAGGAGCCCTGACGCATGTCCACGACCACTCCGATGGCCCCCGCCGCGCCCCCCGGCGCGCCCAAGGCCGCGCTCTTCCACCCGACCGTCGCCCGGCTCACCTACCGCGCCCTGCTCGGCCGGCGCCGGGCCCTGGTCCTCTTCGTGCTGCCTGCCCTGCTGGTGGCGCTCTCGGTGGCCGTCCGGACGCTGACCGGCGCCGATGACTCCACCGCCGGAGGCATCCTGGGCACCTTCGCGCTGGGCACGATGGTGCCGCTGATCGGCGTCATCGCCGGTACGGGCGCGATCGGCCCGGAGATCGACGACGGCTCGGTGGTCTATCTCCTCGCCAAGCCGGTGTCCCGGCCGACGATCATCTTCACCAAACTCCTGGTCGCGATAGGCGTGACGGTCGCCTTCTCCGCCCTCCCCGTGCTGCTCGCCGGCTTCCTCCTCAACGGCAACAGCCAGCAGATGGCCGTGGGATTCGCCGTGGCGGCAGCCGTCGCGTCGGTCGCCTACAGCGCCCTCTTCCTCTTCTTCGGCACGATCAGCCGGCACGCCGTCGTGTTCGGCCTGGTCTACGCCCTGGTCTGGGAGTCGCTGGTCGGCACCCTCATCCCGGGCGCGAAGACGCTCAGCGTCCAGCAGTGGGCGCTGGCGGTCGGCCAGAAGGCAGCCGCGGAAGGAGCGATCGCCTCTGACGTCCAACTCCCCGTCGCCATCAGCCTGCTGGTGGCCCTCACGGTCGCTGCCACCTGGTATGCCGCCCGCCGCCTGAAGGCGCTCACCCTGTCCGGCGAGGAGTGACGAGGCGAAACGAGGAGTGAGGAACGAGGAGTAACGACGTCCGGGCGCGGCGCGGGGGGAGGGCCTACGCGCGCGGCGGGGACTGTGGACGCGGCGGGGAGTCCCGGGGGGCACGGCGGGGACCGCAGGCGCGGGAATGCCTCCTAAGCCCCGCCCCCGCCACTGCCCCCGCCGCTGCCCCCGCCACTGCCTCCACCCGCGCCACTCCCGGCGCGTGCCTGCCGGCCGTTGAACTCCCGGACGTTGCGCAGATGTTCCCGGTAGTCGGCGGTGAAGCGGGTGTCGCCCGGTTTGACGGTGACGAAGTAGAGCCAGTCGCCGGCGGGCGGCGCGCCGGCCGCCTTCAGCGCGTCCGCCCCGGGATTGTCGATCGGTGTCGGCGGCAGGCCCTGGTACCGGTAGGTGTTGTACGGGTTCTTGGTCCTGGTGTCGGCGTGGCTGGTGTGCAGGGTGCTGCGGGCCAGCGCGTAGTTGATCGTCGAATCCATCTGCAGCGGCATGTGGTGCGCAAGCCGGTTGTCGATGACCCGGGCGACCTTGCCCATATCGGCCGGCCGGTCGGCCTCGGCCTGCACGATGCTGGCGATGACGACCGTCCGGTAGGAGGCGATGCCGTCGGTGGCGAGCCGCTGCTTGGCGGTTTTGACCATGTAGCCGAGCAGCGACGCCGGAGTGGTGTCCGAGTCGAGGGGATAGGTCGCCGGGAAGAGGTAGCCCTCGGGGTTGCCCTTCGCCTCGGCCGGCAGGTCCAGATGCGCGCTCTCGGCGGCCTTCGCGGTGGACCCGGCCGGACGGTGCAGGGCCTTGTCGGCGGCCGCGTAGACCTGCGAGACCCGCTGCCCCTCCGGGACGGTCAGCGTCTGCCCGGGCCGCAGCCCCCGCAGCAGCCGCGGCAGCAGCAGAACGGCAAGGACGACCAGCACACACAGCACCGCTACGAGGACGAGCCGGCCGGTGCGGGAGATCCGCGGTCCTGACCGGCGAACGGTGCGCTCCACATCGCTCATGGGGGCACGGTAGGCGAGACCGAAGGGGCGCGTGGCGGCTGCTCCCCGGATCTCCGCCGACGGCGGAGATCATTCACCGGCTCGCCATCCACCGGCCACACCCCGGCCGGTAACGGGACGAGGTCCGGGCCGCCGCACCAACCCGACGGGCGGGCGGCCCTGCTCCCGTTCCCTCCCCGCCTCGCCCTCCTCACCGGACGGCCGGTGCTCCGATCCGCTGGTCCCGGCCCGCACCCATGCCCACCAGGGCCAGTCCGGCGCAGACGCCGATCAGCAGCACGAGGGGGACGGTCCAGCCGTGGGTGGCCTGGTGGACGGCCCCCAGGACGAGGGGGCCGGCGGCCGCCAGAAGGTACCCGCCGGTCTGGGCCATACCGGAGAGGCGGGCAGCGGTGTGGGCATCACCCGAGCGCAGCACCATCATCGTCAGGGCCAGGCCCAGCGCACCGCCCTGTCCCACGCCGAGAAACGCCGCCCACAGCCAGGCGCCCGCCACCGGTGCCAGCAGCAGTCCGCCGATACCGCAGGCCATCAGCGCGGACACGGCCACTGCCAGCAGCCGCTGACGCCGCATCCGTCCCGCGAGCATCGGCACGATGAATGAACCGACCATCTGCAGCAGCGTGCTGAAGGCGAAGACCAGGCCCGCTTCGCCCTTGCCCATGCCGTGGTCGGTGAAGATCGTCGGCATCCAGGCGATGGACACGTACGCGATCAGCGACTGCGAGCCCATGAAGAGCGTGACCTGCCAGGCCAGCGAGGAACGGCTCAGCTTCGGCCCGTCCTCGCCGACGTGCAGAGGCGTGGCCGCGGCCGCGCCATGACGGGTGCCGCGCCGGGCCATGAGCGTCTGCGGAACCCAGACGACCGCGGCGACGGCGGCCGGCAGCGACCAGGAGACCAGCGCGCCCTGCCAGGTGCCGAGCGCGCTCTCCAGCGGGACCGCGGAGGCGGCCGAGACGGTCGCGCCCAAAATCATCGCGGTCGAGTACAGCGCCGTCATCCCCGCGGCCCGTTCCGGGAAGTCCCGCTTGATCAGGCCCGGCATCAGCACATTCAGCAGGGCTATGGAAGTACCGACCACGGCGCACCCGGCGAACAGCGCGACCACCGGCGGGGCGATCCGCAGCACGATGCCGCCGCACAGGGCGACCAGTGCCCCGCACAGCGCCGCCTCCGTGCCCCAGCGGCGTGCCAGCTTCGGCGCCACGATCGACCCGAGGCCCATGAAGATCAGCGGGATGGTCGTCACCAGGCTGCTGGCCGTCGCGGTCAGCCGGAAGTGCCGGCCGATCTCGCCGAGCAACGGCGAGACCCCGGCCAGCGCCGCCCGCATATTGACCGCGGCAAGAACGATTCCGGCCATGATCAGGGCCGGGTGGGCCCGTAGACGCCGGCGGGCCGCAGCGACCGGCGGTGCCGCGACCAGATCCTCCTCAGCGTCGATCAAGGTTGCTTCGGACCTGGGCCCTGCCATACGTGCGTACCTCGCCAAGGGTGGTGTGCGTTCGGGGAAGGGAGAAGAGAGAGAAGAGACGAGAGAGAACAGGAAAAAGGGACAAGAGGAAGCGGGAGAGGAGAAGAGAACTGAAGGCGGCAATCGGCATAGCGCCACGTGAGCGAGGGCGTCAGCGGCCGGCCAGCAGGTTCTCCAGGGCCTGCTTCGGCTTCTCCAGCACTTCGCGGATGGCCTGCTGAGCCGCCTCCGGGTCGCCCGCCGCGATCGCGTCCAGGACCGCGACATGATCGCCGTGCACGATCTTCGGCATCGCCCGGTCGCCGAGATAGTTGACCAGCGACTCCCGTACCGAGCTGCTGAACCAGCCGTAGGTCGCCGTCAGCGCGGTGTTGTGCGCGGCCTCGACGACGGCCTTGTGGAAGGCGATGTCGTGATCGGCGTAGAGCTCCAGGCTGTCGGCATCGGGGTGTCCCTCCGCGTCCGCCAGTTCGGCCTGAGCGTCCAGGGCCGCTCGCATCCGCTCCAGATCGGCGGGCAGATGGCGGAGCGCGGCCAGCCGGGCCGCTTCCGCCTCCAGAGCGATGCGCAGCTCCAGTACGTCGCGGATTCCGGCGCGCTGGACGCCGCGCATGACGTCGCCCGGGTCAGCGGTGGAGACGACGAAGGTGCCTTCGCCCTGCCGTGAGCGCAGCATCCCGGCGTGTACGAGTACCCGTACCGCCTCACGAACGGTGTTACGGCCGACCTGGAGCTGTTCGGCGAGCGCATGCTCGGTGGGGATCCGCGTCCCCACCTGCCACTCCCCGGCCGTCAGCTGGGACCGCAGGGTGTCGACGACGGTGTCCACGAGAGATTGTCGTCCCGCTGCCTGCAGTGCCATGCCTGATCCGATCCGATCCGATCCGGTCTCGTCCGGGGCTGGTCAGATCTGAGTCTGCTCTGCCCCGAGTCTGATCTGACGCGCGCTCTTGCCCGGTCATCCTACAAATGATGCATTCACCATACACGGAGGCGAGGGGCGTGAGGCAGGACGAGGGAAATAAGGGTAGCGAGGGCAGCAAGGGCAGCGAGGGAAGCGAGAGAAGCAAGGGCAGCCAGGGCAGCGAGGGAAACGAAGAGCGCGTCGGCCAGGAGGGCCCGCCGGTCGCCCGCGGGAGGCGGGGATGCGGTGCGGCGGGCCCTCCGGCGTCACAGTCCGATGTCCCGCTCCTGGATGTCCGCGAGGGATTCGCGCCGTACAAGAAGGCGGGCGTGCCCCTCGGCGACGGCGATGACCGGTGGCCGGCCGACGAGGTTGTAGCCGGAGGCCATCGAGAGGTGGTACGCACCGGCGACGGGTACGGCGAGCAGATCGCCGGGGCGGATGTCGCCGGGCAGCCGGGCATCGGCGGCGAGCACATCGCCGGCCTCGCAGTGCCGTCCGACCACGGTGACCGGTTCCGGGGCGGCGGTCGTGCGGCGGCCGATCAGCCGTGGCGCATAGCGCACCCCGTACAGCGCGGGCCGCGGGTTGTCGCTCATCCCGCCGTCCACCGCCACGAAGGTGTGCGCACCGGTGCGTTTGACGGACAGCACCCGGTAGAGGACGACACCGGCCGGGCCCGCGATGGCGCGGCCGGGTTCGATGGCGAGCCGTGGCACCGGCAGCCCGGCCGCCGCGCAGCCACCGGCCAGTTCGGCGCGGAGCCGGTCGCCGAGGGAGGCGAGGTCGAGCGTGGGCTCGCCGGGCCGGTAGGCGACGCCGTGGCCGCCCCCGAGATCCAGCTCGGGCAGGGTGATGCCGTGCTGCTCCTGAATCCGGGCCAGCAGGCCGATCAGCCGGCGCACGGCCGAGAGATAGGGCTTGACGGTGGTGATCTGCGATCCCAAGTGGCAGTGCAGGCCGACCAGTTCGAGCCGTTGCTGGCTGAGGACGCGTGTGATGGCGTGCTGTGCGGATCCGTCGGCGAGCGACAGCCCGAACTTCTGGTCGTCGGTCCCGGTACGGATCTTGGCGTGGCCGCCGGCGGCGACGCCCGGCACGACCCGGATCAGCACCTTCTGCCGGCTGCCCGCGGGGACCGCGGCGGCCAGCCGGGCGATCTCCGAGGTGCTGTCGATGACGATCCGGCCGACGCCGAGCCGCAGCGCCGCCCGCAGGTCGGCTGGGCTCTTGGCGTTGCCGTGCAGCACGATCCGCGCGGGCGGAAACCCACTGGTGACGGCCAACTCCAGCTCACCGGCGGAGCAGACGTCCAGGCCGAGCCCTTCCTCCCGCACCCAGTGGACCATGGCGCGGCACAGGAACGCCTTGGCGGCGTAGAAGACATCGGCGTCCGGGAAGGCCCGGAGGTAGGCCCGGCAGCGGTGGCGCACCTCGGCTTCGTCCAGGACGTAGGCGGGGGTGCCGAAGCGGTCGGCGATCTCGGTGAGGGGGACGCCGCCCACCGCGAGGTCGTCGTGGCCGAGCGGCGCGGCGGACCCGGGCCAGATGGACAGTGGCCCGGCGGCGGACGGCGGCTTCCCGGCGGACGGCAGTTCCTCGGCGGCGGGCAACGGCCCTTCGGCGGACGGCGGTTCGTCGGTGGGCAACGGAGGGTCGGCGGACGGCAGTTCCTCGGGGGACTGCAGCTGGTGGGCGGCCGGTGGCCCGCCCGCCACGGTGGCGGTGGCCGGCGGCGGAGCGCCGGTCCGGCGCGTGGTGCGGCGAGGGGGCTGGGGCAGTGTGCGGTGGCTCATGGCAGTGGCTCTCCCTCAGCCGGCCCGTAGGTGCTGACCACGGGAAATGCCGGGGGCGAACCGTGGATCGACGGTCAGGGCCGTCGCTCCGACGGGTTCGGCCAGCGCACGCAGGGCGGGCTCGGAGAGCCTGACCCAGGGCTGATCGCTGCCGAGGGCCGCGGCGAGCCGCTGGGGCGAGGTGAAGCCGACGGCGGTACGGCCGCCGCGCGGAGTACGGAACAGGCGGGCGGTGCAGCCCGCGGGGCCCGACCGGACAGGGACGAAGAGAAGCCCGGCCGGGACACGTTCGGCAGGCTCGGGATCTTCCGCGTACAGAAGGTGGGACACGGCGTTGCTCCTCGAGGGGACCTCGGCCCCGGACCGGTGGGAAACGCGTATGCCGGGGCTCGGCCCTGACGCTATTCCCGGGGAACCGGGCACTCCGCCGGCCACTGACGCGTCATTGACGGGTTGTGGACGCTACTTGACGCGATGCTGCTGCCTGGTGACCGATTGTGTATCAGTGGTGACACCGGGGCGCAGTGCGTGCGGTCGGGACGGTCCCTGGTGCGTGCGCTTTCTGCCCCCGTCCGCCGATCGCACGCCACCGCCGCCGGGCTCAGCCCGTCCGCCGGCCGCGGTCCCCCCTCTCGGGTGCGTTCCCCATGCCTTCCTTTCCTCCCTTTCCTCCATTCGTGTTGCCGTCCGTTGCTGTCTTGCTGTCTTGCTGTCTGGGTCGTCGCGTCGCCATACGGCGGCCGCTGCCCCGTATTGCCGACGCCACCGTGCGGTCCGCGGCACCTGTTCTCCCCGCCACGGCGCTCCCGGCGGCGCAATCCGACGCGCGCTAGCCTCAAATGGTGAAAATCGACGGGAAGACCGGCGGCAAGGCCGGCGGGAAGACCGACGGAACGTTCCAGGGAAGAACCACCGGTCAGGCCCCCAGCGGCCCCGGCAGCCCCGGCGACCCCGCCGGCTTCGATGCCCTCGACCGCCGGCTCGTGCATGCGCTGCAGCCGGGCGGCCGGGCGCCGTTCAGCCGGATCGCGGCGGTGCTCGGCGTCTCCGGCCAGACCGTCGCCCGCCGCTACACCCGGCACGGCGCCGGCGGCGCGCTCAAGGTGCTGGGGCTCGCCGATGCGCAGGCACTGGGCTACATCACATGGATGGTGCGGGTCCAGTGCGCACCGGACGCCGCCGTTTCCGTGGCCGAGGCGCCGGCCCGCCGTACGGACACGTCCTGGGTGAGTCTGATGTCCGGCTGCACCGAGACCGCCGCCGGACGCCGACGGTGAGACCGCTGCTGGAGCCGCCGCGCGGCGGCCGCCGGCCGTGGCCCGGCAACCCCCTGACCTGGGTGAAGGACTGGGTACGCAGCAGTCCCGGCACCCATATCTGGCTGCTGGTCATCGGCGTCACCAGCCTGGTCATCGCCTCCGCGTCCGAGGGACTGGGACAGTTCCTCATCCACCGCACCAGCAGCAACATCCACGAGCTGAACGAGCATCCGCTGCCGTCGCTGCTCATCAGCGGCTTCTGGATCGAACGCCCGTCGTCCTTCCTGCTCTACGTGGTGATGTTCGAGCTGCTGCACGCCAACGTGGAGCGCTGGATGGGCAGCATGCGCTGGCTGCTGACCGTCGGCGGTGCGCATATCGCCGCCACCCTCGCCAGCCAGGAGCTCGTCCTGCTGGCCATCGAGGGCCACCGGCTGCCGCGTTCGATGACCCATGTCGTGGACATCGGGGTCTCGTACGGGCTGGCCGCGGCCGCCGGTGTGCTGACCTACCGGCTGCTGCCGCCCTGGCGCTACGGCTATCTCGTCGCGGTGCTGGTCTTCTTCGGCATCCCGCTGACGACCGGGGCCTCCTTCACCGACTTCGGCCATGCCATCGCGCTGACCATGGGCTTTACGGCCTGGCCGCTGACCCCGTCGGCAGCCGGCACACGGCCGGAGCAGGACGCGGCACACCAGGAACCCGCCGCCGGGAAGCCGCCATCGCGCCAAGCCCCGCCCCCGCCCCCGGAGCCGGGCCCGGAGGACCGTCAGGAGAGGTAAAGCCGCTCCAACACCACCGCGACCCCGTCCTCCTCGTTGGAGGCGGTGAGTTCGTGCGCGACGGCCTTCAGCTCGTCATGGGCGTTGGCCATGGCCACTCCGTGGGCGGACCAGGCGAACATCGGGATGTCGTTGGGCATGTCCCCGAAGGCCAGGGTCTCCTTGGCGGTGACGCCCAGCCGGCGGGCGGCCAGCGACAGTCCGGTGGCCTTCGTCAGGCCCAGCGGCAGCAGTTCGACGATGCCCTCGCCGGCCACCGTCACGCCCACCAGATCCCCGGCGACCTGCCGTGCGGCCAGCGCCAGCGCATCGTCGTCCAGGTCGGGATGTTGGATGTAGACCTTGTTGAGCGGTGCCACCCACAGCTCGCCGGGGTCGTCCAGCATGACGTGGGGCAGCGAGCCCTCGTGGACGCGGTAGCCGGGGCCGACCAGCACCTCGCCCTCCAGACCGTCCCGGCTCGCCGCCAGATACAGCGGGCCGACCTCCGCCTCGATCTTGGCCAGCGCGAGACCGGCCAGCTGGCGGTCCAGCGTCACCGAGGTCAGCAGGCGGTGCTCACCGGCGTGGTAGACCTGCCCGCCCTGTCCGCACACCGCGAGGCCCTTGTAGTCCAGGGCGTCGAGGATGTGCCGGGTCCAGGGCACGGCGCGGCCGGTGACGACGATATGCGCCGCGCCCGCCGCGGTGGCCGCGGCGAGCACCCGGCGGGTGCGCTCGGAGACGGTCTCGTCGTGGCGCAGCAGCGTCCCGTCGAGATCCGTCGCGATGAGCTTGTACGGCAGCGGAGCGGATGAGCTCACTTGGCGACGGGCTCCAGGATCTCCCGGCCGCCCAGGTAGGGGCGGAGCACCTCGGGGACGCGCACGGAGCCGTCCGCCTGCTGGTGGTTCTCGAAGATCGCCACGATCGTGCGCGGTACGGCGCAGAGCGTGCCGTTGAGGGTCGCCAGCGGCGAGACCTTCTGCTTGCCGTCGACGGTCTCGCGCATCCGGACCGAGAGCCGCCGGGCCTGGAACTCGTCGCAGTTGGAGGCCGAGGTCAGCTCGCGGTACTTGCCCTGGGTGGGGATCCACGCCTCGCAGTCGAACTTGCGGGAGGCCGAGGCGCCGAGGTCACCGGTGGCGACGTCGATGACCTGGAACGGCAGCTCCAGACCGGTCAGCCACTGCTTCTCCCAGTCCAGCAGCCGCTGGTGCTCGGCCTGGGCGTCGTCCGGCGCGACGTAGGAGAACATCTCCACCTTGTCGAACTGGTGGACCCGGAAGATGCCGCGGGTGTCCTTGCCGTAGGTGCCGGCCTCGCGGCGGAAGCACGGCGAGAAACCGGCGTAGCGCAGCGGCAGCTTGGCCGCGTCGACGATCTCGTCCATGTGGTACGCGGCGAGCGGGACCTCGGAGGTGCCGACCAGGTAGTAGTCGTCCTTCTCCAGGTGGTAGACGTTCTCCGCGGCCTGGCCGAGGAAGCCCGTGCCCTCCATGGCGCGCGGGCGCACCAGGGCGGGGGTCAGCATCGGCGTGAAACCGGCCGCGGTGGCCTG
Organism: Streptomyces sp. 2114.4; assembly: GCF_900187385.1. Taxonomy (NCBI): domain Bacteria; kingdom Bacillati; phylum Actinomycetota; class Actinomycetes; order Kitasatosporales; family Streptomycetaceae; genus Streptomyces; species Streptomyces sp. 2114.4. Next base: position 4,174,642 of record NZ_FYEY01000001.1, read on the forward strand.
CGCGATGGCGGCGTTGACCAGGGCGAGCTCCAGCAGCGCGCCGATGCCCGTGAGGTAGTAGAAGCGGGAGCCGGACACCTTGGCGCCGCGCTCGACGTCGATCGCGCCGAGCAGTTCGCCGATCTCCAGGTGGTCCTTGGGCTCGAAGCCCTCCGCCGCGAAGTCGCGGATCGTGCCGTGCGTCTCCAGGACGGTGAAGTCCTCCTCGCCGCCGACGGGGACGTCGGGGTGGACGAGGTTGCCGAGCTTCTGCAGCAGCGCCTGCGTCTCCTCCTTGGCCTCGTCCTGTGCGGCGTCGGCGGCCTTGACGGCGGCGGACAGCTCACCGGCCTTCTTCAGCAGCACGGCCTTCTCGTCGCCGGAGGCCTTGGGGATGAGCTTGCCGAGCGCCTTCTGCTCGGCACGCAGCTCATCGAAGCGGACGCTGGACGACCTGCGCCGCTCGTCGGCGGAGAGAAGCGCGTCGACGAGTGCGACGTCCTCTCCACGGGCGCGCTGGGACGCGCGCACACGGTCGGGGTCCTCACGGAGCAGGCGAAGGTCAATCACCCCACCAGGCTACCGGGCCTCGCTCCGCCCCTCGACGCGATATTCACCGGCATGTCATTTTGCCCGTTTTGGGCAATTTATTCCCCTGGGGTCGAGAGAGGGGAAACGGGTGGGAAATGCGCGCGCATTCCGTGCCGCGGATGGCCGGGCAAGGGGTCCTCGGTGCGGTCGGCGGGAGTCTTTGCGGGACCCGTCGGCGGCCTTCGCGGCGTCCGTCACGAGATCTTCGCACTGTCCGTGATGAGGCTTTCGCGGTCCGGGTGCCGGGTGATCCACGGTGTGGACAACGGGAGTTGAGGGGGTGCCGGGGCGGGGTGCGAGCCCCGATTCTCCCCTGGTTATCCCCTGGAAATCCTCGGTTGTCCACAGGGGGCAATGGTTTCGGGATCGTTATCCACAGGCTGTGTGTGAGATCTGTGGAAGCCGGAGCGGATCATTCCGCCCCCGAAATGCTCGGCTATGGATTCCTTGCCCAAACCCCGTTCACGCACTCTTTCGTGTGGGATTACCTCGCCCTAAAGGATTGATCACGTGAATTGTGCTGACGGCGCCCGGCGTGCGGTGCTGTGGAGTGGTGTGTGGTCAGTAGGGCGATATGTCGACTCTGTCCGACTCTCATGTCGACTTACCCACAGGTCGAGAACCGAGCCTGTGGATAACTTTGTGGATAACCCACAGCCCTTCCAAAGCTGCAGGTCGCGCTGCTCCGCAGGGCCCGCGGGCCGGGCCGCGGAGCCCCCGTCACCGGCTCAGCCCCGCCCGTCCATGCAGCGCGCCAGCCAGTCCGACGCCTCGGTGAACGCCGCGTCCGTCATCTGCCGCCGCACGCTCGGCGACGCCTCGTCCGCCCGCGGATAGGAGCCGAGGAACCGCACCTCGCGGCAGACCCGCTTGAGACCCATCAGCACCTCGCTGACCCGGCGGTCGGTGACGTGCCCCTCGCAGTCCACGGAGAAGCAGTAGCGGCCGATGCCCTCACCGGTCGGCCGGGACTCGATCCGCATCATGCTCACCCCGCGCACCGCGTACTCCTGCAGCAGTTCCAGCAGCGCACCGGGGTGGTCCTCGGCCAGCCACAGCACGACCGAGGTCTTGTCGCTGCCGGTCGGCGCAGCGGGCCGGGCCGGGCGGCCCACCAGCACGAAGCGGGTGGCCGCGTTCTGCGCGTCATGGATGTCGGTGACCAGCGGCTCCAGACCGTAGGTCGCCGCCGCGAACTCGCCCGCGAAGGCGCCGTCGTAGCGGCCCTCCTGCACCAGCCGCGCGCCGTCGGCATTCGAGGCCGCCGACTCCCATACGGCCTCCGGGAGTTGGGCCGCCAGCCACTTGCGCACCTGCGGCTGGGCGACCGGGTGCCCGGTCACCGTCTTCACATCGCTGAGCGCCGTACCGGGGCGGACCAGCAGCGCGAAGGCGATCGGCAGCAGCACCTCGCGGTAGATCATCAGTGGTCGGCCGGCGGCCAGTTCGTCGAGCGTGGTGGTCACCCCGCCCTCGACGGAGTTCTCGATCGGCACCAGCGCCGCGGCGGCCTCACCGTCGCGCACCGCGTCCAGGGCGGCCGGGACCGACACCATCGGCACCAGCTCGCGGGTCGCCGCCTCGGGAAGCGTGCGCAGCGCGGCCTCCGTGAACGTGCCCTCGGGGCCGAGGTAGGTATAGCGGCTGGCCGACATGGATAAGGACTCCCTCGCGTGACTGCGGGGGCACCCCGCCGATCTTCTCCCTGTCCTGCCACGATACCCAGCCCCGCGGAACCGGGCGGGACTTCTTGGGAGGGCCGGGCCCGGGGGCTGCCCGCCCGGGGCCGGATCCCCGGCCCGCTGGCAGCGGCCGGCTCCCTCAGCCCTCCAGCAGCGGCCGGCCCACGTAGTCGCCCGGTCCGGCCGCCGGGGGCACCGCGTAGAGCCCGCTCGCCTCGTGCCGCAGGAACCGCGACAGCGCGTCCCCGCGGTCCAGCTTCCGCTGGACCTGGGTGAAGGCGCGCAGCGGATCGGCCTGCCAGCAGACGAAGAGCAGCCCCGCGTCCGGAGCCCCGTCCTCCCGGAACCCGTCGTGGAAGGAGAACGGGCGGCGCAGCATCGCCGCGCCCTGGTTGGACTCCGGCGCCGCGATCCGCGCGTGCGCATTGGCCGGGATGACCGGCAGCCCGTCGGGGCCGTTCGCCTCCAGCCGCATCGGGGTGGTCTCCGAGCCGCCGGTCAGCGGCGCACCGTCGTCCTTGCGGCGCCCGATGACCCGCTCCTGTTCGTGCCGGGAGCGCTTCTCCCAGTCGTCCAGCAGCATCCGGATCCGGCGGACGACGGCGTACGAGCCGCCGTGCATCCAGGCCTGGTCGGCGTCCCGCCCCACGAAGATCCGCTCGTCGAAGTCCTTGTCCGACGGTTTGGGGTTGTTGGTGCCGTCGATCTGGCCCATCAGATTGCGTGCGGTCATCGGGCGCGCGGTGGCGCCCGGGGTGCGGTTGAAACCGTTCATCTGCCAGCGCAGCCGCGCAGCTCCGGCCGCGTCCTTCTGCAGTGCGCGCAGCGCGTGGAAGGCGACCAGCGCGTCATCGGCGCCGATCTGTATCCACAGATCTCCGTTGCTGCGCCCGGCATCCAGCGCATCGGCCGAGAAGTCGGGCAGCGGATCGAGCTGTACGGGGCGCCGCTTCGTCAGGCCCGTACGGCCGAAGAAGCTGTGGCCGAAGCCGAACGTGACGGTCAGCGAGGACGGGCCCGCGTCGAGCGCGACCCCCGTGTCGGCGTCCGGGGTCCGCCCGGCCATCAGCTCCTCGGCCGTCCGCGACCAGCGGCGCAGCAGCGCGGCGGCGGCCTTGCGGTCCGCGTCCGGTGCCAGGTCGAAGGCGACCAGATGCCCCGTGGCCTGCAGCGGGGTGGTGATCCCCGCCTGGTGCCCGGCGCGGGCCGGCCGGAACGGTACCTCCGTAGATCCGATGCTGGTCACGGCCTTGGCGGCGCCGTCCTGCGGGCCGGACTGCGCGGCGGCGACCCCGATGGCGCCGCCGGCCCCGCCGACGACCAGCCCGGCCGCGCCCGCCGCGCCGACGCTGCCGAGCAGCCGGCGACGGGAGAGCTCCGGAGAGGGGGCGGGCGAGGGGGAGCGGTCGGTTTCGGGCGCCGGGGCGGCGGCGGGTGCGGGCACGCCTGGTGCGTTGCCCGCCCCGGCGGCCCCGGGCGCGCCCGCGGACCGGGCGCCCGGGGCCTTCCCGGACACCGCCTTCCCGGACGGCTTCTTACCGGGCGCCGCCTTGCCGGGCGCCGCCTTGCCGGGCACCTTCTTGCCGGACGTCTGCTTGCTCATCAGCCGATCTTCACGTTCTTGATCTCGGTCACCTGGTCGATGTCGGAGGTCCGTACGAGCAGCGAGAGCTGCCACTGCCCCGGGACCGGCAGCTGGACCCCGTCCGCCCGCCACTGTCCCTTGCCGAGGTGCTTCGGGGCGATCGGCAGCGGCCCGATCTTCTTGGCCTTCTGGGTGAAGGAGACCTTCACCTCGGGGACGTCGACCGCCTTGCCCGACGGGTCCGTGATCCGCAGCCGCAGGGCGTTGGCGCTGCCGCTGCGCCCCGGATCGAGGTCGAGGCGGGCGGTGCCCTTGCCGCCCGGACCGCCGGTGTCGAACGGGATCTTCAGCACCTGGGGCCCGCTGCTCGCGATGGACTGCCCGCCCGAGCGGGCCTTGACCGCCTCCTCGGTGCGGGCCGGTTCGGTGGCGGTCAGCACCGTGGTCACCACCAGCAGGACGACGGCGACCGACGCCTCGGCCAGCACCGACCGGCGCAGCGCCAGCCGCTCCGGATCGGCATCGCGCTGCCGCTTGGTACGGGCGGTACGCAACGCGGCCTGCTGACGGGCGAGTTGGGCGGCGCGGGCGGGGTCGGGGGATTCGTCCGGCGTCCCGTCCGGCGTCCGGTCCGGGGTCCGGTCAGAAGAAGGAGGAGCCGAAGCGGTGGGAGAGGCCGATGCGGTTACGGCGTCGGTGGCGGCCAAGGCGCCGACGGCCGCCTTCTCCGCCTCCCGGTCCTCCTCCGCCTCCCGGTCCTTCTCCGCCTCCTCGTCCTCCTCGGCCACGTCCTCCTCGGCCCCCCGGACCTCCGTCAGCCGCCCCGTCCACCGCCGCGACACCCAGGCGATCCCGACGAGCACCACGACCAGGCCCACCTTGAGGAGCAGCAGCCACCCGTAGGTGGTGTCGGTCAGCGCACGCCAGCTGCCGACCTGCCGCCAGGACTGGTACACACCGGTGGCCACCAGCACCAGCACGGAGCCGAACGCGATCCGCGAGAAGCGGCGTACGGCCCTCCGCTCTACGGGCGGCCCCCAGTACAGGGACACCACCAGCGCCGCCAGCCCGCCGAGCCAGGCGGCGACCGCCAGCAGATGCAGCACATCGACCGGCATCGCGACGGCGGTCTGCAGACCGGTCGAGGCATGCTCGGCCAGCGCCCAGGTAGCGGCGAGCCCCGCGGCGACGATCACCCCGCCGAAGGCGAGCCCGAAGGTGAGGTCCCGGCGCTGCCTGGCGAGGTCGGCGGCCTCCACGGCCGGCTGTCCGGCGGCATCGGTGCCTTCCTCCCCGGAGTCCGCGCGCTCCGTCTTGCCCGGCGCGCTCCCCGCCGCCGGTTGCCCGGCAGTCCGCTCCTCGCCCGGCACCGGCTCCTCACCCGTTGCCGGCCCCTCTCCTGGAGTCGGCTCTTGCGATGCCGGCTCGTGCAGCCGCGCGAACGTCCCGAAGAGCACCGCCACGAACAGCGCCGCGGCGGCGAGCAGCAGCAGCCGGGAGACCAGAGCAGCGCCCGGCTTGGTGACCAGGACCTGCTGGAGGCCGGCGAGGTCGAAGACATCGGCGAGATCGCCGGACCCGGTGTACGGGGTGCGCAGCAGCAGCATCGCCACGGTGGTGCCGGCCAGCAGCGCCCACCCCTGGACGACCAGCCGCTGCACGGACCGGACGAGGGCGGCGGCCGGCCGGCAGGCCACCACGAAGGCCGCGCCGCCGACGAGCAGGACGAACCCGGCGTAGGCGAGGTAGCGGGCGACGCCGTAGAGCGCGCCGACCAGACCGCCGCCGGCCTTCTGCTGCGGCACCGGGGCGGTGGCCTTGGAGGGCGCGCCGACCGAGAAGGTGAAGGCGCCGGAGACGGGGTGGCTGTCGGCGGAGACCGCCTGCCAGGTGACGGTGTAGGTGCCGTTGCCGAGCCCCGGTGGCAGCCCCGCGCCGTATTTGACGACGTTGCCGCTGCTCAGGTTGAGCAGCTTGCCGCGGTCCACCCGTTTGCCCCGCGGATCCAGCACCCGGATCGAGTTGTCGCCCATCGCGACGCCCTCGGAGAAGGTGAGCGTCACCTGCTCGGGGGCGTGGTCCACCACCGAACCCTGGACGGGGGTGCTCCCGGTCAGCGCGGCGTGCGCCGAGGCCGGGGCGGCGCCGCCGAGCCCGCCGATCAGCGCGCCGGCCAGCGCCACCGCGACGACCAGCAGGCGCAGCACGGCGGACCGTCGCGGCCCGAGCCCGGTGGTGACCATAGTGATCGCTCCCCTTACTCCCGTGTTCTGTACGGCCTGTGCGGTGATCCGTCGGTGGTCCGTACGGCCTGTGCGGTTCTTCCGTCCCCTGTGTGCCGTTTCGGTGCCCGGCTACTTCTTCGGTGCGTAGGTGAGGGCCTTGACCGGGACCGTCACCTTGATCGGACCGGCGGTGGCGAAGTGCAGCTCGATGGCCACCTTGTCGCCCTCGGCCGGCTTCTTCTTCAGCCCCATGAACATCAGGTGGTTGCCGCCGCGGCTGAGCCGCAGCTCGCCGCCCGCGGGTATCGCCAGCGAGTTGACCTGCTCCATCTTGGTGCCGGCCGTCTTGTGGAGCGTGATGTCCTTGGACAGGTCGCTGGTGACCGAGGTGAGCTTGTCCGCGGTCTCACCGCTGTTCTTGACCGTGAAGTACGCGCCGGCCATGTTCTGGTCGACCGGCCGGGGCATGTACGGGCCTTCGACCTTGAGCTGCGGTGCGCCGTCCGCGCCGCCGCAGCCCGCCAGGACGAGAGCGGCGGTGAAGGTGAGGGCGGCGGCGAGCGTGGTGCGGCGGTTCACGGGTTCTGCCCCTTGACGATCTTCGGAAGTGCCTTGGTGTAGTTGTCGGAGGTCGCCTCCTGCATGCCCATCCAGTGGATCTTGTCGTCCTTGGGGGAGGTCAGCAGCACCTGCGCACCATGGGTGGACACGACATCGCCGTTCTTCTTCTTGACCGGCTTCTCGATCCCGATGTTGACGTCGCGCGCACCCCCCTGGATGGTGTCGAAGTTGCCGGTCAGACCGGTGAAGTCCTTGTCGATACCGCCGAGCCACTTCTTGAGCGCGGCCGGGGTGTCACGCTCCGGGTCGGAGGTGATGAAGACGACCCGCAGATCCTTGCGTTCGGCCGGCGGCAGCTGCTTCACCGCGACCGCGATGTTGGCCATCGTCAGCGGACAGACGTCCGGGCAGTTGGTGTACCCGAAGTAGATCAGCGTCGGGTGGCCCTTGGTCTTCTCCACCAGGTCGTACTTCTTGCCGCTGGTGTCGGTCAGGACGAGGTCCGGCTTCGCCAAGGGGCTGTCGAGCGTGACGATCGGCTTGGCCGTGGTGCCCCCGGAGACCTCGGCGGCGGGCTTGTTGTCCTCGCCGTTGCAGGCGGTCAGGCTGAAAGCCGCGGCCGCCGCCAGGGCGGACGCGAGCAGGGTCCTTCTGTGCATTGCAGATAAATCCTGTGTCTGGGAATCCCGTTTGCGCGGGAATGGTGGGCGGGCCGGCGCGGTCCGGCGCCGGCCCGCCGGTGGTCAGGCGCTGCGGCGCCGGCCGGCGAACACACCGAAGCCGACTCCGATGACGCCGACGACGATGCCGACGGCGCCCAGGACGCGGGCCGTGGTGTCACTGCCGGACGCGGCCGAGGTGGCGGCCGTGGCCTTCATGCCGGTGGTGGCACCGCTCTTGTCGCTCGCTCCGGCGGCGCCGTGGCCGTCCTCCTCGGGCGCGCCGAGCTTGAGGACCGGGGCCGGGTTCTCCGGCTCCGGGGCGCCCTCCTTCGTCGGCTCGATCCAGCGCACGACCTCCTTGTTGTCGTACGTCTGGAGCGCCTTGAAGACGACCTGGTCGGTGTCCTTGGGCAGCTGGCCGACGGAGAGCGGGAACTGCTGGAACTGGCCGGGCTCCACGCCCTTGCCGTCGGCGGTCCAAGTGATCTTCGAGGGGGCTTCGGTGATCTTCTCGCCCTCCATCTCGATCGGCTTGGGCAGCTTGGCCTTGGTGACCGAGATCTTCCAGCCGGGCACCGGCTGCGGCATCACGGACGCCAGCGGGTGGTCGGTGGGCAGCGTCACCTCGAGCTTCACCGTCGAGGCGTCGTCCTTCTCATTGGGCACCTTGAAGTTGACGGTCGCATAGCCGCCCTTGGCGGCCGGACCCGACGGCTGCACGCTGACGTGGGCGGAGGCCGGGCCGGCGAGGAGCAGCACGCTGCCGGCCGCGGCGGCGCCCACCAGCGGCAGCCGGCGTGCGAGCCGGCGCGTGGGCGACGCGTCCGACTGCTGCTGCGGCATCTTCGCCATCTTCGAATTCATCGACATCGGAAAGCACTCCACAGGAACGAGGGAGGTACGGGTGACGGTGCAGGTGGTGCGCGCGGACGACGGCGCATAAGCCCGTACCCTCCCCCATGCCTCAAGGGCATGAGAGGGGCCCCATGTGGGGGCGTGCTTCGCGTCGTCAGGCCGCGAGGGCGAGGAGGGCCGGGGCGGGGGGCCCTCGCCTGATGACACTGTGGTGGAGTGCGACGTTCTTCGGGCCGGGTTTGTCATCCCCGTACGAAACGGGGGCGCGCAGCGATTCTTCGTGCGCCGTTTCCAGGCCCGTGAGCAGGGCGCGAGCGAGGGCGAGTGCCCCGCGCACCACGCCGGCCAGTGCCTGCACCGTGATCTCGTACGCCGCCGGAGCCGACAGCCGGACCAGCCGCCACAGGGCCGCCTCGCCCCGCCGCAGCAGCCAGCCGACCGCGAGTGCGGCCAGCAGATGCCCCAGCAGCATGGGCAGCGACGGCAGCAGACCATGTGTGAGCGCGGGGTCGGCGGCGGTCGCGCCCCCGGCCGTGCCGCCCGCCGGGCCGGCGCCTGCCGGAGGGGTCATCCCGGCGGCGGAGGCGGTGTCGAAGCCGCCCGAGCCGAGAATCCGGCGCGCCTGCGCGCCGTCCACCCGGCCGCTGCCGAGCCCGCAGGTCACATGCCGGGCAAGGGCCTCGGCCGCCCGGTCGGACAGCCCGCCGGCACCCAAGCCGCTTCGTCCGCTTCCCGCGCCCCGCGCCATGGCGGGCATCGGAAGCTGGCCCCAGGCGAACAGGGCGTGGAGGGCGAGCTGTCCCATGGCAAGACCGGCGGCGATCCCCGGCAGCGAGCGCTCCCGCCCGGCCAGGGGCGCGGCGATCGCGAACACCACGGCCGCCGCCACACCCAGCGTCCACCACGGGACGGTGGCGCACGAGGCGGCGATGTGCCCGCCCGCGGACAACACGACGCAGACCGCGGTGAAGACCGCGGCCCTCGACAGCCGAAGATCGGCGGCTGCGCGCGCTGTGGAGGCGGGCGGTGGAGTCATGGCCGCGCCATCATCCCATTGGTCCGACCTGTCGCCTACGGCAGGGCGCGCCGAGGAGGCGGCCCGCCCGGTGTCCAGGGGGCCCAGTGGGGCGCGCGGCAGCGCATAGCAGGCGCTTCGCCTACACCGATGCGCTGGCTCTTCGCATCCGCCGAATGAGCGGTATCACGTCCCGGACATGCTTACGGACCATGCGGCGCGGCAATAGGTATCGATATGTCGAGCCGCGGCCAGGAGGCTGGAGCGATGAGCATCTGGTGGTCACTCCATTTGCGGCGTGAGGCTGCGAGCGTGCCGCTGGCCCGTCGTCTGCTGCTGGGCACGATGGAGACGGCGGGCGTCGACCCGGACATCTGTTACGACCTTGCGGTGGCCCTCTCCGAGGCCTGCGCGAACGCCGTCGAGCACGGCGGTGACGCCGCCACCGAGGACTACCGCGTCACGGCCTTCATCGATGGCGACACCTGCCGCATCGAAGTGACCGACTCGGGCCCCGGGTTCCGCCACTGCCCCGCGCCCCCCGCCCCACCCCATACCGCCGCGGACCGGGCCCCCACGCCGGCCCCCGTGCCCACCCCCGCACAGGCTCCCGCCTTTGCCGAGGACGGCCGGGGGCTCTTTCTGATCGAGGCCCTCACCGACCACGTCCGCTACCGCAACCGCACGGGCCGCCCCGGCGCGGTCGTCAGCTTCGACAAGATCCTCAAATGGCGCGAGGGAGCGGCGCTGCCGATGGCGTCGTAGGGCGCCCGGGAAGGCGGCCGCATGCGGGACGTCCGTGTACGAGGTGTCAAACCCGGCTAACATCAGCAGTCGGAAAACTGGCTGGAAATCGCCCTTTGCGGGAAGTCGGCAGCGCGGTCTCGCGGTGAGAGAACCTCCCCCGCGGCGTCCCCTGTCCCTGCGAGACCAGCGCGCACGACGATTAACGCGAAGTTGCTCGCGTTAACCTTTCCCGGACAATACTTGGCGTGAACCCGCACTGCAATACGGAGCCGTCGTGACGACAGCGCACCATGGCCCTGGCGAGACCAGGCCCGGTGGTCGTACCGCCCGCACCCGCCAAGCCGTATTGACCGCCGTGTTCCAGGAGTTGGGCGACGGCGGCTTCGCCGCGCTGACCATGGAGAGGGTCGCGCAGCGGTCCGGAATTCATGTGGCGACGCTCTACCGTCGCTGGCGCTCCACCGAGGGTCTGGTGTGCGACCTGCTGACCGACCTGAGTTCGGATGTGCCGCTGCCGGACTCCGGCACGCTGCCCGGGGACCTGCAGGAGCTGGCCGGTTCGATAGCCACCTTCTACGGGGAGGCGCGGATGCGCCGGCTGATCGAGGCGGTGGTCTCCGCCGCGGCCCGCGACCCCGAGGCGGCGGCGGTGCTGCGGACCTTCTTCGGCGAACGGCTGGCGCTGGCCGGCCGGATGGTGGAGCGGGCCGTCGAGCGCGGCGAACTGCCCGCGGACACCGACCCGGAGAAGGTGATGTCGGCGCTCGGCGCGCCCTTCTACTACCGGATTCTGATCGCCCGTCGCCCCGTCGACCAGGATCTCGCCGCATCCGCCGCCACCGCGGTCTGGGCGGCGGCCCGCGCCGGTGCGTACGGGCGCCAGGACGACGGCCCCGCACACGACACGTCTCCCGGCGGCTGAGGCCACCGGGAGACGCGGAACGAACGGCGCAACGGGCACCGGCAGGGCACCCGCGAGGGCGGCCCCGCCCCTACTACGCGGCTACTTGCCGAGCAGCCCCGCCATCCAGGCCTCGACCTCGTCCGACCGCCGCGGCAGCGCGGCCGACAGGTTCCGGTTGCCGTCGTCCGTCACGAGGATGTCGTCCTCGATCCGGACGCCGATGCCGCGGTACTCCTCGGGCACCGTCAGATCGTCCGCCTGGAAGTACAGACCGGGTTCCACGGTCAGCACCATGCCCGGCTCCAGCGTCCCGTTGACGTAGTGCTCGGTACGGGCCGCGGCGCAGTCGTGGACGTCCAGGCCGAGCATGTGGCCGGTGCCGTGCAGGGTCCAGCGGCGCTGCAGCCCCAGCTCCAGCACCCGCTCGACCGGGCCCTCGACCAGCCCCCACTCGACCAGCTTCTCGGTGAGCACCCGCTGCGCCGCGTCATGGAAGTCGCGGTAGGCCGCGCCCGGCTTGACCGCCGCGATGCCCGCCTCCTGCGCCTCGTACACCGCGTCGTAGATCGTGCGCTGGAGGTCGGTGTACCGGCCGTTGACCGGCAGGGTGCGGGTGACATCGGCGGTGTAGAGGGTGTGGGTCTCCACCCCGGCGTCCAGCAGCAGCAGGTCGCCGGAGCGCACCTCGCCGTTGTTGCGGACCCAGTGCAGGGTGGTGGCGTGCGGTCCCGCGGCGCAGATCGAGCCGTAGCCGACGTCATTGCCCTCGACGCGGGCGCGCAGGAAGAACGTGCCCTCGATGTAGCGCTCGCTGGTCGCCTCGGCCTTGTCCAGGACCTTGACGACGTCCTCGAAGCCGCGCACCGTCGAGTCGACGGCCTTCTGCAGCTCACCGATCTCGAAGGCGTCCTTGATCGCCCGGGCCTCGGAGAGGTACACCCGCAGCTCTTCGTCGCGCTCGGCGGTGACCTTGTCGGTGAGCGCGGCCTCGATGCCGGCGTCATGACCGCGCACCACCCGGACCGGTCCGGTGGCCTCCTTGAGCGCACCGGCCAGCTCGCGTACGTCCTTGCACGGGACGCCGAGCAGCGCCTCGGCCTCGCCGAGGCTGTGGCGCCGGCCGACCCACAGCTCGCCCATGCCGTCGAGCCAGAACTCGCCGTTCTCGCGGTTGGAGCGGGGCAGCCGGTGGACCGTCGCCTCATGGCCGTCCTTGGTGGGCTCCAGGACCAGGACGCTGTCGTCGGTCTGGTCGCCGGTGAGGTAGACGTACTCCGTCGAGGCGCGGAAGGCGTACTCGGTGTCGTTGGAGCGGGTCTTCAGGTTGCCCGCCGGGATCACCAGGCGCTCACCGGGGAAGCGCGCGGACAGCGCGGCGCGGCGGCGGGCGGCGTTCGGGGCCTGCTCGACCGGCTGCAGATCGTGCAGCTCGGTGTCGGCCCAGCCGCTCTTCATGTTCTCCGCGAGCTCATCCGAGACGCCCGGGTAAAGGCCGTTCTTGCGCTGCTTGATCGGCTGCTCGTCCTCGTCCGGGGTCTCCGGCGTGAGCTCGTCGGTCACAATGCCTCCTTTTAAGACTGAACCGCCTTCCATCGTATGTGCGGATCGAAAGCGGTCCAGAGGAAAAAAGGCGTGACCTTCCCGCACGAAGGCGCGACCTTGCCGGAGGGTGGCTTCGGGACGCGGGGCACTCTCAGGGGGCGGACGGGAGGCGTATGGCTCCGTACTCCGGTGCTGGGTGTCCGCTATCCGGTGCGGCCGGTGTGCGGCCGGTGTGCGGCCGGTGTGCGTCCCGGCGTGCGGCTCGGGGTGCCCGTCGTGCGCCGTGCGGCGCCGCCCCTGCGCCTACTCCTCGAAGTACGCCGCGAGCAGCACCACGTCCTCCTCCGACGACGGATCGTCCAGACCCTGCGGCAGCATCGTGCGCACGATGTGATCGACGACCGCCTCCGGATCGTGGCGGCTCGCCCTGGGAACGCCGGCGGCGGCCGCGTGCAGCCGGGTGAAGGCGCGGTCCATGGGCTCGCCGGTGCGGTGCAGCAGCCCGTCGCTGTAGAGCAGCAGGGTCTCGCCGCCGGCCGGTTCGATCTCCACGCTCGGCGCTTCCCAGCAGGCCAGCATGCCCAGCGGCGCGGACAGTGAGGTCTCCACGAACTCGGTCCGCAGATCGCCGAGGATCAGCGGCGGACAGTGACCGGCCCCGGCCAGCAGCAGCTTGCGGGCGAAGGGATCGGCGATGCCGCCGGGCAGCACCGGCGGCCCGCCCGGAGCGCCGGGCGGCGGCTCGGTGTAGGCGAACAGCGCGGTGGCGCTGCGGGCCGGCTCGGTCAGCCGGAGCAGCAGTTCGAGGTCCGAGAGGACCGCGACCGGGTCCTCGCCCTCCATGACGGCGTAGGCGCGCAGGGACGCCCGCAGCCGCCCCATGGCAGCCACCGCGCTCGGCCCGCAGCCGGTCACCGAACCGACGGCCAGCCCCAGGGCGCCGTCGGGCAGCGGCAGCGCGTCGTACCAGTCGCCGCCGCCGCGCGGCCCGGTGCCGTGCCGCACCGCGAGGCGTACGCCGGGGATCCGTGGCAGCCGGTGCGGCAACAGTTCCTCGCGGAGGGTTTCGGTGGCCCGGCGGCTGCGGTGGAGTTCGAGGAGGCGGGCGAGGTGCTCGGCGGCGTGCGCGCGGTAGAGGCCGACGAGATGGCGCTGCCGTGCGGTGGGCTCGGCCGGTTCGTCGTAGAGCCAGACCGCGGCGCCGGTCCTGCCGAAGGGTTCGGCGCAGAGCGGGACCGCATAACTCGCGGCGTACCCGAGGCGGGCGGCGACCTCGCGCAGGCGGGGGTCGAGGTCCTTCTCGCCGGGGATGTCCGGTTCGGCGATCTCGGTGCAGGGGCCCGCCGGCGCGTCGTCGCGGGGGCCGGCGGCACGGCTCCCGTCGCGCGTCGGGTGGCGGGTGTCGTCGAGCGGACCGGACCGGGTGTCGTCGCCGGTGACCCGCTCCGGGAGGCCGTCCAGTATCCGCGCGTACGACAGGGCGCGGCGCGGGACGGTCTCGATATGCCCGATCTCGGCGTGGCCGAGGCCGAGGCCGACGGTGGTCTCCGGGCCGAGCCCGTCGGACGGTGCGAGGACGACCAGACCGCGACGCGCGCCGACCAGGGAGGCACCGGCGCGCAGCAGCTCGTGGAGGGCGTCCTCCAGCGTGCGGGTGCGCGCGAGCTGTTCGGTCAGGTCGTGCAGGGTGCTGAGGTCGGAGATCCAGCCGGCCAGCCGGTCCTGGACCGCGGCGAGTTGGTCGACGACGGAGATGTCGGGGACAAGGCCGGGCGCGGATCCGGGCACATCGCCCGGGCAGCCGCCCGCGGAGGTGTCGGACGAGCCGTCAGGCGAGCCGTCGGAGGGGGCGCCGGCAGCGCATCCCGAGGGCGCTTTCGGCCCATGGGGGTCGACAGTGTGCGCGGGGGCGGGAAGGACTGGTTCGATTCCAGCCACTTTCGGCACGTGAGGGGTGGTCATGGCCGACGGCTCTCGTCGAGTCTGGCATTACCCGAGGTCAGGCCGCTTTTTGGTAGGGAGTGCGGCATTTTGTTGAGTGATGTTGCGCGGTAAGGTTGGCCGCTCAATTTCCTCAATAGCATCGCAAACCCCCATGTCATGCTGCTCCGCTATTAATGCCTCCACATGTACACGCAGCAGCGATGCGATGTCCAGCATTGTCCCCATGGGGTTTGTGGTGTCAGCGAGGTCTGTAGATTGGCCTGAAAAAAGCCCCCCGAACGTCAATTTGCGGTCGACTGACGGCGATCAGCAGCGCGTCATCACCACAGTGGCGGGTACGTACTCGGAAAGGTGCGGAGTCAGTTGGCGCCGTACCGGAACTCTCCGGCGGGCACCGGCGTCTAACAAGCCGACGACCGCGACGCACTCCCAAGAGGCGGGGACTGCACCACGGAAGTGCAAGCGCCAACGCACGCCACCCCTCGCCACACTTCACGCCCGGCGTACGGCGTGATGCGCTGCTTTGTACACGCGGTGACCAGTGACCACGTGGCGTGATCGATGCCGATCGACCCCGGGCTCCCCGGCCGGGCCGCAGGACACGCCCCACAACGGCATGCAGCGGCACGGCGCACGACGATGGTGAACCCGGCATGTAGTGCCATGCAGTGCGATGGACAAAGCCCTCGGCGTTAACGGAAAGGAACGAGCGCTCATGCGCGAGATCCTCGGAAGGCGACGCAAGCTCCTGTTCCGGCGCGGCGGAAAGCCGGCGCAGCTCGGTGCGGCGCTCCACTACGCCACCGAGTGGCAGTGGCCCGTACTTCCCGGTGTGGGACTCCGCTCCGGCGGCCGGCAGCCGGCCGGCGCCCGGCTCGGCCTCGGCGAGCGGACCACGCGTCGCTGCAGCTGCCCGGACCCCGACTGCGTGGTGCCCGGCGCGCACCCCTTCGATCCCGGTCTGCTCGCGGCCACCACCGATGCCCGGATGGTGCGTTGGTGGTGGACGAACCGCCCCGATGCCCCGGTCGTGCTGGCCACCGGCGGCCGCGCACCCTGCGCGGTGAGCCTGCCCGCGGTCGCCGGGGCCCGCGCCCTGGCGGCGCTGGACCACTTCGGCGTGCGCCTGGGCCCCGTGGTGGCCACGCCCACCCGCTGGTCGCTGCTCGTATCGCCGTACGGTCTGCCGGAGTTGGGCGAGCTGCTGCACTCCCAGGACTGGGTGCCCAGCTCGCTGCGGTTCCACGGCGAGGGCGGCTATGTGGTGCTCCCGCCCTCCCAGATCGGCGCCGGCCAGGTCCGCTGGGAGCGCCCGCCGGCCTCCCCCAAACTCTCCACTTCGTTCGAGCGGGGGGGACCCCCAGCCCCGGCCGCGCCCTGGCTGCCGAAGGTGGCCACGATCGTGGACGCGCTGGTCACGGCGAGCACCGGCTCCCCCGACGGCGGCAGCCGGCTCGCGTACTGACCCTCGCGGATGCTCCGGGCGCCCGATGCGCAGTCGGGCGCCCTCGTGCTGTGCGGGCACCTCCCGCGGACGGATGAGGGGCGGACGGGCGGGCGGACGCGGGACGCGCGGACGGAGGAGTGACGGACGGGCGGGCGGACGCGGAACGCGCGGACGGATGAGTGATGGAGGGGCGGGCGGATCCGGGGGCGCGCCGACGGCCCGGGGGGGCGGACGCACGGAACGCCTCGCGGTGGATCACCCGTACGGGTGCGACCTGCCCCGGTCTCTCGGGGAAACCGGCGCCCGGGCGCCCGGGGGTGCCCCCGCCGACCGATAGGTTCGGCCCACCGTCAAGCCGTCGTCAGCGGCATATCGAGTGCAGGTGGGGGCCATGCAGCGTGCGCAGAGAATCCGCATGATCGGGCTCGCCGGCACGGCGCTGCTCGCCCTCGCCGTGCCGCTGGGCGCCGCGATGGCGGGCCCGGCCGGCCCCTCGTCCCCGGGGGCGGGATCCGGGGAAGCAGTCAAGGCCGAAAATAGCCCCTCGGAGGAAAAGGGAAGCAGGGGAAATAACGGCAGCAAGCCGGGCAAGAGCCTCCGCACTGCCGCCGTCGGCTCGAGCCCGGCCGGCTCCTCCGGTCACCCCGGCCTGCCGCGCCTCTCCGGCCGCACCTCCCGCTGCGGCCCCGAACTCACCGCGCCCCAGGGGATCGCAGCCCAGACCTGCGTGCTCGCCGGGGACGGTGTCACCCGGGGGCGTACGTACTACCGCAACCGCACCGGCGGCCGGCTCCGCGCCGTGCTGACGCTGCTGCGGCCCGACGGCAGGACCGTCCAGGTGAACTGTGAGGTGGCGGCGGGTGGTGCGCCGGGCGTGTGCGAGACGCCGGCCACCCCGACCGTCCACCGGAGCCGGCCGCGGTACGCGGCCGTGGCGGAGATCGCCGATGCGGCGGGGGAGCGGCTGCTGCTGCGGTCCGGCAGCAACTCGTCCGCGGCGGGCAGCGGTTCGGAGCACTGAGGCCGCGGGCTGCCGAGGAGCCGGAAGCGCCAAGCGGAATGCCTGGTTCCGGACATGGAAGCGCCCGGTCGCTGGCGACGGGGGATGCACCAGCGACCGGGCTTCTAGAACCGTAACAAGAGATCGGCGGTTCGCAAATTCGATCGTGGAATTCCGGACGCCTCTTTACCGGCAGGTACAGGGAGTTGTGACGGGTGTCACGCCTGGGCTCCCCCGGGGCGTCCGGACCACGGCCGAGGACGGGGGAGGATCAGCTCAGGGTGACCTGACGGTTGGTGAGCCCGCCGCGCGCCCGGCGCTCCTCGGGGGTCAGCGGGGCGTCCGTCGCCAGGGCCCCGGCCAGCCGCTCGGCGAACGCCGCGGCCGGCTTGGCGACCTCGTCGGCGCCCATCTCCGAGGGCAGGTCCCAGACCGGGACGACCAGGCCATGGGCGCGGAACGAGCCCACCAGACGGGTGCCTTCGCCGAGCGAGGCGGCGCCCGCCGCGTGCAGCCGGGCGAGGGCGTCCAGCAGCTGCTCCTCGGGGTGCGCGGTGACCCAGCGCAGGTGGTTCTTCTCCGGGGCCTCGCACCAGTACGCACCCTCCAGACCGGGGATCCGGGCGGTCGGGATGGCCGCCGCGTTGGCGCGCTCCAGAGAGGCGGCGACCTCGCCGGTGGCGTTCTCGGCGTTCTCCACCCAGAACTCGAAACCGGTGTGGACGGTCGGCTCAAAAGCGGCGTCCGGGTCGAGCAGATCCTGCAGCCGCGGACCGTCGGCGCTGTGCCGCTCGGCGGGTACCGGGTTGCCGGGCTCGGTGGCCAGCGCGCGCTGCAGAGTGTCCGCGAGGTCGCGGCTGAGGTCGCCGGACGCGGTGTCGTTCTGCAGGCCGAGCAGCACCGCGCCGTTGTCGCGGCGCAGCGCGGGCCACGCCATCGGCAGCACGGTCGCCAGCGTCACGGACGGGACGCCCTCGGGCAGCCCGCCCTTCAGCGTCAACTCGGCGGTGGCGGCGGGCACCAGCTCGCGCAGGGCCACCCAGTCGCACTCACCGGGCAGGCCCTCGAAGGGGCGCTGCACGAGCTCGGTGGCGGCGTGTGCCGCCACTCGCCCGTGACAGGCCTTGTACCGGCGGCCGGAGCCGCACGGGCAGGGCTCACGAGCGCCGACGACCGGCACCTCGCCGTCCTTGATCTGCGGTGCTGCGGCCTGGGGCTGGGGACGGCGCTTCTTGGCCATGGCGACGGGGTCTCCTGGTCGATCCTGGACGTACGGACGCGTATCTGCGCGAGCCTAGAGGATCACTTGCGCGGTCGCGTCCGGTTGCGTACCGGGCCGTGTCATGCCCTGCCGCCCGCACGCCGGTGTGTCCCGGCCCGGACGCCGCCCCGTCACAGCCGGGCCTCGGCGTGCCGCTGCCTGACGCTACGTCAGGTCGTCGAATTCCGGGAAGGCCGGACCCAGCGGCAGGCCGCCCCGCACGCCCGCGCCCGTGGAGAGCGAGGGCGGCAGATCGGGCAGCAGGTCCACGCGCGTAGCGAACGCGCCTTGCAGGGAGAGGGCCGCCCAGACCGTGACTTCGCCGGTGACCGTGTCGCGCACGCCCCAGTCCTTGGTGAGCGACCGGATGATCGCCAGTCCGCGGCCGCCGCGTGCCGTGACCGACGGAGTGGACGGAAGGGGGCGGGTCGGACCGCCGCCGTCCGTGACCGCGACGGTCAGCCGGCCCTGCGCATCGATGCGCCAAGAGGCCCGCACGGATGCCGCGGGGGCGTCCTTCGCGTCGGGCGTGACGGATGCGCCGGGCGGTACGGAACCCGGTGATCCCTGTTCGTATATCGGACGCGCATGGCGACACGAATTGCTCAACAGCTCCGACAGGACGAGCACCGCGTCATCGACGACGCTGTCCTGAACTCCACTTGCCAACAGCTCTTCACGCATGCGTCGCCTGGCCATGCCCACACCCACTGGACCATGGGGTACGGCCATGATCGACGACGTCGGCACCTCTTGTGCCACCACCAACGCCACCCCCGAGACCTCCTTTGCCCCACGCCACGGGATGAATGCCCCAATGGACTGGACCGGAAACCGGCCAAGCGGCACACAGTGACGCACTGGACATAACCGCATACGGCCCGAATGCGCCGGTGCACACCCTGTGAGGAGCTTTAGCCAAGGCCGAGTTGCTTACGCACCTGTTTGGGGCGGTTCGTAATGACCGCGTCCACGCCCAATTCCCGGCACAGCTCGACATCTTCGGTGTCGTTGACGGTCCACACGTGCACCCGGTGGCCGGCCCGGTGCGCCCTGGCGACGTACTCGGGGTGCGCCCGGAGGATCCGTATCCCCGGGCCCGCGATGCCGACGCCGGGCGGGAGCCGGCCGTCGCGGAGCCGCGGAGTGAGGAACTGCATCAGGTAGACGCCGGGGATGCCGGGCGCAGCGGCCCGTACGCGGTGCAGCGAGCGCGCCGAGAAGCTCATGACCCGGACCGGGGAGGTCCAGTCGGTGCGGGTGGCCGGTCCGGTGTGCCCGAACCGCGCGAGCAGTTCGACCAGCCGCTCCTCCACCTGCCCGGCCCAGCGGGTGGGGTGTTTGGTCTCGATGGCCAGCTCGACCCGGCGGTCGGCGTCGGCGACCAGCTCCAGCAGCCGCTCCAGCGTCAGTACGGAGGTCCGCTCGGGGTCCTCGTGCTGCCGGTCCGGTGCCTCGTTCGCGGACCCGTCGTCCTTCCAGGAGCCGAAGTCGAGCGTGGCCAGGTCGGCGAGCTCGAGGGCGGAGACCGAGCCGCGCCCGTTCGAGGTGCGGTTCACCCGCCGGTCGTGGACGCACACGAGGTGGCCGTCCGCGGTGAGCCGGACATCGCACTCCAGGGCGTCCGCGCCGTCCTCGATCGCTCTGCGGTAGGCGGCGAGGGTGTGCTCCGGGGCGTCCTCGGAGGCGCCGCGGTGAGCGACGACGGAAATGGCGGGACGGCCCGGACGGCCGTCCTGGGCGGGGCGTGCATAGGTCACCGCGTTATCGTGCCATCCACCGTCGCCGGGCCGCCGGGCGCGTACCCGGTGTGCGGAACCGGGGATGCGCCGGTTTTGTCCGGCATAAAGGATGAGGTGACAGTCACAGCCTTGGCTTACGGCGCTCTGACGCGTGGTGGGAAAGGCTGGGAAGGGAGACTCGCCCGTACCGTCCGGCCCGTAGTGCCGGCCGGACCTGCGGACCGGGTCTCGCGACAGCCGGGAGGTGCGGACCGGGCCTGCAGTCATGGCCCGCGGACCCTGCTCTGCGGACTCCGATCCGTGGACGGGACTCGCCCGTACTGCCCGGATCCTTGATGCTGGAGTACCGGGTCCCCCGTCCGGCAAGGGGGAACCGCACGACCGGAGGGCCCGCCGGGCCCGCCGGACCGAAAGAGACAACCGGGAGGCCCACGGGTCTCCCACCGCACCAACCGCACCACCCGGCGGACCGCACGGCCCGCCACGCACCACCCGGACGCACCCCCAGGGTCCGGCCGAACCGCAAGCCCCGGAAGAAACGGCCCGCCCCGGACCCTCAGAGTTGGCTGAGGCTCCGGGCGGAGGGGACACCCTCCCGCCGGGCCGTGGGCGCCGACAGTCGTGAAGCTGAGGAGAGAGCTGTGAGCACCGAGAACGAGGGAGCCGCCGTCCCGTCGGAGGCCAAGCCGCCGACCGGGCCGCAGCCGGACCGCGCCTCCGCGTCCGCCTCCGGCGCCCGGACTCCCGGCGTCCCGCCCGCGGCGCCCCCGCCGCCGGAGTTCGCACCGACCGTCACCTCGGCCGCCGGACCCAACTTCGACGAACCGGGCCGGATGCCGCCGTACAGCGACGGACGCCGCCCGCAGCCCGGCTACGGCCACCCCGGCGACGACCCGGCGGACGACCGGACCAGCCAGTTCCCCACGTACTCGGCGGCCGGCCCCGGAGCGGGTGCCGGCGGCTGGGGCCAGCAGCCCCCCTACGGTGGCGGCGGCGACCCCTGGGGCACGACCGGCAGCCCCGCCCCCAAACGGCGCAACGGCGGCCTGATCGCGGCCGTCCTGGTGGCCGCGCTGGTCGCGGGCGGTATCGGCGGCGGCATCGGCTTCTGGGCCGCGGGCCAGAGCGACAGCGACTCGACGACGGTCTCCGCGTCCGGCGACCCCGGGGCACTGAACCGCAAGCCCACCTCAGTCTCCGGGATAGCGCAGAAGGCGCTGCCCAGCGTCGTGACGATCGAGGCGCAGGGTGCCGGCGGCGACGGCGGCACGGGCACCGGCTTCATCTACGACAAGCAGGGCCACATCCTCACCAACAACCACGTCGTCGCCAGCGCGGCCGACGGCGGCAAGCTCACCGCGACGTTCTCCAACGGCAAGAAGTACGACGCCGAGGTCGTCGGCCGTGCCCAGGGCTACGACGTCGCCGTGATCAAGCTCAAGAACACCTCCGGCGCCGCGCTCAACCCGCTCCCGCTCGGCAAGTCCTCCAATGTGCAGGTCGGCGACGCCACGATCGCCATCGGCGCGCCCTTCGGCCTGTCCGGCACGGTCACCACCGGCATCATCAGCGCCAAGGACCGCCCGGTGGCCTCCAGCGACGGCGGCGGCTCCAGCGCTTCGTACATGAGCGCCCTGCAGACGGACGCCTCGATAAACCCCGGTAACTCCGGCGGCCCCCTGATGGACGCCGCCGGCAATGTCATCGGCATCAACTCCGCCATCCAGTCGGCCGGCAACGGCGGCGGACTGGGCGGCGAGTCCCAGCAGTCCGGCAGCATCGGCCTGGGCTTCGCCATCCCCATCGACCAGGCGCGACGGGTGGCACAGGACCTGATCAAGACCGGCAAGCCGGTCTACCCCCAGATCGGCGTCCAGGTCGGCATGCGGGACACCGGCAACGGCGCGACCATCGCCCGCACCGGCAACAACGGCTCCGATTCCGTCACCCCGAACGGCCCGGCCGACAAGGCGGGCCTCAAGCCCGGCGACACCATCACCAAGCTCGACGACACGGTCGTCGACAGCGGCCCCACCCTCATCAGCGAGATCTGGCAGCACAAGCCCGGCGACCAGGTCACCCTGACCTACAAGCGCGGCGGCAAGGAGCACACCACCCAGGTCACCCTGGGCCAGCGCACGGGCGACAAGTGACGCGCTAGTCTGATCCCGCGACACCCAAGCGCCCCGCGCGCCGCGGTGCCGCGGGGAGGCTTGCCCGAGCGGCCTAAGGGAACAGTCTTGAAAACTGTCGTGGCGGCAACGTCACCGTGGGTTCAAATCCCACAGCCTCCGCTGTGAAGCACAGCGAATGGGCCCCTGACCAGGTATTTCCCGGTCAGGGGCCGCTTGTTTCCCCATGCCGTTGATCCGCGGCTGACGGCTTTGGCCGTGTGCGGCCGCTCCGTGGTGGTGGGCGGCAGAGGCCGTCGTAGGTGCTGGTCAGCCGGAAAGCTGCTGGTGTCGGTGCCGCCGGCGGAGCCCGGTTTGCCACCGATCCCGTAGGAGTGGGCGTCGGTGGCGAACTGCTGACCGCCGATCCAGTTCGCCGCGTATGCGGCGGCCGGCCCGTACGCCGCAGGGCCACGCATCCACGCCCGGACGCGTGGCCTTCTCTCATTCCCGCGTCCGGCCCCGACGCTCGGGGCGTTGGGTGAGACTGCCCGGATGCTCGATCTGATAGCAGTGGTGTTCAGGGCGCTGGTGGTGCTGGCGTTCTGGGGGTTGGTCACGGGAGTCGTCGGTTTGCCGGCGTTTGTGATCTTGCGGTTACTCGACCCTGGCGACCGGTGGCGCGTCCGCGCGATGGTCATGTTCTTTCGCGCCCGCGTGGTGGCCCTGGTGATCCGGGGGTGGGTGAGAGTCGTACATGAGGCCGTACGGGTCCGCGCGCGGTCAACCGGGCGATACCTGGCGTGGGCCCGCCGAGGGTTCGGCCCAGCTGCGGATCGGCTGTTCCCGCGGTCGTACGCGGTGCGCACGGCGGTGGCGCGGTGGTACGAATCCATCCCGGGGGCCCTGCTCTTGTACGTCGTCAAGGCGTACGTCTTGCTCCAGGTAACCCTGAACGCCGGTGCGCTGGTGACAGGCCTGACGCGGGGAACGGTTGACCTGTGGGAGAGGAGCGGTCAAGCGGCGGAGGCGGCCGAGGCGCACGGTGCCATCATCACTCGCGTGGACACGCCGCCCGACGTCGTCAAAGGGGTCGGGGGCGGGGGCATTGATCCGCTCGCATCGATCGTGGCGACGTTGCGAAGGATGGTCGAGGCCATCGCAGATACGGCCACGCCGTATCTGCCGGCGCTTGCTGATCCACTGGGCCGGCCCAGAGACGCCGCAACGGCCGTGGTGGCGCTGGTCCTGACGGTGGCGGCCTTCATGGCGGTGCGGGCGGTCCTGGTCGCGGTTGGGTTCCTGGCACCTCCCACCCGGTACCAGCAGGCGAAGAAGACGGCGCACCTGGACCCCACCCCGCGGTTCGCGGCAGCACGGAAACTGCTGAGCCTGCGGGTGGGTGAGGCCAGGAGGAACCGGCCCGTGGTGGACCTGGTGCGATGCCTCGCCCGGGTGGGATACGCGCGCCGGCACTATCTCCGGATGGCCGAGATCCGTGAGCCCTTGGCCGCCCCGCGGGTG
Organism: Streptomyces sp. 2114.4; assembly: GCF_900187385.1. NCBI lineage: Bacteria > Bacillati > Actinomycetota > Actinomycetes > Kitasatosporales > Streptomycetaceae > Streptomyces > Streptomyces sp. 2114.4. Next base: position 4,198,019 of record NZ_FYEY01000001.1, read on the forward strand.
CACCTGGCAGAAGCCGAGCGGGTGGTGTGGTCGGCCTGGCGTACGCGGCATACGGCCGTGCGGGGTGTTCAGGCGGCCCGGTTCAAGCGGCACGCGGCCGATGTGGTGGGTGCCCTGCGGGCCGTGGAAGCGCGGCAGGACTCCGATGCGGACACCAAGGCGGTGTTCGATGAGATGGCGCGGCTGTTGGCCAAGATTGCCGAGCGGTACGCCCAGGGCCGCACACTGGCTCTGTTGGACCCGGACGACCTGGAGGGCGTCACGGCGGCCGTGAACCGGGAATGGGTACGGCTGGTGATCCTGGGCGCCGGTGTATGCGGGGTGGCTGTGGGCGGTGCGTTCCTGGATCTCCCCGACCAGGTGACGGCCCAGGTGACGGGGGTTTCTGCGCTGGTCTTGGTTGCGCTCCTGTACGGCGTCCGGTTGGCGCCCACGGACCTCATGGACGTTGTGCGGGGCCAGAGCCGTAAGTAACCGGGAGCCGGTTGGGGCCAGAGAGCGGCTCACACCTCACGGAGCCGGGAGACGGTGCACACTGTCCATCTCCACCGGTCGTTGTCGTCGAGGTCGGCAAGAGCGCCGAGTGCGCGTCGCTCTTGCCGACCTGTTTTTCGAGAAACGACTTTACGCGGCAGCGCATGCGCTGAGGCCATGGTCAGGGAAGAACCGTACGGCGTTTGGTCGTTGGACGGTTTCAGTAAGCAGGACGAGTTCTTGAGTACGCAGCGCGCCATCAGCCGGGAGCAGATCATCAAGCTTCGCGAGGTGATCACCCCGGATGTCGACGATCCCTGGATGACCGACTGCTACCACGTGCCTTTCGACGTCTGGACAGCGGTGGAAGAGATCCTGCAATGCGGCCCGCTTGATCCATGCCTTGATTACCAGATTTCCGCTTGAACTGGGTGCAGTCCGCTCGCTGACCTGGCGTAACCAACAGGGACAGCGGGCGGCAGCGGCCGTGCGCGCTCAGTTGGAGCTTGGTGGTGAACCCGCCGCGTGAGCGACCCAGGCCCTCACCTCCCGCACCACCTGCGCCAGGCAGGCGTACAGGGCCGGCCACGGCGCCTCGTTCTGACGTTCCGGCGTTTCGGCCCCTTTTTGAGGCGGGCCACGGCGGTGGATCAGTACGAGCGCCCGCCGCGTGCTGATGTGCGCGCACGATAGTGGAGTCCACCGAGATGTCCCAGTCGATTTCACCCACCTCATCCTCTGTCGCCTGGACCTGCTGAAGTAGGCGTCCTGACCCTCACCGCTCTGACAGGTGGCCGCGCCCGTCGGATCTCGGGTATGGCAAGCCTGCTGACCCTCTGATAACCCGGTTCGGCAATGTGCCGATCAACGGGCAGATCAAGCGATGGGCAGTTACCTCAGCCCCGGCCGAGCACGCAGAGATCCTGGGGCGCTGGGAGTTGTTCACCAACATGCGCATGCTCACCGCCCTCGCAGCCTTTGGCCTGCTGAGGCGTGATGAGGAAGGCCGGGGTGTGCTCGACTCGCCTGAGACGCCCGGTGGCTGCTTTGGGCACTTCTCCGACATTCAGATGACCGGCTTCCGCACGCTGGCGCCCGGACAGCAAGTCGACCTCACCTGGGAAGCCCCCGGCTTCAAGCAGGGCGGGTACGACTACCGCGCGCTGGCCATCGTGCCTCGGCTTGCCTGACATCTACGCCTGGTATCTGCACCTGGCAGCTACACCTGACATCAACGGCGGCGTACGTCCACGGTCCTCCGCAACCCGCTGGGCCCTCACGCCCTGCACTCCGGTTGCCCGGCGGATCGCCGTACGGTGAAGATCGTTTGCGTGACGACTCCGCGCGGCGGGCGGCTGGAGGAGGCGCATCTTCCCCCTGAAGGAGCTTCGATGAGCAATATGAACACCCCCTCACCTGTGGGCCCCAAGACCCCGGAGGAGGCCGTGGAGATGGCTCGCCCCCACTACGGCTGGCGTCGGCCCGACGGCAGTGCCGGCGGGCTGATCGCCCGGGAATTCAGCCACGGGTACATCATCCTGCCGGACCAGTTCCCGCCTGCCGCCTCGCCCTCTCAGCCGGCGCCCGCGGTGGGATGCGCTGTCATCGACAAGGAGGACGGGAGGATCATGCACCTCCCGTACATGGGAGTGGAGGGAACTGCCCAGTTCTACCTGCAGCAGCGCGGACCACGGGGCTGACGAAGCGGGTGGGGCTCGCCAGCGTGCCGCAAAGGAGATAGGAAGTTTGCTGAGGTCAATTGAGGCCTATCGGGGCGTGTCTCTCAGTTGCGAAATTTGCAGGGTTGGTCAGGGGGAACAGTGTATTTGTGGTGGAGCGCTTCGGAATATGCTTCAGCCAGTGGACAAGCTGATCTGACGTCTAGCGCTATGGGGATTAGCCGGTGAGGCGCCTGGCTCAGCATGCCGTCGTCGGGTCTGCTCTGTTGCTGGCATGCGTGGCATGTGCGTCAGGGGAGGGTGAAGGTAATCGTTCTGCCCTCCCCGCGTCGGATTCCGCTAGGCCTTCGCGGCTGTATCGGCTTCCAGCGGTCGGCCTGCCGGACGATCCGCTGTCCGAGCAGGACATCTCGCTGGAACCGGAGAAGCGGAGGGTGGTCGGGGAAGTCCGCAATGGGGACGACCGGATCATCGTTTACGTCGCGGGGCGGAAATGCGGTCTGGCGACGACTCGTGACGGCGACCAGAGGAATCTTTCCATTCACGTGCTCAGTGCTTGGCCGAAAGATGGTGCTCAAGGTGCTGAAGGCGTTCCCTATGGGCCCTACTCGGATACTTCGGCCAATGGAGCGGGTGGCACCTGGGCTTCTCTTTCCTGTGGGAAGGATGCGATGGTGGTGAAGTTCTTCTCTCCGAATCTCTCCAAGGCTTCGAAATGTCGGGGTTCGCTTGATGTCGTCAAGGCGACGAGCGCGGAGGGTTCTGTGTCCATTGTTGTAGGGGAGAGAGGGGTCAGAGAGAAGGTTAGGGCTGCTCTTCAGTCTCACTCGTGAGCCGTGAATTGTGAGTCGGGAAATGTGAGTCGTGGGTCCACTTGACGGACGTCGACTCGGGTTGCTTATCGTGGCTTGTCGGTTCGAGCGGCCTCGGTCATAGGGTGGTAGGGAAGCGCCGTCTTTCCTGGGAACCCATTGATGTCTGATCCGCTGCCTCGTTCGCTTGATCAACGGTTGGATGCCCTTGCGCGGCATCCGTTTCGTGCGAAGTTTCATCTGCGTGGTCGTGAGCGGGCCACCGCCGAGTTGAGCGGGCCGGCCACGATGCGGTGGCACGCTTACGACATCGTTGCCAAGCGGCTGGCACCGGCCGAGCCGTACAAGGACGGCAAGCAGACCCCCTACCGCGGCCACCCGGTCTTCGTCGCTCAGCACGCGACCGCGACGTGCTGCCGCGGTTGCCTCCAGCGCTGGCACCAGATCCCCAAGGGGCGGGAGCTGAACCGTGCGGAGCGTGCGTATGTGGTGGGCGTGATCTGCCGTTGGATCGAACGCGAGGTGGCGGGTGGGGGATCCTCGGGCGCGGGGCCTTCGGGGGAGGAGAGTCCTGGCGGTAATTCTTGAATCATTGCCTGACTCATTTCTGGCACATTCTTAGCGGTTAGCTCCTGGCGCCTTCCGGAGAGGGGGGGAAGTCTTTCTCGTCTGTCAGGGTCGGGAGGATTCTGGGCAGTTTGGCGATGGGGTTTTTCTTGTGCGGTAGAGTGGTGACGGGAATGGAATTGTGAATTTCGTCGGGATTCGGGAAAGGGGAGAGGTCGCCGTGGGCGCGCGTAGGGCTGGGATGGTGCGTGGGGCGCTGCGGGGGAATGTGGTGATACGGCGGGCCGAGGAGCGGGACGCGGGGCGGCTTACGCGGCTGGTGCGGAGATCCCGGGCTTATGAAGGGCGCTATTCCTCGATGGTTGAGGGGTATCGGGTGGGGCCGGATTACATCGTGGCGCATCGGGTTTTTGTCGCCGTGGAGGCGTTCCCCGGTGAGGAGGGCGGTGGCGAGCGGGTGGTGGGGTTCTATTCGCTGGTGGTGGAGCCGGCCGAGCTGGACTTGATGTTTGTGTCGGACCAGGCGCAGGGCTGCGGCATCGGACGTCGGCTGGTAGAGCACATGTTGGGGGAGGCGCGGAGCGCCGGGATCGACAAGGTGCGGGTGGTTTCGCATCCGCCTGCCGAGGGCTTTTACCGCAGTGTGGGCGCCAGGTTGGTCGGAACGGTGCCCGCGGATCCGCCGGCGGTGAGGTGGGACCGGCCGGAGCTCGAATTTGTGGTGGGCGATTAGAGGGAGAGGAGGGAGGGGCGGGAGAAGGGGGAGAGAGGGAGAGGGGCAGAGGGGGAGAAGGCCGGGGGTGCGCACCGGGGCGCGGTCCGGAGTAAATCGGTGGCCAGGCGGGCCCTCGGCGGTGAGTGTGGGGGGATGACGCGATCTTTTGAGGAGTTGGTGGCCGAGGCCGATGCCGTGTCGGTCGAGGGGTGGGACTTCTCGTGGCTGGCGGGGCGGGCTACGGAAGAGCGGCCCTCGTGGGGCTATCAGCGGGCGATGAGTGAGCGGTTGGCGCGGGCGTCGGCGGCGCTGGACATCCAGACGGGTGGCGGTGAAGTGCTCGCCGGGGCAGCGAAGCTACCGCCGGTGATGGTGGCGACAGAGTCCTGGCCGCCGAATGTCGCCAAGGCCACGGAGCTGCTGCATCCGCTCGGCGCGGTCGTGGTGGCCGACGCGGATGAGCCGCCGCTGCCGTTCGGCGATGCGGCGTTCGACCTGGTGACGAGTCGTCATCCGGTGACCGTGTGGTGGGAGGAGGTCGCCCGGGTGCTGCGGCCCGGGGGCACGTACTTCTCCCAGCAGGTCGGACCGGCGAGCGTGTTCGAGCTGGTCGAGTACTTTCTGGGGCCGCAGCCGGAGCACGTGCGGCGGGCACGTCACCCCGAGGATGCGCGCCGGGCGGCGGAGGCGGCCGGCCTGGAGGTGGTCGATCTGCGTGCGGAGTCGCTGCGGACCGAGTTCTTCGACATCGGGGCGGTCATCTACTTCTTGCGCAAGGTGGTGTGGATGGTTCCCGGGTTCACCGTGACGCAATACCGGGAGCGCTTGCGGGAGTTGGATGAGGTGATCCGGACGGAGGGTGCGTTTGTGGCGCATACGACCCGGTTCTTGATCGAGGCGGCGCGTCAGAGCTGACCGCTCGTGCCGTCCTTCTGCTGTCCCTGTCCCTGTCCCTGATCCCGTCCCCACCCCGTCCCTACCCCGTCCCCGGCCCGTCCCTGCTCTGTTCCTATGGCCCCTCCGCCGCCTTCCTCTACGGGGCCGGGCCGCGCTCCTTCCCCTACGGGTTCCTGCGCCCCAGCTCCCCTACGGGTTCCCGGGCCCCGCTTCTTCCCCTACGGGCTCCCGCGCTTGCCGCCCCCCTGCCGGTGGCGGGCTGCTGAGGCGATCGTGGCGCGTGCCTCCTGTGCTGACAGGCCGGTGTGGCGGGCGGCCTCCGTCAGCCGGGCGGCGAGTTCCTGGCCGAGGCCGGACTCGTCGGCGCGGCAGGCGGCCCAGAAGAGGCGGGCATTGCGCTGGCCGGCCGGGGAGGTACGGACGAAGCGTACGAGCGCCGCTGCGGACTGGGGCGGGACGCCGGGCGGGGGCTCGCGGCGGGCGGACGGGGGCGGGGCCGTGAGGAGCGCGAGCAGGGTGTTCGGTACGGGGGCGGGACGCCGGGGTGCGTCCGGCGCCAGGGTGTAGTGCCCGCGGACGGTGAGTGAGCCGGGGCCCACGAGATAGCCGCCTGCGCCGCGGACGTCGATGCCGGGCGCGAGCCGGCCGGCCGAATTCGCAATGACGGGGGACGGCGGGCCGGTGAGCCAGAGGTGGCGGCCGCCGCTGGGGGTGAGGACCGTGATCGTGGGCGGGATCGGGAAGCCGTGCTGTTCGGCGAGGAAGCGGAGGGCGGTCAGGCCGTCGGCGCCGTGCTTGGTGTCGAGGTCGATGCCGATGAGGTGGTGCGGGGGCCGTCCGCAGGCGAGGCCGTAACCGGTGGCCCAAGGGGCGGCGGCGAACATGCGGCGGATGGTGAGCGGGTCCGTACTCGCGTCGTGTACGCCGTGCCCGAGCCGGCCGCACTCGCCGCGGCAGGTCGGGACCTCGGGGTGCCCGCGGTGCGGGGACCGGAGGGCCGGAAGTTTGTTGCGGGTCAGTGGGAAGACGGGATAGCCGCGTTCGGCGGCAAGGAGGGCGTGGGCGAGGGCCGCGGCGTGCGCGTCTGTGGCGTGCGCATCCGCGGGCCCCGTGGGGTCATGGGGCCTGGTGAGTCCGGTGCGCCCGGCGCCGCCGGTGGGGTGGAGGGCGAGGGGAGGCGGCTCGGGACGGTCCTCCGGCGGTGCGTCGGGCCGGTCCTCGCTCAGCGGCTCGGATCGGACCTCCGTCGGTGGGCCGGCCGACGTCCCGGTGTCCGGTGGGCCTACGGGTTGGCCGGCCTTTGGTGTGCGGGCCGGTGCGTCGGCGTTCGGCGGGCCGGCCGGTCTGCCGGTGTTCGGTGTGCAGACCGGTGTTCCGGTGGCCGGCGGGGCGGTCGGTCTGCCGGCTGGTGTTCCGGTCGGTGTGCCGGTCGGTGTGCCGGTGGGGCGTCCATGGCGGCGGTGCAAGGCCATGGATCTATTTTCGTACGAATGTTCGACGATGGGAAGGGGGGCGTGCGTGAACCGGTTCGCGCGCCGGTTGTGGTGGCCGGGCGTGTAGGGCGTGCGGACGCGTGGCGGGCGGGACGTGGTGGGGGTGCTGTGGCGCCGACGGGCCGCCGACGGGGAGGTTCGTGCGCCGGCCGGGGTTTACCCGGGCTTCCTCATGCTTGCGGGGGAATCGGCTCTTCGTGGCGGGTTCGCCGGGGATTGATGGGCAAGCCTGAGTGCGCGACGTCGAAGCGAACGTCGTGGCAGTTGGCCAACTGTCCGGTGAACAAGCGGAGTTCCATCGATCCAAGCAGCCGGAGCAGCCCGGAGCAGTGGAAGCAGCCCGAGCAGCCCGAGCGGCGGGAGCAGGCCGAGCAGCCCGAGCAGCCCGAGCAGCCCGAGCAGCCCGAGCAGTACAAACGATCCAAGCAGCCAGACGATCCACAAGCAGCCCAAGCGACTCAAGCGACTCAAGCGATCCGAGTGGTCCGAACGATCCAGGTAACCCGACCGATCCAAGCGATCCCAGCGGCCCGAGTGATCCAGTAGTCGTGTTCCGTAGGAGGAAGAGACATGGCACGTACCCGCACCGCCCGCGTCATCGCCGTTGCTGCCGCACTGCCTTTCGCGGCCGCACTCTTCACGGGCGTGGCGCAGGCCGACAACGGCGGCTTCGCGACGGGTGGGTCGAGCTCGGCGGCGACGAGTCAGACGGGAACCGGTGTCGGGGGCAGCAACTCCGGTAACGCCACCACCGGTCAGCAGGTCGCCAATGGCGCCGGCGCCTCCAATCAGAACAACACCGCGAGCGTGAACGGCTCCGGCCCCACGCGTATCGACCAGACCAACGCCACCGTCAACTTCACCAACCTCTGGTGACCTGGCCCGCCGTAAGGGGAGGCGGCGGCTGACCGAGGGGTGATACGTCAGGGGCGGCACGGAGAGAATGGGGCTTCTCCGGGGTTCACTGCGCCGACCTTGACAGCGAGCGGGTTTCTGACGGACAGTCAGAAACCCGCTCGCTCGTTCGTGCGCCGGGACCCTGCGTTCGTCCGCCGGGGCCCTGTGCACCGGACGTACGGCCACCAGAAGGGGAGCCGCCGACGTGCACCTCGCCCCCACCGCGCGCCAGGAGCAGCTGCGCACCGAACTCCGTTCGTACTTCCGCGAGGTGCTGCCGGACGGGCCGGTCGAGGACCCCGTCCAGCAGCGGGCGGTGCTCCGCCGGATCGGCGCCGACGGCATGCTGGGACTGGGGTGGCCGACCGAGTACGGCGGGCAGGGCCGCGGCGCCGACGAGCAGTTCGTCTTCTTCGACGAGGCGTATCGCGCGGGCGCCCCCGTCTCGATGGTCACCCTCAACACCGTCGGCCCGACCCTGATGAAATACGGCACCCGGCGCCAGAAGGACTACTTCCTGCCGCGCATCCTCAGTGGTGAGCTCGTTTTCGCGATCGGCTATACGGAACCCGAGGCCGGCACTGACCTCGCCGCGCTCCGCACCCGCGCGACCAGAGTCGTGACGGGAGGGGCGGCAGGAAGGGCGGCAGGAGGGGCGACGGGCGGGGCGACGGGCGGCGCGACCAGAGACACGGCGAGAGGGACGGCAAGAGCGACGGGCGATGGCGACGACCACTGGCTGATCAACGGCGCCAAGAGCTTCACCAGCAACGCCCACCGTGCCGACTGGATCTGGCTCGCCTGCCGCACCGACCCCGACGCCCCCCGGCACCAGGGCATCTCGATCATCCTCGTGCCCACCGACGCCCCCGGTTTCTCCTGGACGCCGATCGAGACGGTCGGCGGGCTGACGACCACTGCCACCCACTACGACGACATCCGCGTCCCGGCGGGGAACCTCGTAGGGGAGGAGAACGCCGGCTGGCGACTGATCACGCACCAGCTCAACCATGAGCGCGTGGCATTGGCGGCGATCGGTATGCAGGCCGAGGACGCCTTCGAGGCGGCGCTGGCTCATGCCCGTACGCCGGATGCGGTGACCGGTGAGCGGCCCGCCGACCGTCCATGGGTGCGGTCCCGGCTCGCCGAGGCGCACGCCCGGCTGGCCGCCACCCGGCTGCTGAACTGGCGGTTGGTCGGCGACGTGGGCGCCGGGACGCTCGGGCCCGGCGACGCCGCCGGCGTCAAGTTCGCCGGGACGGAGAGCGCCGTCGAGGTCTACCGGATGTGCCAGGAGGTGGTGGGCGACGCCGCCCTGGTGCGGGCCGGTTCGCCGGGTGCCTTCGGGGACGGCGAGCTGGAGCGGATGAACCGCGCGGCGCAGATCAACACCTTCGGGGGCGGCGTGAGCGAAGTCCAGCGGGAGATCGTCGCGTCCATGCGGCTGGGGATGCGGCTGGGAAAGCGGAGAGGGCGGTGATGAGCCAGGTGCAGCTCACCCACGAGCAGCTCAAGGCCTACGAGGGCCGGCCGACCGGGACCGCCGGCGTGGGAAAGGACCTGGTCAACGAGCCGATGATCCGGCACTGGTGCGAGGCCGTGGGCGACGCCAACCCCGCCTACCGGGGGCCGGACGCCATCGCTCCGCCGGCCATGCTGCAGGTCTGGACGATGGGTGGCCTCTCCGGCCACACCGACCGCTCGGGGGCGTACGGCGAACTGTCCGCGCTGCTGGACGGCGCCGGGTACACCTCCATCGTCGCCACCGACTGCGAGCAGGAGTATCTGCGGCCGCTGCGCCCCGGTGACCGGGTCACCTTCGACGCGGTGATCGAGTCGGTGTCGGAGCGCAAGACCACGAAGCTGGGAACCGGGCACTTCATCACCACGCGGATGGACATCCGCGCGAACGGCGAGCCGGCCGGCACCCATCGCTTCCGGGTCCTCAAGTACGCCCCGGAGGTGCGGGACCCCAAGACGGCCGGGCGGACGCGGACACAGGCACCTCAGCAGTCGGATGTTGCCGACCAGAAGCCGCAAGCAGCGCAGCAGCCCCGAGCCCGGCGGCCCCGCCCCGTCGTCAACCGTGACAACGCCGGCTTCTGGGAAGGCGTTGCCGGGCACCGGCTGCTGATCCAGCGCTGCGCGGAGTGCCGGACGCTGCGTTTCCCCTGGTTGCCGGGGTGCAATGGCTGCGGGTCGGCGGAGTGGGACACCGTCGAGGCGAACGGCGCCGGGACGGTCTTCTCCTACGTCGTGATGCATCACCCGTCTTTCCCGGCCTTTGCGGCGCCCGAGCACTTAGGGGAAGCGCCCGGCCCCTACGCGGTCGGGCTGATCGAGCTCGCGGAGGGGGTGCGGATCGTCAGCAATGTCGTGGGCGTCCCCGCCGACAAGGTGCGGATCGGGATGCCGGTACGGCTCGTGTTCCTGCGCGTCGACGAGGAGTTGGAGCTTCCGGTCTTCCGCGCGGAAGAGGGCGGTGAGGGGTGACATGGACTTCACTCCCACGCCGGAGCAGGCGGCGGCCCGCGAGCTGGCGGCGCGGATATTCGGTGACCTGTCCACGCCGGAGCGCCTTGCCGTCTGTGGCGGTGGCACGGACGCCGCGCTGTGGAAGGCCCTGTGCGCGGCCGGTCTGCCGGGCGCGGTGGAGGAGACCGGCCTGCTCGGGCTCGTGCTGATGCTGGAGGAGCAGGGGCGTACGACGGCGCAGGTGCCGTTCGCGGCGACCTGTGTGTACGGGCTGCTGGCGATCGGCGCGCACGGTGGCCCGGAACAGCGGGCGCGGCTGCTGCCCGCGCTGCGGGACGGCGACGCGATCGCCACCGGGGCGTTTCCGGCGCGGCGCGGCGGTGTACGGGCCGAGCGTACGGAGGACGGTACGGGGCGGCTGACCGGCACCGTCCCCGTGGTGCCGTGGCTGCGCGAGGCCACCCATGTACTGGTGCCGGACGGGACGGCGCGGACGCTGTGGCTCGTACGCACCGACGACGCCGGGGTACGGCGGGACCCGGTCGAGACCACCGCCCCGTGGTCGGCGGGCCGGCTCGTTCTGGACGACGCGCCCGCCGAAAGCCTGAACGGGCGAGCCGTCTCCCCACGGCGAGGCGCCGTTCACCGGCCGCAGGCCACTCTCGCCGGCACCCACGCCGGGGCCGACCCCGATGCCACCCCTCATGCCGGGGCCGACCCGGAGGCCACCCCTCATGCCGGGGCCGACCCGGAGGCCACCCCTCATGCCGGGGCCGACCCGGAGGCCGACCCTGATGCCACCCCCGACCCCACCCCCTACGCCGACGTCCTCGCCCTGGCCCGCACCGCCTTCGCCGGCCTCCAGGCGGGGGTCTGCGCCGGCTCCCTGGCCCGGGCGGTGTCCCACACCACCACCCGCGAGCAGTTCGGCCGCCCGCTCGCCACGAACCAGGGGGTGCAGCTCCGCGCCGCCGACGCCTGCATGGACACCGAGGCCATCCGCGTCACCGCCTACGAGGCGGCCTGGCGCAGGGACGCGGGCCTGGACGCCGGGCCGCATGCGCTGACCGCCGCCTGGTGGGCGGCCGAGGCAGGTACCCGCGTGGTGCACACCGGTCAGCATCTGCACGGCGGCATCGGCGCCGACGTCGACCACCCCGTCCACCGGCATTTCCTGTGGGGGAGACAGCTGGCCGGGTACCTGGGTCCCGGGGCGGAAATCCTGGACGAATTGGGGGACTTGCTGATGTCACCACCTAGGGGCGTGGAAGACCGGAAAGAGCCCCGAGCGAGAAGACGACCCGAAGAAGAAGCAGACCGGAAAGAGCCCTGGGCGAGAAGACGACCCATAGGAGAAGCAGACCCAAAGGAGAAGGAGACCGGGAGGAGGCCGGATGAAGGCCGGTGACGAACTGCCGACGCTCACCATCCCCCTCACCCGCACCCTGATCGTCGCCGGGGCGATCGCCTCCCGCGACTACCAGGACGTGCATCACGACCCCGAGGCGGCCCGGGAGAAGGGCTCCCCGGAGATCTTCATGAACATCCTGACCACCAACGGACTCGTCGGCCGCTACATCACCGACCACTTCGGGCCGCGCTGCACCCTGCGCAAGGTCGCCATCCGCCTCGGCGCCCCCAACTACCCCGGAGACACCATGGTGTTGAGCGGCACCATCACCGAGGTGACGGACGGTACGGCGGTGGTGCGGATCGTCGGCGCGAACGGCATCGGCCACCACGTCACCGGCACGGTGACCGTCAGCCTCCCGGAGGGCACGGCATGAGCGTCCACCGCCCCGACTCCCTCGGCGGCCGGGCCGCCATCGCCGGGATCGGCGCGACCGAGTTCTCCAAGGACTCCGGCCGCAGCGAACTGAAGCTCGCCGTCGAAGCCGTACGCGCGGCCCTCGACGACGCCGGCCTGACCCCCGCGGACGTCGACGGCCTGGTCACCTTCACCATGGACACCAACCCCGAGATCACCGTCGCGCAGGCGGCGGGTATCGGTGAGCTGTCCTTCTTCTCCCGGGTCCACTACGGGGGCGGCGCGGCCTGTGCCACCGTTCAGCAGGCGGCCCTGGCGGTCGCCACCGGCCTCGCCGAAGTCGTCGTCTGCTACCGCGCGTTCAACGAGCGCTCGGGCCGCCGCTTCGGCTCCGGCGTACAGCAGCGCGAGCCCACCGCGGAGGGCGCGGCGCTCGGCTGGAACCTCCCCTTCGGCCTGCTCACCCCCGCCTCCTGGGTCGCCATGGCCGCCCAGCGCTACCTCCACACCTACGGGCTGACCCCGGACGCCTTCGGCCCGGTCGCGGTCACCGACCGCCGTCACGCCGCCCGTAACCCGGCCGCGTACTTCTACCGCAAGCCCATCACCCTCGCCGACCACGCCGCCTCCCGCTGGATCGTGGAGCCGCTGCGGCTGCTGGACTGCTGCCAGGAGACGGACGGCGCCCAGGCGATCGTGGTGACCTCGCCCGAGCGGGCCCGCGCGCTGCCCCACCCGCCGGCGCTGATCACGGCCGCGGCGCAGGGCGCGGGCCGCGCCCAGGAGCAGATGACCAGCTTCTACCGCGACGACCTGACCGGCCTCCCCGAGATGAACGTGGTCGCCCGCCAGCTCTGGCGCACCGCCGCCCTGACCCCCGCCGACATCGACGTCGCGATCCTCTACGACCACTTCACCCCCTTCGTGCTGATGCAGCTGGAGGAGTTCGGCTTCTGCGCCCCCGGTGAGGCCTCGGACTTCGTCGCCGCGGACACCCTCCCCCTGAACACCCACGGCGGCCAGCTCGGCGAGGCCTATCTGCACGGCATGAACGGCATCGCCGAGGCCGTCCGCCAGCTCCGCGGCACCTCCGTCAACCAGGCCGGCAGCCCCGCCCATGTCCTGGTCACGGCCGGAACCGGAGTCCCGACGTCGGGGCTGATTCTGGGCGCGGACCGCTGAACGGGCGGCGCGCGCCACGACCCCGGACCCTAGGGGACCTCCGGCCCCCGTCCCCCCAGAGTAGGTAGAGCCGGCTCCACCCCTACAACTTGAGAGGGATGCCGCTTCGGCACCTGGGGGCGATCCGCCCGACCCGCCGTCGCTTCTAGCGTGGTCCACATGACCACGCCAGTGTGCACCAGCGCTTCGACCGCCGCTGTGTTCCCGACGTTCTCGTCCTATGTACGGGCCCGGGGGCCGGTCCTGCTGCGCACCGCGCGGTCGCTGTCCACCAACCCGAACGACGCCGAAGACCTCCTCCAGACCGCCCTGACCAAGACCTTCGTGGCCTGGGACCGGATAGAGGACCACCGCGCCCTGGACGGCTACGTCCGCCGCGCGCTGATCAACACCCGCACCTCCCAGTGGCGCAAGCGCAAGGTCGAGGAATTCGCCGTCGACGAGATGCCGGAGCCGGACCCGCTGCCCGCCCCCGACCCGGCCGAGCTCCAGGGCCTGCGCGACGCGATGTGGCGCGCGGTGATGCGACTGCCCGCCCGCCAGCGGGCCATGGTCGTCCTCAGGTACTACGAGGACCTGAGCGAGGCCCAGACCGCCGAGGTCATGGAGGTCTCGGTCGGCACGGTCAAGAGCGCCGTCTCCCGCGCCCTGGCCAAACTCCGGGAAGACCCGGAACTGGCGATGATCGCCTGAAGCGGTGGTGTGGCCCTCGCCGCCTACGGGGTCGCCTCGGTCTCCGGCCGGGTCGATGCCAGCGCGGTGACCTCGGCTCGCGCCGCGGCCAGCGAGCTCGCCGCTGACGACCGGAAGCGTGCCAGGTGCGGAACGAGGCCGGCCATGGTCATCTCAGCGCTGACGAAACGTATGTCCTCCTGTGCCACCCCTTGCTTGCCGAAGTACGCCCGCAGGTACGGGGTCTGAAAATCCCATGCCTCCCGGGGAGTTCCCGGTCCGTAGGCACCGCCCCGCGTACTGATCACCACCACCTTCGTCCCCTGCAGCAGGCTGTCCCCGGTGTCCGGGTCAGTGAACGCCCCGGGGAAGCCCACCCGGTCAATCCACGCCTTGAGCGAGGCAGGTACCGAGTAGTTGTACATCGGGGCACCGATCAGCAGGGTGTCGGCCTCCCTCAGTTCGGCGATCAGCGGGCTGGTCAGCGCCCACGCGTGTTTCTCGGCCGGAGTCTTGATCAGCGTGTCCACTCCTGCCGGCGAGACGAGGCCGTGTCGCTCCACTCGTCGGCCGAGCGAGCAGTAGGCGGTGTCCAGCGGCGGAACCGGGTCGGCAGCCAGGTCCCGGTACCGATATCCGGCCGGGCCGTGCACAGCCCGCCAGGTGCGGGCGAACAACGCGGTCAGCTGCCTGCTGACCGATTCGCCGGAACGATGGGCGCTGGAATCCAGGTGCAGCAAAGACGTCACCGGTTCTCCCGTCACTTCAGTTGCGTTGCGTTCGTCATGAGAGGTGACGGAGCCGGACAGGGAAATGTGACCGGTGGACGGGCGTGAGGGGTGGTCACGCGATACGGCCACGGTGCAGACAGCGGGACTGTCATGTTTCGGGCCGGCTCTCCCACCCGGCCGCATAGCGCGCCGGTGTCGTGCCCACATGGCGGGTGAAGTGCCGGTTCAGATGGGACTGATCATGGAATCCCAGGGCGGTCGCGACCTCCGCCGGACGCCTGCCGTCGAGCAGCAGCCCGCGGGCCCGCTCGATGCGCTTGCCGGTCAGGTAGGTGTGCGGCGGCAGGCCGTAGGTCTGCCGGAAACAGCGGATCAGATGGGTGGGGTGTGCGTGCAGGACGGCGGCGGCCTCCTGCAGGGACAGGCCGGTCGGCAGACGGGCATCCAGCAGCTCCCGTAAGGCGGCGGCCAGGCGGTTCGCCTCGCGGCCAGGCGTACGCGGCGGCTGGAGCGCGTCCAGGTGGAAGTGCAGCCGCTCCCGGATGAAGGCCAGCCGCGATGCGGCTTCGAAGGCGTCGCCCGCGTGCACGTCGCCCGCGTGGCCGAGGGACGTATGCAGCTGGTGGATGCGATGGCGCAGCAGCGCATCGCCGAAGACCGGGCCGTCCACCGCGCGGCCGGTCAGGCCCTCGGGGAGCATGGCCGCGTCGAGGTAGAGCACACGCTTGCGGAAGCCCGCCGCGGTGACCGTCCTGCCGTCATGGGCTACACCGGGAGGCAGCAGGACGACCGTGTCGGAGCCGGTCACGCCATGACGGTGGCGGTCACAGGCGAAGTCGACCGCCCCGTCATTGAGGATCATCAGGGCCCAGGTGTCATGGGTGTGCGACGGGTACGCGTGCTCGGTGAAGTGCGCGTGGAAGACCTCGGCGATGCCCGGGACGGGCGGCCGCCAGGCGCTGATCGTCTTACGGGGCGGGCCTCCTCCTGTCATGCCAGGAACGTACAAGACCGCCGGAGCACGGGCACGGCAGTCTCAAGGCATGACCCACTCTCCCGCTCCCGTTCATCTCACCGACAAGCTCTCGCAGTTCAGCGACCTGTGGTCGCAGAAGAAGATCGCCGACCTGAACGACTACGAGGTCAAACTCGCCAAGCTGCACGGGGAGTTCGTCTGGCACACGCACGAAGACACCGACGAACTGCTCATGGTGATCAGTGGCCGGCTCACCATCCAGCTCAGGGACGGTGATGTGGTCCTCGGCCCCGGCGAGCTGATAGTCGTTCCCCGAGGCGTCGAACACTGCCCGGTGGCCGAGGAGGAGACCGCCATCCTTCTCTTCGAACCGGCCGGCACGCTCAACACGGGTGACGCGGGCGGCCCCAGGAGCAAGGCACCCGAGGCCCTTTGACACGTCGGCGACCCCGCCGCGGCCTTCTTCCGCGGTGGAGTGAGCCATTGCCGACGATCTGACCGCAGTGGGGTGAAGCCCGGAGAGGCGACTGTCCGGGGGCTGGTGGCGTCTGCGGATTCGGCCACCCCCACGTACGGCCATGCTCCTGCTTCAGGGCCGGTAGCTGCACTCCGCCAGCGTCGTGTGCTTTTTCCAGCCCAGCGTCTCGTACAGCGCGCGCCCGGCGTCGGTCGCGCCCAGAACGCCGAGGACCGCGCCCGTCTCCAGGGCGCGGTCGGCAAGCGTGCGCATCACGAAGTTGCCCAGCCCGCGACGCTGATGGGCCGCCTCGGTCACCATCCGGTCCACGACCACAGCTTCCCCGAGGGATGCCATCTGCCCCTGGGACGCCAGCTCGCCCGCCGCATCCAGCACCCGAGCGTAGGTGACGGCTCCCATGGTCTCCACGGTCGCGGTGTACCCCGCAGGCGCGACCGGGTCCGTGGCCATCAGGTCAACGGCCATCAGATGGCCGGCCTCCTCCATCACCCACCCCTGAGGCAGCCAGGACTCGATCTCCTCGGGCTCCGCGGGCATCTTCATCCAAGTCCGCGGCACGGACACCGAGGATGCGGCGCTGCGAACCAACGACTCCTCGGCCTCGGGCAGGACATGGCGTCCCACTTCGTCGGGGTTGCCGGCCACCTCGATGTAGAGCCCCCAGGGCTTCTTGACAGGCGGAGGCGTCCGCCGGGACAAGGCCCAGCCCGCCACCCAGGTCATGACTATGTCCGCAACCATCAAGCCCTCCCGAAGCTGTGGCCGCCTCAACGGCCAGGTAATAGGCAGCAGCCGGGATCACACATTACGCTGCGGTGCAGTCCGCGGCATCTGTTTTGCCGGGGTGCAGATCCTGAAGGGCCGGGGTGAAAGATCCCAAACAGCACTGCTGAGCAACCGCCACCAAACAGCAGCCGTGCGCTCAACCCCCTTCGACGGCAAACGCGACGAAGTCGGCCCATGCGGAGGGCCGGAGACGGAGCTGAGGGCCGTGGGGGTTCTTGGAGTCGCGGATGCGGATGGTGTCGGGGGTGGTGGCGACTTCAAGGCATTCGTTGCCGTTGCCTTGGCCGCTGTAGCTGCTCTTGGTCCACGCGACCTCGACGCACTCGTTGCTGTCACTGTCGCCGCTGTAGCTGCTCTTGAACCACGACAGCTCGCGGCCGGTCCCGATGGAGGGCTTCAGAGGCATGTCTCTCCCAGCACTTTCTCGATGAAGGCCAGTGACTCCCGGGGCGTGAGAGCCTGGGCCCGGATGATGCCATAGCGCAGCTCAAGGACCTGGATCTCCTTCGGGTGGGAGACGCGACGATTGCCGAACTGCCCGTCGGAGTGGCCCACAACTGAGCCGTCACCGAACTTGAGCAGCTGGATCCGGCCGCCCATACCTGCGTGGTCCTCGCGGTCCGTCGGCATTACCTGGATCTCGACGTTCCGCAACTGGCCCACTTCCAACAATCGTTCGAGCTGCCGACGCAAGACCATTGTGCCTCCGAGAGGACGGCGAAGCGTCACCTCTTCCTGGACAAAAGTGAGGGCAGGGGCGGGCGTGCGGTCGAAGATCGACCGTCGCGTCACTCGCGCGGCCACCTCGCGATCCACCTTGTCCTGGGGCCAGGCGGGCCGTCGCATCTCGAACAGCGCCCGCGCGTACTCCTCTGTCTGTAAGAGCCCGTGCAGGTTGTGGCTGCCGTATGCCCCCAGCTCGACTGCCTCGGCCTCCCACCTCGTCAGGTCCCGCACCTTCTTCGGATACCGGGCCTGCTCCACATCCTTCTTCATCGCGGCGACCTTGCCGCCCGCTCCCAAGACCTCATCGGCCTTGTCGAGGTATTCCGGGCGCGGGATGCGGGTGCCGCGCTCGATCTTGTAGATCAGGTTCTCCCCGTACCCGACGGCCGCCGCGAACTCGGCTGGGCGTAGCCCTGCCGCCTCCCGCCACAGCTTCAGCTGGCGCCCGACCGTCTCCACGGCCGCTTGTGCGTCGTCTTCCGGATCGAGTTCCCAACCCCCGTCTTCCGCACCGTCAACATTCATCCGCTTCCACCTCCTGGACAGCAGGGACGCCTCTGGACAACCCGTGGACATCACCATGAGTACTGGCGTCATCACTATTCAGCGTAAGCACGCCCGACCACGCTGAGTGACATGAATCAGGAAATCGCCGAGTACAAGCTCCAGTTCAAGGTCCAGCTCTCCGCCACCCGCCGGGGCGCGCGCCTCGCACGGCTCCTTGCCACCGAACAACTCCGGTCCTGGGGTCTGCCGTTCGAATCCCCGGCCCACGTCATCGCCGAGCTGGCCGCGAACGCCGCCACGCACGGGTGCGTACCGGGCCGCGATTTCCGCCTTGCCGTGCTGTCTGACGCGGACACGCTCCGTATCGAGGTGACGGACGCGCGCGGTGACGAGCTTCCGGCCCCCCAGGCGTCAGGTCTACGGGAGTCGGGTCACGGACTGGTTCTGGTCGAAGCGCTTGCCGACCGCTGGGGTACCTGCCGGGGGCCATTCCCGTGCAAGACGGTCTGGGCGGAATTCGACCTGCCGATGTGGGGCCGATGAGACCCGGGGGAGGGAGGGGAGACGACTGGCGGCCCGTCAACCGGAGGCCGGGAAGCCGGACGCCGGGAAGCCAGGCGTCGGTGTGCCGAGCGCCGGGGGTTCGGCCCGTAAAAGATCCATCACCCCAGGTAGAGAAACCTCTCCAACCCAGCCCAACCCAGCCCGACCCACCCCGGCGCGCCCCGCCGTCACTCGCTTGGGTGATCCATGACCGGAAGGCTCGCCTCCGCTGCCCTCGCCCATGCACTCTCGGCAGCAACAACCCCAAAATCCCGCACACATGCGACGGCCCCCGGCCGGGACTGGCATCCCGATCGAGGGCCTGACCAACGAGGAAGACCGAACCCTTCCCTATGGCTGAGCAAAAGCTTAATGCGCCTGCGCGCGCCCAGTACGAGATTCGGCGATCCCCGGCCGGCGTCCGCAAGGTCACCGAGTACCAGGACTCCGGCTACACGATCGTCGGCAACCACCTCACCCAGCACCGGTCCCTGTCCGGCCTGGCGATCGGGCTCGCCGCCCACATCCAGTCGCTGCCCGAGGGAGCGCCGGTCGACATCCGTTCGCTGGCCAAGCGCTTCCCGGAGGGACGGGACCGGATCGCCGCCGCCTTACGGGAGTTGGAGGCGAACGGCTACCTCGAACGGGTCAGGCGGCGCACCGATGACGGGCGGATGGTCACGCTCACGCTCTCGTACAACAACCCGCAGGCCACCCGCGCCCGCCGCGCCCGCGAGGCCGCCGAGCAGGCCAAACGCCGCACGGCCGTCGAACCGCCCCCTCCCGCGCCGGACCCGGCCCCCGTAAGGCGGCCCCCGCAGCCGGACCCCGCGCCGAGGCCTTCCCCCGCACCGCCTTCCCCCGCATCACACCTACCGGAGCCCGTGGCCCGCGCGCACCACGCCCCCGCCGCCGCCCTCCTGGCGAACCTCCGCCGCGACGACCCCCGCCTGCTGCTCTCCGTACGGGACATCAACCGCCTCACTCCGCCGGTCGCCGCCTGGCTGGAACGCGGCGCCTCCCCGGACGCCGTACGCAACGCCCTGACCGCGGGCCTCCCGCCCGCACTCCGCCACCCGGCGGCCCTGCTCGCCCACCGGCTCACGGAAGCCCTGCCCCCACCCCTCCCGGCGGCACCCACACCGCCCTGTGCCCCCAAGCTCCCGGCCCCACCACCGCTCCGGACCTGCGACGGCTGCGAGCGGGCCTTCCGTGCCCCCGCCCCGGGCCTCTGCCGCGACTGCCGCCACCCAGAGCCCCAGAGCAAGGAGCCGCCCAGCATGAAGCTGAGGACTCCGATGGGCACGCCGGCAGAGATGCCGACAGAGATGAGGAGCGAGCGCCATGACGATGGCCCCCGATGACGCGCAGCGGGACGCCCTTCTCTACCAGACCATGCGGGAGTTCGTTCAGTCGATGGCCGACACCCTTCCAGGAAAGTTCGAGATCACGAAGGAAGGGATTGTTCATGACACGAGGGCGCCTGTCGGGCCGCACGAGTTGACCACACTACGAATCCGTAAACGCCTCGAAAAGGTGATGCCGGAACTACTGGTGGCCCATACGGGGACTCCCGACGTGGAGAGCCAGGCCGAGGGCATCATGCGTCACCCCGATGTCATGGTGATCGCTGAGACGGACATGGAGGTCGAGGGGGCCTTCGATCCGCGTACGCTCCTCGCCGCCATCGAAGTCGTTTCCCGTTCCAACCCGGACAATGACTGGGTGAGCAAGATGCGCGACTATCCCCTGCTGGGTATCCCCGTGTATGCGATCTTCGATCCGCGTACGGGCTCGGGTGCGGTGCTCTCCGATATCCATCCGACCCCGAGCGGCCCCCGCTATGCGACCCGTAAGGAATTCGTCTACGGCGAGGACGTCACCGTCGGTGAGTGGACCATCACGACGCAGGACCTCCCGCGTTACGCGTAGCTCCGGGAGCCTCACCTCTACAGGGACGTCAGCGCATCGTCCGGGCGCGCTGTGCCGCTCGCGGGGGCCCACCGGTCCGTTCGCTCCTTCTGATCGTCAAGTGCCCTCGGTCACTCCTCTGTGCGGCCTGGGCCCACGTCGCAGCCGACGGAAATTCCCGGGTGAGCTGCGCTCTTGGCCCCGGCAGGTGAACTGCTCTTGTTTGTGAGGGAGTTGGCAATGGAAGGCTCGTGCTGCGCGCGCTTCTCTCCGCGCTCGCCTCTACGAATAGCCGGACATTGAGCTATCAGTCGGTCCAAACGCCACGATGGTCTGCCACGTCAGAGTTTCACAGAATCCTCAAACTCAAGACAGCTCAAGATCCGCGCATCCGGGTTCCCGAGGGAGGGGTGGACTAGTACGTTCGTGGATGACCAAGAACGGGCGCGGTATCTGACCCATACTGCCCCGTGTGAAAAGTTGAATGGGGAAATTCAATGAAGAGCCTTGCCTCGGGTGCGGTGGCGGGCGGAGCCGGGGCGCTGGTCGCCGGCCGGTACGTCAGCAAGGGCGTCACCTCGGACCTCGCCTCGGACATCGCGACGAAGACCGTTGGGGGCAGCGACGCCGCCTGCCTCTCGGCTCTCGCCTAAAGGCTTAGGAAATCCTGATGGGCAAGATTGCATTTACTGTTCTCTGGGCCGGTGTGCTCATCGCGGTGAACAGGGTGCTGGAGCACGCCATCTGGGCTCAGTATCTGGCGATATTCGCCCTGGCGGGAATTTACGCCTTCACCGTCGACAAGGTGCCGGGGCCGCGCGGAAAGAGCAGCCGGGAAAGCTCAAGGGTATGAGTTTCACGTCCCGCGGCTGACCAGCAACCTGCCGACCGCTTCCTCCAGTTCGGTGATGCGGTCGGCAAGGCGCTCCTTGTCGGAGCCTTTTGCGTCGCGCAGGAGGAGTTCCACCTCGGCGAGCTGGCCGGCGATGTCCGCGAGGCGGGATGCGTCGCCGGCGCCGGGCGCCGTGGGCTGCGTGGGCTGCCGGTACGGCTCCGCAGGCGTCGGGGCGCCGGGGCCCCCCGGGGGGATGGGAGGGTGCTCGGCCACCCCCGATCCCGTGGGCGAGGATGCGGGCGGGGGCGACGTCGCGTCCGAAGGTGCAGCCGCTTCCGTTCCGGCTGCGGAGGCTGCCGCGCTGGTGGTCATGGGCGTGGTCGTTCCTGTCGGCGCCGCCGGGGCCGTGGTGGTCGCGGTCGTCGCGGGCGGTGGGCCCTCGTCCGCAGGGTGGTCGTCCGACGTCAGCAGGCGCTTCAACTGTTCGGCCTGGGCGGCAAGTTGGCGGTTCTTGCGGTGGAGGTCGAGGAACACGTTCACCTTGGTGCGCAGCAGCCAGGGGTCGAAGGGCTTGATGAGGAAGTCGGCGGCGCCGACCGTGTAGCCGCGGTAGGCGTAGTTGGGGTCGACCGAGGCGCCGGTGAGGAGAATGATCGGGACGTCCTTGGTCTGGTCCAGGCCCTTGATGTTGGCGGCGGTCTCGAAGCCGTTCATGCCGGGCATCAGCACATCGATGAGGACGACCGCGAATTCCTCGCGGAGCATGGCCTTCAGGGCCTCTTCGCCGGATCGCGCGCGGACCACCTTCTGGGTGAGCGAGCCCAGTACGGCTTCCAGTGCGACGAGGTTTTCCTCCATGTCGTCGACGATGAGGATGCTGGATGAGGTGTCCGGTGCGGTCGTCATGATTGCTCCCCGGCTGCCGTTCCCCGCCCGTCCTGGCCGGTACTTTCGGCGTCCTGCCCCGTGCCCTCGGTGGCCTGGCCCGCGCTGTCCGGGTAGACGCCCTTGGGGCCGACGGCCTCCGGGCGCGGGACCGGATCGGCTTCCGGATGCGGGACCGGTTCGGCTTCCGGACGCGGAACCGGATCGGCCTCCGGATGCGGAACCGCATGGCCCTCCTGCGGGTCCAGAAGGCCGCAGATCACGGACAGCAGGCGGTCCACATCCACCGGCTTGGGGATGTAGTCGTTGGCCCCGCTCTCGATCGCCCTTTCGCGGTCGCCCGGCATGGCCTTCGCGGTGAGCGCGATGACCGGCAGGTCGGCGAATCGAGGCGCTTGTCGGATCGCCTTGATCATCTCGTAACCATCCATTTCCGGCATCATGATGTCCATCAGCACCAGCGAGACGTCCGGTGTCCGGTCAAGGACCTCCAGCCCCTCGCGGCCGTTCTCGGCGTATTTGACGCTGATCCCGACCCGGCCCAGTACGTGCGTGAGCGCGAAGACATTGCGGATGTCGTCGTCGACGATGAGGATGCGGCGGTTGGCCAGCACCTCGCCGGGGCGTCCGCTGAGCCAGTCCCTGAGGCGGGTGGTCTCGGGCCAGGTGACATCGCCGCCGTCGGGGGAGGGGGCACCCGGGCGCTGGTCCGGGTGCGGAGCCTGGTCCTGTTCTGTCTGGGTGGGGAAGACATCGCTGACGCTGCCGGGAGGGCTGCTCCGCGGGGTGGTTGCGGTCGGGCCGGGCGGCGTGGCCGTGAGCTGTTCGGCCAGGACGGGGCGGGCGGGGCCGGCCTGTGCGGTGCTGTCCGCGGGGCGGGTGGCGGCGGTGGGGCTCGGGGCGGGGAAGGGGCCCGTGTAGCGCGCGGGCACATACAGGGTGAAGGTCGAGCCGACGCCCGGCTCGCTCTCGGCGATGATCCGGCCGCCGAGCAGCGCGGCCATATCGCGGCTGATGGACAGGCCGAGGCCGGTGCCGCCGTATTTGCGGTTGGTGGTGCCGTCGGACTGCTGGAACGCCTCGAAGATGCCGTCGAGCTTTTCCGGTGAGATGCCGATGCCGGTGTCCTTGACGGAGAGGGCGATGACGTCGTCGGCGGTGCGGAGGGATTCCTCCTCGAAATCCGTGCCGGGGACGCGTTCGACGATGAGTTCCACGCCGCCCGAGGAGGTGAACTTCACGGCGTTGGACAGGAGGTTGCGCAGGATCTGCTGGAGGCGCTGTTCGTCGGAGAAGAGCTCCTTGGGGACTCTCTCGCCGACCTTGACGTCGAAGGTGAGGCCGCGGTCGACGGTGAGCGGCCGGAAGGTGGCGCGGACGTAGTCGAGCAGTTTGATCAGCGGCAGGGCCTTGGGGTGGACGTCCATCCGGCCGGCCTCGATCTTCGACAGGTCGAGGATGTCGTTGATGAGCTGGAGGAGGTCGGAGCCCGCCCGGTGGATGGTGACGGCGAACTCCACCTCCTGGGCGGAGAGCCGGCCCTCGGGGTTGTCGGCGAGGAGCCGGGAGAGCACCAGCAGGGAGTTGAGCGGGGTGCGCAGCTCGTGCGACATGTTCGCCAGGAACTCCGACTTGTACTGGGAGGAGGTGGCGAGGAGGGCCGCCTTCTCCTCCAACTCGGCGTTCGTCAGCTGGAGTTCGTCGGAGCGCTGGCGGAGCTCGGCGGTCAGCCGCTGGGACTCCGACAGCAGCGACTCCGTACGGGAGTTGGCGATGATGGTGTTGATCGAGACGCCGATGGTGTTCACGAACTGGTCGATGAAGGCGAGGTGGACCTCGCTGAACCGGCTGAAGGAGGCCAGCTCGATGACGCCGAGCACCTGGTCCTCGAAGAGGACCGGGAGGATGACGATGCTGGCCGGGGCCGCGGCGCCGAGCCCGGAGCTGATGGTGATGTAGTCGGGCGGGACGGCGTCGACGACGATGCGCTTCTTCTCCATGGCGGCCTGGGTGATCAGGCCCCAGCCGGGGGTGCCCAGCCGCAGCCTCGGCAGCGAGCGGCGGCCCTCGGGCTGGCCGGTGCCGTAACCGGCGATCAGCTCCAGGCCCTCGCCCGGCTCGGCGCCCGCTTCCGCCAGGAAGAACGCGCCGAACTGCGCATTCACCAGCGGGGTCAGCTCGCGCAGGATCAGGTCGGCGACCTCGACCAGGTCGCGGTGGCCCTGCATCAGGCCGGCGATACGGGCCAGGTTGGACTCCAGCCAGTCCTTGGCGCGGGTGGTCTCGCGGAGGTTGGCGACCATCAGGTTGACGTTGTTCTTCAGGGCCGCGACCTCGCCCTGGGCGTCCACGGTGATCGAGCCGGACATATCGCCCTGGGTGACCGCGCTGGCCACCTCGGCGATCGCCCGGACCTGCGTGGTCAGGTTCAGCGCCAGCTCGTTGACGCTGGTGGTCAGCCGCTTCCAGGTGCCGTAGACGCCCTCGACGCGGGCCTGGCCGCCGAGCTGGCCCTCGCTGCCGACCTCGCGGGCGACGCGGGTCACCTCGGACGAGAACGACGACAGGGTGTCGACCATCGTGTTGATGGTCGTCTTGAGCTCCAGGATCTCGCCGCGGGCGTCGACGTCGATCTTCTTGGACAGGTCGCCCTTGGCCACGGCGGTGGCGACCTGGGCGATGTTGCGGACCTGGGAGGTCAGGTTGTCGGCCATGAAGTTGACGTTGTCGGTGAGGTTCTTCCACACGCCGGAGACGCCGTGGACCTGGGCCCGGCCGCCCAGCCGTCCCTCGGTGCCGACTTCGCGGGCGACGCGGGTGACCTCGTCCGCGAAAGCCCGCAGCTGCTGGACCATCGTGTTGACCGTGTCCTTCAGCTCCAGGATCTCGCCGCGGGCGTCGACGTCGATCTTCTTGGACAGGTCGCCGTTGGCGACGGCCGTGGTGACCTGGGCGATGTTGCGGACCTGGGAGGTCAGGTTGAGCGCCATGAAGTTGACGTTGTCGGTGAGGTCCTTCCAGACCCCGGAGACGTCCCTGACCTGCGCCTGACCGCCGAGGTTTCCTTCGGTGCCGACCTCGCGGGCGACGCGGGTGACCTCGTCGGCGAAGGCGGAGAGCTGGTCGACCATGGTGTTGATCGTGGTCTTGAGCTCCAGGATCTCGCCCTTGGCCTCCACGGTGATCGTCTTGCCGAGGTCGCCCTCCGCGACGGCGGTGGCGACCAGGGCGATGTTGCGGACCTGGGAGGTCAGGTTGTCCGCCATGAAGTTGACGCTCTCGGTGAGGTCCTTCCAGACCCCGGAGACGCCCCGGACCTGCGCCCGGCCGCCCAGCCGCCCTTCGGTGCCGACCTCGCGGGCGACGCGGGTGACCTCGTCGGCGAAGGCGGAGAGCTGGTCGACCATCGTGTTGATCGTCGACTTCAGCTCCAGGATCTCGCCGCGGGCGTCCACGGTGATCTTCTGGCTCAGGTCGCCGTTGGCGACGGCCGTGGTGACCTGGGCGATGTTGCGGACCTGCCAGGTCAGGTTGGACGCCATGAAGTTGACGTTGTCGGTGAGGTCCTTCCAGACCCCGGAGACGCCCCGGACCTGCGCCCGGCCGCCCAGCTGGCCCTCGGTGCCGACCTCGCGGGCGACCCGGGTGACCTCGTCGGCGAAGGCGCGCAGCTGGTCGACCATCTTGTTGACGGTGAGCTTCAGCTCCAGCAGCTCGCCGGTGGCCTCGACGGTCACCTGCTGGGTCAGGTCGCCGGTGGCCACCGCGGTGGTGACCACGGCGATGTCCCTGACCTGCGCGGTCAGCCGCGACGCCATGGTGTTGACCGCCTCGGTCACATGGAGCCAGTCGCCGGAGAGCCCCTGGACCTTGGCCCGGCCGCCGAGCCGGCCCTCGGTGCCGACCTCGCGGGCGACCCGGGTGACCTCGCCGGTGAACAGCGACAGCTGGTCGACCATGCGGTTCACCCCGCTGCCCAGCCGGCGCAGATCGCCGCGGAGCGCGCGGTTGCCGTCGTGCAGATCGACCCGCTGGGTCAGGTCGCCGTCGGCCACCGCGTCCAGTACCCGGGTGGCCTTGGCGAGTGGGACCACCAGCGCCTGGAGCACGGTGTTGGCCGCCTCGATATTCGTCGTCCAGGTCCCCTGGCCGGGACTGGCGGAGATCCGCTCGTCCAGCCGGCCCTGCCGGATGATCTCGCTGCGCACGCGTTGCAGCTCGGAGGAGAGGTGGGCGTTGCGGGCGGCGATCTGGTTGAAGACGCCCGTCATATCGGCCACCACGCCATCCGTGGAGGAGCCGCCCTGCGGGATATCCGCACGGGCGGTGAAATCCCCGTCCCGCAGCGCAATCATCGCCGCGAGGAGAGGCCGTAGCTCACTGGTGCGGACCCACTGTCCGTCGTGCCGGGGGGCGGGGGGCTGCGGGGGCTCAGTGGGCTCGGGAGGCTCCGGGGGCGAAGAAGCGGACTCGGGCCGGGCCGGGTCGAGCGCCATGGCACACCATCCCCCCAATGATTGTTGCGGAGAGAGCCATTCGAGCAGGGTGATCCATTTGGGCAGATATGACATAGTATAAAGCGCTTGTAATCAGTTTTTCCCGGCATATTCAGGGGGCGCAGTGGTAGCGCTGTCCTCCCCGCACACGACGGAAACCGTGTCCCGGAAAGGGCTGCCCGCGAACCAGCTCGCGGCCGCCGGCGCACGCAAATTCGTGCGCGCGCTGCTCACCGAGCGGGCGACGGCCCCGCCCGCCACGGCAGGGCCCGGTGCGGCGGCGATCAGCGCCGAACTCATCCACGATGCCGTCCTGCTCACCAGCGAGCTGGTCACCAATGCCGTGATGTACGCCGGTACCGATATCGACGTGACCTGTCGCCTGGAGCACGACGGGCCGGCGGCCGCCGAGAATGACGGAGAGCGCCGCCCGGCCAAGGCGGGCGTCGTGGTGGAGGTTTCCGACCGCCATCCCGCCCGGGGCGTACGCGGCGGGGTCGACGCCCGCACCGGAGAGCCGGGATTCGGACTCCAGCTGGTGAGCGCCCTGGCGGAGTCCTGGGGCGTGACCTACCGCCATGCGGTGAAGACCGTCTGGTTCCGCCTGGAGGCCACCGAGGGCGAGCCGCTGCGCGCCCGCGCCGCCCCCGCCGCGCCCCGCCGCGAGTCGCGCCGCCCCGAGCCTCCCGTACGCCTGGACCACCCCGTGACACCGCGCGGCCGCCCGCACGGGTTCGCCGCCGAATGGGCCGACCGCGGCGGCCCGTCCTTCCTCGCCGAGACCAGCGAACTGCTGGCCGGGCAGCTCGACCAGGACATGGTCACCGCGCTCGCCGCCCAGCTGCTGGTGCCCCGGCTCGCCGACTGGTGCGCCATCTGGCTCACCACGGAGGGTGGCGGGGTGCGGCTGTCGCGGGTCTGGCACGTCGACGAGCGGCGGATCACCCCGCTCCGCGCGGAGCTCGAACGGGACCCGCCGTCCGACATCATCCACACCGCCGGCAACCCCTGGCCCTGGCCGGAATGCGCCGGTGCGGCCCCTTCCGGCGGTTCCGCGCTCGCCTTCCCCCTGGTCGCCCGCGACACCGATCAGGGCATGCTGCTGCTCGGCCGGGCGGGGCACCTCCAGATGACCGACACCGTGGTGCGGATGGTCGAGGACGTGGCACGACGGGTCGCCCAGGCCGTGTACACCGCCCGCCAGTACACCCGGCAGACCACGATCAGCCTGGCGCTCCAGCGCCGGCAGCTGCCCGCCACGCTCGCCAGCATCCCCGGTGTCGACACCGCGATCGTCTACGAGCCGCACGGCGAGGGGCAGACCGTCGGCGGCGACTTCTACGACGTCTTCCCGATGGGCGACCGCCGCTGGTGCTTCCTGCTCGGGGACGTACAGGGCAAGGACCCCGAGGCGATGTCCGTCACCGGCCTCGCCCGCCACCTGGTGCGGCTGCTGGCCCGCGAGGGCCACGGCGTCGAGTCGGTGCTCGGCAGGCTGAATCTGGCCATGGCCGAGGAGAGCGCGGAGGCGGTGGAACTGGGCGGCGAGCAGGCCACCTCCCGCTTCCTGAGCCTGCTGTACGGGGAGCTGGAAGTCGATACGGGCGTCCCCGGGGCCCGCTGCACGGTCGCCAGCGCCGGCCACCCGCCACCGCTGCACATGTTCGTGGACGGCACCGTGGAGCCGGCCTCCGACCCCCAGATGCTGCTCGGCATCGACGAGGGCACCGAATTCCACGCCAGCTCCTTCGCCCTCGCACCGGGCGAGACGCTGCTGTGCGTCACCGACGGCGTCACCGAACGCCGCTGCGGCAACTGGCAGTTGGACGACAACGACGGCCTGATCGAGGTGATGCGCGACGGCATGGGCCTGGGCGCCAAGGCCCTCGCCGAACACGTACGGCGCGCCGCCCACGACTTCGGCACCGGCCCGGTCGAGGACGATCTGTCGGTCCTGGTCCTCCAGGCGGTGACTCCGGCGGCTGAGCGGAGGGGTTGACGGGGCAGGGGCGCGAGGGGAGCCGGGCCGCCGGAGACGGCCGGCCGCTTCGCCCCCCTGCGCCCGGCCACCCGTCTCCGTGGTCTCAGCCCCTGCCGCCGGCCTGCGTGAACACCGAAACAGGCCGTCAAGAGGACATAGGCGCACGGCATCACAAGGGAGCCCGCAGCTCCGCGCCATGCGCCCGGAGGTGGCCCGCTCATGGCCGCATTTCTGCACGAGAGGGTAAGAACACACCTCGGAGGGCGTGACATACCGATTGGTATGCGCTGACAATCGCAGCACCACTACCCGCCCGTAACAAAGCGGAGGCACCCGGTGCTCAGCACGATGCAGGACGTACCGCTCACCGTCTCGCGAATCCTGGCCCATGGGGCGACGGTTCACGGTGAGTCGCAGGTCATCACCTGGACCGAGGGAGATCCGCACCGGCGCACCTTCGCCGAGGTCGGCCGCCGGGCCGCGCAGCTGGCCCATGCGCTGCGCGAGGAGCTGTCGGTCGCCGACGAGGAACGGGTCGGCACCCTCATGTGGAACAACGCGGAGCACCTGGAGGCCTATCTCGCGATCCCCTCCATGGGGGCGGTGCTGCACACGCTCAATCTGCGGCTGCCCGCCGAGCAGCTGGTGTGGATCGTCAACCACGCCGAGGACCGGGTCGTGCTCGCCAACGGCAGTCTGCTGCCGCTGCTCGCCCCGTTGCTGCCGCAGCTGCCGAACGTCGAGCACCTCGTCGTCGTCGGCCCCGGCGACCGCTCCCTGGTGGCGGGCGGCCCGGCGCGGGTGCACGACTACGAAGAGCTGATCGCCGGGCGGCCGGAGAGCTACGACTGGCCGGAGATCGACGAGCGGGAGGCCGCGGCCCTCTGTTACACCTCGGGGACCACCGGCGACCCCAAGGGCGTGCTCTACAGCCACCGCTCGCTGTATCTGCACTCGATGCAGGTCAACACCGCCGAGGCGTTCGCGCTCACCTCGCGCGACATCACACTGCCCGTCGTGCCGATGTTCCACGTCAACGCCTGGGGCCTGCCGCACGCCGCCTTCATGGCCGGTGCCTCGTTGCTGATGCCGGACCGCTTCCTGCAGCCCGCGCCGCTCGCCGAGATGATCGAGACCGTACGGCCCACCATCGGCGCCGCGGTTCCCACCATCTGGCAGGGTCTGCTCGCCGAACTCGACGCCAGGAAACGGGATGTCGCCTGTCTGCGGACGGTCGTCATCGGTGGCTCCGCCTGCCCGCCCGCCCTGATGCGCGGCTTCGAGGAGCGGCACGGCATCCGCGTCGTGCACGCCTGGGGCATGACCGAGACCTCCCCGCTGGGCAGTGTCGCCCACCCGCCGGCCGGGGTCAGCGGCGACGACGAGTGGGCCTACCGCGCCACCCAGGGCCGCTTCCCCGCCTCCGTCGAGGCGCGGCTGATCGGCCCCGGCGGCGAACAGCTCCCCTGCGACGGCCAGGCCGCGGGCGAACTGGAGGTCCGCGGCCCGTGGATCGCCGGCGCCTACTACGGCGGCGCACAGAGCGGCCCGCTCCGCCCCGAGGACAAGTTCAGCCCCGACGGCTGGCTGCGCACCGGCGACGTCGGCACCATCACCCCCAACGGCTATCTGACGCTGACCGACCGCGCCAAGGACGTCATCAAGTCCGGCGGCGAATGGATCTCCTCGGTCGAGCTGGAGAACCATCTGATGGCCCATCCGCATGTCGCGGAGGCCGCGGTGGTCGCCGTACCGGACGACAAGTGGGGCGAGCGGCCGCTGGCGACCGTGGTGCTCAACGACGGCGCGACCATCGGGTACGAGGAGCTGAAGGCATTCCTCGGTGAGCGGATCGCGCGCTGGCAGCTGCCGGAGCGGTGGGCGGTGATTCCGGCGGTGCCGAAGACGAGCGTGGGGAAGTTCGACAAGAAGGTGCTGCGCCGGCAGTACGCGGACGGCGAGTTGGATGTGACCTTGCTGGCGTGAGCCGAAGGCGGCCGGGCGACGGCGGCGGCAGGGGCGTCCGGCCGCCGCCCGCCGCCCGCCGCCCGCCGCGGGCAGTTCACTCGGTACGGGTCAGTTCGTGCCGATCTTGGCGAGCAGGTCGACGATCCGGGCCTGCACCTCGGCGCTCGTGGAGCGCTCCGCGAGGAAGAGCACCGTCTCGCCGGCCGCCAGCCGCGGCAGCTGCGCCGGGTCCATGTCGGCGGAGGTGTAGACGACCAGCGGCGTGTGGTCGAGCAGGCCGTTGGCGCGCAGCCAGTCGACGATCCCGGCCCGACGGCGGCGTACCTGCATCAGGTCCATCACGACCAGATTCGGCCGCATCTGCGTGGCGAGGGTGACCGCGTCGGCGTCGCCGCCGGCCCGTGCGACCTGCATTCCGCGCCGCTCCAGCGAGGCGGTGAGGGCGCCCGCGATGGCGTCGTTCTCCTCGATCAGCAGCACCCGCGGCGGGTGGACCTCACTGTCGCGCGGGGCCAGCGCCTTGAGCAGGACCGCCGGGTCCGCGCCGTACGCGGCCTCCCGGGTGGCCTGCCCCAGACCGGCGGTCACCAGCACCGGGACCTCGGCCGCCCCCGCCGCCTGGCGCAGTGACTGCAGCGCGGTGCGGGTGATCGGCCCGGTCAGCGGGTCGACGAAGAGCGCCGCCGGGTACGCGGCGATCTGGGCGTCCACCTCTTCGCGGGAGTTGACGATGACGGGGCGGTAGCCGCGGTCGCTGAGCGCCTGCTGGGTGGCGACGTCCGGCGCCGGCCAGACCAGCAGCCGGCGCGGGTTGTCCAGCGGCTCCGGCGGCAACTCGTCGTCCATCGGCATGGGCTGACGGTCCACCACCTCTATGGCGCCGTTCGGGCCGTCCAGCGGCTCGGGGCCCTCGCTGCCCTCGTCGGGCGCGGAGATGGCAAAGGCCCGCCCCTCGCCGGTGTCCATCAGATGAGGGTGCGGCGGGGACTGCGGCTGGGCGGGGGCCTGGTGCGGAGCCGGCGGTCCGGGCTGCTGTTGCTGAGGCTGCGGTGCACCGGGGTGCGGACGCGCCTCGGCCGGCATCGATCCGGCGGCCGCGCCCTCCTGCGGCGGCGCGGCGAGCTTACGGCGGCGGCCCGAACCCGCGGACGTGCCGCCGGGCGGTGTGCTGCCGGGCGGCGTGCTGCCCGGGGGCGTGCTGCCCGGCGGCACCTGCCCGCGCTGCTGGTCGGCGATCTGCTGGGTGAACGGCACGCCCTGCCCGAGCGTGCGCACGCTGAACGCCCGCCCGTGGGAGTGTCCCGCGGCGTGCGCGTCGTCCTCGGCGGCGGGCGGCAGCGGCTGACGGTGCGGGGCGGCGGGGCCGCCCTGCGGGGGTACGGGTGCCTGCCCCGCGGCCTCCTCGGCGGGGCTGGGGCGGCCACGCCGACGGCCGGTGGGGGCGGGAGCGCCTGGCGCCTGGGGGTTCCGGGGGTCTTGGGTGGCGGCGGGGCCGTGGGGTGCGTGGGGTGGCTGGGGCGTGTTGGGCACCTGAGGCGCACTCGCCTCCGGGGCCTGGGCCTGGGCGTGGGCCGGCGTCTGGCCCTGGGCGATCCCGGGCGCCGTGCCGGTGGCCGTACCCGTCGCCTCCGCCGGCTCGTTGTGCTGCGCCACGAGCCCTTCCGGGCCCGCCACGAACGTGCCGGACGACTCGGAATCGGCCATGGCGGCCGCCGCCCGCTCCTCGGCCGCGGCCCGTCTGGCCCGTCGCCGGCCGGTCGGCTCGCCGTCCCACTCGCCGTGCGCCGCACCGGAGTTGACGCCCGCTTCCAGCGCGTATTCCGGCTGTCCGCCGGCCCTCGCCTGCTCAGGACCGTTGGCCACCGGACGGCGCGCCCGACGGCGTCCCGTCCCGGCAGCCTCCTGCGGTCCGGCGGCCTCGTGCGGACCGGCCTGTGCGGGCACCTGGTCGGCGGTCGCGGGCAGCGACTGCGGGGTGCGGTCCGCCGCGGCGGGCGGCAGCGCGAAGGCGGTACGTGCACCGGCCTGCTGCTGCGCCCCGGAAGTGGCGGCCGCCGATGCCCGCTCCCGGTCACCCTGCGCGGACCGTTCGGGCGCCTCGGCCAGTGCCCGGCGCGCCCGCCGCCCGCTCGGCTGTACGGGGCCGAGGCCCTGCGGCCCGCCCGGAGCCGGCGCCTGACCGGGAACATGCGGCTGCCCAGGAGCCGGAGTCTGACCCGGAACCGGGGTCTGCCCCGCGGCCGGCACCTGCCCCGACGCCGAGGCCTGCCCGGGAATCTGCGGACGGGCAGGAAGCGGTCGGGCAGGAACCGGAGCCGACCCCTGCGCGGGGACCGGGGCCGAGGCCTGCGCGGGGACCGGGGCCTGCCCGTTGGCCGACGGCGTCGCCGCGGGCCCCTGGGGACCGGCCGCCGGCCCACCCTGCGCGCCCGCCACCGGACCGTGTCCCGGCTGCTGCCCCGGTCCCGATGGCTGACTCGTTCCGGAGGGGAGCGCGGGCAGCCCGCCGCCCTCCGTGGCGTCCTGCCGTCCCCGGCGCCGTCCGGTCGGCGGCACGGACTCGGCACCCGTCATGCCCGGCGGCAGCCCCGTACCGTCCGCCGGCCGGCCGCCCTGTGTACCCGGCGCGCCGTCACCGTGCGGCGGATGGGCCCCACGGCCGCCCTCGGCCGCCCCGGGACC
Organism: Streptomyces sp. 2114.4; assembly: GCF_900187385.1. Classification (NCBI taxonomy): domain Bacteria; kingdom Bacillati; phylum Actinomycetota; class Actinomycetes; order Kitasatosporales; family Streptomycetaceae; genus Streptomyces; species Streptomyces sp. 2114.4. The sequence goes on from NZ_FYEY01000001.1 coordinate 4,231,155, forward strand.
CGGGCCGCCCGTCCCCGTCCCACCGTCGTCCATGGCACCGTGCGCCACACCGGCCCCCGGCCCCGTGCCCGGGTGCGTGCCGTGCTCCGCGCCCTGCTCCGCGCCCGAGTGCCGCGCACGGCGACGGCCGGTCGGCTGTGCCCCGTGTGCCTGCTCCGGCACCACGGCGCCGCGCTCCGCGCCACCGCCACCGAGCGGCCCACCGGCCCCACCACCGGTCCCACCGGAACCGCCAGGACCGCCGGACCCACCAGAACCGCCGTCACCACCGGGGCGGCCCTCGTCGCCGCCCTCGTGCCCGTCGCCCCCCGGCCCCTGCTCGCCATTGCCCGAGCCCGGTCCCGTGCCGGTGCCGTTGCCCGAGCCGTCATCCGCGCCGTCGCCCGTGTCCGCCGCATTGCCCCGGGTGCCCCGCGCATGGGCAGCCGGTACCGGCATCACCGTCGTCTCATTGCCGGTCGGCCCGTCCGCCCGGTCCGCGCCGCCCGTCGCGCCGTCCACCGTCGTGCCGTCCGCCACCACCGGCAGCTCCAGCACATACGCACTGCCGCCCGCGCCGGGCCCGCCGCCGGGCACCTCATGCGTCTGCATCAGCCCGCCGTGCTTCCGCACGATTCCGCGGACGATCGGCTCATGGACCGGGTCGCCGCCGCCGAACGGCCCGCGCACCTCGATCCGTACGACATCACCGCGCTTGGCCGCCGCCACCACGATCGTCGAATCGCCGGGGATCGGCCCCGAACGCCCGCCGACGGCAGCCTCACCGGCCGGCATCCGGCCCGTCGAGTCCACCCCCGCGACATCCGCGATCAGATGGGAGAGCGCCTGGGCGATCCGCTCCGCGTCGACCGTCGCCTCTATCGGCGGCGCATGCACCGCGAACTGCGCCCGGCCGGGACCGATCAGCTCGATCGCGCCTTCCACGCCCGCCGCGACCACACCGTCCAGCGAAACCTTCGTGCGGTTGAGCTTTTCCTTGCCGGAGTCCAGCCGCTGATAGCTCAGGACGTTGTCCACCAGCGTCGTCATCCGGGCGTGACCGGCCGCGAGGTGGTGCAGGATCTGGTTCGCCTCGGGCCAGAGCTGGCCGGCCGGGTCGGAGGCGAGCGTGCCCAGCTCACCCTTCAGCTCCTCCAGGGGCCCGCGCAGCGCCTGGTCGAGCACCGCCAGCAGCTGGGTGTGCCGGGCCGCCAGCGAGTCGAACGCACGGCGGTCGGTGAAGGTCATCACCGCGCCGACGAGCTGATCGCCGTCCCGCACCGGCGCCGTCGTCAGATCGACGGGCACCGCCCGCCCGTCCTTCGACCACAGCGCCTGCCCGCGCACCCGGTGCTTGCGCCCGGACTTGAGGGTGTCGGCCAGCGGGGTTTCCTCCCACGGCAGCGCCGAGCCGTCCGCCCGCGAGTGGTGGATCAGCGGGTGCAGCTCCTTGCCGCCCAGCTCGCTCGCCCGGAACCCCAGGATCTGCGCGGCGGACGGATTGACCAGGACGACCTTGCCCTCGGCGTCCACCCCGATCACGCCCTCGGCCGCCGCCCGCAGGATCATCTCGGTCTGCCGCTGCTGGCGGGCCAGCTCGGTCTCGGTGTCCAGCGTCCCGGTCAGGTCACGGACGACGAGCATCAGCAGCTCATTGCCCGTGTAGCCATTGCGGTGATCGGCGTACGCGGCCTCGAAGGCGGACTCGTACGGGGTGCGCCCGTCCTCCAGGTTGGCGCTGGTCACCTCGACCAGCAGCTCGGTCCCGTCCGTCCGCCGCGCGACCATGCGGGTCGGCTTCGTCCGGCCGCCCTCGGTGTCCTCGTCCCGGCGCCGCATGGAGCCCGGGATGCGCTTGGAGTCGAAGGAGGGCAGCAGATCGAGCAGCCCGCGCCCCACCAGGGCCGTGCCCGGCGCCTCGAAGGTCTCCAGCGCGATGGAGTTGGCGTTGACGACCGTGCCGTTGCAGTTGACGAGCAACAGCGCGTCGGGGAGGGCGTCGAGTATGGCTGCGAGGCGAGCAGCGCCTCGGGATGGCCTGCTGCTCACGACGACGCTTCCTCCCTGTTACCGCACCTTGCCGACCCACCGTGGCGGATCGCTGGAATGGAGTCTACGGGCACTTGCCCCAGGCGCGGAGGCGGATGACGAGGAGGTAATGCCACGGGCTTGTGCGACTCACCGCACGCCCGACATGTGCCCCTCGTCCTGACCTGGCGCGCTACTACGGCACGAACCGGGTCAGGAACTGGTCGACGGGAGCAGGGGTTCGAACCGGCCCCAGCGGCTGATCTCACACCCATTGGTGCGCCGGAAATCCGCGTTGACGGGGCGCCCCGCCCAGGTCCCGGTGACATGCGCGGTGGCCGGGCCGCCGTACATCATCGTGCAGTTCACGCCCTGCGGTACGGGTGCGAACGGGTCTTTGCCCCACTTCGTCATCCCGTCCAGCTTGGCGCAGGCGCCCTTGATGTGACGGTGGTTGCCGCCGCCCGGGTGGCAGTACAGCTCGAAGGTGCCGTTGCCGGCCGCCGAACCGGAGTCGTGGACGGTGACGGTGAGGTGGTCGGCGGGGGTACGGCGGTAAACCGGTGCGCCGTGGCCGGGGGGCGTGCTGCGGCCGGGAGACGTGCTGCGGCCGGGGGATGCGTCGTGGCCGAGGGGTGCGTTGTGGCCGGTGGGTGTGCTGTGGCCGAGGAGCGTGTCGTGGCCGGCGGTGGTGCCATGGTCAGCGGTGGTGCCGTGGTCAGCGGGGGCGCCGTGGTCGGTGGTGGTGCCGTGGCCGAGAAGTGCGCCGTGACGAACGGGAGCGGGGATGCGGTGATCTTCGGGTCCCTCGTGCCCGGCCGGTGTGCGCTGACCGAGGGGCGCGTCGTGACCGGCAGGCGTGCGGTGATCGAGAGGCGCGTCGTCTTCCACGGGTCTGCCGTGATCAACGGGTCTGCCGTGCTGGGTGCGGCCGTGCTGAGCGGCGGCCGTACGGTGCCCCACGCCCTTGATCCCGCCCCCGGACCAGTGGTGCCGCAACGGGATCGGGGCGGCCGACGCGGCGGGCACCGCCAGGACCAGCGCAGCGCTGACGGAGACGACGGACACGGCGGCGGTGGCGGAGACGCGGCCCGCGGCGGCCGTGGTGGCGGTCAGGCGGGTCACGGCCGTGGTGGCGGCGCTGGCGGCCGCGGCGAAGAGGGAGGACGTCCGGCGGTGCGGCATCACGGGCTCCAGGGAGGCGAGTGCGAGGCGGTACGCGGTACGTACACGCCGGGGGCGCACGACGACGCGAGCCGCCACGGGCCCCGACACCTCTAACGCGCTGCCGCCCCCGACGTTGCGCTGCAGGAACGTCTTTGCCCGCCGGCCCGCGCGCCTAGTACCGTAGGGGGCGATTGGTGACAGCCCTGGGGGCTGTGCCATCATCTGGACACACCACAGCGTGCCTGCACGCGTGGGGTGTGTGGAGGCGTCGCCTAGTCCGGTCTATGGCGCCGCACTGCTAATGCGGTTTGGGGCTTACCCCCCATCGAGGGTTCAAATCCCTCCGCCTCCGCTCTTCTTCGTTCAGGCCCCGGTCCCCACCGACCGGGGCCTGAACGCTTTTCCGCGCCCCGAAGCGATCTTCAGTCCCCCCGCGAAGCGATTTCCCCCCGCAGACGCACTCCACTCCCCGCGCCAGCGGAGTGATCTTTCCTCCCTCCCCCTGCGGCCCCTTCACGCGGCACCCGGGTCACCCGCCGGAGGGATCGACGCCAGCCACGCCCGCCGCGTCTACCTTTTCGGCGCCCACCACGGCCGCCGGCACGGCCTGGCCTTCGACCCGGAGCTGCTGTACGAAGTGGCGCTCGTCACAGCCGACGTCGAACTCGACGTCCTCGGCATCGGCTACGACACCTTCCCCCTGGAAACCCGCGAGGCCGTCACCGCCGCCCACCCGCGCCCTGACTTCAAGCGCCGCATCCTCCACGCCTTCCACGCGGCCTGGCCCACCGCCCCCAGGCCACCTTCGGCAAGGTGAAGGCGGATCTCCTGGACCGCTCCGAAGAGGGCTACACCCGCCCGAACTTCGCCCGGATCATCGAGGGCACCCCCTGGCCCGATTAACCCCCCGAACCTCCCCAGAGGCGCGTTTCCGCAGGTCAGAGGTGCTGCGAGCAATGGATTTCGCCTCACGGCGCAGGTCATGTAATGTTGTTCCCGCAACGCCGACCGGCAAGAAAAACCGCCGGAAAGCCAAGCGCTCGTAGCTTAACGGATAGAGCATCTGACTACGGATCAGAAGGTTGCAGGTTCGAATCCTGCCGAGCGCACAGCAGACCAAAGCCCCCGCCGGGTCACCCGGACGGGGGCTTTGTCGTGCCGGTCTTGAAGTCGCCGGTTCGAACTCGATCGGCTGGCCCCGTGGCTACGGACTCAAGCGAGTACGGCAAGGCGATCCCGTTGCCGGCAGCCCATCCGGGGGGAAGAGCGAGCGGGCTCTTGACCGGATCCAGGCCACTCATGCCGGCCGGTCGTTCGCGACTGTTCGGCAAGCCCTGGTCGAGGCGCTGGACGATGAAGGCGCCCAACGGGTCGTACCGCAGGTCATTGATGAATGCGCCCGGCGGATTTCTGAGGGGCCGGGCCACCTCTCGCTCTGACCTCCGCGCATGTGCAGCTCGGGTCGGTTGGGCGGCGGAGGGGAGCCGGGGGCTTCAGCGGGGTGGGAGGTCGATGAGGTCGGTGAGGTGGTGGCGGACGTGGGTGGCGGTTTGGGAGGCGTTGAGGTGGGATGCGTCCACGGTGAGGACGTGCCATGGGGTGGTGGCCAGGAGGCGGCGGGTCAGGGCGGTTTCGTGGCGTAGGTGGGTGGCGGCCGAGGTGAGGTCGTGGACGGAGCGGGTGCCGGGGGAGGCCGCGAGTTTGCTGACGTACCAGTTGGCCCAGGCGGGGCCCTCGCGGGTGAGGGCTCGGTGGAGGGCGGTCGAGGGGTCGTCGTGCAGGTAGACCACGGTCACCTGGGTCGGTTCCACGGCGGTGGTCAGCTCGTGCAGGACCTGCGTGATGGAGGGCTCGTCGTGGCCCCAGGCCACCAGGGAGGGGATGAAGGGGAGCAGGGCGTCGGTGACCAGGACGTCGATGCCGGCGGCGCGGGATTCGGCGAGGTGGGCGCGGGTGGATTCGATCAAGGTCTCGGGGCGGACGCTGTTGTTGCCGTCAGCGAACTCTTCGGCCACGGGGCGGAAGGCGGGGCGGGTGAGGATGTCGGCCTCTTGGAAGTGGTCGACCGTCGCTCCGGTGTCCTTCAGCCAGGCGGCCAGGTGGCGGCAGAGGGTCGACTTTCCGACGCCCGGGCTGTTGCCGATGACTGCTATCAGGTGCTTCGTCATGGCGGCAGCCTTGCATGGGGGGAGAGGGTGGCGTCTGTTTTCTGCCTCAACTTGGTTGTTGCGGTGGTGAGTTGAGTGGAGGGGGCATGGGCGCGGGAGGGCGGCGGAGGAAACGATTAGGCATTGGCGGGGGAGTGGCGTAATGTTCAGTTCACCGACGCGGGGTGGAGCAGCTCGGTAGCTCGCTGGGCTCATAACCCAGAGGTCGCAGGTTCAAATCCTGTCCCCGCTACTGATAGCCGCAGGCCCAGTGGAATTTTCTTCCGCTGGGCCTGCGGCTTTTGTGCGTTCGGGTTCGGGTTCGGGTTCGGGCGCGGGCCTGGGGAGTACGGGTCAGTCGTGGGCCGGTGGGGGTGGGGTCGTGTAGTGGGCGGCCGGGCCGGCGTGGGGGTGGGCCAGGGCGGGGTGGAGGAGCAGGTCGTCGTCGTAGTCGCCGTTGTTCTGGTGGCGGAAGGGCAGCGGCTCGGTGGTGGGGAGGGTGTGGAGGCGCTTGCGCAGGCGGGTGGCGGCGGTCGCGTAGGCGGTGGGGGTGGTGCGGTCCGCGCCGGGGATCAGGAGGGGTGGGACGACGGAGATCCCGGTGTACCAGAGGGTGCCGTGCTGGAGGGGGAAGAGGAGGTCGTTGAGGTCTCCGTTGACGCCGCGCGGCCCGAGGGTGGCGGCGCGGGCGCCGGCGGTGGTGAGGACCATGGCGCGCTTGCCGGTGAGTCTGCCGTCGCCGTAGCGCTGGGGGCGGCCGGTGGCGGGGTCGGTGAGGCCGAAGGCGAAGCCCTTGACGAAGACGCGGTCGAACCAGCCCTTGAGGATGGCCGGCATGCCGTACCACCAGAGCGGAAACTGGATGATCAGCGTGTCCGCCCAGATGAGTTTCTGCTGCTCGGCTTCGATGTCGGGGCTCAAGTGGCCGTTGGCGTGGGCGCGTTCCGAGGCCGTGCCGATCAGGAGGCGGTCGGCCGGGTCATGGCCGTAATCGGCGGCGTCGACCACCGGGTTCCACTTCATGGCGTAGAGGTCGGAGACGCGGTACTGGTGGCCGTGGTCGTCGAGGGTGCGCAGCCCTTCGGCCAGGAGGGCACAGCTCAAGGAGCGCTGGTCGGGGTGGGCGAACAGCCAGAGGACCTTCATGTCCTCCACTGTCCCGGGAGCGTGGGCGGCATACGAGTGGCCCGATGGCCATGGTGTGCAAGGATCGGGCCATGGGTGGCGCGATGGAGAGCGGTAGGCGCAGTGGTGGTGGCAGCCGTGGAGGTGGCGGCAGTAGTGGGGGTGGGAAGGTGCGGGCCGTTCCCGGGGGTGGACGGAGGCATCGGGTGGCGGTGCTGGTGCGGGACGGGATGCTGCCGATCGAGGTCGGGATCGTGCACCGGATCTTCGGGGAGGCCCGGTCGGCGGGTGGGGAGCGGCTGTACGAGCTGGTGACCTGCGCCTTGGAGCCGGGGGAGGTGCGTACGGACACGGATTTCACGGTGAATGTCGCACACGGTCCCCAGGCGCTGGCGGCGGCCGACACCGTGGTCGTGCCGGCGTCCGGGGCGGATTACGGGTGGGGGGAGGGCGGAACTACGGGGCGGCTGAGTCCGGCGATGGCCGCGGCGCTGGGCCGGATCCGGCCCGGGACCCGGATCGCGTCGATCTGTACGGGGGCGTTCGTGCTGGCCGCGGCCGGGTTGCTGGACGGGCGGCGGGCGACCACGCACTGGCGGTCGGTGGAGGACTTCCGGCAGTTGTTCCCGGCGGTCGAGCTGGATGCGGATGTGCTGTACACGGATGAGGGGGAAGTGCTGACCGCGGCGGGGGTCGCCTCCGGGATCGATCTGTGTCTGCACATGGTCCGGTGCGATCACGGGGCGGCGGTGGCCAACGATGTGGCGCGGCGGACGGTCGTGCCGCCGCACCGGGAGGGCGGGCAGGCGCAGTACATCCGGCGGCCGGTGCCGGAGCCTCGGGAGGCCTCCACGGGGGTGGCGAGGGCTTGGGCGCTGGAACATCTGGACCGGCCGCTGAGCCTGCGGGAGCTGGCGGCGCGCGAGTCGATGAGCGTACGGACCTTCACCCGGCGGTTCCGGGACGAGGTCGGGGTGTCGCCGCTCCAGTGGCTGACGCAGCAACGGATCGAGCGCGCACGGCAGTTGCTGGAGGAGACGGAGCTCACGGTGGACCGGATCGCGGCGGAGGCGGGCTTCGGGACGGCGGCCTCGCTGCGGATGCATCTGCAGGCGGCGTTGGGGGTGTCGCCGCGGGCCTATCGGAGGACGTTCCGGGGGCTGGGGGGCGCGGACGAGGGCGGGGCCTGAGGCGGGTCGGGCACGGAGCGGGGGAGGGGACGGGGTGGTGGTGTGAGGCCCGACGGCGGGGTGTGGGCCGAGGCCCGTCGGTGACTGGGGGCGGGGGCGTTGTCAGTGGGTGGTCGTACGCTGGCGGTGTGTGGCGATGTACGGGACCGCGCTGGTCAGGTGGCGGGCCGGGGCCGGGGCCGGAGGGGCGGTTCGGGCAGCGGCTCGGCTGGTACTGCGCCGAGCGGAGCGAGGAGCGGGTGAGCATGCTCCCCGCGGGTAAGGTGCTGGCGTTCGCCGCGCAGGGGGAGCGGCGCTGCCTGGGCGTACGGCGGGGCGCACGCCGGATCGTGTGCCCGTACGGTGCGGTGCTCGACGGGGCGAGTGCCAAGGACCAGTGCGCCCGGTGCGCCCAGTTGGACCGGTCGCGTTCGGTGGCCGCGGACACCATGGCCGATGATCCGCGCCCCTACGGCGTCTACCTGGCGTACTTCGGTCCCGGAATGCTCAAGGTGGGGATCACGGCCGTCGAGCGCGGCCCGGCCCGGCTGGTGGAGCAGGGGGCGGTGGCGTACGCCTGGCTGGGGCGCGGGCCCCTGATGGCGGCGCGGCGGGCGGAGGCGCTGCTGGGGAGCGCGCTGGGGGTGCCCGACCGGTTCGGGAAGGCGGCGAAACGGGCGGCTCGTGGGGCGCTGCCCCCGGTGCCGGAACGGGCCGCCGAGCTGGCTCAACTGCACGGGGCGGCACGGAGGTTGCCGGGCTGGCCGGAGACGCTTCAGCCGTTGGAGTTCGCCTGTGCGGACCATACGGAGCTGTTCGGGCTCGACCGTATTCCGGGGGTGGTGGCGGAGCTGGGCGGGATGACGTCCGGGGAGGAGATCGTGGGGGAGGTGCTGACCGGGGTGGGGCCCGATGTGTATCTGCGGCTGGTGGGGGATGGGGATGGGGACGAGGAGGAGGGCGGGGGTGAGGTGGCAGGGGCCGCTGGAGTGGGCCGGGGGGCTGTGTCCGGCGTGGTCGGTGGGGTGGCCGGCCGGGGTGGTGCGGCCAGCGGGACCGGCGGGGCGAGCACGGCCGGTGGGGCGAGCACGGCCGGTGGGGTGGTTGCCGTGATGGATGCGCGGGTGTTGTCGGGGTGGGTGCTGGGGGCGGCAGCGGGGCGGGTAACGACGGTGCCGGTGCGGGCCGTGGGCTCCGGGACGGGGGAGCGGGAGGGGGAGGAGAAGGGGCGTCAGGAGGGGTTGTTCTGAAGGCAGGGGTAGGGGCAGCAGGGGCAGGGGTCCGACTGGGCGGCTGGGCGGGCGGGCCCGCCCAGGCCGAGGCGGGGACTTCAGGGGTGGCGGACGGCGGGAATGTTGCGTCCTTTGGGCTTGCGGGGGCTTGTGGGGGCTCGCGGGGCTTGCGGGGGCTGTGGGGGCTGTGGGGCGTGCGGCAAAGAGGTTGGTGGGGGTTGTTCCGGGCCGGGTGGGGGCGTTTAGATGCTGTGTGCAGGTAGGTCGGGGCGCGGTAGCCGGGGGTGTGGGCTGGGCGCTTTGGGCCGGTCAGCGTGAGTCGTCGGATGGGTGAGTTGGCGTCGGCTGGGCGCGTGTCGCGTGGGCGTTGGTGTGTGCGTCGGCTGGGTGTGCCGTGCCTGCTTGTAGTGGAGGGGCCGGCTCGCGGCGGGGGCGGCGTTCTGCCTGCGGGCGTAGTGGCCGGAACGGTAGCGGTCGGGACCGTAGTGGGCGGTCGGAAACGTAGCGGTCAAAACCGTATGGGGAGGGGCCCGGCGTGGCGGAGGGTGATGAGCGGGTCGGCGCGTTCTGGCGGGAGTTGGGGCTGCCGGGGCTGATCGATGTGCATACGCACTTCATGCCCGAGCGGGTGCTGGCGAAGGTCTGGGCGTACTTCGACGCGGCCGGGCCGCTGGTGGGCCGGGCGTGGCCGATCACGTACCGGTTCGAGGAGGAGGAGCGGCTGGCGGTGCTGCGTGGCTTCGGGGTGCGGGCGTTCACGTCGATGATCTATCCGCACAAGCCGGCTATGGCGCAGTGGCTGAACGGCTGGGCGGCCGACTTCGCCTCCCGTACACCGGACTGCCTGCGGACCGCGACCTTCTTTCCGGAGGACGGCGCCGCGGCGTATGTGCGGGACGAACTGGACGGTGGGGCGCGGGTCTTCAAGGCGCATGTGCAGGTGGGCGGTTACGACCCGACCGATGCACTGCTCGACTCCGTGTGGGGCGCCCTCGCGGAGGCCGGTGTGCCGGTGGTGATCCACTGCGGGTCGGACCCGGCGCCGCGCACACACACCGGGCCCGAGCCGATCGGGCGGCTGCTGGCCCGCCACCCTCGGCTGCGACTGATCATCGCGCACATGGGGATGCCGGAGTACGCCGATTTCCTGGACCTGGCGCAGCGCTATCCGGGTGTACACCTCGATACGACGATGGTCTTCACGGACTTCTCCGAGCGGAGGGCGCCGTTCCCGCGGGCCGAACGCCACCGGCTCACCGACCTCGGCGACCGGGTGCTGTTCGGCAGCGACTTTCCCAACATCCCCTATGGCTACGCCCATGCGCTGGAGGCGCTTGACCGGCTGGAGCTGGGTGAGGAGTGGCTGCGCGGCGTCTGTTACGGGAATGCGGCCCGGTTGTTCGGGGTGTGACCCCTCCTGGCGGCGCTGTATTCCCGGGGTGCTCAGGGGCTTCTGAGCTGTGTACGGGACGGGTTCGGCGGCGCGTTCAGGGCAGCTAGGACGGGCGCGGGGCAGCGGTGGTGGATGCGGGGGCGGCTGCCGGTGTGGCTGCGGGTTCGGATGTGGCTGCGGGTCCGGATTCGGGTTCGGATGCGGCTGTGCCGGTGGCTGCCGCCAGATGGGAGAGGGCCGCGCGTAGTTCGGAGAGGGTGGCCTCGTCCGTCACGCGTTCCGTAGTGGGGTCGATCTTCGGGCTGATGGCGGGGATTTCGCGGCAGGCGGCCTGGATGACCTCGCCGGTCATCATGCGCAGGATCTCGCGGAGCTGGGCGTTGGCGTGGTCGCCGCCGGTGGGGGACGGCGAGGCGGTGATCACCGCGACCGGCTTCGAGACGCATTCGCCGCTGCTGACCAGCCAGTCGAGGGCGTTCTTGAGGACGCCGGGGACGCCGTGCGCGTACTCGGGGCTGACGATGAGCAGGGCGTCGGCCGTCGCGACCTGGGCGCGCAGGGCGGCGACGGGTGCGGTGGGGGTGGCGTCCTCGCCGTCCAGATCGGGGTTGAAGTGCGGGAGGGCGCCGATGTCCGCGGTAGCGGTCGGGCCGTCCCAGAAGGCGAGCGCGGAGCGCAGCACCGCGCCGTTGGAGGAGCGCGCACGCAGACTGCCGGAGAGGGCGAGGAGTCTCATGCGGTGACGGTATAGGGGTTGGTGCCGGGCTGCGAATGTGCTGGTCAGGGCGATTGTCAGTGGGGGGTGCGATGCTGAGGAAGTGGTGATCGACCTGGGCCGCGCGGGGGCGGCCCAGGTCGGTCATGGGCCGCGCGCGGCCTCGCTCGATGGCCTCGGTCAAGGGCCTCGCTCAGTGGCGCCGGACAACGTCCGGGACCCTGGGGAGAGGCCTCGGACGGCGAAGTACGGGGAATTCTCAGGAGATTCACAGAAAGGCGCAAGGGAGCTCTCACGGGGGCGGGTCAGGGTCACGGGCATGACCGTGACTTCGTCGTCCCAAGCGTCGTTTCGTATCCCGGCTACGGGCTCGTCCTCCAGGGGCGCGCCCGAGAAGCAGCCGGCGTTGTCGCGGCCCGACGGCAGTCCGCTGCGGGTGCTGGTCGTGGACGACGAGTCCTCGCTCGCCGACCTGTTGTCCCTCGCCCTGCGTTATGAGGGCTGGGACATCCGCTCGGAAGGGGACGGGGCGGGAGCGCTGCGCTGTGCCCGTAGTTGGCGGCCGGATGCGGTGCTGCTCGATGTGATGCTGCCGGACATGAACGGGCTGACGGTGCTCGGGCGGTTGCGGCGGGAACTGCCGGACGTACCAGTGCTGTTCCTGACCGCCAAGGACGCGGTCGAGGACCGGATCGCCGGGCTGACGGCGGGCGGCGACGACTACGTCACCAAGCCGTTCAGCCTGGAAGAGGTGGTGGCCAGGCTGCGGGGGTTGCTCCGCCGGGCCGGTGCGGCCGCGGCCCGGAGCGAGTCGCGGCTGACGGTGGGCGATCTGGTGCTCGACGAGGACAGTCATGAGGTGTGGCGGGACGGCCAGGAGCTCCATCTCACCGCCACCGAGTTCGAGTTGCTGCGCTATCTGATGCGCAACCCGCGGCGGGTGCTGAGCAAGACCCAGATCCTCGACCGGGTCTGGAGCTACGACTTCGGCGGCCAGGCCAACGTCGTGGAGCTGTACATCTCCTACCTGCGGCGGAAGATCGACGCGGGGCGGACGCCGATGATCCACACCCGGCGCGGCGCGGGCTACCTCATCAAGCCGGGCGGGTAGGCCGGTGCCGCACACGCGAAACCCGGTGGCTGCGAGGCCGACCGGTCCGGATGCGTCGGCCGGTGGCGGTGGCGGTGGCGGTGCCGGTGCCTCGGTTGGTCCGGCTGACCCGGCTGACCCGGCTGACCCGGTTGGTCCGGGTGAACTGGCCGGTTCGGGTCCCTCGGCCGGTCCGGATGCCCCGGTCGGTCCGGACTCGTCGGCCACCCCCGCCACCGCAGCCACTCTCACCACATCAGCCACTCTCACCACCTCAGCCACCCCCGGCACCCCGCGAAAGCCGACCACCCCGGCCACCACCCCCCGCCGCCGTTGGTCACTCCGGACCCGTCTCGTCGTGTCGGCGGTGGCGCTGATCGCTGTCGTCGGGGCCGTCATCGGCACGGTCACGACCATTGCGCTGCACGACTACCTGCAACGGCAGTTGGACCGGCAGCTGCTGGATTTCGCCATCCATGCTCAGCAGCCGCGACGGCATGACCCGCGGCGTATGCCGGGGCTGGATTTCGTGGCGATGGGTGGCCAGCCGCTGAAGACGGTGGGGGCGCGGTTCGGCCACGACGGCACGGCCAATCAGGGTGCCATTCTGAGCAGTGCGACCAACCGGCTGCCCGAGGACCGGCTGTCGCCGTTGTCCGGGGCGCAGGTGGCGGCGCTGAACGTACCGCCGGACGGCAGGCCGCACACCGCCGAGCTGCCCGGCCTCGGCCACTACCGGGTGGTGTCCACCAAGGACGGCTCACTGGCGCTCGGGCTGCCGCTCGGCAATGTGCAGGACACGGTCAGCCAACTGGTGGTCATCGAGGAATGCGTGACGGTCGCCGGGCTGATCGCGGCCGGTATCGCCGGTTCCACCATGGTCGGCATCGCCCTGCGGCCGTTGCGCCGGGTCGCCGCCACCGCCACCCACGTGTCCGAACTCCCCCTTCACCAGGGCGAGGTGGCGCTGCACGTCCGGGTGCCGGCCTCCGAATCGGACGGCCGGACGGAAGTGGGGCAGGTCGGTGCGGCGCTCAACCGGATGCTGGGGCATGTCGGCTCGGCACTCTCGGCCCGCCAGGAGAGCGAGACGCGGGTGCGGCAGTTCGTCGCCGACGCCAGCCATGAGCTGCGTACGCCGCTGGCGTCGATCCGCGGCTATGCCGAGCTGACCCGGCGCGGGCGGGAGCAGCCGGGACCGGAGACCCGGCACGCCCTGGGACGGATCGAGTCGGAGGCGGAGCGGATGACGGGGCTGGTGGAGGACCTGTTGCTGCTCGCCCGGCTCGATTCCGGGCGCCCGCTGTCCTACGAGACCACGGATCTGTCGCCGCTGGTGGTGGACGCCGTCAGCGATGCGCGGGTGGCGGGGCCCGGTCACCGGTGGCGGCTGGAGCTGCCCGATGAGCCCGCGCTGGTCCACGGCGATGGCGGGCGGCTGCACCAGATCTTGGTGAATCTGCTGGCCAACGCCCGTACGCATACGCCCGAGGGCACGACGGTGACGGCCAGGGTGCGCGCTGCCCGTCGTATGGCCGCGCTCCCCGCTGCCGGTGACGGCGCCGGTGCCTCCGTTGCCGTTCATGCGGACGCCCGCTCCGCCGCCGGTGGTGGTCCTGCCGGGCGGCGTGACCTCGTCGCTCGCGTCGTCGAGCTGGAGGTGCAGGACGACGGGCCCGGTATTCCGGCCGCGCTCCTGCCGCATGTCTTCGAGCGGTTCGCGCGGGGCGATGCCTCGCGGTCGCGGGCCGCCGGGAGTACGGGGCTCGGCCTCGCCATCGTGCAGGCGGTGGTTGTCGCGCACGGAGGCACGGTCGGGGTGAGCAGTGTGCCGGGGCGGACGGTCTTCACGGTGCGGCTGCCGACGATGGCGCCTGTCCCGTAGGCACCGGCTGCCCCGGGCACACCGTCCGCCTCACAGCCAGGACACAGGCTCAGCACACCACCGTGACAGCGCGGGCGGCGAATGTCGTAGGCATGACGACGACACAGCCGCCCCGCACACCGCTGGGTTCCCTCCCGCCGCGCGAGCATCTGCGGCTCGGTCAGATCGCGACCGTCCTCGATGTGGTGATCCCGGTCCACAACGAGGAGCGCGACCTGGAGCCCTGTGTGCGGCGGCTGCACGATCACCTCGCCCGCACCTTCCCGTACGGCTTCCGCATCACCATCGCCGACAACGCGAGCACGGACCGTACGCCGGAGGTCGCCGCCCTGCTCGACGACGCGATCGACGAGGTCACGGCGGTACGGCTGGAGCAGAAGGGGCGCGGGCGGGCGCTGCGCACCGTGTGGTCCCTCTCCGAGGCGCCGGTGCTGGCCTATATGGACGTCGATCTGTCCACGGACCTCAACGCGCTGCTGCCACTGGTCGCGCCGCTGATCTCCGGGCACTCGGACCTGGCGATCGGCTCCCGGCTCAGCCGCAGCGCGCGGGTGGTGCGCGGCCCGAAGCGGGAGTTCATCTCGCGGATGTACAACCTCATCCTGCGCGGCTCGCTCGCCGCTCGTTTCTCCGACGCCCAGTGCGGGTTCAAGGCCATCCGCGGCGATGTCGCGGCGCGGCTGCTGCCGATGGTCGAGGACACCGGATGGTTCTTCGACACCGAGATGCTGCTGCTCGCGGAGCGGGCCGGGCTGCGGATCCACGAGGTACCGGTGGACTGGGTCGACGACCCGGACACCACCGTGCAGCTGGTGCGGACGGCCGCCGACGACCTCAGGGGCGTATGGCGGGTGGGGTGGGCGCTGGCGACCGGTGTACTGCCGTTGGACCGGCTCGCCCGGCCGTTCGGGGACGATCCGCGGGACCGTGAGCTGTCCGGGGTGCCGGGCGGCCTGGCCCGTCAGCTGGTCGGGTTCTGTGTCGTCGGCGGCCTCAGCACCCTGCTCTACCTCAGCCTGTATTCGGCCTTCCGGCTCGGTGTGGGGCCCCAAGCGGCCAATGCCGTGGCGTTGTTGCTGTCGGCGCTGGCCAATACGGCCGCCAACCGGCGGCTGACCTTCGGGGTGCGGGGCCGCGACCGGGCCGTGCGGCACCAGGCTCAGGGACTGGTGGTCTTCGCCATCGGGCTGGCGCTGACCAGCGGGTCCCTGGCCGCCCTCGCCGCCGCCGGCGGCGACGCCTCGCACGGCAACGAACTCGCGGTGCTGGTGGCCGCCAACCTCGCGGCGACCGTCCTGCGGTTCCTGCTCTTCCGCGCCTGGGTCTTCCCGGACCGCGAGCGGCGCGACGACGCCGACGGACCGCAGCCACACCCTTCGCGCGATGCGTCCGATCACCACGACCTGACCAGGAGCACTCGATGACCCCGCACCCGCCCGCTACGCCGGCCCAGCCGTCGTACCGGCCCCCGTCCACGCCGCAGGGAGGGCCGCCGGGCCCGGCCGCCGCTTCCCCGGCGGCGCCGGACCCCGGCGCCTCTCCGCGCTGGGCGCGGCCCGCGCTGCTGGCGTTGTTGCTGGTCACAGCCGTGCTCTACCTCTGGAGCCTGTCCGCCTCCGGTTACGCCAACCAGTTCTACTCGGCCGCCGTACAGGCCGGCAGCGAGAGCTGGAAGGCGTTCTTCTTCGGCTCCTCCGACGCGGCGAACTCCATCACCGTCGACAAGCCGCCGGCCGCGCTGTGGCCGATGGCGCTGTCCGTACGGCTCTTCGGGCTCAGTCCGTGGGCGATCCTGGTGCCCGAGGCGCTGATGGGTGTGGCGACGGTCGGGGTGCTCTACGGGGCCGTACGGCGCCGGTTCGGTGCCGGGGCGGGGCTGCTGGCCGGCGGGGCGCTGGCCGTGACGCCGGTCGCGGCACTGATGTTCCGGTTCAACAACCCCGATGCGCTGCTGTGCCTGCTGATGGTCTGCGCGATCGCCGCCGTCCTGCGGGCGCTTGCGGACGGCCGTACGAAGTGGCTGGTGCTGGCCGGTGTCTGCTTCGGTCTGGGGTTTCTCACCAAGACGCTGCAGGCGTGGCTGATCCTGCCGGCCCTCGCCGTCGTCTACGCCTGCTGTGCGCCGGTCGCGCTGCGCCGGCGGCTGGGGCAGCTGCTGCTCGCCGGGCTGGCGATCGTGGTGTCCGGCGGCTGGTGGGTGGCGCTCGTCGAGCTGTGGCCGGCGTCCTCGCGCCCGTACATCGGCGGCTCGCAGCACAACAGCTTCCTGGAGCTGACCTTCGGCTACAACGGCTTCGGGCGGATCAGCGGCAATGAGACCGGCAGCGTCGGCGGGGGCGGCGGCGGTGGTCATGGCGGTGGCCGCTGGGGGCAGACCGGCATCACCCGGCTGTTCTCGTCCGACATGGGCGGGCAGATCTCGTGGCTGCTGCCGGCCGCGCTGATCCTGCTGGTCGCGAGCGTGTGGGTGCTGCGGCGGGCCCGGCGCGCGACCGATGCCGAACAGGCCGGTCAGCGGGCGGAGTTCCTGGTGTGGGGCGGCGCGCTGCTGATGACCTTCGCGATCTTCAGCTTCATGTCCGGGATTTTCCATCAGTACTACAACATCGCACTGGCCCCGTACATCGCGGCGCTGGTCGGGATGGGGGCGACGCTGTGGTGGCGGCGCGGCGGGCGGAGCGCCGCGCTCGTACTGGCCGGGACGGTCGCGGTGACCGCCGGATGGTCGTTCGTGCTGCTGGACCGCTCGCCGGACTGGCTGCCGTGGCTGCGCTGGACGGTGCCGGCCCTCGGAGCGCTGTCGGTGCTGGGGCTGCTGGTGCGGGTCCGGGCGGGAGCCCCTGCGAAGGACGGTGAGCCGGCGCGGAACGGAGAGCCGGCGCGGAACGGTGAGTCGGCGCGGGACGCAGCGCAAGCGCGCGACGCGGCTCAGACGCAGGACGGAGGGCCGGCGAGTCACGGAGCGCCGGAACGCGCCCCGCGGCGGACGGGCCGACGCCTCGCGGTGCTGGCGGGCGGGCTCGGGGTGGCGACGGCGCTGGCCGGTCCGGTCGCGTACACGCTCCAGACGGTCAACACCCCCAAGGGCGGGTCGATCATCACCGCGGGGCCCACGGTGCGCGGCGGCATGGGCGGGCCCGGTGGCCGTTTCCCCGGCGGCGGGCGGCCCGGTATGTGGCGCGGCACGGGTCAGGCCCAGGGCATGGGCGGAGCCCGGGGCAACCCTCAGGGCACCGGTCCGGGCGGCTTCGGTGAACGGGGCGCCGGGCGAACGGGCGGTATGGGCGCTATGGGGGGTCTGCTCAACGGCAGCAAGGTGAGTGCCAAGGCCAAGGCGCTGGTGGAGAAGGATGCGGACCACTACACCTGGGCCGCGGCGGCGATCGGCTCGCAGAACGCCGCGAGCTATCAACTCGCCACCGAGAAGCCGGTGATGGCGATCGGCGGCTTCAACGGGAGCGACCCCTCGCCGACCCTTGACCGGTTCAAGAAGGAGGTAGCGGCGGGGAAGATCCACTACTTCATCGCGGGCGGGGAGGGCGGCCGCGGCGGCCGCGGCGGCCGCGGCGGTCCCGGCGGCGGTCCCGGTGGTTTCGGTGGCGGCGAGGGCGGCCCCGGCGTCGGCAAGGGCGGCCCCGGCGGCGGCCGAGGCGGCTCGTCGAAGATCACTTCTTGGGTGGAGAAGACCTTCAAGAAGGTCACCGTGGGCAGCGCCACCTTCTACGACCTGACACGGAAGGCGTGACCCGCAGGGGCGGGGCCCGGGGGGCACGGCCACGAGACCGGCCCCCGGACCCTGCCCCGGTCAGCCGAAAATCAAATGTACGGCGTATAACACTCCCTGTGCGGTGTAAATCTCCGCTCGCGCCGTACAGGGAGCCCGTATGTCCTCCGTGGCCTTGGACGCCACCACCGCCACTCTTGAGCCACCGGGCCGGCCCGCCGCCCGCTGGCTGATCCTCGCCGTCATCTGCCTCGCCCAGCTGACGGTCGTCCTCGACAACACCGTCCTGAACGTCGCGATCCCCTCCCTCACCGAGGAGCTGGGCGCGACCACCGCCGACGTCCAGTGGATTCTGGAGCTCGGTCAACTCCCTCGGCTTCGCCGCCGGCCCGCTGATCGGCGGTTCGCTGCTCGACCACTTCTGGTGGGGCTCGCTGTTCCTGGTCAATCTGCCCGTCGCGATGCTCGTGCTGGCGGCCGTCGCCGTCCTCGTGCCCGAATCGAGCGGCCGCGGCGGCGCTCTCTCCGCGGCCGGTGCGCCCTCGGCCGGGCGAACCCCCCTCGACCTGCCGGGCGCCCTGCTGTCCATGACCGGCATGGCCGGGGTGGTCTTCGCGATCATCTCCGGGCCGATGTACGGCTGGCTGTCCGGCCGGGTGCTGATCTCCGCGGCCATCGGGGCCGCCGGGCTCGCCCTCTTCGCGCTGTGGGAGCTGCGCGTCCCGCACCCGATGCTCGACCTGCACTTCTTCCGCAACCGCCGGTTCATCGGCGCCGTCTCGGGCGGCATCCTCGTCGCCTTCGGGATGGGCGGCTCGATGTTCCTGCTCACCCAGCATCTCCAACTGGTCCTCGGTTACGGACCGTTGGATGCCGGACTGCGGATGGCGCCGCTCGCCGTCACCGTCATCCTGGTCAACTTCACCGGCCTGAGTGCCCGTCTGATCACCCGTCTCGGCACCCCCGGAATGATCGTTTCGGGCATGTCGCTGCTCGCGGCCGGCCTCGCCGCCGTCTCCCTGCTCGGTGGCGCCGGCTACGGCGGCATGCTGTGCGGCCTGGTCGTGATGGGGGTCGGTGTCGCGTTCGCCATGCCGACGATGGCCAACGCCATCATGTCCGCGATCCCGCCGGCCAAGGCGGGCGTGGGGGCCGGCGTCAACGGCACCCTGATGGAATTCGGCCAGGGCCTCGGCGTCGCCGTCCTCGGTGCGGTCCTCAACTCCCGTTTCGCGGCGCTGCTTCCGGCGGCCGCCGCGGGCGCCGGATCGCTGACCGCCGCGCTCGCCCGGACCCGTACGGGGCCCGAACGGGCCGCCGCGCACGACGCCTTCGCGGCCGGTATCGGCACCGGCCAGCTGGTCGGCGCGGCCGCGGTGTTCCTCGGCGGGCTGCTCGCCGCCGTCCTGCTGCGCCGGGCGGAGCGTACCGGCGGGGGCGCGGAGCGGGCCGCCACGGCTCCCGGTCCGGGGCCGGCCACCGCCGCGGCGGAATAGCATCGGCTCGGCAGGTGCGCGTGAACAGTGCGCACCGGCGGCACGTATGCCTCCATACGTGCCGTCACCACCGACGACACCGATGACCACGCCGACGACGTCACCCATGGCGTCCTCGCATGACGACACCGAAGCCGACCGCGACGACGGCACCACGACGTCGAAGACGCTCGGGACAGGGAGGGGCGCCATGGCAGCGACGGACGACCGCACCGGAAAGCGGCCGAACAGTGTCTGGCTGACCGAACGGCCCCCGCTCAAACGGAAGGCGGAGCAGCCGGCCGCACTCGACCTCGACAAGATCGTCGGGGCGACGGTCCGGCTGCTGGACGCCGACGGCCTGTCGAAGTTCTCGATGCGCAGGCTCGCCGCCGAGCTCGGCGTCACCGCGATGTCCGTCTACTGGTACGTCGACACCAAGGACGACCTGCTGGAACTGGCCGTCGACGCGGTGGTCGGCGAGATGACCCTGCCCGACCCGTCGGACTCCGGTGCCGACTGGCGCGACCAGCTGCGCACGCTCGCCGTCGGCTACCGCGACATGCTGCTGGGCCACCCCTGGGCGGCCCGGCTGCTGGGCGAGTTCCTCAACATCGGCCCGCATGCGACGGCCTTCGCCCACGCCACCCAGCGGGTGATGCGCCGCAGCGGCCTGTCCGCGGACCGCATGTCCGGCGCGCTGGCGTCCCTCTTCCACTTCGTCTACGGCTTCTCGACGATCCGGGCCATGCACGAGGCCCGCTGCCGGGCCGTGGGCATGAGCCTCGACGACTACTTCGAGCAGGTCGTCGCCGCGCTCACCGACCGGCCGGAGTTCGCCGGGCTGCTGGAGCCCGCCACCCGGGCCGACCACCTCCGCCAGGGCCACAGCGCCGTGGACATGCTGAACCGGGACTTCGCCTTCGCCCTCGATCTCCAGATCGCGGGGATCGAGGCGATGCGGGACCGGCCTTCGGGGGCTCCGCCTGGCGCGTGAGGTACGTGGGCACAGGGCGGGGCGGCGGGCACGGCGGGCTGCGTCACCGCCGGCCTCCCCCGTGCCGTCGCCGACTTCGTGACGACGTATCAGCCGGTCGAAGGGCGGCTCCCGCCGCGGTGGCGCAAGAGCGTTTCCTCGAGAAGCTGCTCCACGAGGGAGGGCTTCGCCGTCCCGGAATAGCTCTTGACCAGGGCGCTCATCCGCTGAGCCTCTTCGGTGGTCGGCAGGACACCCACCAGGAGCACCGGTAGTCCCAGACGCCGGACAAGGAGTTCATTGCCGGAAACGCCCTGCGGCCGGCGCACGACCGAGACACTGACCCGGACGGCGTGCTCGTTGCCCGCCGGGACACCCGGCCGGTCCGTCTCGATCGCGGCATAGCGGAATCCGTGAGCCAGGTCGCAGGCGGAGCAGCTGACGGGGCCGCGGCTGAGCCGGTCGCCGCATGCGGAGCAGACCAGTCTGTCGAGCGCGGCATCCACCACCCGCCAGTCGTGACGGTCGGGTTCCGTCGCCACCATCTCGGCGAGCGTGGCCTCCTGGTCCTTGCCGGCGTCCCACCGGTGCAGAAAGGCGGACCATTCGTCTTCCACGATGCGGTCCACCAGCTCGCCGCAGGCGGTACAGCCGGGCGCACCGCTGTACTCATATCCGCTGCAGTGCGCACAGCGGCGTAAAGCCGCCCCGACCTCGGGTCTCGCCATGACTCTCCTCCCGTGGGCGCCGGTGCGGCGGGTGAGCCGGCCGGCGCAGTCGTTGCCCGCTGTCCCGGCGAGTCTCGCCCACCACGACCGACGGGAGAAGTGGTTTACGACCGCCCCGGGTCCGCACGCCACGCTCCGGGTCCGCCCGCCACGCTCCGGGTCCGCACGCCACGCCCGGGACCGCACGCCACGCCCCGGGCCCTCACCCCATCGGCAGGCTCTCCCCCTGCACCGCCTGGATGTCCAGTTCGACCTTCAGGGTGGTGCCGATCGCCGCGATGCCGGCCGCGACGACCTGGTTGTAGTTCATCTTGAAGTCCTCGCGACGCAGCTCCGCGGTGGCGCGGAAGGCGGCGCGCACCCCGCCCCAGGGGTCGGGACCGGTGCCGAGGTAGCTCAGGTCGAGGTCCACCGGGCGGACGACACCGTGCAGCGACAGCTCGCCGTGCACCGTCCAGCGGTCCGGACCCGCCGGTGCCAGGCCCGAGCTGCGGTAGGTGATCTCCGGGAACTCCTCGACGTTCAGGAAGTCTTCGGAGCGCAGGTGCCCGTCGCGCATCCCGTTGCCGGTGTCGATGGACGTGGCCTTGATGGCGGCCTCGACCCGCGAGGCGGCAAGGTCCTCGGCGATCTCGATCTGGCCGCTGAACTCGGTGAACCGGCCGTGCACGCTGGAGATCCCCAGGTGCTGGGCGACCGCGGCCACCGTCGAGTGCATCGGGTCGATGGTCCAGACGCCGGGCGGCGGCAGCTCGGCCCCGCCCTGCCGCGCCAGGACGACGTTGCCGACGTCCATCCGGCCGCTCGCGGTCACGATCGCGCTGGAGGCGACCGGTGCATAGCCGACGGCCGTCACGATGACCGTGTACGGACCGGCGGGCAGCGGCTGTGCGCTGCGGATGGCGCCCTCGTCGTCCGCCGCCGCGCGCAGCACCTGCGCGCCCGTCATATCGGTGACGGTCAGTACGGCGTGCTGGACCGCCCAGCCGTCGCGTGTGCGGATCTGAGCCCTCAGGCCCGCAGCTCCCGCGCCCGTCGAAGTCATTGCCTCTCCTGTTTCCTGCCTGGTCGGGGTCCCTCCGCTCCGGCGACGCCGGGAACGTGGGGGAGTGTCGGGCTCCGGACGGCGGCGTGCAGGCCGTCCCCTGCCTGTGCGCAGCGCCGCCGCCGGAGCCCCGGGGTCCGGTCCGGGACGCGCCTCCGCTCAACGCGCGCCCCGGCCCGGGGTATTGCTCCCGGGGAAATCCCCGGGCCCGGGGTGCTTCAGCCCTCGGGGTGTGCGAGCTCGACGTCGTAGCCGTCGACTCCGCCGGCACCGACCGCAAGGCCGGTGGCGACCGGCGGGTAGCCGCTCGCGATGACCGTGTAGTCGCCGGCGTCCAGGTCGGTGAAGGCGTAGGCGCCGTCCTCCCCGGTCGTCGAGGTGGCCACGACATTGCCCGCCGCGTCCACCAGCGTGACCCGTGCGTCGGGCAGCGGCCGGGAGCCGTCCGGACCGCCGGCCCGCACGATGCCCTGCACCCGCGCGCCGGACAGCAGCTCGATCTCGATCCGGGTCGTGCCCTGGCCGCCGATCTCGACCGGCAGCGCGGCCGGGCGGTGGCCCGGGGCGTTCACGGCGACGGTGAAGGTCCCGGGCGCCAGCTCGTCGAAGGCGAAGTAGCCCTCGGCGCCGGTCGCTCCGGTGGCCAGCACCTCGCCGCGGACGTCGGTGACGACGACCATCGCGCCCTCGACCGGCAGGCCGGTGGCCGCGCTGCGGACCAGGCCGCCGAGGCCGCTGGTGCCGCTGAGCAGGATGTCGTAGCCGTAGGGCTGGTCGCCGACGACGACGGTGGACGCCTGCGGCTGGTGGCCGTCGGCCGCGGCGATCAGCACGTACGAGCCGGCGCCGGGGGCGTCGAGCGCATACGAGCCGTTGGCCTGGGCGACCGCGCGGCCCAGCTGACGCCCGCTGAGCGAGATCAGCGTCACCGCGGAGCGCGGTACGGGGTGGCCCTCCGCGTTGCGGACGAAGCCGTGGACCGCGGAGCCGGTCGGGAGGGCGTCACCGCCGCCGGCCGAGGCGTACGCCGCCAGCGGCTGGGCCGCGGTGGCCGCGGCCGGCTGCGCCCAGGAGGGCGTGTGCAGGTCGTCGTCGGGGGCCACCGACGGGGCACCCACCAAAGCGGGTTCCCGCTCCTCGCCGGGCGCCGCGGCGGCGACGGCGAGGTCCGGGACGTCGGCATCCGCCGCCGGGACGGCCGCCGGAGTGGCCGACGGGGTGCCCGCGGCCTGGGCGCTCTCCGCGCTCTGGGACAGTCCGCCACGCGTCTTCAACGCGACCTCCTTGATGAACAGGGTGAAGAGGAAGGCGAGCAGCGCGCAGGGCGCCGCGTAGAGGAACACATCGCCGACACCGTGACCGTAGGCGCTCTCCATGACGGTGCGCAGCGGCGCCGGGAGGGAGTCCAGGTCGGGGATGCCGCCGCCGCTGTTGCCGGCGGCGTGCGCGGCGGCCTTCGCGCCCTTGGGGCCGAGCTCGGCCAGACCGTCCTTGACGTAGTGGGTGACGCGGTTGGCGAGCACCGCACCGAGCGCCGAGACGCCCACCGCACCGCCGAGCGAGCGGAAGAAGGTCACGACGGACGAGGCGGAGCCGAGGTCTTCGGGGTCCACCTGGTTCTGCGTGGCGAGCACCAGGTTCTGCATCATCATGCCGATGCCCAGGCCCATCAGGGCCATGAAGATCGCGATGTGCCAGTACTCGGTGTCGTAGCGGATGGTGCCCAGCAGCCCGAGCCCCGCGGTCACCAGCGCGCCGCCGGCGACCAGCCAGGCCTTCCAGCGGCCGGTCCTGGTGATGATCTGGCCCGAGACGGTCGACGAGATGAACAGGCCGCCGATCATCGGGATCGTCATGACGCCGGACATCGTCGGCGACTTGTCGCGCGCCAGCTGGAAGTACTGGCTGAAGAAGACGGTGCCGGAGAACATCGCGACACCGACGAACAGCGAGGCCACCGACGCCAGGGTGATCGTCTTGTTGCGGAACAGCCGCAACGGGATGATCGGCTCCTTGGCCTTGGTCTCGACGAAGACGAAGACCGCGCCGAGCACGACCGCGCCGCCGACCATCGCGGCGGTCTGCCACGACATCCAGTCGTACTTGTCACCGGCCAGCGTCACCCACACCAGCAGCAGCGAGACCGCCGCGCTGATGAAGAAGGCGCCCGCCCAGTCGACCTTGACGCCCTCGCGCTTGACGACGGGCAGCTTCAGGGTCTTCTGCAGCACGATCAGCGCGATGACCGCGAACGGCACACCGACGTAGAAGCACCAGCGCCAGCCGAGCCAGTCGGTGTCGGTGATGACGCCGCCGAGCAGCGGGCCGCCGACGGTGGCGACGGCGAAGGTCGCGCCGAGGTAGCCGCTGTACCGGCCGCGCTCGCGCGGCGAGATCATCGCGGCCATCACGATCTGGGCCAGGGCGGACAGACCGCCCACGCCTATGCCCTGCACCACGCGGCAGGCGATCAGCATCCCGGTGTTCTGCGACAGACCCGCGACGACCGAGCCCGCGACGTAGATGACCAGCGCGAACTGCACCAGCAGCTTCTTGCTGAACAGGTCGGAGAGCTTGCCCCACAGCGGGGTGGTCGCGGTCATCGCCAGCAGTGAGGCGGTGACGACCCAGGTGTAGGCGCTCTGTCCGCCGTCGAGGTCATGAATGATCTCGGGCAGCGCGTTGGAGACGATCGTCGACGACAGAATGGCGACGAACATGCCGAGCAGCAGCCCGGACAGCGCCTCCATGATCTGACGGTGTGTCATAGGGGCTCCGTCGGAGGCGTGGTGTCCGCCTCCGTGCCTGGCGTGGCCGCCCCGCACACCGGCTGGTGTGGTCGTAGCCATGTGGTTCCTTTTCATCCTGCGGGTGTACGGGTGGTGGAGTCGTGATGCGCCCTGGGGCGGCAGTCGCCGAAGCTCGTACGGAGCCTGGCGAGCAGTTCGGTGAGGTGTCCGACGTCGGTGTCGGTCCAGTCGTCCAGGTACCGGGCGAGCGTTGCGGTGTAGCGCTCGGCGAGCTCCTCCAGGAGCTCGGTGCCGCTCGGCGTCAGGCGCAGCAGCCGCGACCGCTTGTCCGCCGGATCGGGCTTCCGCTCGATCCAGCCGCGCTCGGCGGCATGGGCGACATGCCGGCTGGTCACCGACATATCGATGGCCAGCAGCTCGGCGAGCTGGCTCATCCGCATCTCGCCGTGCCGGTCGAGAAGGGTGAGCACCCCGGCCGAAGCAGGCGGGCACTCCTGGGGCAGCATCCGCCCCATTTCGCGCTTGACGGCACCGATGGCGCTGAGTTGCCTGGCCAGTTCCTCGTACTGACTGTGGGCGGCCACGGGCTCCTCCACCATCCCTCGCACATCGCATGCATCCACGATCTTTTGTTGCTTGGGGCAACCATAATCAAGTTGGTTGCTGAAGGCAAACGAAATCGTCCAGGGTTGAAGTAAAGGGAACGAAAAGTCTGCGTCGGGCGTCGGTCAATCCGAGTGACGTGACGCGCAAAGATGCAGGTCGGCGGCCGGGCGAGGCCTCCCGGCCGATACCGGTCGGTAGCGGGACACCCCCAGACGACCCGCCCGCACCCCCGCCCACGCCCCGTACCCGTCCCGACCCCGCTCCGTAGGCGCCTTCCCGGACGCCTCATATGCGCCCCAGGGGTGCCCCCCGGCCCCCGGTTCGCTAGGGTCCTTCCCCATGGCGACCAACCCGCAGAACCAGGCCGGCGGCAACTACGACCCGGCCGGCAGCACGCAGATGTTCCGGGCCTTCGTGGACGAGGGCGGCACCCCGCAGACCGGCAGCCGCCGCGCCCCCGCCCCGCAGCAGTCCGCCGGCCCCCGCGTGGGCGTCATCGTCGGCGTGATCGTCGCGATCCTGGTCGTCGCGGGCGCGGCGTGGCTGGCGCTGTCCTGACGAGTCCCTTCGCAGCCGCCCTTGCGCGTGCGGCTGTCTTTTGCGCGTAAGGGCCCGGCATCACGATGCCGGGCCCTTGATCTTTCCGCTCCTTGGCCCGTCCGCCCCGGTTACGTCACCCGCCCGCCCCTGCTCTCGGCGACCCGCAGCGCATCCCGCAACGCTTCACACAGCCTGTGGACACAGAACCGCAGCTCCCCGGCGGTCGCCTCAGCCGGTCCGCTCAGCAGCTCGGCCGTATGCCGCAATAGCTCCTCGCCGGTGCCGAGTTGAGCCTCCTCCATGTCGTCGGCGAGCTCTGACAGATACCCGCCGCCCTCGTCGCTGGAGAGGTAACAGCGCTTCCCGTCCGGCCCACTCCAGGGCAGCAGCCGCATCCCACCGCTCATGAGGCGACCGCCATCGCGCACAGGAACGTCCGCTCACGCCGCACCTCTTGGCGCTCATGCGCGAGGAGGTAGGGGCGTACGAGGAGGCCGGCCTCGCCGTCGAGGGGGGATTCGGGGCGGCGGCGGAGGGTGCGGGGCGGGCGCGATGGTTGCTGTGGCTGCCGTGGCCGGTACGTGACGGTGGGGGCAGGGTGAACCCGCCGCCTCTCTAACCGGGCGAGCAGGCGGCGCATAGGGTTCTGCATGTCGACGCTCCTTGGACAGCGTTGGCCGTGCCTCGGGGGTGTTGGCGCACCCGCCGGGGCTCTGCGACATCAAGCCTAGTGCACCCTGGTACCCCTTGGCACACCTTAGTACATCTCGCCTGGCATGGTGTGGCGTGCCTACCTTGTTCAGGTGATCGAATTTGCCCCGGACCGGCCTCGATGGCGGCAGGTCGCCGACGTGATCCGCCAGCGCATCGCAGACGGCACCTACCAGCCCGGCACCCGTGTCCCGTCAGTCGTCGAGATGCTGGAGGAGTTCGGCATCGCCACGACCACGGGCCAGAAGGTGCACCGCGGACTGCGTTCCGAGGGCCTGATCTACACCGAATCCGGCATGGGCTCGTTCGTCTCGCGGAACGCCGCCGAAATCCTCAAAGCGGCGGCCCGCTCCTCCGACGGCTCCTGACGCCGTGGAGTTCGACCCGACGTGGCCCAAGTGGAAGCAGATTGCCGACGTGATCCGAGCGCGGATCGCGGACGGCACTTACCCACCACGCCACCTCATCTCCGAGGTGCGGATGGAGCAGGAGTTCGGCGTCGCCCGCGTGACCATTCGCAAGGTCACCGCCGCCCTCCGAGAAGAAGGGCTCATCGTCACCACACCCGGTATGGGCTCGTTCGTGACGCAGCGGCAACCGGGCGCCTGACGCGCCCTCGCAGCTTCCGGCGGCATGCCGGGCCGCCGTCGCCCTGCCCTGCGTGTTCCTGGGCGACGCCCCGCTAGACGCAGCTGATGGGCCCACTGGGTGACGGCTGGTACAACGACCAGACCACGAAGAGCTGCAGAGTTACCAGCAGGACATCGAGGACGAGGGCACCAATCGCAAGCTTGCCCGACCAGTTGTGGCCCACCCAGGTATCGCGTTGCCCGGCGCGCCTGGCGACCCACCAGAACAGCGCGAGTGTGAGTACCCCGCAGGCCAGTGCACCGTAAGCACTCAGGTAGATCTGCCAGGTCAGCGGAAGGTCCCCGCAGTGGGCCCACTCCGCGGCGACATGTGCGTCGTCAGCCTTGCCGTAGGCAGTGAGGCCGCCCAGGCCGAGCAGCGCGAACAGCGTGACCAGGAGGGGGGAATGCCGGGCAGCGGTTGAAGTGTCAGTCATCAGTACCCATCCGGATGCGGGCGGACCATACGCACCCGCTAGGCCTTCATGTCGTCGCCGGTGCTGCGGACCTTCGCCGTGTCCACCCGTATGTCACCCACGGGTCCCCCGTTCCGTTTTCACTTCCTCCGCATTGGTCCTGTGCATGACCAGTGCGCCTGCCTGCACACCGTAGGAGAGGGCGTACGGGTCTGTGCGGGAGGGGTGCCGGGCAGGCGGTTCCGGAGGAAACCGGGCGGATTGACCAGACCGAGCGAGGTGAACGCGGCGAGCAGAGAGAGCGCGGCGAATGGGCCGTTCTTTCCGGGCGCCGGTTCTATGGTGTGTCCATGATCGATGAGCACAGCCCGCTCGCCCGCATCATCGAGCGGGTGCCGCCGCCCGCCGAAGCGGTCAACGGGCGCGGCGAATGGGCCGATGCGGAGCGGGCCCTGGGCACCCGGCTGCCGGACGACTACAAAAGGCTGGTCGAGACCTACGGGCGCGGTGACTTCTGGGGTGCGCTGTGTCTGTGCACCCCGTTCGGCGACGACAACCCGGTCCGGCTCGAAGCGGACCTGGTGGAGGACTTCGGCCCGCTGCGCGAAAGCTGGCCCGAGGAGTATCCGTACCCCTTCTTCCCGGAACCGGGCGGACTGCTCACCTGGGCAATAACCGATGACTCGGCACAAGTGTGCTGGCTGACCGAGGGGCCGCCCGAGTCCTGGCCGGTGGTGATCTGGTCACGCGACAGCGACTACGAGCGATTCGACTGCGGGGCCGCCGCATTCCTCGACGGGTGGATCAGCGGCCGCCTCAGCTCCGAACTCCTGCACCACGAGAGGGAAGCCGCCCCCTGGTTCGATGCGGCGATCGAACGCGATCACGTCTACGTCCGGCTGGAGGAACCGGAGGAAGCAGAGGAAGGGGGAGGGGGCCTTCCCTACGCCGAGCGCCTACGGATCCTGCGCGACGCGCTCGCTCCTACCGCGGACCGGGGCGGCTACGAGTACGACGGCAGGCGGCAAGACCACTTCGTCGTCACCGACACCGGCTGGCAACTGACGTACGAGACGGCCTACGGGCACCAACTCCGTGTCGCGTTCCCGCCCGCCGACAGCGAAGCGGCCCGCCGCGCGGTCCTCGCCGCCGTCGACCGCATGGGGTGTGCCGTACGGTCCTTCGGCACCGTCCACGGCACGTCATTCTGGGGTCCTTCTCCTGGCCCGTCGGCAGATCCTTCTCCCGGCCCGTCGGCCGCATGACCCACGCGCCACACGGCCGGACGGCCCCTGCCTCACCGTCCACAACCTCCCCGGACAGAACACCTAGACCTTGCGGGCGAGCAGGTGAACCTCCTGGAACTGCCGCCGGTCGGTGGGCTGGGGCTCGCGAACCATCCTGGCCACCTCGGCCAGGCCGGACGTGCGCAGCATCGCGGCAAGGTGATCGGGCGACCACCGGTAGGCCGGCGCGACCGCGTGATCGAAGACCTGCGTCGGGTGGGACGGATCCTCGCTCGCCCAAAAGCCGAGCAGGAGGTGGCCGCCAGGCGCCAGCACACGGTGGAACTCCGCCAGGACGGCGGGGAGTTCTTGCGGCGGGGTGTGGATGATGGACCAACGGGAGAGTACGCCGCCCAGCACACCGTCAGCGATGTGCAACGCGGCCATCGAGCCCACGTCGAACCGCAGGTCCGGATAGGCCTGGCGAGCCAACTTGATCATCGCGGGAGAGGTATCCACACCGAACGCCGTCGGTCCCAGCTCGTCCAGATAGGCAGTGACATAGCCGGGCCCGCACCCCAGGTCCGCGACCTGACCGTCCCCACTCGTACGTACGGCCTCGGCGAAGGCGCCCAGCATCGCACGGTCCAGGGGGCTGTCCCGCAGCGAGTCGCGGAACAACTGGGCATAGGTGGGGGCTGCGGCGTCGTAGGCCTCGCGGGTGGCACTGAGGGCATCGTGATCGACCATGCGCGTGACAGTAGTTCCTGGCACTGACCGGCACTGACCGGCACTGACCGGCGCCGACTGTGGCCCACCGGCGCTGAGGCGGGCCGCTAAGGCGTTGTCCTATGTGGGTGTGTGAGCCGAGGAGTTGGGTAGGTCGATCGTTCTGTCCCTGAGCACAACGGGCAGTGGGGTCGGTAGCCACTACCGCCCTGGAACGACGAGTACGAGTGGTGAGCAGTTAGCATGACTGAACCTCCTGCCCCTGCCGGCAAGTACATCTTCGGGCCCGAAGTTGCGGAAAAGCACACAGAACGGCAGGCAAATGGTTGCGTCGCCGTCGTGTGGGGCGTTTGCGCTCTGAGCGGCAGCGCGTACATCGCATGGAAGCTGTCGGCGCACTACCAGCTGTCGACTGTACTCCGCGCCGTGTTGGTAGCGGCAACAGCACTCGTCGTCGGTGGGTGCGCCGCGCTGATCTCCGGCCTGGTGGCGCGGCGCGGAACGGAGGACAAGCGGGTCGCACAGCTCCGCGCGGAGTACGGAACCGAGGAGAGCGACAGTGATCCGCAAGGGGACGCCGAACGATGAGCAACCGTGGAGGACTGCGCTGCTCGGGCCCAGCTTCGTAACTGCCGCGGGACAGAGTGCAGATGGCCTCCCGACGGCATTGTCGACGTGCACCTACTCTCCGAGGTCGTTGGCATGGCGAAGCCGAGCCCTGCGGTCTAACAAGGTCTAAGAGCTCGACGCCCCGAGGCGTTCGGCGGCGCGGTGGGCCTCGGCCAGTACGCCGCCGAGGTCCGCGTACAGCAGCCTCCCGTTGCGCTTGACCGGGCGCCCGTCCACCAGGACCGTGTCGACGTTCCCGGGGTGCGCGGCGGTCACCACCGCGCCGATCGGATCGTGCGTCACCGGGGCGAGGTTGAGCGCATCGGCGCGCAGCAGGATGAGGTCGGCGCGCTTGCCGATCTCCAGCGATCCCACCTCGTCGCCCAGGCCGAGGGCCGCGGCCCCTTCCGCGGTGGCCATGCGCAGCACATCGGCCGCCTTGATCGTGGACGTTCCGGAAGCGGTGTCGCCGTCGAAGTGACTGCTCATCAAGGCGGCGCGCATCTGCGAGAACATATCGCCCGGCGCTGAGGTGACCGCGTCAGCGCCCAGCCCCGTGGTGATGCCCGCCCGCCGCAGCCGGCCCGCCATCGGCGCGCCGAACCGCATCGAGGCCTCGATCGCCGGCGTGATCGCCACCGCCCCGCCGGACTCGGCGATCAGCCGCAGCTCGGAGTCGGGCAGCGAGTTGCCGTGCACGTACAGGGTGCCGGCGGTGAGCAGACCCTGTTCCTGAAGGGCGGCGATCGGCCGCTGGGCCACCGGGCCGGCCTGTACATGGACGGCGAGCGGCAGCGCCAGCTCGCGGGCGAGCAGCCAGTCCTCCCGCACGGCCTCCGGGGGAGTGAAGGACGGGCCGACCGGGGCCAGGGCCATCGTGACCAGCGCCTCGTGCGAGGGAAAGTGGTCGGTGCGGGCCTTGCGCACCCAGTCGGCCTGCCGGGCGGCCTCGTCGAAGACGGGATACCCGTAGCCGAAGACCGCACGGATACCCGCTTCCGTCAGCGCCTCGACGGCGGCGGCGGTGTGCTCCGGCGTGTGCTGGACGTGGGAGAAGTCCTGGACGGTGGTGACCCCGGAGTCCAGGCATTCCAGCGCGCCGAGGAGATTGCCGGTGTACACCTCGGCGGGCGTGCAACGGGCGCCGAGGTCACCGAGAATCCGGTGGAGGTAGTGGTCGAGGCTCTCGTCGACCGCGGCGGACCGCAGCACCCCCTGCCACAGGTGCCGGTGGGTGTCGACGAAGCCGGGCAGCACGACCATCGTGCGGGCGTCGATCACCTCCAGGCCGGTATCGGTGTCATCGAGCGGCAGATCGGGACCGACGGCGGCGATCCGGCCCTCTTCGACCAGGACGTCGGTGTGCGGGCGGACGACGGGGTGGGGGGCGGTGTCGATGACCAGGCCGCCGCGCAGGAGCAGGCGCGGCGCGTGGTGGCGCTCGATTCCCATGGCACATCTCCCTCTACACGTTCGGAAGAAAGCTTTATTGAAAGCTATCACGATGGTGATCAACTATCCTGTCGAGGTGACCGCGGCATCCGGACCAGGCCCCGCCCCCGACCCCGTCGATGCGCTGCTGAGCGCCTGGCGCACCGAGCTGCCGGATGCGCTCCGCCCGACGACGGAGCTGTCGAAGCGGATAGTGCAGCTCGCCGGCGCCCTGGACGCGGCCACCCGCGAAGTGCTCCCCGGCCTCGGCCTGACCGTCGCCGAATTCGACATCCTGGTCGCCCTGCGGAGGTCCGGTGAGCCCTACCGCATGAAGCCGAACGAGCTGGTCCGCGCGCTGCTGCTGTCCTCCGGCGGCATCAGCAACGTCGTCAACCACCTCGCCGGCCGCGGACTCGTGCTCCGCGAGCCCTCGCCGGACGACGGCCGCAGCACCATGATCCGGCTGACACCGGACGGGGTGCGCACCGCCGAGCGCGCCGTGTGCGCCAACGCCGACGCCCATGAGGCGGTCTTCGCCGAGGCGTCGCCCACCGCCGTGCACACCGCCGCGCGGGCGCTGCGCGAGGTGGGCGTGAACCGTCGCCCCGTACCGCGACCGCTACGGACGGGGCGCAACCGCAGCCGGTCCTGAGGCGCGGGCCGCCCGGGGCCCTCATGGCGTCTCACCGGCGCCTCGCGCCCGGCTTGCGCCTCGCGCCCGGCTTGCGCCTCGCGCCCGGCTTGCGCCTCGCGCCCGGCTTACGTCTGGCGCCCGGCCTACGCCTGGCGCCCGGCCTACGCCTGATCCGCCGCCGCCTGGAGGGCGGCGACATCGATCTTCTTCATGCCGAGCATGGCCTTCATGGCGCGGGCCGCGCGCTCCTGGTCCGGGTCGTTCAGCAACTCCGCCATGCCGCCGGGCGCGACCTGCCAGGACAGGCCGTACTTGTCCTTCAGCCAGCCGCAGGGGCCCTCCTCGCCGCCTTCGGAGAGCTTGGTCCAGTAATAGTCGATCTCGTCCTGGCCGGCGCAGACGATCATCAGGGAGACCGCCTCGTTGAAGGTGAACTCGGGGCCGCCGTTGATCGCGGTGTACTGCTGGCCGTCGAGCTCGAACTCGACCGTCAATACGGTCCCCGCAGGGCGCGGACCTGCCGCGTTGTAATAGGTGACGTTCTTGATCTTCGAGTTCGGGAACACCGAGCAGTAGAACTCCGCGGCTTCCTTGCCCTGGGTGTCGAACCAGAGGTTGGGGGTGATCTGGGGCATGTCTTCTCTCCTGGGACGGGGCGCTGCCGGTGGCTGCGTCTGTGCCTCTTCAGACGGTCCCACCGGTCGGAACTCATCGCCCTTCGGGAAGGTCTCCCCGTGGCGCCCGTCAGGGGCGATTTTCGGCCAGTCCTGAGAGCCGGCCCGCACGTCCACCTGAACCGGCTCCCGCGTCCACCCGGACCGCCCTCACTTCCACCTGAAGGTGACGTCCTTGGTGTCGAGGTGCATCCCCAGCGGCACCCGCCAGCCGTCCACACACACCCGCCAGGTACCGGTCTGCCTCCTGCCCACGGCGAGCGGCAGCGGAAGGGGGTGGGTGGAGGTGAGGGTGGCCCAGTCGATGCCGAGGGCGCCGATGACGTGGGTGCCGAAGACGACGCGGCCGGCGGTGACGGGCCGGTCGCCGTTGTTGAGGAAGTCCACGGTGACCTTCTGGCACCAGCGGACGTCCGTGCCGGCGAGCGCGGGCTTGCCGATCAGGAGGCCGGCGGGAGCCCCTGGACCGGCTGGGATGGTGGGGGAAGGGGGCTGGGGGGCCGGGGAGCCGTGCGGCGGGGTGGAACCTCCGGGGTGGCCGGTGGAGTTGGGTGCGCCCGGTGAGGCCGGGGGCGTCGCGCCGCCGCTGTGACTGCCGTGGCCGCTGTGGCTGTCGTGTGCACCGGAGGGGGATGCGGAAGAGCCGGAAGGGTCGTCGGATGCGCCAGGGCTGCCCGGGGCTCCTGTGCCGCCGGCCTCGTCGCCCTCGCCCGCTCCGACGGGGGACTCCGGCGCGGTCCGCCCGGGACGAGCCTGTCCGCCGTTGGCGCTGTCACTGCCGCCGTCTCCGCCACCGCGGTCGCCTCCGTGGCCGTCACCGTCCGCGCGGCCTCCGTCGCCGTCCAGCGGAGTCAGCTCGACACCGTCCTCAGGCGGTACGGCCCGGCTCGGCGCACGGTCGTCGGAGGGGCCTGCCGCACCCACCGCGGCATAGCCCTGATCGGCCGCGCTTCCGCAGCCGGTGAGCAGGGAACCCAGACACAGCACGGCCGCCGAGGCGGCGGCCACAGTCGTCGTCCGTCGCATCGGCACAGTGTTGCTGACGGTACGTCAGGTGTACAGAGGCCGGTCGCACGGCCGTTGTCCGGCCGGACCCTGGCTCTCTCGCGGCCGGGCGGGCGCACCTCGCGCCACGCCCCCGCTCTTCCTCCCTGCGTCTTTGCAACTGTCCGCCGAGCGGCACCAAGCGCTGTGCGGCCCCTCGGCGGACCGTTCCTCAGTCGGAGATCAGGCCCTCGCGCAGCTGCGCCAGGGTGCGGGTGAGCAGCCGGGAGACGTGCATCTGGGAGATGCCGACCTCCTCGCCGATCTGGGACTGCGTCATGTTGGCGAAGAAGCGCAGCATGATGATCTGGCGCTCGCGGGCCGGGAGTTTGGCCAGCAGAGGCTTGAGCGATTCGCGGTACTCCACGCCTTCCAGGGCGGAGTCCTCGTAGCCGAGGCGGTCCGCGAGGGAGCCCTCGCCGCCGTCGTCCTCGGGAGAGGGGGAGTCGAGCGAGGAGGCGGTGTACGCATTGCCGACGGCCAGGCCGTCGACGACGTCCTCCTCCGACACCCCCAGGCACAGCGCCAGTTCGGGGACGGTCGGGGAGCGGTCCAGCTTCTGGGAGAGCTCGTCGCTGGCCTTGGTGAGGGCGAGCCGGAGCTCCTGGAGCCGGCGCGGGACGCGCACCGACCACGACGTGTCACGGAAGAAGCGCTTGATCTCACCGACCACGGTCGGCATCGCGAACGTCGGGAATTCCACGCCGCGTTCGCAGTCGAAACGGTCGATCGCCTTGATCAGGCCGATGGTGCCGACCTGGACGATGTCCTCCATCGGCTCGTTGCGACTGCGGAATCGAGCGGCCGCATAGCGGACGAGCGGGAGGTTCAGCTCGATGAGCGTGTCACGGACGTAGGTGCGTTCCGCGCAGTCCTTGTCGAGCGAGGCCAGCCGCAGGAACAGGGAGCGGGAGAGCGTGCGGGTATTGATGGCGTCGTCGTCATGCACGTGTGGTGCGGGCGCGGGAATCGCGGAAAGCACCTTCGAGCTGCCCAGTTCTACGGACATGCCACCCCCTTGAGGTCGCGGTCGGGTCGCTGTGGCGTCCTCGGGCCGGGGCGGACCGAGGAGTGATACCTCCACCTGAATACCGGAGGCAGCGCTACGGCAAACGCGGTTCCTGCAGAATGTCACATGTCGGCAACACGCTGTAGCGCCTTGTCGACATATCTGTGCAGGATCGGGTCGCTCGTCCCGGCTACGCGTCGATCCTGTTTGCGGATCGCAGTCGGGCGAAGCTCCGCGACAGTAGCCGCGAGACATGCATCTGCGACACCCCCAGCTCCGCACTGATCTGTGACTGCGTCAGATTGCTGTAGTAACGCAGCAGAAGGATCCGCTGCTCGCGCTCGGGCAGCTGGACGAGAAGGTGCCGTACGAGGTCGCGGTGCTCGACGCCGGCCAGCTCCGGATCCTCGTAGCCGAGGCGGTCCAGCAGGCCGGGCAGGCCGTCGCCCTCCTGGGCGGCCTCCAGCGAGGTGGCGTGATACGAGCGGCCGGCCTCCAGGCAGGCCAGCACCTCGTCCTCGCCGATCTTGAGCCGTTCGGCGATCTCGGCGGTGGTGGGGGAGCGGCCGTGCAGCACCGTCAGATCCTCGGTCGCGCCGTTGACCTGCACCCAGAGCTCGTGGAGGCGGCGCGGTACATGGACCGTGCGGACATTGTCTCGAAAGTAGCGTTTGATCTCGCCGACAACGGTGGGCATGGCGAAGGTGGGGAACTGGACGCCCCGGTCCGGATCGAATCGGTCGATGGCGTTGATCAGGCCGATGGTGCCGACCTGGATGACGTCCTCCATCGGCTCATTACGGCTGCGGAAGCGTGCCGCGGCATAGCGGACCAGCGGCAGGTTGGCTTCGATCAGTGCGGCCCGGACCCGGGTGTGCTCGGGGGTGCCGGGCTCGAGGTCCGTCAACTCCGCGAACAGCACCTGCGTGAGCGCCCGCGTGTCCGCGCTTCGGCTCTCGCGGGATGGAGCCTTGGGCGCAGTACGGGCCGTCACGGTCACGCCACCCTTCACAGTGCATGTATCCGGCAAAAGCGGTCATAGCATCACAAGACATGTGCACTGTGTGCAAGCACCCCATAATGCCGTGTTGAACAGAGAGTTGGGGTGGGCGCGGGGCGGCCGGGAGGCCGGTGGGCGGCGGTGGGCGCCCGGGGGTACGGCGAAGCCCCCCGCCCGGCGGGGGCGGGGGGCTCGGCGAGGTGAGGCGCGGGGGTGCCGGGGCTCAGAATTCGTAGTCGGCGATCACCCAGGTGGCGAATTCGCGCCACTGCGCGGCGGCCGCCTGGTGGGCCGGATGCTCCAGGTAGCGCTTGAGGGCGTCCGTGTCGGCCACGGCGGAGTTGACCGCGAAGTCGTAGGCGATCGGGCGGTCGGTGATGTTCCAGCCGTACTCCCAGAACGTCAGTTCCGGAATCTGGCCCTCCAGCGCCTCGAAGGCGCGGATGCCGGCCTGCACCCGCTCCTCGTCGCGAGAGACACCTTCATTGAGCTTGAACAGGACCAGGTGGCGGATCACTGGGGCCTCCGTACGGCGGGCGGGGCGCAGCCGGTCCGGGCGGCCCCTATTTGATCAGCTGCGTCATGAACTCGCCGACGCCCTGGGCGGCGGACGAGATGCCCTCGAAGCCTATCTGCACCATTTCGGCGGCCCGCTGAGGGGAGGTGATGATCGTGTACAGCACGAAGACGATGACCATGTACAACGCGATCTTCTTCGCCTGCGCCATCAGTCCCGTCTCCCCTACGCAGTCCCCTACGGCAGTACCTGCACTTCCCGGCAGTCGGGCGAGTGTAACCACAGGTGTTCGATCGCGGGAGTCGAGCCCGCGAGTCCTTCGTAACCGCCCGCCGGCCGCACCCCCGCACTGCGGTACTGATCCGGACTTTATGGACCAAAGGCCTACCAAGGGAGGGCTTTTGCCTGCCTGTTGGGACAGGTCCCCCACGGCACCATGAGTGAGGTGGCCCGGTGGATACGGCAGGAATCCACGGGCCCGGGACCGGGACCTCGCTGCGGGGTCCGCGCCCTCACCGTCCCCGTGACGGCGGCGCGGGCTCGGGGTCCGGCCCGCACCGGGGGAGCGGTTGTCCCTTACACCGTTGCCACCCGGACAGGAGCCCCGCCTCCGAGCCGCCCCTGGATGCCACGGGGGGTCCCAGGACACGGCACGGCGGCGGGGCTCCGTCGTACGTCTGCAACCGCGTGCGCGGCCCCCGCGTCTCCCACCTCGTACGACCCGGACCCCGCGGACGTCATACGGCTCGGAGCGCCTGGTCGGCACGCGGCATACGCCATGCATCATGTACGCGACACAACGGAGCGCGGCAGTGCGCCGCGAGCCGCGGCGTGCGGCCGTGTGGAACGACGAAAGGAACACAGGCTCCAACGATGAAGATCGACTGGGACCGGCGTACCTGCGCGCGCCGCGGGCACGTCACCTACCTCCCGCACGAGGAACGCCTCCGGAACAAGCTGCGCGCGGATACCGCGCTCGGCGAGGCCTGGCGCTGTCTGCGCTGCGGCGACTTCGCCCTCGGCGACCCGCGCGGCTCCGGCCCGGCCGCCGATGCCCCGCTGGTCCCGCGGGGCAAGGTCCTGCGCGATCTGTTCATCCTGCGGTTCCTGGCCGTCGAGCGTGCGGTGCGCGGTGTGTTCATCGTGCTGGCCGCGATCGGCGTATGGCAGTTCAGCAACCGCAAGGACGCCGTCCGCCGGTTCTTCGACGAGTACATCGCCGTGCTCCGCCCGGTGGCCCGGCACTTCCACTACGACCTGGACCAGTCGCCGGTCGTCGGCACCATCCAGAAGACCTTCGGCTACCGTCACTCCACCTTGATGCTGGTGGCCGCGCTGCTGCTGGCGTACGCCCTGGTGGAGATCGTCGAGGGCGTCGGCCTCTGGCGCGCCAAGCGGTGGGCGGAGTATCTGACGGTGGTGGCGACGGCGGCCTTCCTGCCGCTGGAGATCTACGAGCTCACCGAGAAGGTCAGCTGGCTCAAGATCGCGACGCTGGTGATCAACATCCTGGCGGTGCTCTACATCCTGCTCACCAAGCGGCTCTTCGGGCTGCGCGGCGGGCGCGCGGCCTTCGACGAGGAGCGGCACAGCGCCTCTCTTATGGAGGTCGAGACCTCCGCCGGGGTGCCCGTCACCGCCCATAATGGCTGAACGCTCGATCCGAGGGGGAAACGAAGAATGCCCATGAACTCCGTACCGCGCGAGCCCGATTCGTCCTGTGCGACAGCCCGGCCGGCTCCCCGGTCGTCCCTGGCGCGGCGGCCGGCCGTCGTGCTGGCGCTGCTGGCCGGCCTGCTGGCCGCGGCCGTCGCACCGGCCACGGCGGCGGGCCGCGACGCGGTGGACGGC
Organism: Streptomyces sp. 2114.4; assembly: GCF_900187385.1. Taxonomy (NCBI): domain Bacteria; kingdom Bacillati; phylum Actinomycetota; class Actinomycetes; order Kitasatosporales; family Streptomycetaceae; genus Streptomyces; species Streptomyces sp. 2114.4. The sequence goes on from NZ_FYEY01000001.1 coordinate 4,269,412, forward strand.
ACCCGGGCGGTGGCCACCGCGAGCGCCCCGGGCCGGAGTGCCGATGCCTCCCGGCTCGCCGCCGCGCCCGCGCAAGCAGCTGTCTACCGCCACCACAGCGCGCACCACTCGGCCCCGCTCAAGACGGTCTTCAAGTCCAAGAAGTCCAAGACGTCGAAGTGGAAGTCGAAGGCGAAGAAGAAGGGCGGCTTCTTCAAGAAGCTCGGCATCTTCCTGATCGTGCTGTTCGTCCTCTTCCTCGTCGTCATGATCCTGGTGATCTGGCTGATCGTGCGCTTCTTCCGCCGCGCGGCGCGCAACCGGCGCAACGACTAGGGGGTGTCTCCCCACGGGCCGACGAGGCCTCGCGGCGCGTCCGTTCCGGCGGGCGCGCCGCTTTGTGCTGTGTTCGCCGTGCCGCGGGCCGTCGGCGTTCCGGCGCTGCAGGAATTCCGCTCCGGCCGGCCACAGCCTGACCGACTACGGCTCTGGCGGACCGCGGTGCCTGCCGATTACAGCCCTGGCTGCGTCACTTGCCGCGGAGAAGACCCAGAAATGTCTTCAACGTCAGCCGAAGGGACTGGTTCTTCTGCTTGAGGATGCGGGCCTGTTCCTGCGCCAGGTCACCTGAACGCCAGGCTCCGGCGCGCTGCTCCATATACGCAGCGGGATCTGCTTGAAACTCCCCGATGCGCGGGTCTGTTTCTAAGGCCACGCCGTTCCAGACACCTGCAGTCGTACTCATGACTGAATCCCCCCAGGATTCTGCGTCGCGTGTGCGTTTGTCGCGGCGGTCGGGCATAAGTTCCGTCCCTAACCCCCGAGGTGAACGCCCGCCGTGAGCTGCCGATCCGTTTCACAGCGGGATCACTACCACTGGCCACTCGCCTTGCGATCATGAGCGGCCCCCTCCCGACGTGCACCCACGGTACGTCGAGCACATCGCCCTTATCCGGCATCACACACTAGCTCAGGAGTACCCGAATCAACCCTGAGATAAACGAATTTCGCCCGATGAGACTACTCTGTGTGTATCGTGCGTGACAGCGCAAGCAGCCTGGGGTTGGGGACAGGGGAGGGGTTGCATATGGGGTGGGGTGCGTTTTCCGCCGGTGCGCTGGCGGTCCTGGCGTATGTGGCTCAGATGGTCATCGGGCTGGACATGGCCACGTGGCTGTTCTGGGTGATCACAGGGGTCGGGAGCGTGGCCACGGTGGCCACGGTCTGGCTGGCCAGCCGTCGGGTCACGACGGCAAACGAAGCCGCGAAGGCGGCGACGAAGAATCAGCGGCGGGCTTTCGAAGATGTGCTCGTCCCCCTTGCGTCCAACCTCGGTCAGATTGTTTCGAGTCCGACAAAGGCTGAACGAAATGCACTGCAACAGCAGACCAAGCAGGCCATCGTCTCGCTCACCGCTTCACTGATCGGCCCTCAGGATGTACGGGCCTGTTTTCTGGAGCAGGTTCCCGGTACGCCGGCCGGACAGCGCGAGGTGAAATGCCGTAACAGTCTCTGGTCGGGCCGGAATGTGGCACCCGTGACGACATTCCGGGAGACGGACCTCCGAGGCAAGGAACTCTTGAAGCTGCTCGACGACGGCACCAGCACGTTCGTGGAAAATGTGGACCTCTTACCCGATGCCTTAAAGCCCGACAGCGACAGCTACAAGACCTATATCGCCTGTGCGGTGACGGCCGGAGATGAATCCTTCGGAGTTCTGGCCGTCGACGGTCTGCGGCCGGGGGATCTGCACCAGGACGACGTGACCATGGTCGGGGTGTTCGCCCGCATGCTGGGCGTCGCCTTGGCCGTGAAGAAGTAACCGGCGTCGCCGCCCTCGCCGTGGGCCGGACCGTCGTGAGGGGCGCCACGCCCGCCGCGGGCCGGGCCCCGGACACGACGAGGGCCCCGATCCGTAAAGATCGGGGCCCTCGTCCTCTGAGCGGTAGCGGTGGGATTTGAACCCACGGAGGAGTTGCCCCCTCACGCGCTTTCGAGGCGCGCTCCTTCGGCCGCTCGGACACGCTACCGAGAGAGAGCTTAGCCCAAGAGGGGCCGTGCGCCGAAATCGGATACGGAGAGGGGCCGGCGCGGGGCCGCACGCCGGTCAGCGGTCGCGGAAGAAGTCGGTCAGCAGAGCCGCGCAATCGGCTTCGAGGACGCCGGTGATGACCTCGGGACGGTGGTTGAGACGCCGGTCACGGACGACGTCCCAGAGGGAGCCGGCCGCACCGGCCTTGGCGTCGCGGGCGCCGTAGACCACGCGGTCGACCCGGGAGAGCACGATCGCGCCGGCGCACATCGTGCACGGTTCCAGGGTGACGACGAGCGTGCAGTCCGTCAGCCGCCACTCGCCCGCCCGTCGCCCGCCGGCCTCCGCGGCGGCACCGCGCGCGAGGTCCGTCCGGAGGGCCCCCGGGCGCGATGCCTGCTCCCGCAGGGTCCGGGCCGCTGCCCGCAGCGCCAGGATCTCGGCATGGGCGGTCGGATCGCCGGTGGCCTCCCGCTCGTTGTGGCCGGTACCCAGGACCGTGCCGTCCGCGGACAGCACAACGGCGCCCACCGGGACATCGCCGGTCCCGGGGGCGCGGGCGGCCTCGGCCAGCGCCTGCCGCATCGGTGCGATCCACGGATCGCGCAGCGGGTCGGGGGCGGGGGAGGAGTGAGAGGCGGATGGGGGGACGGTCATGCCCCCAGTGTCGGGGACGTGACCGGGGCGGGGCCGCCGGGCCCCGGGGTGCGAGCCGGCCGGGGCCGGCTCAGCGCACGGCTTCAAGGACCTCCGTGCAGCCCAGTGCGTCGGCGATGGTGCCCAGTGCGTCGCCGTCGAGGGCCAGCAGCTCCTTCTCGCCGATGCCCAGGTCGGCCAGCAGGCCGGCGTCGCCGAGCGGGCCGTGCGGCGGGCCGTCCGTGCCGTTCACCGCCTCCAGGGGGTCGTCGTTCTCCACGTCGTTGTCCGGTTCGGGTTCGCCGTCCTCCGTGCCGTCCAGGTCGAGGCTGTCGAGGTCGTCGGCCGCATCCTCCTCCTCACGGCCGAGCAGCTCGTCGGCCAGCATCGCGCCGTACGAGCTTCTGGCGGCAGCGGCGGCGTTGGAGAGAAAGACCCGCGGGTCGTCCTCGCCGTCCACCCGGACGACGCCGAACCAGACGTCCTCCTGCTCGATGAAGGCCACCACCGTGTCGTCGTCGACCGCCGCCTCTCGGGCCAGATCGGCCAGATCGGTCAGCGTCTCCACATCGTCGAGCTCCGTGTCGCTCGCTTCCCACCCGTCTTCGGTGCGCGCGAGCAGTGCGGCGAAGTACACCGTGACTCTCCCACTGGTCATAGGCGTGCCGGGTCGGGCGGGGCGGCGCTGCACGCCGTTGGTCCCGCCCCTTTCGGAATCGTGGCAGAAACAACGCGTTCGCGCGGGGTCTTCGACGCTGCGTCGTGCGGAGGTTGTGCGAGATGTCGCTCACGTGCCGCAGTACGGGCGGGGGCGAGGAGGTGGTTCGCTACCAGCGGAATGGGCTCCGCTACCAGCGGAATGTGCGCATCCGCAGGGCCTGGCGCATCCGTTCGGCCCGTGCGCGACGCGGCTGGACACGGTTCCGCAGCTCCTTGGCCTCGTGCAGTTCCCACAGAAATTGTGCGCGGCGCCGTCGGCGCGCCGCCGCCGCCCCGGCGTCCGGGGCCGCGCCCTCGGTGCCGAGGACGGCGTTTTCGGTCGGGTCATCGGTCCGCTTGTGGTCGGGCACGCGCACACCACCTCGGGCGAGGACTTCGCCCGACGGCAGGACGGCCGATCGGGCGTACGTGCCCACTTTCCCTCCTTTCGGTGGTTTGATGCCGACCACACTCCGATGCCGTGCGCGGCGGTCGGGTGCTGCACGGCGGGCGCTGCGGCCTTCCGGCTCGGTTAGTGTCGATGTCATGCGGATCCACGTCGTCGACCACCCGCTGGTGGCGCACAAACTCACCACGCTGCGCGACAAGCGCACCGACTCCCCCACCTTCCGGCGGCTCGCCGACGAGCTGGTCACCCTGCTCGCCTACGAAGCCACCCGTGATGTGCGCACCGAGCAGGTCGGCATCGAGACACCGGTGACGGCGACCACCGGTGTGCGGCTGTCGCACCCGCGCCCCCTGGTCGTCCCGATCCTGCGCGCCGGTCTGGGCATGCTGGACGGCATGGTGCGGCTGCTGCCCACCGCCGAGGTCGGCTTCATGGGCATGGTCCGCAACGAGGAGACGTACGAGGCGCACACGTACGCCACGCGGATGCCCGATGACCTCTCGGGCCGTCAGGTGTACGTCGTCGACCCGATGCTCGCCACGGGCGGCACGCTGGTCGCGGCGATCCGCGAGCTGATCAAGCGCGGCGCGGACGACGTCACCACGATCTGCCTGCTGGCCGCGCCGGAGGGCGTCGCGGTCATGGAGAAGGAGCTGGCCGGCGCGCCGGTGACGGTGGTCACCGCGGCGGTCGACGAGCGGCTGAACGAGGACCGCTACATCGTGCCGGGCCTCGGCGACGCGGGGGACCGGATGTACGGCACGGCCGGCTGACCGAGCCACGTCCTTCCTGCCTGATCATCGGCCGGGCTCCGCACCACGGGTTGGTGCGGAGCCCGTGCGCGTGCGGCAGGTCAGCACTTGGCGTCGGTGGCGGGGGCCGGGGACGGGTGGGTCAGCAGGGCCAGGGACTTCGCGGCGTTCTGCCGGGTGGTCAGGTCCTTGAAGGCGTCACCGATGATCAGGTCGAGGTCGGTGCCCTTGCGGCCGTCGGTCTTCTGCTGAGCTCCGGTGAGCTGGGTGGCCAGAACCTTCAGCGGGCCGTCGGCCGCCCCGGGGCCGAGCAGTATTCCGGGGCCCTTGACCTTCTTGTCGTAGGCGGCGGGGGCGTTGCCCACCTCGCCGATTTTGAAGCCGCGCTTGTGGAGCTCGTCGGCGGTGCGCTTGGCGAGGCCGGAGCGCGGGGTGGCGTTGAAGACGTTGACGGTCAGCGAGCCGGGCGCGGGCAGTTTCCGCGCGGCGGTCCTGGCCTGCGCGGTGTCCGTCTTGCCGTGGTCGCGGCAGTGCGCTGTGTCCTGGGAGGCCTGGGCTGTGCCGCGGCCCCCGAAGACGTCGATGAGCTGCAGGGTCCCCCAGCCGGCCAGACCGAGGGCGCAGGCCGTGGCGACGACGGTGAGGGCGATCCGGCGACGGTGGCGGGGACGGCGCATCCGCGGATACCTGTCGCCCGTGATGCGGTACTTCTTACCGCCCATCCCTGGGGGCGTCAGCATGCTCATGGGCGCAGCGTAGTGCGGTAGGCACGCCGTGCCTACTAGATGATCAACGCGTCGTGCGAGAGCCAACCCAAAAGGGTCAATTCGGACAGGGTGGGTTGGGTGGTGCCGAGCGGTAAAGGGGGTTTTCCGGTCAGTTGGCCGGCCGGTGGGGGAGGTGGTGCGTCAGCCCAGTTCGAGCACGCGGGCGTGCAGCACCTGGCGCTGCTGAAGGGCCGCGCGTACCGCGCGGTGCAGCCCGTCCTCCAGGTAGAGGTCGCCCTCCCACTTCACGACGTGCGCGAAGAGGTCGCCGTAGAACGTCGAGTCCTCGGCGAGCAGCGTTTCGAGATCGAGCTGCTGCTTGGTCGTCACCAACTGGTCGAGGCGTACCGGGCGCGGGGCGACGTCCGCCCACTGGCGGGTGCTCTCCCGGCCGTGGTCCGGGTACGGCCGACCGTTTCCGATGCGCTTGAAGATCACACGGAAAGCCTACCGGGCGAGCGGCACCGGGCGCAGCCATGCCGCAGCAATGCAAAAGGATCATTGGCGGCAAATTTGGATCATTGGGGAGGGGTGGGTCGGAGGATATGGCTGGATGTGACCCGAACGGGCTACCCGCGCGGCGTGTCCCGGGCGGGGCAGGGCTCTCCCCTGTTCGCCGCGGTCCTCACCCGGGCCGTCACCACTTCCGGGCGGCCTCCAGGCAGGGCTGCCAGTAGGTGACCCTGGCGGTGCGCGGGTCGACATGGACGGGCGTGCGGCCGTCCAGGCCGACCTGGGTGGGGGTGGTGCGGGCGGCCAGCGCGACGCCGAACTGGGCGATTTTCCGGCCACGGTGGCCTGCGCCGCCCGGTCCGCCGGCGGCGGAGGTGATGATCGTGGCGTACGCCGTGTCGTTGGGCGCCAGGGAGACCGCTGCGCGCGGCCGGCTCGCCCCGATCGCGGGAAGGGCGGGCTGCCGGTCGTTGCCGAACCGCAGCAGCGGGTAGCGCTGGGCGGCGAAGTCGCAGGTTCGGCGGGAGAAGTTGGTGACCGTCAGCAGCATGCGGCGGTCCCGTCGCGGCAGTGCGCCGGCGTGGAATCTGAGCATTTCGGGGGTGCAGGCGACCCGGCCGCCCCGGCCCGTGGGTGGACTGCCGCCGTCCGGGAGGGGCGGGGCCGGGGCCGGCGAGACGGCCGTGACGGAGCCCTCGCCTCCCTTGCCGGGGGCGCCGTGGCAGCCGGCGGTCAGGGTCAGCGCGGCGGCGACGAGGAGACCTGCGGCAGCGGCCCGGCAAGTGGTGGCCCGGCAGGTGGTGGCGGTGAACGGCATTGGGAGCTCCCCCGGGACGGTGGCGTGTACACGACCTTCGGCGCGGGTGCTGGCGATCCGCTAACGCACGGCTAACGGAGGCCATGGGTTTCGGCCCCCTTTGTCTGTGGGGGTGTCGGGCGGTCGGGACGTTGCCCGCTGCCCGCGGACCACTGCATGCGCATCACCGCCCGTGGAAGCCCGTTCGCGGGGCTCTCAACCGGGTGGCGGTGCCGAGGAGGTGCCGCCTTTGCCGGGGGCTGCGCGGGTGCCGTCCCGTGGGGAGGGGGTGGCCGACGGGGCTGTGGAAGGCGCCACGGTGGTCCCCGAGGGGCCGCCGCCCGGCTCTGCCGGGGGCCGGGGGCTGGGGGTGCCCGAACGGGAAGGGCGCCGCGGCGGGACCGGAATCCCGCTGGGCACTCCCGAGCGGGAGGGGCCGGCCGTACGGGGCGGTACCCGCGACGGGTGGCTCGGGGACGGGGCGGGGGACGGTCCCGTACGGGCCGACGGGGACGGTGCCGGGCCGACGGGGCTCGGCGGGGTCGCGGGCAGGGGCTGGTCCGGGGCGCCGGGGACGGTGGTCAGAAAGCCGATCACGACGGCGGCGGTCGCGGCGGCCGCGGCCAGCGGCAGTCCGAAACGGCGCAGCCACGGCCGCACGGGACCGGGCAGCCGGCCGCGGTGGGTGTGCGGGCCCGGGGGCGCGGCCGGCCGCAGGTCCCTCAGGGCGATGCTCTCGGCGCGCGCGGCGAAGGCCCCGCGCAGCCGGTCTTCCACGGGACGCCCGGACGCGGCGCCGTCGGAGCCGGGGCCCGTACCGCCGGCGCCCCAGCCGCCGTTGCCACCCGCGGCATCACCGGGCCCGCCACCCGTGCCACCGGTACGTGTGCCGGGGCCGTTCATGACCGCTCCTTCAAGATCTTCTCCAGCGAGTTCAGCGCGCGGCTGGCGATCGACTTCACCGCGCCGCGGCTGATGCCCAGCGTCGCCGCGATCTGTGCCTCTGTCAGATCGCCCCAGTAGCGCAGGACCAGCACCTCCCGGCGGCGGGCGGTCAGCCCGCTCAGCGCGGCGAACACCTCCCGGTGCTCCTCGTCCAGCACGATCCGCTCCTCGGCGGACGGCGCATCCGCCTCGTACGGCGGGGTGTAGCCGCGTGCGGTGCGTCGGCGCCGCAGCACCGAGCGGGCGGCGTTGACGACCGCGGTACGCAGATAGGCGAGCGCGTTGTCGACCTCGCCGAGCTGTTCGCCGTGCCGCTTGTAGAGCGCGGCGAACGCGTCCTGGACGACGTCCTCGGCGGTGGCGCGGTCGTCGACGAGCAGGACGGCCAGCCGGACCATGGTCAGCCGGTGGGCGTGGTAGAGCTCGCTGATCGTCGGCCGGGGCTCGGGGGGTGCGGGGGCGGCCTCGTCCGGCAACCAGGCCTCGAAATCCGCCGGTTGGCCGTACGCGGGAGAGCGGGCCGGGTGGCCGGGGCGCGGTGCTTCGCGGCGGGCGGCCGCCGGGCGGGCGGTGCGCAGCAGCCACCGCCACAGGGCAGGCCGGGGCCCCGGCAGGGCGAACCGTACCGGGGCGTACTGCGGGCCGGCGGAGTGCTCCATCGTTCCTCGGGGTGCGGCGGGCGGCTTTTCGCGGTGGCTCAGCCGCGCCGGCGGCGGACCGCGTAGACGGCGCCGCCACCCACGGCGATCAGGGCCGCGGCGGTGCCGCCGAGCGCCATGGAGGTCGTGGCGGAGGCTCCGGTGCGGGCGAGTTCCTTCTCGCTCCCGGAGCCCTTGGCGGGGACGGGGGCCGGGCGGGCGGAGGAGCCGGGGCCGTCGCCGCGGGTGCCGGGCGAGGCCGGGGAGGCGCTGGGGCGGGGATCGGCGCTGCTCGGCCGCGGGGCCGGGTGGCTGGGTGAGGCGGAGGGGCGGGGCGTGGCGGGGACCCCGGTCGGGGCGCTGGGCGACGGAGAGGCGCTGGTGGCCGGTGCGGGTGTGGGCCGGGTCCTGCCGTCGGCCGGTCGCGGGGTGGGTGCCTGGGCCGCGGAGCCGGTGTGCGGGCGCGGCTGCGGTGCCCGGTCGTCGGCCTGTGCGGTACCGGCCACGGACAGCGCGGCCAGCGTGAGCGCCGCGACCAGCCCGGCGCCTACCGCACCGCGCGGACGGGAGCGGGGCCGGAGCGGGGCGGCGTACGGCCGGAAACCGGCGGACGTGCGGGACGTGCGGGAGGTACGGCTGGACTTCACGGACTTCACGGACTTCACGGTCGGCTGCTCCACGTTCGTCGACGGGACGGCGCCTGAGGGCGCCCTCACCCGTGACGACGTGCGGCGGGGACGGGGGTTGCCGGGCGGTGCGGAAAATCTTCGCCGGGGCCCGCTTCCGTGCACCTCTGGGCCTCCGTGGCCCTCAGCCCTTCGAGCCGATCAGTCCGAGCCGGTACGCCTTCGCGAGTCGGCGGGACTTGGAGTGGGTCGTCTCGTCAGACTCCCCGGGCTGGGGAGTCACCACATGCGCACGCCCGGGGCGGCCTTCGGCAGACCGTCCCGGGCGTGCGCGCCTCCGCCCGGAACCGGGCGGAAGGCGCTCGTGGATCAGGCGGATCAGGCGGATCAGGTGGATCCGATGGGATCCGATGGGATCCGATGGGATCCGATGGCTCAGATCGTCGAGGTGTCTATCACGAAGCGGTAGCGGACATCGCTTGCCAGGACCCGCTCGTACGCTTCGTTGATCTGCTCGGCGCTGATCACCTCGATGTCTGCAGTCAGCCCGTGCTCACCGCAGAAGTCGAGCATTTCCTGCGTCTCCGGGATGCCGCCGATCAGCGAGCCGGCGATCGAGCGGCGCCGCGTGAGCAGGGCGAACGGCGCGACGGGCAGCGGGTTTTCGGGGGCGCCGAGCTGGACCAGGGTGCCGTCGGTGCGCAGCAGTCCGAGGTAGGCGTTCAGGTCCAGGTTGGCGGAGACGGTGTTGACGATGAGGTCGAAGGTGCCGGCCAGCTCCTCGAACGTGGCCGGGTCGGAGGTCGCGTGGTAGTGGTCGGCGCCCAGCCGCAGGCCGTCGTCCTTCTTGCGCAGCGACTGGCTCAGCACGGTGACCTCGGCGCCCATCGCGTGCGCGATCTTCACGCCCATGTGGCCGAGGCCGCCCAGGCCGACGATGGCGACCTTCTTGCCGGGTCCGGCCTGCCAGTGGGCGAGCGGCGAGTAGAGGGTGATGCCGGCGCACAGCAGCGGCGCCGCGGCGTTCAGCGGGATGCTCTCCGGGATGCGCAGGGCGTAGTTCTCGTCGACGACGAGGTGGGTGGAGTAGCCGCCGTGGGTGGTCTCGCCGTCCCGGCCGGTCGCGTTGTACGTGCCGACGTTGCCGAGCTCACCGGTGCAGTACTGCTGCAGGCCGGCCCGGCAGTTCTCGCACTCCCGGCAGGAGTCGACGAAGCAGCCGACGCCGACCCGGTCGCCCGCCTGGTAACGGGTGACCTCGGCGCCGACCTCGGCGACCACACCGGCGATCTCATGGCCGGGGACGATCGGGAAGGCTCCGCCGTCGCCCCATTCGGCGCGCACGGTGTGGATGTCGGAGTGGCAGATACCGGCGTACTTGATGTCGATCAGGATGTCGTGGGCACCCAGCTCGCGGCGCGGAATGGTGATCCGCTCCAGCGGTGCTTTCGGGGCGGGTGCGGCGTACGCGAAGACGGAGGTGTGGGTCATGCCACCGAGAATGCGGCGTTCCGTTTGCCGTAACCAGTGCACTCTTGAACGTATGCATGCCGTGCCTAGTACTGACGGAACCCCCCTCCGGTCCGGTCCGCGGCCGCCGACAGCGGTCATGGACCCGCGAACGGAATTGGGTGAGTTCCTGCGTTCCCGGCGTGCCCGGCTGCGGCCGCAGGACGTCGGGCTGCCGGAGTACGGCGGGCGGCGCCGGGTGCCGGGGCTGCGCCGGGAGGAGCTGGCGCAGCTCGCCGGGGTGAGTGTGGCGTACTACATCCGCCTCGAACAGGGCCGTGGCCGCAATGTCTCGTCCGCCGTACTGGACGCCATCGCCACCGCCCTGCGGCTGACCGCCGCCGAGCGCGATCACCTCACCCATCTCGCCCGCCCGGTCTCCCGCCGCATCCGCCCGGCCGCCCGTGCGCAACGGGTGCGCCCCGCGCTGCAGCAGCTGATCGACACGATGGAGCGCGTCCCCGCCTACGTCATCGGCCGGCGGCTGGACATCATCGGCTGGAACCGGCTCGCCTGCGCCCTGCTCGGCGACTTCGCCGCGCTGCCGCCCGAGCGCCGCAACCTGGCCTGGCAGGTGTTCCTGGATCCGGCCGCACGCGAGCTCTACGAGGACTGGGACGCCAAGGCCGCCGCTGTGGTCGGCTTTCTGCGGCGCGATGCCGGCCGTTATCCGGACGACCCCGAGATGGCCTCGCTGATCGGCCGGCTCTCGCTCGGGAGCGCGGAATTCCGGCAGTTGTGGGCCGCCCACGACGTGCAGGACAAGGGGTTCGGCAGCAAGGTCCTGTGCCATCCGCGGGCCGGCCGGCTGACCCTGGCGTACGAGACCCTGACCCTGCCCGCCGACCCCGACCAGCAGGTGATCACCTACCACGCCGAACCGGGGTCGCGGACGGCCGAAGCGCTCCGGATGCTGGCGTCGGATCAGGTGGTGACGTCAGATCGGGCGGTGGCGCCGGATCAGGCGGTGGTGCCGGATCAGGCGGTGGTGCCGGATCAGGCGGTGGCGCCGGATCAGGCGGTGGCGTCAGATCAGGAGAAGACCACCGAACGGACCTTCAGCTGCTCGGAGGCGTGACCGCCGTTCGGCCGGAGGCTGAAGTGGTCGCCGGTGCAGTCGGAGCCCGTGAAGACCGTGGCGACGGACGAGGTGTAGTTCTTCGGGGTGTGGGCGGGCTGGACGGTGGGGTCGGTCACCTCGGGGAGGGCGAGGCACGCCCGGCTGGGCGGGTCGGCGAGCAGGCCCACGTGCGGGGTGCCGGTCGAGTCGGTGTGCACGTAGGTGAAGGGGCCGGTGGCCGCGCCGGCCGAGGCGGTGGGCAGCGCCAGGGCGAGCGCGAGGGCGCCGACGGCGGTGGCGACGGTGTGGCGAAGACGCATAGGGATATGTCCTTCCATTCCTTTTCTTGTGGAATGTCTGTTTCCCGGGTGCGCGCCGGCTGATGTCCGTAGTCACACGAAGGAGTTCTGGGGAACGGTTTCCTACGGGCGCGGCCGTGCCTCGCTCCGCTCCCGCAGTACGCCGGCGATCCGCTCGCACCACGCGTGGGTCTCCCGTTCGAAGCCCAGGCCGCGCAGGCAGGTCAGATACGGGCCGATCCGGTCGCCGCCGGCCAGGAATTCCGCCTCGTCCCTGCCACCGCGCAGCCGGGTCAGCAGCTGGTCGAAGATCTCGGCCTTGGCGGCGGCGAGCCGGGCCCGCTCCGCCAGCTGCTCGATCACCGGCGCGGCGTCGATCCGGTCCACGGCCTGCACCTTGACCAGCAGATCGTCACGGATGAACGACGGTTTGGACGCGGCCGCGGCAAACCGCTCCAGCTCGGCCAGGCCCTCGTCGGTGACGTGGAAGAGCCGTTTGTTGGGCCGGGTCTCCTGGACCACCTGGCGGCCGGCGATCAGGCCCTGCGCCTCCAGCTTGGCCAGCTCCGTATAGAGCTGCTGCGGCAGCGCGTGCCAGAAGTTGGCGACGCCGGCATCGAAGGCCTTGGCCAGTTGGTAGCCGCTGTACTCGCCGTCCAGCAGTGCCGCCAGCACCGCGTGCTTGAGAGCCATGTCGGGCCGCTACCCCTTCCCATACTCAAGAATATGACTAATCATAGTCGCGACTATGAGGCACCGGGGCGGCCGGGTCGTGTGCCCGGCCGGGGCGAGGAGGACGAGCGATGGGGACGACGGCGAACCGCTTCAAGGCGGCGGTGGAGGCAGCGGATCTCGACGGGGTGGAGGAGCTGTTCACCGAGGACGTGCGCCTGTACAGCCCGGTGAAGTTCACGCCCTTCGAGGGGCGGCCGATGGTGCTCGGGCTCTTCGGGGTGCTGCTGCGTACGTTCCAGGACTTCCGTTACGTCGGCGAGCTCGACGGCAGCGCCCAGACGGCGGCGGGGCCGGACGGCGGCTCCGCTGACTCGACGGTCCTGGTCTTCCGGGCCACCGTGAACGGCAAGCAGATCCACGGCATCGATCTGCTGCAGTTCGACGAGGCGGGCCGGATCAAGGAGTTCACGGTGATGGTGCGGCCGCAGTCCGCGGTGCAGGCGCTGGGCGAGGCGGTGCTGGCCGGGCTGGTCGAGGACGGTTTGGTGCCCCAGCCGTAGGCCGGCTCGTGCCTGGGCGCGGCGTTGGCCGACGACGGTGTGCACCATGTGCCGGCCGAGTTCCGGGAGCGGTGCGCCGAACAGCGCGTCGGCCGCCGGGCCGAAGTCGGCCACGGCGGCGAAGAGCTGCTCCTTGCTGCCGAACCGCTTGACGATCAGTGAGGCGCTCACCCCCGCGTCGGCCGCGATACCGCGCAGCGTGACCTCGGCGTACGGACGCAGGGCGAAGGCCCGCCGGGCGGCGCGCAGGATGCCGGTCCGGGGGCCCCGCAGCAGGTCTGTCGTCTAGACCCGCCCCGCCCGGTCCGCCTGCTCGACCGAGATCGCCGCGGCCGGGCAGATGGCCACCGCCTCATGGACGGCGTCGTGGAGCCCGGCCGGCGGTTCGGCATCGAGGAGGACGACGATGCCGTCCTCCTCGCGCTGGTCGAACACCTCCGGCGCGGACAGCACACAGCTTCCGGCGCCGCAGCACTTCTCCTGGTCAATGTGTACGCGCATGGTTCTCCCCACGATGGGCCGCCGGGCTGCTGAGGGCCGCGGGCGGACGGGCTGGACGGGATGGACGAGACGAACGAGATGGACGGGCCGGACGAGAGGAGCGGGCCGGACGAGAGGGGCGGGCCGGGCTCACCACGCGACCGGCAGGGCGTGGACCCCGTAGATCCCCATGTCGTGACGGAACCGGATGTCCTCGAAGGGGACGGCGAGCCGCAGGTCCGGCAGGCGGCGCAGCAGCGTTTCGACGGCGATCTGCAGTTCCACCCGGGCGAGCGGCTGGCCCAGGCACTGGTGGACGCCGAAGCCGAAGGCGATATGACGCCGGGCATCGCGTCCGACGTCGAGTGCGTCGCCCCCCGGGAAGACGTCGTCGTCACGGTTGGCGGAGTTGAGGGTGCACAGCACGCCCTCGCCGGCCCGGATGGTGCGGCCGCCGAGCGTGACGTCCTCGGTGGCGACCCGCGGGAGACCGTTGTGGACGATCGTCAGATAGCGCAGCAGCTCCTCGACGGCCCCCTTGATCAGCGAGGGGTCCGCGCGCAGCCGCTTCAGCTGGCCGGGGTTGCGCAGCAGGGCGAGGGTGGACAGTGCGGTCATGTTGGCGGTGGTCTCATGGCCCGCGATCAGCAACAGCCGCCCCATGGAGGAGACTTCCTCGTCGTCGAGCTCGCCGCGGGCGACCAGCCGGCTGACGATGCCGTCGTCCGGCTCGCGTCGCTTGGACTCGGCGAGCCGGGTCAGATAGTGCCGCAGGTCCTCCTGTGCGGCACGCACCTCCTCGGCCGTCGACCGGAGGCTGAGCAGCAGGCGGCTGCGTTCCTGGAAGAACTCGTGGTCGTCATACGGGACGCCGAGCAGCAGGCAGATCACCAGGGACGGCAGCGGCAGCGCGAATTCGGCCACCAGATCCGCCGAGTTGCGCCCCGCGGTCATCCGGTCGAGCAGGTCATCGGCGAGGCGCTGCACCTCGGGGCGCATCGCCCCCACCTTCTTCACCATGAACTCGGCGGTGAGCATCCGGCGCAGCCGTGCGTGCTCGGGGTCGTCCTGGCGGATGAAGGTCGGTTTGACGGCGGCGAGTTCCCGGCCGCCCGCGGTGAGGAAGGGGAAGCCGGGCCGGGTCGCGTCGGCGCTGAACCGCGGGTCGCCCAGCACCGCCCGTACGTCCTGATGCCGGGTCACCAGCCAACAGGTGGAGCCGTCCCAGAGCGTGGCCCGGGTGACCGGTTCCTCCCGGCGGGCCCGTTCGACGCCGGGCGCGGGATCGAAGGGGCAGCCTTCGGCCCGCGCGGCCGGGACGGCAAGGGGGGCGAGGCCTGCACCCGGGCCGGTGTCGTGCTCCGCCTCGGTGCGTTCTGCAGTCGTCATGCGGCTGGTCCTTCCACGATCGGGACACGGCACTGCCGTGGCGAACGGTGCGGGTAGCGCTTTTCCTTGACGGGCTCTGCAAACTCGGTGACCACCTCGGCAGCCACCGTGACCAGCGGGGATCACGGTCACCGAGGGCTGGGTCACCTCTAGTTACCTAACTTAAGCAAGTAAGTTGTTCACACGTTAACTCACCGCGAACGGGGGAGGGAAGGGGTGATCAAGGCGCCCCCGAGGTTGGCTCAATCCGAGCGGACGCGCGCGCCCGGAGCGACCTGCCACAGGGCGGATCCGGGCACCCCAAGGGCAGCTAAAGTGCCTGCATGCCGGACCCCGGAAGAGACCAGGACCCCATCGCCGCACTGCAAAGAGTGCTGGCCACGCTGTCCTACCTGCTCACCCGTTCCCGGGCACACGAACGCCAGGCGGCCGAGGCGGGAGTCACGGCGGCGCGCTCCGACCTGTGGCTGCTGATGGCCCTGGAGGACAGCGGCGGGGTCAGCCGGGTCGGCGATCTGGCCGCACTGCTGATGGTCGAGCCGCCTCATGTCACCCGCCAGATCAGCCAGTTGGAGTCCCAGGACCTGGTCGAACGGACCCCGGACTCCCTTGACCGCCGCGCCCGGCAGGTGGCGATCACGCCCCACGGCAAGGCCGTCCTGGGCCGCCTCCAGCACACCAGCCAGGCCGGTCTGCACGACGCGCTCGCCGGCTTCGACGACGCCGACATCGCCACCACCGTCGCCGTGCTCAACCATCTGGTGGCCCACGCCCGTCACAAGCACGCAGCGGAAGACCGGCCGCGAGGGCGGGGGTGTGAGCGGGGCGGGGAGGTGAGTGGGCCGGGGAGGTGAGTGGGCCGGGGCCCAGAGGTTGTCCCCTGGGCCCCGAGTCCCACCTCGCGCGCAGCCGCTACTCGCTCCCTGCGCGGGCTCTACGCGTTCCCTGTCCGGGCTCTACTCGATTTCGACCCGGCCGTTGTGGCCCTGCTGTGCGGCGGTGCCGCCGTTCTTGTCGGTCTTACCGTCCTGGCCCTCGGGGGTGCCGAGGTTGCGGCGGACCGAGTCGAGGATGGTCAGGCCCTGGCCGACCAGGCCCGCGGCGATCTCGCCCAGGCCGTCGGTGCCGTTGAGGACATTGACATTGGCGTTGGCCAGGCCCGCGGAGGCCTCCTTGACGATCTGCGGGAGCTGGTCGATCAGCATCCGGTCCAGGGCCACCCGGTCGTGCGACGCGGCGGCCTCGGCCTGGATCTTCATCCGCTCCGCCTCGGCCATGGCCAGCAGCCGGATGCGCTCGGCCTCCGCCTCGGCGGGCTTGACGACCTCGGCCACCAGCTCCTGCTGACGCAGCTGCGCCGCGCGCTCGGCGAGTTCGGTCTGTGCGGCGAGGACTTCTTGCTGTGCATGGGCCTGCGCGAGCGGACCGGCCTGCGCGGCGCGGGCCTGGGCGCGGTCCACCTCGGCGGAGTACTCGGCCTGGACCACGGCGGTCTGCCGGGAGTATTCGGCCTGATTACGCGCGGCCTCCTGCTGCGCCTCGACCGAAGCCTGGGTGGCCTGGGCCTGGGCGATCTGCGCCTGCCGCTGGATGGCCGCCTTGTGCGGGGCGGACATCGCCTCGATATAGCCGGTGTCGCCGTCGTCGATCGACTGGATCTGCAACGAGTCGACGATCAGACCGATCTTCGCCATCTCGGTCTTGGACGTCTCCAGGACCTCGGTGGCCAGCTTCTGCCGCTCGGTGACGATCTCCTCGACCGTCATCGAACCGATGATGGAGCGCAGATGGCCGGCGAAGATCCGGCCGGTCAGTACCGACATCTGGTCCTGGTCGGACAGGAACCGCTGACCGGCGTTGACCACGCTCTCGGTGTCGTTGCCGACCTTGAACGCGATGACGGCGCGTACCGTCAGCGCGATGCCCTGCCGGGTCACACAGGTCTCGGCGACCTCCGCCTCACACATCGCCAGCGTCAGAAAGCGGACCTTGCGGAAAACCGGCAGCACGAACTTTCCGTGCCCGGTCACCACTCGGAATGGCGCGCCCCCCTGTCCACGCCTGCCTCCCGAGATCAGCATGGCTTGATCGGGGGCAGGAACGCGGTAACCGAACATCCTCATTCTCCTCAACCGGCGTCGCCGGCATTGCCGGACAACGCGTCCAACGGATCGGCCCACTCCATGACGTCGACCTGACGACTGCCACGCGACTCGATCACGAGCACGGTCGCCCCTACCGGAAGGGGCTCGGCGGACCAGGCGAGAAAGGCCTCGCTACCGCCTCTGATCCGTACCAGGACCTCACCGGGACCGGCAGCCCCGCGCGTGCCGATCAGCAGCACTCCCGTACAGCCGATCACGGCATCGTCCTGTGCCATCCGCGGCTGCCCTCCCCCGTTACGTTCCTGGAAAGCCGACCATAGCGCTCCGGCAGGCGGTGGCCTATGGGGGGTTGTCGGCGAGTTGGCGCAACGCGCCACGGCAGTCAATTTCCCGTTAAGACATCTGCAAAGGAAGGGCGGAATTCAGCGCGCCGGGGGCAATGCGCCGAGGGCGGCGAGGATGTCGGACGGTTCGGCGCGGTGGTCGAGCGCGTGGGTGCGGGGCCGGTGCGCACGATCGCGCCCGGTCCGTGCCACGAAGAATCCGTCCCTACGACCCCTACGACATCGGATTGACGGCCACGGCCTTGAAAAAGGTGTAGTGGAAGGTCCCGTCGTCTTCGGCGGCCCGTCGCAGATCGGTGATCCCCCGGTCCCAGTCGGCGGTGGTGGTCAGGCCGATGCCCAGGGCATCGTTCCGGACCGCTTCGATCATGGCGATGAAGGTGTTCCGGGTGAATCCGTCCACCAGGGCGGGCCGGGTCCGGTCGGCGTAGACCGTACGCGGACGGATGACCACGTTCTCGAATCCGGCGCCGCTGAGCAGTGGCTGCAACTCCCGTCCCAGCAGTGCGTTTCCGCCGGCCGCGGCCTGCAGGCGTACCTGATGGCCGATCACCTCATGGGCGTGCAGGCTGTCCGGATGGAAGACCACCGAGCCGTGGTCGCCCTCGATCACGGTGAATGTCCCGCCGGGGCGCAGGAGCCGGCGCAGCGCGGCCAGCGCCTTGTCGGGCTCCCACAGGTGCTCCAGCACGAAGCAGGCGAAGACGTGGTCGAACTCGGCCTCTTTGAAGGGGAGATGCAGCAGGTCGGCGGCCCGCCACGTCACGTCGGCGTCGGGCTCTTGCTCCCTCAGGTAGGCGCGGGCCTGGGCCAGCGACTCCTCGGAACGGTCAACCGCGACGAGGCGCGCCCGCGGACTGTTCCTGGCCAGATGTACGGTCTGCGCACCCACCCCGCAGCCGACCTCCAGGACCCGGCTGCCGGCGGGGTACGCCGTTCCGGCGTGCAGCAAGGGGGCCAGAGTGTCCGCCTGGTCGCAGAGGCGCCGGGCTTCGCGGGGCAAGTAGCCGTGGACGTACGCCGTTTTCCTGTTCATGGCTTCACCGTGCCGGGACAATGGCCCGGTGCACAGGTCCAAAGAACGGCCCGCTGACAGGTCCATAACTCCTCCGGCTCCCCCTGGCCCGCCGACTCCTCCGGTTTCTTCGGCCCCCTCGGGCTCCTCGCGGTCCTCGGGCTCCTCCGACTTCCTGCAGCTGAACATCGCGGAAGCGCCCGCGGGCCGGCGGTCGGACTGGCTCGCCAGGGAGTTGCGGCGCGCGATCGCGGACGGCCGGCTGCCGGTCGGGAGCAGACTGCCCGCCACCCGGGTACTCGCCGCTGAGCTGCGGGTGTCGCGGGGTGTGATCACCGAGGCGTATCAGCGGCTGACCGAGGACGGACAGCTTGCCGGGCGGAGGAGGGGCGGGACCGTGGTCGTCGCCGCGCCCGTGACGGCCACGGCGGGGACCGCGGCGAGCTCCCCGGTGCGTGTCACGGGAGCGGCACCCTCCGTGCACCGGGACCGGGCCGTCACGCCGTTCGCCGCTCCGCCCGGCCCGGAGGTCTTCGACGAGCTGCGCTCCGCGCCCGCGCGGATCGATCTCTCGCCCGGTGTACCCGACCTGTCCGCCTTCCCCCGCACGTCCTGGCTCCGCGCCGAACGCGCGGTGCTCGCCGGTCTTGCGTCCGCCGAACTCGGCTACGGGGACCCCCGCGGCACGCCCGCACTACGGGTGGCCGTCGCCAACTGGCTGGCCCGTAACCGCGGGATCAGGGCGGACCCGGACGACGTGCTGATCGTTTCCGGTACCGCGCAGGCCCTCGGCCTGATCGCCCAGGTGCTGCACCGTGACGGAATCCGGGAGATCGCGGTGGAGGACCCCGGGTCCCTCGGGGCGCAACAGCATCTGCGCCACTGGCGGCAGGCGACGCCGCCGGTGCCGGTCGACGAGTTCGGGATACGGGTCGACGCGCTGCGGGCGAGCGGTGCGCGGGCCGTCCTGCTCACGCCGGCGCACCAGTTCCCGACCGGGGTGGTGCTCGACGGCGGTCGGCGCCGCGAGCTGATGCGCTGGGCGGCCGACGGCGGCCTGATCGTCGAGGACGACTACGACGCCGAGCACCGCTACGACCGTGTGCCGGCCCCCGCGCTGCGCTCACTCCTCGCCGATCAGGTCTGCTACGCCGGCAGCATCTCCAAGCTGCTCGCGCCCGCCCTGCGGGTGGGCTGGGTGCTGGCGCCGCCGCGGTACCGCACCGCGCTGGTCGACGCCAAACGGTTCGCGGACCTCGGCAATGCGGCACTGCCGCAGCTGGTACTGGCCCGGCTGATGGAATCGGGCGAGCTGGAACGCAGGTTGCGACTGCTGCGCCGGCGCCACCGGCAGCGCCGGGACGCCATGATCGCGGCGATCCGGACCCAGCTGCCGGGGGCGACCGTGCACGGCGCGGCGGCCGGCCTGCATCTGACGATCACCTTGGCGCCGGGCGTCTGCCGCGGCTCCGATACGGACCTGGCTGCGGCGGCCCTCGCCCGGGGCGTCAAGGTCCAGCCGCTGTCCTGGCACCGCCGGCTCCCCGCCGCTCCGGGCCTGGTCCTCGGCTATGCCGCCCGTACACCGGGCGAGATCACGGAGGGCGTGGCCGTCCTGGGGGAGGCGCTGACGGGCGGGTGAGGCCGGGGAGTCTCCCGCTGATCAGCGGAAGGGAAGAGGCCGCCCCTTCTCCTCCTCCGGGCGGGGGCCGAAGATGCGGCGTTCGTCGCCGGTGATCGCGACGTCGTGGATGCCGGCCTCCCGGCGACGCATCAGGCCTTCCTCGTCGAACTCCCACAGCTCGTTGCCGTAGCTGCGCCACCACTGGCCGGCCGCGTCATGGGACTCGTACTGGAAGCGCACCGCGATGCGGTTGCCGCTGTAGGACCAGAGCTCCTTGCGCAGGGCGTAGTCCAGTTCGCGGGCCCACTTCTGGTGCAGGAACGCGATGATCTCGTCGCGGCCGGTGAGGAAGGTGTCCCGGTTCCGCCAGATGGAGTCCTCGGTGTAGGCGAGGGCGACGCGCTCCGGATCGCGGGTGTTCCAGGCGTCCTCGGCCGCCTGGACCTTCTGCAGCGCGCTCGGCTCGTCGAACGGCGGGAACGGTGGGCGTGGCGCCATGGCGGGCTCCTTCTCTTGGCTGTGGGGGTGAACCCGGGGCGCGGGGTGAGGCGGCACCCGGGAGGTTCATACGCTGTCCCGCACGGGTGGGTTGGCGGGCGAGTACTCGGGTGTGGACCAGCGCAGCGGGCTGGCGTGCGGGGTCTCCACGGTTTCGGTCACCGTGAAGCGCAGGGTGCGGCCGGCCGCGCCGAATACGGTGGTCGCGGTGCCGGTGAGCTGGAGCGTGCCGCCGGTGCTCCAGTCGACGAACAGCAGGCCGGCGCGGGGATCGCCTTCGAGATTGCCCAGGGTCAGGAACATCGCGTTGCCCGGGTAGTCCTGCCAGCAGAGTTCGTTCGGCGAGGTCACCCGGACGAATCCGGGGTTGCCGCCGCGGTGGCTGGCGTCGGTGCCGTCGGCGGCCGCGGTGGCGATGAAGAAGGTGTCGGCGGCGCGGACGAAGCGCTGCTGATCGGGGGTGAGTTCCCGGCCCCGCCGCACGGCACCGGCTTGGGCGGGGACCGGTGCCAGGAGCGTCCGCCGCTGCAGGTGCTTCGGGCAGTTGGCGAAAACCTGCTCGGCAGCCACCACGAACCCGCGGGCCGTCGGCGCGGCCGTGCCGTTGAGGCGCATACGCCGGCGGGTGCGGGGGTCGAGGGCGATCGTGCCGACGTCGGTTCCCTCGGTCGCGAGGGCCGCGGTGAGCGGGTCGCCCGCCGGGGGGCCGCCCGTGACCGCGATCGATCGGGGGCCCGTGGCCCGCACGAATCCGGGGGTGCCGGTGAGCAGCGAGCTCCACATCCGGCCGGCCTCGTCCGCCGCACCGATCACCAGCATCGGCTGCAGTCCGAGGAAGGCCGCGGCCACCTCGCGGATGCCCGGCCCGATGGAGCGGCCGATGTGATCGGCCACGGCGCGTACGCCGAGCCGGTCCTGCACGGCGCGCGAGCCCTCGTGGTACGGATCATCCACGGTCCTCAGCTCCTCAGAAGAATCCGCAGGCCGGTGCAGCCGCCACCGGGGTGGGCGCGCCTTCCGCGCCGGAGGGTACGCAGATTTCCAGCCGCGTGCCGTCCGGATCGTGGAAGAAGATCCCGCCGGAGGGGGTGCCCTCGCCGTGGGCGACGAAGCCGTCGTACGCGAAGTCGAGGCCCCGCTCGCGGAGCCGGGCCTCGAACGCCTTCACCTCGTCGACCGTCCCGGCCTCCCACGCCAGGTGGTGCAGCCCGGCCAGGCCCGGGGCGTAGGCGCCGTCCGCCTGCTGCCACAGCGTGAGCGTGAGTTGTCCGTGCTGCCCCAGGAAGGCGAAGCGCCGGCCGTCATCGTGGCCCTCGCCGAGCACGTCGAATCCGAGCACCTCCCCGTAGAAGGCGAGTGAGCGCTTGAGGTCGGTGACGTTCAGGCCGACGTGGCCGGGCCGGAGTGTGCTGGTCGCCGTCATGGCAGACCCCTCTCCGGCGGATCGATCGATCCGCCGATCTAACTGGTAAAATTAACGTTAATGGTTAGTGAGGTGGCAGGCAACCTATTACGTACTCTTGAGTGGTTAGCCCCACGGGGACACGGACGTCAGAAGGAGGCAGGGATGACCGCACTCGACCCCCGTCCCCTGACCGGTGAGCCCGTCTCGCTGGATCTGCTGAACACCCGCTGGATGGCCGACGGCGTACGCCAGGATCTGCTCACCGGCCCCGAAGGGCTGCACATCTGGCTCGCGAGCAACGGTCTCGACCGCCGCTTTCCCGCGGACGCCGCCGCACTGGAGCATGTCCTGTCCGCCCGCGAGGCCCTCGCCGCCGCCGTCGGCGCCCCCGGCGGCACGGCCGGTATCGAGGGTGTCAACGCCGTACTCGACCATGGCCGGATCCGCGCCACCCTGACTCCCGAGGGCCCCGGCGAGGTGGCGGAGTTCGAGAATCCTTCCTGGGGTGCGGCCTGGATGGCGGCCCGTGACTACCTGGATCTGCTGCGCACTGCCCCGGACCGGATCCGCGGCTGCGCGCACGAGGCATGCATCCTGCACTTCTTCGACACCTCGCGGAACGGTACCCGCCGCTGGTGCTCGATGGCGGCCTGCGGCAACCGCGCGAAGGCTTCCCGTCACTACGCGAAGGCGCGCGAGGCCTGAGCGCCGTTCGGCGAGGGGCTGCCGCCGGCCGTCCCGTGCGGGGGCCGGAGGGTGTGCCGTGTGTGCGGGAGGGCGCGGCTCCCTGTTGACCGTTTCACGGAACGGGACGGGGCGTGTCGCGGGGCGGGGCGTGTCACGGGCCGGGGCGTGTCACAGGCCCTTGGCGAGGGTGTGCAGGTAGTCGGCCAGGTCCTGGGGGTGGGCGTACATGGGGCCGTGGCCGGTGTCCCATTCGGTGGTCTGCGCGCCCATGCGGTCGGCCAGTTCGCGCTGGGTGGCGGCGGGCAGTGCGCGGTCCTGCGTGGCGACCAGGTAGTGCGAGGGCTTCTCGCGCCAGGCCGGGGTGCCGGACGGGGCGGCGTCGATGCCCAGACGCGGGAACTTCTGTACGGCCGCGGCGAGCGTGGTGCGTTCGGCGGGGGCGTCGGCGGCCACGACCTCCCCGTATGCCGGCCGGTCGATGTACGAGTACCCGTCGTCGGTGACCCTGAGGTGCTCGGGGAGCGCGCTGCCGGGGTGGCGCTGCACGATGTCCCTGACCGACTCGCCCTGGTCGGGGGCGAAAGCGGCGATATAGGCCAGGGCCTTGACGTGGTCCTGGCCAAGGGCCGCGTTGGTGATCACAGCACCGCCGTAGGACCAGCCCACCAGGAGTACCGGCCCGTCGACGGTGGACAGGACCCGGCGTACGGCGGCGATGTCGCCTTCCATTGATTCCACGGGGAGTTGGACGGCGACCGGCTCATGACCCAGTGCACGCAGTGCGGTGAGGGTCTCGCTCCAGGCGGAGCCGTCGGCCCACAGGCCGTGGACGAGAACGATGGCGGTCATGGCGTGAGCCTCCGGGAGGTTGGGAGAGGTGCGCGGGGCGCATGTGCGGTGGCGGACGGCGACGAGGACGGCTTCGACCCCGTCGCTATAACCATTCAAATCAACTTTAGGGGTTAGGCCGCGAGGGGTCAACCGGTCACTTGCTGTTGAGTGGTTAGCGTGGAGGGGTGGGGTGGGCGCTGCGACCACCGGAAGCCGGCGGAAGCCGCCCGGGGTAGCGGTCCCCGGCCGGCGCTGTCCGGTTGGGGTCAGGGCGGGGTCAGGGCGGGGTCAGGGCGGCCCGGCCCGGCGCCGCGACCCGTACTGATCTCGTCACAGCCGCGGTGGGTAACCCCTCTGACGGCACGTGAGTTCGAGGAATCCGACTAAGATCAACCATGCGACCGCGGTCCCTGCCACGCCCCATTCGTGGCGGGGCCGTTGTGTCTTCTGCCGGTACATCGAGGAGAGGATTCCCCCCACACATGACCCGTTCGAAGCTGCTCCGTGGGCTGACCGTCGCCGGAACGATCGCGCTGAGCGCCGTTGCCACCACCCCGGCCGCGCACGCCGCCGCATCCTCCTGCACCCACGACTGGTCGGGGCCGCAGATCTGCATCAAGACCGACGGCAGGGACGGGACGCCCAACCCCGGCACTGTCACCGCCTCCTGGACCAACCCGTCCAAGAGCCGGCAGTCCGCGACCGTCTACCTCACCACCACGGACGGCGGGAGCAGCTACTCCTTCAAGGCGAGGCGGTCCGGTGGCCAGATCGTCGGCCACACCGTCCCGGGGCTGCAGCCGAGCGGCAGCACGCTCTGTGTCCGTTTCCAGGGCAGCTCGCACAAGGCCTGCCTGGAGATGATCAACCGCAACGGCTCCTTCTAAGGGGACGACGGCCTAAGGGGACGACGGCTCCCTCCGGTTCCAGGAGACGGCGGCTCCCTCTGGAGGGCACGGCTCCTTCCGGGGCACCACGCGGACACGACGCGGCCGCAGCTCACCCGAGCTGCGGCCGCGTCGGCCTTCCGACGGGGGTCAGGCCAGCGCCCGCTCCAGGCTCCCCAGCGCGGCGTCCAGTTCCTCACCGGTGATGGTCAGCGGCGGGGCCAGCCGGATCGTCGAGCCATGGGTGTCCTTGACCAGGACGCCTTCCTTGAGCAGGCGTTCGCTGATCTCCCGGCCGGTGCCGAGCGCGGGGTCGATGTCGACCCCGGCCCACAGGCCGCGGGCGCGGAAGCCGGTCACGCCCTTGCCGGTCAGCGCGGCCAGACCGCTGCGCAGCCGGTCGCCCAGTTCGGCGGCGCGGCGCTGGAACTCTCCGGTGGCAAGCAGCTCGACGACGGCCGAACCGACCGCCGCCGACAGGGGGTTGCCGCCGAAGGTCGAACCGTGCTGGCCGGGGCCCAGCACACCGAGCACGTCGCGGCGGGCGACGACCGCGGAGACCGGGACGATGCCGCCGCCCAGCGCCTTGCCGAGCAGCAGTACGTCCGGCACCACGGACTCGTGCTCGACGGCCAGCGTGGTGCCCGTGCGGCCCAGCCCGGACTGGATCTCGTCGGCGATGAACAGGCACCCGGCCCGCCGGGTCAGGTCGCGTACGCCGGTGAGATAGCCGTCGTCGGGGATCACGACGCCCGCCTCGCCCTGGATGGGCTCGATCAGCACGGCGGCCGTCGTCTCGTCCACGGCCGCTTCGAGCGCGGCGAGATCGTTGTAGGGGACGGTGCGGAAGCCGGGGGCGAAGGGCCCGAAGCCGACGCGGGCCGTGTCGTCGTCGGAGAAGCCGACGATGGTGGTCGTCCGGCCGTGGAAGTTGCCGCCGGCCACCACGATCGTCGCCCGGTCCGCCGGGACGCCCTTGACGTCGTACGCCCACTTGCGCGCGACCTTGATGCCGCTCTCCACCGCCTCGGCGCCGGTGTTCATCGGCAGGACCATGTCCTGCCCGGTCAGCTCGGCGAGGCCTTCGGCGAAACCGGCGAGCCGGTCGTTGTGGAACGCGCGGGAGGTGAGGGTGAGTTGGTCGAGCTGGCGGTGCGCGGCCTCGATCAGGGCCGGGTGGCGGTGGCCGAAGTTGAGCGCCGAGTAGCCGGCCAGCATGTCGAGGTAGCGGCGTCCCTCGACGTCCTCGACCCAGACCCCTTCGGCGCGCGCGACCACCACGGGCAGCGGGTGGTAATTGTGCGCGAGGACCGGGCCCTCGGCCTGGATCAGCTCCGCGGACGAACGGGGAGCGTGCACGCGGGCGGTACGGGTGGGAGCGGTCATCAGCGAATCTCCTGTGTGCAGCACTTGATGCCGCCGCCGGCCTTGTGGAACTCCGAGAGGTCGACGGGGACGGGGACATAACCGTGCGCGCTGAGCTGGTCGATCAGGCCGGTCGCCTGCGGGGCGACGAAGACATGGCGGCCGTCGGAGACGGAGTTGAGGCCGAAGGCGAGGGCGTCGTCCCGGGTGGCGAGCACCGCATCGGGGAAGAGCCGGCGCAGCACTTCACGGCTGCCGGTCGAGAACGCCCCGGGGTAGTAGGCGACATGCGCCTCGCCCGTCTCCGCCGTCTCCTCCAGGACGAACAGCGCGGTGTCCAGGTGGTAGAAGTACGGGTCCACCAGCTGCAGGCCGATGGTCGGTACGCCGAAGAACTCCTGGACCTCGCGATGCGCGGCCGGCGTGGTGCGAAAGCCCGTACCCGCCAGGATGTAGCGTCCGGCCGGGATGAGATCGCCCTCGCCCTCGCACGGCGACTCGGGCCGGTAGACGTCGTACCCGGCCGCCTTGAACCAGGTCTCGTACTCCACGGACTCCGGCCGCCGCTGCGGCGCATGGAAGGACGAGCCGAAGACCCGGCCGCCCACGACGAGCGCGGAATTCGCCGCGAACACCATGTCGGGCAGCGTGGCCACCGGGGGCACGGTCTCCACCGTGTGCCCGTGGTCGCGGTAGGCGCTCATCAGCGCCTCCCACTGGCGCCCCGCGAGGGCGGTGTCCACCGGGATGTCCGCACTCATCCACGGATTGATCGCGTAACGCACATCGAAGTGTCTGGGCTCGCAGACCAGATAGCGCCGGGGGCGCGACACACGACTCTTCGGCACGGGACGTTCCCTTCGCTTCTTACGGGGCTTGCGGGGCGCTGCGTGGCAATGCGGGGCGACCGGACGTCACCGAGGGTCACCCCGAGTACTTCCACGGTAAGGAGCGACGGATTCGGGTCACAAGAAACAAATGCTGCTCATCAGCGCAGGAATCCTGCGTGGTCATGGGGGCGGAAGCCGGATTCATGCGCACGTCGCTTAGCGCGCGTACCTGCTCCGTATGCGTCCGCCCCCGTGCCGGCCCCGCGCTGCCCCCGCGCCCCGGCCCCGCGCCCGCCCCCCGTCAGGGCGTGGAGCCGCCCGGGGACTGGCTGGCGCCCGCCTCCGGGCTGTCCGGCAGGAGGTGGGACAGCACCATGTAACTGATCGTCTTGCGGATGAACGGCTCGGCCCTGATCCGTTCGAGCACCCCCTCGAAGTGCTCGACATCCTTGGCCCGTACGTGCAGCAGCGCATCGGCGCCACCGGTCACGGTCATCGCCGCGGCGATCTCCGGATGGTTGCGCACCACCTCCGCAAGCCGCCGGGGCGGCGCCGCGCCGTCGCAGTACACCTCGACATACGCCTCGGTCAGCCAGCCCAGGGCGGCCGGCCGGACGGTAGCGGTGAACCCCGTGATCACGTTGTTCTCCCGCATCCGGTCCACCCGCCGCTTCACCGCGGTGGACGACAGCCCGATCGCCGCACCGATCTCCGCAAAGCTCGCCCGGCCGTTGTCGATCAACGCCGCAACAATCTTGCGGTCGAGGTCGTCGAAGGGCGCGGCTTTGGTGGTCACTGGGGCTCCCGAATCGTGCTGGTGCGTTCAGTCCGCGCTGGTCCGAACCGGTCCGTGCCGGTCCTCTCCGTCGTGGTCGCCTCACGGTAGCGGGGGGCGGGGCGGGGAGGCGGGAGGGTGGACAGGCGGGCGAGGGGGAGCGGACAGGCGGGTGAGATGAGAGGGCGGGCTACGGGGCGGAGCGGGCCAGGAGGGGGCCGTACGAGCCGGGTTGGCGTTCGAGGTGGTGCCGCCTCGTCGGAATGCGGGCCGGAGCCGGGTGCGTGGGTCCGCGGTCCTTGCCGGAATCCGCATGGGATCCTGGTACGTCATGGTTCTGCCGGACGGACGGTGGACGGACGTGCGGCGATGATGAGGGTGCCCCGATGAGACTCTGCTTCCTGGTGGAGGAGCAGTACCGCCACGACGGCATGCCGTTGGACGTCATCCGCCAACTCGGCTCCTGGGGACACCAGGTGGACGTGGTGTGGCCCGGCCGCTCGCTCATCCCCATATCCGAGGCGATCGAGGCCGGCAGCCATGACGCCTGGGTCCTCAAGACCGTCTCCGGCGGTCCGGGGCTGACGCTGCTGGAAGCCGCCGCCTCCGTCGGGCTGACGACGGTGAACGATGTCCGGGCGATCCGCGGCGTACGGGACAAGGCGCTGGCCGCGGTGATCGCCCGCCGCAGCGGGCTGCCCGTCCCGGTGACGTATGCGGCGGCCCGCCCGGAGGAGTTCGCGGAGATCCCCGAGGTGGAGTTCCCTCTCGTGGTGAAGCCCGCTGACGGCAGTTCCGGGCGTGCCGTGCGGCTGGTGGCGACGCCGGACCGGCTGCTGGATCCCGTGGAGACGGCCGGCGCCGGGGACGTGGGCGCGCCGGGCGGGGGACTGCTTATCGCCCAGCCCTATGTGCCCAACTCCGGTACGGATCTGAAGGTGTACAGCGTCGCGGGTGAGCTGTACGCGACCGAGCGGTGTTCTCCGCTGCATCCCGCGCATGCCGTACGCGAACGTCAGGTACCGCTCACCCCCGACATCGCCCGGATCACCGCCGAGATCGGCACGGTGTTCGGCCTCGATCTGTACGGGGTCGACATTCTGCTCGGGCCGGACGGCCCGGTGGTCGTGGACATCAATGACTTCCCGAGCTTCCGTCAGGTACCGGACGCGGTCGCCCGGGTGTCCGCCGCGATCCTGGACCTCGCCCGTCATGGGAGGGCGGGGCAGGGGGCCGGGCCGGCGACGCCGGGACCTGCCGAGGTGAAGCCGGGTGCCGTGGCGAGGCCGGGTGCGGCCCCCGCGACGCCCCCGTTCACCGCTCCGCCCGTGCCCCGCCCCAGCCGGCCCGCGGCCTCGATCGGTGGTGGCCGGTGAGGATCGGGCTGGTCACCGGGGATCCCGGACATCCGCTGCTGGCCGCGGTCACCGAGCTGCTGACCCCGGAGCACCAGGTCGTATGGCTGGATCCGGGCGGCGAGGGGCAGGGCCCGGATCCGGTCCTCGCTGCCTCGCCCGCTCTGTCGTCGCTCGCCGATGTCTATCTCCTCAAGGCACGTACGCCCCGGGCGCTGGCGCTCGCCGCCCTCCTGGAGGAGCACGGTGTCC